>JAUXXH010000056.1 GCA_030684935.1 Pseudolabrys sp. | reverse complement strand
AAGGACACCCAGCGCGCCATCTTCCAGCCGGTGATTTTGGCCGCCTTCGCCATGACCGCGGTGTCCCTGGCTTTCGCCGGCGCGGTGACGGCCGATCTGGTCCGGCTCTATCTCTACGGCCTGCCGGCGCTCGCCGCCGGGCTGTGGCTGGGCATCAAGCTGTACGGCCGTCTCGACGAGGCGGCGTTCCGCAGGGTCATTCTGGTGCTGCTGCTGCTGTCCGGGCTGACGCTGATCGTGCCCTGGTCGCTGTTCACTTAAGCCTGTTGCGGCCCTACGGCCACCGGGATAGAGAGTGACCGTGGGGCCTGCGACGGTCGCCCCATCTTCCGAAGGCTCGCGAGCCCAAGCACCGTCTCCTTCGTGTCACGGAGGGGACCCATGCTGTCTCCGAGCTATTCGATGTTGCCCACCGAACTCTGGCCCCTGATCGGCACCGCGCGTGCGCCGCACCTCATTGACGTGCGGCGGCGCGACGCGTTCGACCAGTCCCCGCATCTGCTGCCAGCGGCGGTCTGGCGGGACGCAAGCGCCGTTCCTCACTGGTCGGCGGCGCTCAATCGCGCAGAGCCGATCGTGGTCGCGTGCAAGGCCGGACATGAAATGAGCCAGATGACGGTCGCAAACCTGCGCGCCGACGGCTTCGACGCGCGGCTGCTGGCCGGCGGCTACCAAGGCTGGGCCGAGGCAGGCCTGCCGCTGGTGAACAAGGCCGCGCTCGACCGGCTGGCGCCATCGCCGCCGAGCCTCTGGGTGACGCGGCGGCGGCCGAAGATCGACCGCATCGCCTGCCCGTGGCTGATCCGCCGCTTTATCGACGCCGAGGCGCGCGTCCTGTTCGTCGATCCGGCGGACGTCGCCAATGTCGCGCGCGAGAGCGGCGGCATTCCGTTCGACATCGCCGATGTCGAAATCTCGCACGACGGCGAGCGCTGCAGCTTCGACACACTGCTGGCGATTTTCGGTTTGGAAAACGAACCGGCGTTGGCGCGGCTGGCGCTGATCGTGCGTGGCGCCGACACCGCACGGCCCGATCTGGCGCCGGAGGCGGCCGGGCTGCACGCCATCTCGCTCGGCCTGTCGCAACTGGCCGGCGACGACGATCTCGGCCTTCTCGACTCCGGCTTTCTTGTTTACGATTCCTTGTTCGCCTGGCTGCGCTTTGCCGCCGATGAGCATCACAACTGGCCAGCGAAGGCGGCATGACGATGAGCGACCCGCAATCCCAACCCAGCTTCTCCGAGGCGCTCAAGGTCTGGTTCAAGATCGGCTGCCTGTCGTTCGGCGGGCCGGCCGGCCAGATCGCGCTGATGCACCGCATTCTGGTCGACGAGAAGAAGTGGCTGCCGGAAAACCGGTTCCTGCATGCGCTCAATTTCTGCATGCTGCTGCCCGGGCCGGAGGCGATGCAGCTCGCAACCTATTCCGGCTGGGTGCTGCACGGCGTGCGCGGCGCCCTCGCCGCCGGCATTCTGTTCGTGCTGCCCGGCGCCCTGCTGATGCTGGTGCTGAGCCTGCTCTATGTTTACGGCAGCGGGCTGGGTCCGGTCGACGGCGCGCTGTTCGGCATCAAGGCCGCGGTGCTGGTGATCGTCGCCGAGGCGCTGCTGCGCATCGCGCGGCGGTCGCTCAAGACGCCGCTGCTGTTGGCGCTGGCCGCCCTCGGCTTCATCGGCATCTTCTTTTTCGCGCTGCCGTTTCCGTTGATCGTGGTGACGGCGGCGCTGATCGGCTTTGCCGTCGCCATCCGCGCGCCGGAGCAACTGGCGCTCGGCGCCACCGCGCCGGTCGCGGCGCCCCGGCAGACGCATCGCTGGCGCCAGCCGGTGATCGCGGTGGCGGCCGGGCTGGTGCTGTGGTGGGCACCGGTCGCGCTCGCCTTCCTCCTGCTCGGCGGCGATCACGTGCTGGTGGCGATCGGCGTGTTCTTTTCCAAGCTGGCGGTGGTGTCGTTCGGCGGCGCCTATGCGCTGATGGCCTACATGGCGCAGCAGGCGGTCGAGACCAATGGCTGGATGACCGCGGCCGAGATGGTCGACGGCCTCGGCCTGGCCGAGACCACGCCGGGCCCGCTCATCCTGGTGACGCAATTCGTCGGTTTCCTCGCCGGTTTCCGCGAGGCGGCGCCGCTGTCGCCGCTCGGCGGCGGCCTGCTCGGCGCCGCCATGACGACGTGGGTGACATTCGTGCCGTCGATGATCTTCATCTTCGCCGGCGCGCCCTTCATCGAGGATCTGCGGAGCAACCGGCGGCTGGCCGGGGCGCTGGCGGCGATCACCGCCGCGGTGGTCGGCGTCATTCTCAATCTGTCGGTCTGGTTCGCGCTGCACGTGCTGTTCGGCGAGGTGACCGAGATGCGCTCGGGGCCTCTGCGCTGGTATGCGTTCGATCCGCTGGCGCTCGATCTGCGCGTCGCCGGGCTCGCCGCCATCGCCGCCATGCTGGTGTTTGCCCTGCACCGCAGCCTGCTGGAGGTGGTGCTGATCATGGCGGCGCTGGGTGTGCTGGTGCGGTATCTGTTCTAGCGTTCGCGCCGCACCGCGCTGTCATGCCAGCGCCGCAGCGCCAGATGCGACGCGCCCGCCAGCACGAAGTAGATCGCGACGCCCGCCACCGACAGCAGCAGCAGCGCCGCGAACATGCGCGGAATGTTGAGGCGGTAGCCGGATTCGGCGATGCGATAGGCCAGGCCCGAGCCGGCGCCGGCAGAACCCGCGGCGATTTCCGCCACCACCGCGCCGATCAGCGCCAGCCCGCCGGCGATTCGCAGACCCGCCAGCATCTGCGGCAGCGCCGCCGGCAGTTTCAGATTCCACAGCACCTGCCAGCGCGAGGCTTTGTACAGGTCGAACAGCGCGATCAGATTGTGGTCGACCGAGTTCAGCCCGAGCGTGGTGTTGGCCAGCACAGGAAAGAACGCCACGATCCAGGCGCAGGCCAGCACCGCCAGAGGCTGCGGCAGATAGATCAGCAGCAGCGGCGCCACCGCCACCACCGGCGTCACCTGCAGGATCACGGCGTAGGGATAGAAGGCGTGCTCGACCAGCCGCCATTGATTGAAGGCGACCGCCAGCACAATGCCGCCGACCGCCGCCAGCAGGAAGGCCTGCACCGTGAGGCTGAGCGTCACCAGCAGCGACTGTCCCAGCAGCGCGCTGTCGGCGACCAGCGTCGCGGCGACCACGCCCGGCCCCGGCAGCACAAAAGGCGGAATGCCGAAGCCGCGCACCGTCAGGTCCCAGGCCAGCAGCACCAGCGCCAGCATGACGATCGGGAGCGCGATGCGGAGGGCGGTGTTGCGGTTCATTGCACGCGCCATAGGCAGAGCGCGTTCCCTCCCCCCTTGAGGGGGAGGGTTAGGGAGGGCGGTAAGCGACAACGCGCCGAGGCTTGACTACCACCCCCCACCCGCCGCGCTGCGCGCGTCGACCTCCCCCTCAAGGGGGGAGGTAAGGAAGAGTGCCCCGCCCTCCGCATCATCATGCCGCCGCCCCCGCCATCGCCGCGGCGAGCGCGTCCGACACCGTGCGGCAATAAGCAGCGTATTCCGCCGACGTGCGGAACCGTTCGTCGCGTGGATACGGCGCGTCGATGGCGACCTCGGTGGAGACGCGGCCGGGGCGCGGCGTCATCACCACGATGCGCTGCGACAGGTAAACCGACTCGAAGACCGAATGGGTAACGAACACCACGGTGCGGCGCAGCTCCTGCCAGACGCCCAGCAGATCGTCGTTGAGCCGGAAGCGGGTGATCTCGTCGAGCGCGGCGAAGGGTTCGTCCATCAGCAGCAGTTGCGGTCCGGTGACCAGCGCGCGGGCGATCGAGGCGCGCATCTTCATGCCGCCGGACAGTTCGCGCGGATAGCTGTGGGCGAAATCGCTGAGGCCCACGCGCGCCAGCGCCTGCGCCACCGCTTGGTCCGCCATCGCCGCGTCGGCATGCGCCAGCTTCAAGGGCAGCCGCACATTGGCGGTGACATCGGCCCAGGGCATCAGCGTCGGCTCCTGGAAGACGAAGCCGATGTCTCCGGCGGCACCGCCCGCCCATTCCACCGATCCGGCGGATGCCGTGCTCAGACCCGCGACAATGCGCAGCGCCGTCGACTTGCCGCAGCCGGACGGGCCGAGCAGCGAGACGAATTCGCCGTCGCAAATGTCGAGGGTCAGGCCGTCAAGCGCGACCGTGCCGCTGTCGAACGTCTTGCCGACGTTGCGGAGGGAGACGAGGGGTGGGGCTGTGGTACTCAAGCTTGTCATCGCCGGGCTTGTCCCGGCGATCCCGATTCACAAGGCAGTGAGGTTACCACGCGCCCTGCCCTCCTAAGCGAGATGGCCGGGACGAGCCCGGCCATGACACTGAGGTTGTAGCGCGCCCCGCGTCACTTCCGCCTCAGCTCCACCCCGACCCCCTTGTTCACAAACTGCGTCGTATAGGCGCGGCGATAGTCGAGCCCGGCCTTGACCACGCCGGCGCGAACCATCTTGTCGAAGAAGCTCTTGACCCGCGCATCGGTCATGGCGCCGATGCCGAGCGTGAGGCTGTCGCCGGAATCGACAATGCCGAATTCCTTCATCTTGGCGATCGAGTAGGCAATTGCGGCGTCGGTCATTTCGGGGTTGTGCTTTTTGATGAGGTCGTTCGCCGCCCGGCTGTCGCCGTAGATGTAATTGGCCCAGCCGATGGCCGAGGCGTCGACAAAGCGCTGCACCATGTCCGGGCGTTTCTCGACCAGGTCGCGCCGCGTCTCGATCAGCGTCGAATAGGTGTCGAAGCCCTGATCGGCGAGCAGAAACAGCGTTGGCTTGAACTTGCCCTGCGTTTCGATGGCGTAAGGCTCGGACGTGACATAGCCCTGCATCGCCGAATTTTTGTCGGCGAGGAACGGCTGCGGGTTGAAGGTGTAGGGCTTCACCTTCGTCTCATCGAAGCCGTAGTCGGCGCGCAGCCACTGGAAATAGGTGGCCATGCCTTCCTTGGAAACGAACAGCGTCAGCTTCTTCAGGTCGGCGAAGGTCGCGGCGGTGCCCGGATGGGCGATCAGCACCTGCGGGTCCTTCTGGAAGGAGGCCGCCACCGCGACGGTGGGGATGTTGTTCGCCACCGCGTCGAAGGATTGCAGCAGATTGGCGCTCATGAAGAAATCGAGCTTGCCGACCGGCAAGAGAATGCGGTTGTTCACGTTCGGCCCGCCCGGCACGATGGTGACGTCGAGCCCGAATTTTTTGTAAGTGCCGTCTGCCAGCGCCTGGTAGTAGCCGCCGTGTTCGGCCTGGGCGACCCAGTTGGTGCCGAAGCGAACCTTGTCGAGCGGCTGGGCCTGCGCCGTCAGCGCCAGTGCACTGGCAAAGGCGGCGCCCATCAGTCCGGAAAATCGCATCTATCTCCCCTGGCCGGCCCGCAAACCTAGCCGGATTCGGATGTCGGCGGCAGGGGGCAAAGCGGCGCGGTCTCACCGCGCGAAAAAAATACTAGCGACCGTTTGAACCTGTTTCGGACACCCGGCGACCCAAGATCATGGGGCCAAAACGGCCACCCAACAGATCAACGGATGGAGATCGCCATGTTCACCAAGTCCCGGATAGCCGCCGCCGCTCTCGCCGCCCTCACCCTCACCACCGCTTTGGCCACCACCGGCAGCGAAGCGGAAGCCCGCCCGCGCCACGGCACCGCGATCGGTATCGGCCTCGCCGCCGGCGCGCTGATCGGCCTCGCCGCTGCCTCCCATTCCTACGCCGCGCCCGTCTACTACAGCGGCCGGCGCTACCGCGAATGCGGCTACATCAAGCGCTACGACCGCATGGGCTACGCCCACTACGAGAAGGTCTGCAGCTACGCCGCGTATTGATCCGCGGCACCGGTCCGGTCGGCGCCTACCCCGTCCGTTCCTCCCTGCGCCGACCGACATGACCCGCCCGGACAGTCCCCTGTCCGGGCGGGTCGCTAGTTGATAGTTAGTTTTTAATAGTTCTAATTTGCAGAGGGAGAAAGGATTTGGTAGTCATCGATCTGGGCTAACGGGGGCGGGTTCTCATCATGCAGTTCGGCAACTGGCGACTGGCGTTTCCGGTCATGCTTTTCGTGGCTGCGGAACTGATGCTGCCATCGCAGGCGCAGGCCGCGGGCGGCGCCTTCGCGGTCGACGATTCCGAGGTCGGCACCCCCGGCGAGTGCAAGGTCGAGGCGTGGACCTCGTTCGCGCACAACAATGATTTCCTCGCCGCGCTCGCGCCCGCCTGTGTGCTGAAGCTCGGCATTCCGATTGAACTCGGCGCGCAAGTGCAGCGCTCGCGCAGCGACGGCGCCTGGGGCACCGGCGGCACGCTCAAGGCCAAGGTCAATCTCATCCCGCTCGCCGGCCATCCGTTCGGTCTCGGCCTGGCCGGCGGCGCGCATTGGGATCTTGTGACCGGCGTGAGTACGGGCGGCTTTGTCTATCTGCCGGCGACGATCGAACTGAACGACAAATTCCGCATCAACCTGAATGCCGGCTGGTCCTACGACCACAGCGCCCGTCTCAACTATCTGACCTGGGGCGCCGGCTTCGAATGGAATTTCGTCAAGCCGCTGACCCTGATCGGCGAGGTCTACGGGCAATCCGGCCATCTGCCGGCGGTCGAGCCCGGCGACCCGCCCGCGCCCAATTCCATTCGCGAACCGCGCATTCAACTCGGCCTGCGCTACACACCGAAAGAGAACATCGATTTCGATGTGATCTGGGGCCGCAACATCGGCGGCGAGAACGCGCACTGGATCACCACCGGCGTCAATCTGCGGTTTTGACCACCCTTCCCGCTTCCACGCTCATCGCCAGCACGCGCGCCACATGCAGCGCGTCGCGGTCGGCGCCGTCGTGAATCTGATGGCGGCATGAGGTGCCGTCGGCGACGATCAGCGTATCGCCATCCGCCTTGCGCACCGCCGGCAGCAGCGACAGTTCGCCCATCTTCAGCGACACGTCGATGGTGCCGGCGTCGTAGCCGAACGATCCGGCCATGCCGCAGCAACTCGATTCCACCGTCTCGACGCTGAGCCCGGGAATCATCTTCAGCACCGACTCGACCGCACCCATGGCGGCGAAGGCCTTCTGATGGCAATGGCCGTGCAGCAGCGCCTTCTGCGACAGCGGCCCGAGCGGCAGGCTCAGGCGGCCGGCCTTCTGCTCGCGCGCCAGGAATTCCTCGAGCAGCAGCGCATTGGCCGCCAGCGCATCGACCGCGGCGCCTTTCAGCAGCGCCGGCAGTTCGTCGCGGAAGGTGAACAGGCAACTCGGCTCCAGCCCGATCACCGGCACGCCGCGCAGCACGTAAGGCGCAAGCGCATCCAGCGTGCGCTGCATTTCTCGTTTGGCCTGATCGACCTGTCCGACCGACAAGAAGGTACGGCCGCAGCACAGCGGCCGCTTGATCGTGTCCTTGGGCATCACGGCATGGACGCGGTAGCCGCCCGCTATCAGCACGCTCAGCGCGGCCTCGAGATTCTCGTGCTCGAAATAGCGGTTGAAAGTGTCGGCGAACAGCACCACTTCGCGCGCCGGATCGCCCGCCTTGGCCGCGGCATAGGACCAGTCGGAGCGGTCGCGATAGGTTTCGCTGCGCCATGTCGGCAGGCTGCGTTTGGCGGAGAAGCCGGCGAAGGTTTCCGAGGCACGGCGCATCCACGGGCTCGTGTCGCGTCGGTTGAACAGCTTCGGATAGCGTACCGCCCACGGCGCGTAGCGCGGCAGCCAGCCGACCAGCCGGTCGTGCAGCGACACGCCGCGCTTGGCGGCGCGCGCCGCCAGCACCTCGATCTTCATGCGCGCCATGTCGACGCCGGTCGGGCATTCGCGCTTGCAGGCCTTGCAGGAGACGCACAGCTTCAGCGTCTCCATCATGTCGTCGGAAGCGAGTGCGTCCGGCCCGAGTTGCCCGGAGATCGCCAGCCGCAGCGTGTTGGCGCGGCCGCGCGTGACGTCGCGCTCGTCGCGGGTGACGCGATAGCTCGGGCACATGGCGCCGCCGGCCAGTTTGCGGCAGGCGCCGTTGTTGTTGCACATCTCGATGGCGCCCTGGAAACCGCCGCCGCTGCCGGGATAGGCCGACCAGTCGAGATGCGTCTTGACGTCCTCGCCGTGATAGTCGGGCTTGTAGCGGAACAGGCTGCGGTCATCGAACTTCGGCGCCCGCACCACCTTGCCCGGATTGAACAGGCCGTCCGGATCGAAACGGTCCTTCACTTCCTCGAAGGCGCGCGCCAACCTCGCACCAAACATCGGCTCGTTGAACTCCGAGCGCACCAGCCCGTCGCCATGCTCGCCGGAATGCGAGCCCTTGTACTCGCGCACCATGGCGAAGGCCTCTTCGGCGATCGCCCGCATGGCATGGACATCTTTCTCCTGCCGCAGATTGAGCACCGGCCGCACATGCAGGCAGGCGGAGCCCGCATGGGCGTACCAGGTGCCGCGGGTGCCGTTCCTCTCGAATATCTCGGTCAGCCGGGTGGTGTAGTCGGCGAGATGTTCGAGCGGCACGGCGCAATCCTCGACGAAGGACACCGGCTTGCCGGACTCCTTCATCGACATCATGATGTTGAGGCCGGAGGTGCGCACCTCGGTGATCGCCGCCTGAAGCTCCGGATTGAGCACCTCGACCACGCCGCCCCACTTGGCGCCGCTGTTGCCCCAGGCGAAGCCGAGATCGCCGATCAGCGCCTTGAGCTGGCGCAGCCGGCGCAGGTTTTCCTCGTTGTCCTCCTCGCCGAACTCGACCAGCAGCACCGCTTCCGGCGTGTCGCGCACGAACTTGTCCAGCGTCGGCCGGAAGATCGCGATCTCGCGCGCCAGTTCGATCATGGTGCGGTCGATCAGTTCGACCGCGATCGGCTTCAGCGGCACGATGTGCTGCGCGCAGTTCATCGCCTCGTAGAAGCTGCCGAAGTGGACGGCGCCGACGGCGCGCCGGCCGAGCAGCGGCGACAGCTTCAGTTCGATGCGGGTCGAGAAGGCCAGCGTGCCTTCGCCGCCGACCAGAAGATGCGCCAGATTGACGTCGTTTTTACCGGGGACGAGCGCGTCGAGATTGTAGCCGCCGACGCGGCGCTGCACCTTGGGGAAGCGCGCGGCGATCTCGTCCGCTTCGCGCGCGCCGATCGCCAGCAGATTCTGCGCCAGCGGCCGCAGCGGCGCCGGCACGTCGGCGATATTGCCGCCGATGCGGCCGAAGTGGCCGAGCGTGCCGTCGGCCAGGATCGCCTCGATAGCGATGACGTTGTCGCGCATGGTGCCGTAGCGCAGACTGCGGCCGCCACAGGAATTGTTGCCGGCCATGCCGCCGATGGTCGCCCGCGACGCCGTCGAAACGTCGACCGGAAACCACAGGCCGTGCGGTTTGAGCTGGCGGTTCAACTCGTCGAGCACGATGCCGGGCTCGACCGTGCAGCGCCGCGCCTTGACGTCGAGATCGAGAATACGGGTCAGATATTTCGAGCAGTCGATCACCAGCGATTCGCCGACGGTCTGACCGGATTGCGACGAGCCGCCGCCGCGCGGCAGCACGGTGACGCCCTCGGCCCGGGCCATCGCTATCGCCCGATCGGCCTCTTCTATGGTGCGCGGCGCCACCACGCCCACCGGGGTGATCTGATAGTGGGACGCGTCGGTCGCATACCGGCCACGGGTAAAGCGGTCGAACTGCACGTCCCCGCTCAGTTCGGCCTTCAGGCGCCTCTCCAGGCCGGGCATTACCACCGCCACAACGTCTGTCCCTGTCGTTCCCGCTGCCTATTCATGGGGGGCTTGTCTGCCATTTGCGGAAACCGCTTGACCGCAATGTTGCATTCATAGTTCAACGCCACAAGCGCCGCTCCCCGGCCGGGAACGGGCCTGTGGTCCGCCACCATAGTCACGAAAAGCGGCGGTTTGGAGCAACGGTTATGGCTAAGAATTCCTCGCGTCCGGTTGGCCGGCATTTCCTCCAGATTCCGGGCCCGACGCCCGTGCCCGATCGCGTCCTGCGCGCGATGGACACCCCGGTGATCGATCATCGCGGTCCGGAATTCGCCAAGCTGGCCAAGCGCTGCCTTGAAGGCATCAAGACCATCTTCAAAACCACCAATCCGGTGATCATCTACACCGCGACCGGTACCGGCGCCTGGGAAGGCGCGCTGGTCAATACGCTGTCGCCCGGCGACCGCGTCCTGATGGTGGAGACAGGCCAGTTCGCCTCGCTGTGGAAGAAGATGGCCGAGAAGCTCGGCCTCAAGCCGGAATTCATCACCAGCGACTGGCGCAACGGCGCCGACCCGAAGGCGATCGAGGCCAAGCTGCGCGAAGACAAGGGCAAGGAGATCAAGGCGGTCTGCGTACTGCACAACGAGACCTCGACCGGCGCGCTGACCCCGATCGCCGAGATCCGCAAGGCGATCGACGCCGCCGGCCATCCGGCGCTGCTGATGGTCGACACCATCTCGTCGCTGGCCTCGGCCGACTATCGTCATGACGAGTGGGGCGTCGACGTTTCCGTCGGCGGCGCGCAGAAGGGCCTGATGATGCCGCCGGGCATGTCGTTCAACGCCATCAGCGACAAGGCGCTGGCCGCCAACAAGACGTCCAAGCTGCCGAAGTCGTTCTGGGCCTGGGACGAAATGCTGGCCATGAACAAAGTCGGCTTCTTCCCCTACACGCCGGGCACGCAGATGCTGCACGGCCTCGCCGCCGGCATCGACATGTTGCACGAGGAAGGCCTCGACAACGTGTTCGCCCGCCACGAGCGGCTGGCGGAAGCCACCCGCCGCGCGGTCAAGGCCTGGGGTCTCGAGAACCTCAACAAGAACGCCAGCCAGTATTCGCCGACCATCACCGCGATCCTGCTGCCGGAAGGCCATGACGCCGACGCGTTCCGCGCCCAGGCGCTAGAGCGTTTCAACATCTCCTACGGCGCCAGCTTCGGCGCCTATGCCGGCAAGTACTTCCGCATCGGCCATCTCGGCGACATCAATGACGGCACGCTGATCGGCGCGCTCGGCATCACCGAACTGGCGCTGCAACTGGCCAATGTGCCGGTCAAGAAGGGCGGCGTTCAGGCGGCGATGGACTACCTCGCCTCGGCGCACAGCGCCGCCGCCAAGCAGGCGGCGGAGTAGCTTGCAACGCACTGCGCTGCAAGCTGTCATCGCCGGGCTTGACCCGGCGATCCATGATGCATTTCAGTGGCGGCAGCCTTTCGTAAGTCTTCCATCGACGGCTGCTCATCATGGATGCCCGGGTCAAGCCCGGGCATGACCAAGAGGGTGCAGCAGGCTCACGTTGCGGCCTGTGCCGCTTCCCTGACCCACCCCACAAACTCCACCACCGCCTTCAGCGTCTCTTCCGGCGCCTCGCGATGCGGCGAGTGCTTGACGCCCGGCAGCAGCGCCACCTCGACCGGGCACATGCATTCCTCTTGCGCGATCTCGATCTGCCGCATTGTGCCGTACTGGTCGTCCTCGCCCTGCACGATCAGCACCGGCACGCGGATGTAAGGCAGAAACTCCGACAGATCCCAGCGGCGGAAATCGCCTTTTAGCCAGACGTCGCTCCAGCCGTGCACGGTGGCGTCGACATCGGCATGCCAGCGCGACAACCTGGCTCGCAGATCGGTGGTGTCGTAGGTGCGCCGCATCTCCGCAATCGACGCAATGGTGACATCCTCGACGATGAAATGCGGCGCCATCAGCACCACGGCGCCGATACGGTGATCCTGATGCGATCCCGCATAGATGGCGACGATCGAGGCGCCGTCGCTGTGGCCGAACAGCAGCCCGCGCCGGAAGCCGATGGCATCGAGCAGCGACGGCAGCACGCCGCGCGCCTCGTCGTGCATGTAGGTAAGCGGGCGCGGCAGCGCAGGCTGTGACGACTGGCCGTAGCCGGCGCGTGAATAGACGAACACGCCGCAGCCGGTCGCGGCCTGCACTCTGTCCGGAAAATCGCCCCACAGGCCGGCGCTGCCGAGGCCTTCGTGCAGCATGACGATGGTCGGCGCGGCCTCCGGCCGCGGCCCGATCATGCGGTATTCGAGGCGCTGGGCGCCGAGGGTGAGGAAGCCGGAGTCGGAGAGTGTCATGCTGAATTCGCTGTCGTCCCGGCCGAGCGAAGCGAGGGCCGGGACCCATACTCCGTGACCTATCGAGATTCTGCGGCGTATGGGTCCCCGCCTTCGCGGGGACGACAACTACATCTGCGCCTCCGCCCGCAACCTGAACCGCTGAATTTTCCCCGTTGCCGTTTTCGGCAGATCGCGGCGAAACTCAATCCAGCGCGGATATTTGTACGGCGCCAGCTTCTGTTTGACGTGATCCTGCAGCTCGCGCATCAGCGCGTCGGTGGCCTTGTCCGGCGATTTCAGCACCACGAAGGCCTTGGGCTTGACCAGCTTCTGCTCATCGTTCCAGCCGACCACCGCGGCCTCGAGAACGTCCGGATGCGACGACAGCGCCGCCTCGACCTCGAACGGCGACACATACATGCCGGACACCTTCAGCATGTCGTCCTGCCGGCCGCAGCAGACATAGTAGCCGTCGGCATCCTCGATGTACTTGTCGCCGGAGCGCGTCCACTCGCCCTGGAAGGTGGTGCGCGACTTGTCGCGGTTGTTCCAGTACATGATCGCGCTGGTCGGCCCGCGCACATACAGCTCGCCCATCTCGCCCTGCTTGACGGGTTCGCCGTCCTCGCCGATCAGCTTGATCTCGTAGCCCGGCACCGCCTTGCCGGTGGTACCGTACTTGGTCGCGCCGGGCGCGTTGGTCAGATAGATGTGCAGCATCTCGGTGGTGCCGAGGCCGTCCGAAATCTCGACGCCGTAGCGCTCCTTGAAGGTCTGCGCGATTTCTTCCGGCAGCGCCTCGCCCGCCGACAGGCAGCGGCGCAGTTTCACTTCGTCACGGCGCGGCGCATTCGGGCTGTTCAGGAAGGCGGCGTAGAACGTCGGCACCGCAAAGAACACCGTCACCGGATGCTTGCGCAACAGCGCGGCAACGCCGTCCGGCGTCGGCCGCTCGTCGAGCAGCACCGTGGTGGCGCCGACCGACAGCGGAAAGGTCATGGCGTTGCCGAGGCCATAGGCGAAGAACAACTTGGCCACCGAATAGACGACGTCGCTTTCGCGCAGGCCGGCGACCGGCGTGCCGTAGAGATCGGCGGTCAGCTTAAGTGAGCCGTGGACATGCACCGCACCCTTCGGCTTGCCGGTCGAGCCCGAGGTGTAGAGCCAGAACGCCATGTCGTCGCAGGTGGTGGGCGCGGTCGACGGGTCGGGCTTGGCGGCGCCGAGCAGATCCTCGAAGCGCCGGTGGCCATAGGTATCGCGGCCGGACACGACGACGTGGTCGAGGTTGCTGCCCTTGCCGACCAGCAGCTTGAACTTCGGATACAGTGCCTCCGACACCACCAGGCATTTCGCCCGGCTGTCGGCCAGCATGAAGCGATAGTCGTCTTCGGTCAGCAGCGTATTGACCGGCACCGGGATGATGCCGGCCTTGAGGCAGCCGAGAAACGCCGTCGGCCAGTCGATGGTGTCGGTGAGCGCCAACAGCACGCGCTGCTCGCGCCGGATGCCGAGCCCGCGCAGCACGGTGGCGAAGCGCGCCACGCGGTCGGCCAGCTGGGCGTAGGTCCAGGTGCCGCGCGAATCGATATAGGCGACCTTGCCGCCCCGGCCGGCATCGAGATTGCGCTGCAGCACGTCGGCGGCAAAATTGTAGTCGCGCGGCACTGTTCCTGCCGCGACGGATTGCGCCACCTTTAATTCGGCGACTGCCATTGTTTTTCCTCCCCGGACAAGGCGTATTATGCGCGCCAAAGCGCAGACTGCAAACGAACCATAATTCCGCCGGTTCACACGAACGGGCGACACCGAGGAGACAAAGGCCCGTGATTTTCAGCCAAGACCGCATTCTGACCACCCATGTCGGCAGCCTGCCGCGCAACGACAAACTGTCCGATCTGCTGGTGCGGCAGGAGGCCGGCGAGCCGTTCGACGCCAATGAAATGGCCGCGGAACTGGACAGAGCGGTGACCCATGTCGTCGACAAGCAGGCCTCCGCCGGCATCGACATCGGCAATGACGGCGAACAGCAGCGGGTCGGCTTCCAGACCTATGTGCCGCAACGCATGTCGGGTTTCGGCGGCGTGTCGAAGCGGCGGCGCGGCAAGGAGTTCGAGGAATTCCCCGAACTGGTGGCGAGCCTGCTGCGGCGTTTTCCGCATACCAGCAAGCAGCAGAACGCGCCGGAGTGCCAGGCCGAGCTGAAATATCTCGACATCAAGCCGATCGAGAGCGAACTGGCGCGCTTCAAGAAGATCGCCGGCAACAAGTTCGCCGAGACCTTCATGACCGCGCCCTCGCCCGGCATCATCTCATCGACCATGCTCAACGCCTATTACGACACGCACGACAAGTATCTGGCGGCGCTGGCCCGCGAGATGCGCCACGAATATCTGGCGATTCACAAGGCCGGATTGATCCTGCAGATCGACGCGCCCGATCTCGCGATGGACCGCACCATGCTGTACCGCGATCTCGACGACGCCGGCTTCGTCAAGGCGGTCGAGCGTCATATCTCAGCGATCAATGCCGGCATCGAAGGCATTCCGGCCGACCGCGTGCGGTTGCACATCTGTTACGGCAACTGGGAAGGCCCGCACATCCACGACATTCCGCTGGCCAAGATCCTGCCGGCGATCTACCAGGCCAAGGTCGGCGCGCTATCGATCGAGTTCTCCAACCCGCGCCATGCGCATGAATACGAAGCGCTGAAGACGCATCCGCTGCCCAAGGACATGCTGCTGATCCCCGGCGTGATCGAGACCACCAGCAATTTCGTCGAGCATCCGGAAGTGGTGGCGCGCCGCATCGAGGAAGCCGTGCGCGTGGTCGGCGACCGCGAGCGCGTCATCGCCTCAACCGACTGCGGCTTCGGCACCTTCACCAACCGCGAATGGGTGATCGAACCGGCGGTGTGGCTGAAGCTGCGCGCCATCCGCGAGGGCGCCGACATCGCCTCGGCGCGGCTGTGGGGCCGGAAGGTGGCGTAGGCGTTCTGGTCCCTCCCCGCTCGCGGGAGGGATAAGAACGCTCAACCGCCATTGAATTCCAGCACGTCAAAGCCGTTCAGCCGGTCGACCATGTAGATCAAGCCGCGGCCGTCGAGCACGACGTCGTTGCTTTGCGGCGCCTTGTGGCCGGCCACCGGCTCAGGGATAAAGAAGCCGACTTCGCGCGGCGACGACGGGTCGGCGACGTCGACCACGCGCAGGCCGCCGGAAAACCAGACCGCAAACACCAGCGTGCCGGTCATGCGCTCGTGAAACTGATGCGCGCCGAACCGCGCGCCCGGCGTGCGGGCGAACGGCGTGTCGAGCTCGCTGACGTCGAACAGCGCCAGCGGCTTGATATCGGCCGGATCGGTCACGTCGTAGGTGGCCATGCCGGCGTGCAGCCGGCCGCGCCGCGCCTCTTCCTCATTGGCGCTCTGCGCCTGGTCTTCTTCGTCGATGGACAGCGCAATGCGGCGGCCGCTGATCGCGACCGGCACCGGCATCGCCGTATGCGTCGGCTCCGGAAACGGCGGATGATAGTTGTAGGCGCCGATCGTCTTCGGCTTCGCCAGATCGGACACATCGACAATGCGAAAGCCGCCGTGCCAGCAGCTCGCCCACATTTCGTCGCCGAAACGCAGGGCGTGATGCAGCCGGTGGCGCTTGCCCGACCATGAGGGCGTCTCGCCGGCGGCGAGATTCTGCCCCGGCATCCACCAGCGCGACACTTCCTGCGGGCGCTTCGGGTCCTTCAAGTCGTAGGTGACGAGGATATTGCCGATGAAGCCGTCCATCTCGGTCGAGATGTAGGCGTAGCGTTCGTCCATGTCGAAGCGGTGCACGCCGATGCCGCCGGTCAGCTGATGGTGGATCAGCGACGGCCTGGCCGGATTGGCGACGTCATAGATGCGGAAGCCGCCGTTGCGATAAGGCTTCTTCTCGGCCTCCTCCACCTCGATCATCACGGCTTCGGTGACGTTCAGCTTGACCGCCAGTTCGCCGCGGGTCGGCTCGCGACCGAGTGCAGCCTGCAATTCGCGCCGCGCCGCCGGCATCTGCTCGGCGCGGCGGCCGATCGGCGTCATGTTGCGCTCGTGGTTGACCACCATGATGCCGCCCGCAACGCGCACCTTGTGGCTGTGCGAGGTCGGATCGTCGAGCGTCACCGTCGCCACCAGCTTCGGGTTGGCCGGATCGGCGATATCGATGATCGAGGTGCCGAGATTGTCCTTGTTCGGGATGTGCCCGACATAGGCGTGATGTCCGGCGACCGTCACCTGCCCGGCGCCGGGCAGGTCGAGATGGCCGAGCCGCCGGACCTTGCGGGCCAGCGCACCGTTCGGATTGACGCTTTGCGCCATCCTACTTGTCCATCGACGCGCCGGAGGCCTTCACGATCGCGGTCCATTTCGGAATTTCCGCCTTGATATAGGCGTCGAACTCTTCCGGCGTGCCGCCGACGATGTCGACACCGAGCCTGCCGAGCGACGTCTGCACGCCCGGATCGTTCAGCGCCTTGACCGCAGCCGCATGCAGCGCCTTGAGGACCGCCGGCGGCGTGCCGGCCGGCGCCACCAGCCCATGCCAGGTGCTGGCCTCAAAATCCTTCAGCCCGGCCTCGTCCATGGTCGGCACATCCGGCAGAACCGCCGTGCGCTTCAGCGTGGTCACCGCCAGCGCCCGCACCTGCTTGCTCTCGATATGGCCGACCACCGACGCCGCCGTGGCGAACATCATCTGGTTGCGGCCGCCGATCACGTCCTGCAGCGCCGGCGCCGCACCCTTGTAGGGCACGTGCACGATGTCGACCTGCGCCGACGACTTGAACAACTCGCCGGCCAGATGCGCCGCCGCGCCATAGCCGGACGAGGCGAAGTTGAATTTTCCGGGCTGCGACTTGATCAGCGCGATCAGTTCCTTCAGCGATGTGGCCGGCACGCTCGGATGGACCACCAGGATATTGGCCTGGGTGCCGATCAGCGTGATCGGCAGAAAGTCCCTCTGCGGATTGAAACTGATGTTCTTGTAGAGCGCCTCGTTGGTGGCGAGGATGCTGTTGTTGCCCATCAGCAGCGTGTAGCCGTCAGGCTTGGCGCGGGCGACCGCTTCGGCGGCGATATTGCCGCCGGCGCCGGGACGGTTCTCGATGACGAAGGGCTGGCCAAGCAACTCCTCCATCTTCTTGCCGACGATACGGGCCAGCACGTCGCTGGGTCCGCCGGGGGTGAACGCCACCACCAGGGTGACAGGCCGGGTCGGGTAATCGGCGGCGCGGACCGGCGCGGCGAGCAGCGGGCTCAGCGCGGCCAGCAGGCCGCAGATCAGCAAGGTGCGACGCACCCGGTTGGTCGAGACGTTCATGATGATGGCACTCCGTATTGACAGCACTTCATATGCCCGGTCGCCCGGCCCTGGCCAAGGCAATTACCGCCATTCCCGGGCATTTCCGGTGACCTGCACGGCCCGGAATTTGCATGTTTGCCAGGCAGTTTGCTACGCCATGAGCAGCAGGTTCCCAGCCGACGTACCGGCATTCCGCATCGCGAAAAGTAACGGGTCCAATGTCGATCCTGGTCGGCCTCCACCACGTCACCAAATACAGCTACGACAAACCGGTCGCGCTCGGGCCGCAGGTGATCCGGCTGCGCCCCGGCGCTCATGCCCGCACCCGCATCCCGAGCTACGCGCTGACCGTCAAACCGGCCCAGCACTTCGTCAACTGGCAGCAGGACCCGCACGGCAACTGGCTGGCGCGTTTCGTCTTCCCGGAAAAATCCACCGAGTTCTCGGTGACGGTCGATCTGCTGGCCGATCTGGAAGTGATCAATCCGTTCGACTTCTTCGTCGAGCCCTATGCCGAGAAGTGGCCCTTCACCTTCGCCGACGATTTGCGCGAGGACCTCGCCGCCTATGTCACGCCCGAACCGGCCGGTCCGCTGCTGACCGCTTTCCTCGCCACCATCCCGCGCACGCCGCGCAACACCGCCGACTTCCTGGTCGAACTGAACCAGCGCCTGCAGGGCATGATCCGCTATTTGGTGCGGCTGGAGCCGGGCGTGCAGACGGCGGAAGAAACCCTCGCCAACCAGTCCGGCTCCTGCCGCGACACCGCCTGGCTCCTGGTGCAGGTGCTGCGCCACATCGGCCTGCCGGCGCGTTTCGTATCCGGCTACCTGATCCAGCTCCGCCCCGACGTGAAGTCGCTCGACGGTCCGTCCGGGACCGAGAAGGACTTCACCGACCTGCACGCCTGGACCGAAGTCTACCTGCCGGGCGCCGGCTGGATCGGCCTCGACCCGACCTCGGGTCTGCTGTGCGCCGAAGGCCATATCCCCGTCGCCGCCACGCCGCATTACCGGTCGGCCGCGCCGATCAGCGGACTGGTCGAGCCGGCCAAGGTCACGTTCGATTTCGAGATGACCATCACGCGCATCGCCGAGAAGCCGCGCGTAACCATGCCGTTCTCCGACGAAGCGTGGACCGCGCTCGATAAACTCGGCGACCAGGTCGACGCCGATCTCGCCGCCACCGACGTGCGGCTGACCATGGGCGGCGAGCCGACCTTCGTGTCGATCGACGACTACCAGGGCGCCGAATGGAATACCGCGGCGCTCGGGCCGATGAAGCGCAAGCGCGCGGACGAATTGCTAAAGCGGCTGTACGACCGCTTCGCGCCGGGCGGCGGTCTGATGCATTTCGGCCAGGGCAAATGGTACCCCGGCGAACCGCTGCCGCGCTGGGCGCTCGGCCTGTTCTGGCGCCGCGACGGCGTGCCGATCTGGAAGAATCTCGACCTCATCGCCCGCGACACGCCGGCGCTGCCGCCGACCGAAGGTGACGCCCAGCACTTCACCGAAGGCGTCGCCGCGCGGCTCGGCATCATGGCGGAATATGTGCAGCCGGCCTACGAAGATCCGGCCGACCGCATGCTCAAGGAAGGCGCGCTGCCGGCGAACATCGATCCCGCCAACCCGAAGATCGACGATCCGGCCGAGCGCGAGCGCATCCTGCGCAGCTATGAGCGCCACCTCACCCACCCGGCCGGCTTCGTGCTGCCGGTGCAGCCGCCGCAGGCACAAGGCGGCCCCGGCTGGCTCAGCGAGCTGTGGCACACACGGCGCGGCCGGCTGTTCCTGATCCCCGGCGACTCGCCGATCGGATTCCGGCTGCCGCTGCAATCGCTGCCGCATATCGAGCCGGCCGACTATCCGCATTCGGTCGAGGCCGATCCGTTCGCCGAACGCGGGCCGTTGCCCAAGGAATTCGCCAGCGCACAGGTCGGCGCATCGGTTCGTGACGAGGCGACGCCGCCGCTGGCGCCAGCGTCACGGACGGCGCAAGCCGCACGCCCACGGCCCGCCGGCGGGCCGGGCACGCCGGTGCGCACCGCGATGTCGGTCGAGGTGCGCGACAAACGTGTCTGTGTGTTCATGCCGCCGGCCGAACGGCTCGAGGACTATCTCGAACTGCTGGCGGCGGTTGAGGCCACCGCCGCCGAACTCGGGCTCAAGGTCCAGATCGAGGGCTACACGCCGCCGCGCGATCCGCGCCTCGACCACATCATGGTGACGCCCGATCCCGGCGTGATCGAAGTCAATATCCAGCCCGTCGCCAACTGGCGCGAGGCCGTGGACAACACCCGCAGCCTTTACGACGACGCCCATCATTCGCGGCTCGGCACCGACAAGTTCATGATCGACGGCCGCCACACCGGCACCGGCGGCGGCAACCACGTCGTGCTCGGCGGCCGCAATCCGGCCGAGAGTCCGTTCCTGCGCCGGCCCGATCTGCTCAAGAGCCTGGTGCTGTACTGGCAGCGCCGCCCGTCATTGTCCTATTTGTTCTCCGGCCTGTTCATCGGCCCGACCAGCCAGGCGCCGCGCATCGACGAGGCGCGGCAAGACCTGCTGTACGAACTGGAGATCGCGCTCTCCAAGGTGCCGGCACCGGGCGCCGGCGAAGCGCCGCCGCCGTGGCTGGTCGACCGGCTGTTCCGCAACATCCTGGTCGACGTCACGGGCAACACCCACCGCACCGAACTGTGCATCGACAAGCTGTTCTCGCCCGACAGCGCCACCGGCCGGCTCGGGCTGGTCGAATTCCGGTCGTTCGAGATGCCGCCCGATTTCCGCATGAGCCTGGCGCAGCAACTGCTGCTGCGGGCGCTGATCGCCTGGTTCTGGCGCGAGCCGCTCGACGGCAAGCTGACCCGCTGGGGTACCGCGCTGCATGACCGCTTCATGCTCGAACATTTCGTGTGGGAAGACTTCCTTGGGGTGCTGGATGACCTGAAGCGCGCCGGTTACGCTTTCGATCCGGTCTGGTTCGACGCGCAGCGGCAGTTCAGGTTCACGCACTACGGCAGCGTGCAGCATGCCGGGGTCAAACTTGAACTGCGGCAGGCGCTGGAGCCGTGGCATGTGCTGGGCGAGGAAGGCGTCGCCGGCAGCACCGTGCGCATCGTCGATTCATCGGTCGAGCGCATTCAAGTGAAGGTCGAAGGGTTGAACGAGAGCCGCCACATCATCACCTGCAACGGCCGCCGCGTACCGCTGACCTCGACCGGGCGGTCAGGCGAATACGTGGCCGGCGTCCGCTTCAAGGCCTGGAAGCTGCCGTCGTCGATGCATCCGACCCTCGACGTGCATTCGCCGCTGACATTCGACATCGTCGACTGCTGGAGCCGGCGCTCGCTCGGCGGCTGCGTCTATCATGTCGCGCATCCGGGCGGCCGCAATTACGAGACCTTCCCGGTCAATTCCTACGAGGCGGAAGCGCGCCGCCGCGCCCGCTTCCAGGATCACGGCCACAGCGGCGGCACCGTGACGATTCCGCGCGACGAGCGGTCGCTGGAATATCCCCTGACGCTCGACCTGCGGCGTCCGGTTTAACCGCCCGCCATGGCAGCCAGCCCCGACAACGCCAGGAAGAAACCGGAGGCCGACCCCGGGCAATTCACGGCGGGTTACAAGCCGCTGCCGGGCATCTTCGACGAGATGATGGATGCCGAGGGCAAGGTCCGCACCCATTGGCAACCGCTGCTCGCCATGTTCGCCAACGCCGGCAGCGACGAGATCAACCGCCGCTTCGCCGCCGCCGACCGGTATTTGCGCGATTCCGGCGTGTTCTACCGCGTCTATGAAGACCCGGCCGGCGTCGAGCGCTCGTGGCCACTGAGCCATGTGCCGCTGCTGATCGAGCCGGCCGAGTGGCAGGCGCTGGAGACCGGGCTGATCCAGCGCGCCGAACTGCTGGAAGCGGTGATCGCCGATGCCTATGGACCGGCGCAATTCATCAAGGACGGCCGCCTGCCCGCCGCGCTGGTTGCCGGCAATCCCGAATTCCTGCGGCCTCTGGTCGGCGTCGAGCCGCCGGGCGGCGCGCATCTGCGCTTCTACGCCGTCGACGTCGGCCGCGGCGCCGATGGGCGCTGGTGGGTGCTGAACGATCGCACCCAGGCGCCGTCGGGCGCCGGCTACGCCATCGAGAACCGGCTGGCGCTGGCGCGCGCCATGCCCGACATCTACCGCGCCACGCGGGTCGAGCGGGTCGCGCCCTTCTTCCAGGCCTTCCAGGCCGAACTGGCGTCGTTCAACACCCAGGACGACACCCGCGTCTGTCTGTTGACGCCGGGCCCGCTCAACGAAACCTATTTCGAGCACGCCTATCTGGCGCGCTATCTCGGCCTGCTGCTGGTCGAGGGCGAAGACCTCACGGTGCGCGACGACGGCGTCTATATCCGCACCGTGTCCGGCCTGCGCCGCGCCGAAGTGCTGCTGCGCCGCCTCGACGCCGACTTTGCCGATCCGCTCGAACTCAATGCCGCGTCGCGGCTCGGCGTCGCCGGGCTGGTGCAGGCGGTGCGCGACGGCAAGGTGACCATCGTCAATGCGCTCGGCGTCGGTCTGGTCGAGGCCCGCGCCATGCTCGCCTTCCTGCCGGCGCTGGCGCCGCAGGTGCTCGGTTCCGAGCTGGCGATGCCGAACGTCGCCACCTGGTGGCTGGGCCGGCCCGACATCCGCGCCGCGATGATGGACAAGCTCGACAGCATGGTGGTGGCGCCTGCCTTCACCAGTTACGTGCCGAACGTGCCGCTCGGCGACGGCGTGCTGGCCGGCGATCTGGACGAGCGGCAGCGCGCCGACCTGATGCAGGCGATCGACGATCGCGGCGTCGACTACGTGCTGCAGGAAGCCGTGACGCTGTCGACCATGCCGGTCTGGTGCGACGGCAAACTGCAGCCGCGGCCCTTCACGCTGCGCCTGTTTCTCGCCAAGCTCGGCGACAGCTGGCAGATGATGCCCGGCGGCTTTGTGCGCATCGCCGACAGCGCCGACGCCCGTGCCGTCAGCCTGCAAAGCGGCGGCGCCACCGCCGATACCTGGGTGCTGGCGGAAGGACCGGTCGGCGAGACGACGCTGCTGCCGACGCCTGAGCACATGCACATCCAGCGCGCGACCGGCGCGCTGCCGAGCCGCGCCGCCGACAACCTGTTCTGGGTCGGCCGCTATCTCGAGCGCGCCGAAGCGACGCTGCGGCTGGTGCGCGCCTTGATCAACCGCGCCGCCGAGTCCGACGGCGCGGCGATGCCGGTCATCGTCAGCATCCGCGATCTGCTCGGCGCCTGGGGCGCCGCGCCGGAAGACGCAGGGCCCTCGCCCGCTCTGATCGCACGGGCGGCGCTGACCCATGACGAGCGCGGCGGCGCGCTGCCGCAACTGGTGTCGGCCGCGCGCATTTCCGCTTCCGCGATCCGCGACCGTTTCTCGCCCGATGCCTGGCTGGCATTGAACGATCTGGTGTCCTGCATCGAGGCGCCGCTGCCGATCGGCCCGACTGAAAGCGCCATCATCGAACGCGTCGAGGCGGCGCTGCGCATCATCTCGTCGTTCTCCGGGCTGGCGCAGGAGAACATGACGCAGCTCGCCGGTTGGCGTTTCCTCGAACTCGGCCGCCGCATCGAACGCGCCATCCTGATCTGCCGCAGCGTGCGCTGGTTCACCGCTGCCGGCGCGCCCGACGACGGGCTCGACGTGCTGCTCGAACTGGCCGACAGCCGCATCACCTACCGCCAGCGTTATGTGATGGTCGCGGCGCTGGCGCCGGTGATCGACCTTGTCATGCTCGATCCCAACAATCCGCGCTCGGTCGCCTATCAGCTCGATCGCATCGAGACGCATCTGGCCGAACTGCCGAGCCGCCATGCCGCCGGCCGGCTGTCGCCGGTGCAGCAGATTGCGGTCTCCATCGCCACGCAATTGCGCACCGCCGACGCCGCAACGCTGGAGGCTGCGACCATCATCGAGATCGAGAACGGCTTGATGAAACTGTCGGAGGCGATCGCGTCCTATTACCTGACCCACAACGAACGCACCGACGCCGACGCAGCCTGGGCGACGCTGGCATGATCTACGACATCCGCCAGACCACGGTATGCAGCTACGCCTCGCCGGTCGCCAATGCCCGGCACGTGCTGCGGCTGACGCCGATCAACCGGCCCGGCCAGCGCGTCACCGTTACCACCTTGCAGATCGAGCCGGAGCCGGCGCTGCGGCGCGAGACCCAGGACTTCTTCGGCAACCGCATCACGAGCATCGCGCTCGAGCAGCCGCACGACGTACTGACGGTGAAGATGGCGGCACGGATCACGGTCGACGCACTGGCGCCGGCAAAGGCGACGCCGGCCTTCGAAGCAGTGCGCGAGGCGGTGTTTGCCAGCGCCGACATCGGCCCGGACGCGCCGGTGCATTTCCTGTTCCCGAGCCGGATGGTGTCGCTCGACCCGGAAATCCGCGACTACGCCCGCGACAGTTTCCCGCCGGGCCGCCCGGTGCGCGATGGCGTCATCGACCTGATGCACCGGCTCAAGGCCGACATGACCTACGACGCCGACGCCACCACGGTGAGGACGACGGCGCCGATGTCGTTCGCGCTGCGCCGCGGCGTCTGTCAGGACTTCGCCCACATCATGATTTCCGGGCTGCGCGGCCTCGGACTGCCGGCGGCCTATGTCAGCGGTTACTTGCGCACCGTGCCGCGCGAGGGCGCCGCCGGGCTCATGGGCGCCGACGCCATGCATGCCTGGGTGCTGGCGTGGTGCGGCGAGGACACCGGCTGGGTCGGGCTCGACCCGACCAATGACATGCTGGCCTCCGACGATCATGTGACGCTGGCGATCGGCCGCGATTATGCCGACGTGGCGCCGATGGACGGCGTCATTCTGATCTCCGGCGGCCAGACCATCGACGTGTCGGTGAATGTGATCCCGGTGGCGTGACGATCGCGCCTATAGTCGAACGGCGGCCGCCTGGCGCCGCTCGGGAGCGATACGGTGATCCGGCTCAATATCCACCACAAGACCACCTACCGCTTTCGCCAGCCGGTCAGCCTCGGCCCGCACCGGCTGATGCTGCGGCCGCGCGAGAGCCGCGATCTTCGGGTGGTGTCGACCAATCTGGCGGTGACCCCGGCCGCCACCGTCACCTGGGCCCATGACGTCGCCGGCAACGCGGTCGCCACCGCCAGCTTCGGAGTCATGACCGACGTTCTGGTTTTCGACAGCGTCGCCGAGATCCACCTCGACGCCGCCGCCTGGCCGGTGTTCGACATCGCGTTTTCGGCGATCGACTACCCGTTTCTCTATTCCAATGACGAATGGACCGACCTCGGCGCGCTGACGGCGCCGCAACACGCCGACCCGTCGGGGCGGCTGGCGTCCTGGGCGCGCGGCTTCGTGCGCAGCCATCCGACCGACACGCTGTCCCTGCTCAAGGATCTCAGCGCCGGCGTCTCGCACGCCATCGCCTATCAGAGCCGCGACGACGAAGGCACCCAGTCGCCGGTCGAGACGCTCGACCGCGCTTGGGGCTCGTGCCGCGATTTCGCCGTGCTGTTTGCGGAGGCCGCGCGCAGCCTCGGCTTCGGCGCGCGCATCGTGTCCGGCTATCTCTACAATCCGGATCAGAGCCTCACCGGCTCGGCCGGCGCCGGCTCCACCCATGCCTGGGCCGAAGTCTACCTGCCGGGCGCCGGGTGGATCACCTTCGATCCGACCAACCGCTCCGTCGGAAGCGCCAACCTCATCCCGGTGGCGGTGGCGCGCGATATCCGTCAGGCGATGCCGGTGGCCGGCAGCTTCATCGGCGGCAGCGATGCATTCGAGGGGATGTGGGTGGATGTGTCGGTGACGTCGTGAGCACCGATATTATCCCGCATCCGGATCGGCTATACCAGGGCCAGCACTGTTTCGAAAGCTGACGTGATGCAAAGTCCCATCGACAGCGAGGAAACCCTCGCGCGCATCCTGCAACTGGCGCTGCGCGCGGGCGAGGCCATTCTCGCGGTCTATGCCACCGATTTCGTCATCGACCACAAGGCTGATGCCTCCCCCGTGACCGAGGCGGACCGCCGCGCCGAGGCCATCATTCTCGCCGGACTGGGCGAGATCGCGCCGGGCGTGCCGGTGATCGCGGAGGAGGAAGCCGCGGCCGGCCATCTGCCGGACGCCAGCGATGTTTTTTTTCTGGTCGATCCGCTGGACGGCACCAAGGAATTTCTGGCGCGCAACGGCGAGTTCACGGTCAATATCGCCCTCATCCGAAACGGCAGTCCGGTGATGGGCGTGGTCTACGCGCCGACGCTCGGCACACTTTTCTGCGGCAAGACCGGCGGCGCCTTCAAGACGCAGGTCGTCCACGGCAAGACCGAACGGCTGCAGCCGATCCGTGTGCGCCGCGCGCCGCCGCGGCTGGACGCCACCGGCAGCCGCACGCTCGGCGCCGCCGCCTGCGAAGGCTGGCTGAAGCGTTTTCCCGACACCTCGTTCATTGCGATCGGCTCGTCGCTCAAGTTCTGCATGGTGGCGGAAGGCGCGGCCGACATCTATCCGCGCTTCGGCCGCACGATGGAATGGGACACCGCGGCCGGCGACGCCATCCTGCGCGCCGCCGGCGGCCGGGTGGTGACGCTCGACGGCCAACCGCTGAAATACGGCAAGCGCGCCGACGGCTACGCCAATCCGCATTTCGTCGCCTATGGCGACCCCAGCCTCGGTGCCGCCGTCACCCGGCCGATGGACACCGTGGGGTGAGCGCCGTGGCCGATCGCATGTCGCACCTGAAAAGGCTGGAAGCGGAATCGATCTTCATCATGCGGGAGGTCGCCGCCGAGTTCCAGAAGCCGGTGATGCTCTATTCGATCGGCAAGGATTCCGCCGTGATGCTGCATCTGGCGGTGAAGGCGTTTTATCCGTCGCCGCCGCCGTTTCCGCTGCTGCACATCGACACCACCTGGAAATTCCGCGAGATGATCGCGTTCCGCGACCGCGTGGCGCAGTCGCTCGGGCTGGAGCTGATCGTCCACACCAACCAGACCGGGCTGGCGCAGAACATCAACCCGTTCGATCACGGCTCGTCGGTCTACACCAACGTGATGAAAACAGACGCGCTGAAGGAAGCCCTGACGCTGCACGGCTTCGACGCCGCCTTCGGCGGAGCGCGGCGCGACGAGGAAAAGAGCCGCGCCAAGGAACGCATCTTCTCGTTCCGCACCGCCACGCACACCTGGGACCCGAAGAACCAGCGGCCGGAATTGTGGAATCTCTACAACACGCGGGTGAAACCGGGCGAATCGATCCGCGTGTTCCCGCTGTCGAACTGGACCGAGCTAGACGTCTGGCAATACATCCTCGCCGAACAGATCCCGGTCGTGCCGCTGTATTTCGCCGCCAAGCGGCCGATCGTCCGGCGCGGCGGACAGATGATCATGGTCGACGACGAACGTCTGCCGCTCGCGCCGGGCGAGACGCCGGCACAGCGCATGGTGCGGTTCCGCACACTGGGCTGTTACCCGCTCACCGCCGCCATCGACAGCGACGCCGCGACGGTGGAAGACATCGTGCGCGAGATGCTGACCGTCCGCACCTCGGAACGGGCCGGCCGGCTGATCGACCATGACGAGTCCGGCTCAATGGAGAAGAAGAAACGCGAGGGTTATTTCTGATGACCCGCGCCGGCGCCGATGCAGTCGAGGACGGTCTCGCCGCGCACGAGAATAAAAGTCAGTTGCGCTTCCTCACCTGCGGCAGCGTCGATGACGGCAAGTCGACGCTGATCGGGCGGCTGTTGTACGATACCAAGCTGCTGTTCGAGGATCAGCTCGCCACGCTGTCGCGCGACTCGCGCCAGCACGGCGCCCCCGGCGGCGATCTCGATTTTGCCCTGCTCGTCGACGGGCTGGCCGCCGAGCGCGAACAAGGCATCACCATCGACGTCGCCTATCGCTTCTTCGCCACCGGCAAGCGCAAGTTCATTGTCGCCGATACGCCGGGGCACGAGCAATACACCCGCAACATGGCGACCGGCGCCTCCAATTCCGACCTGGCGGTGATCCTGGTCGACGCCCGGCTCGGGCTTTTGACCCAGACCCGCCGGCATTCCTTCATCGTGTCCCTGCTCGGCATCCGCCACGTCGTGCTGGCGGTGAACAAGATCGACCTGGTCGATTTCTCGCAGGCACGCTTCGACGCGATCGTCGCGGAGTATCGCGCCTTCGCCGACGGTCTCGCCTTCGAGACCCTGGTCGCGATACCGTTGTCGGCGCGTGACGGCGATAACGTCCTGACGCGCAGCCCGCGCACGCTTTGGTATGACGGCCCGACGCTGGTCGAGCATCTGGAGACGGTGAACGTCGCCGATACTGCGCTGGCGCGTCCGTTCCGGATGCCGGTGCAATGGGTGAACCGGCCCAACCTCGATTTCCGGGGCTTTTCCGGCACGGTGGCGAGCGGTGAAATCCGCACCGGCGACGCCATCGTGGTGGCCGGCTCCGGCCGCACCAGCACGGTCAAGGCGATCGTCACCAAAGACGGCCTGCTGCCGCGGGCCGGCGCCGGCGACGCGGTGACGCTGACGCTCGCCGACGAGGTCGACATTTCGCGCGGCGACGTGCTGGCCGCGGCCGACGCCTGGCCGGACGTTTCCGACCAGTTCGCGGCGCATCTCATCTGGATGCACGACGAACCGCTGTTTCCCGGCCGGCCTTATCTGATCAAGATCGGCACCCGCACCGTCAACACCAGCATCACCGAGATCAAGCACAAGGTCGACGTCAACAGCTTCCAGAAGCTGGCGGCCAAGACGCTCGGGCTGAACGAGGTCGGCGTCGTCAACCTCGCCACCCAGCAGCCGGTCGCGTTCGATCCCTTTGCCGAGGTGCCGCAGACCGGCGCCTTCATCGTCATCGACCGCATCAGCAACCTGACGCTCGGCGCCGGCATGATCGACTTCGGCCTGCGCCGCGCCACCAATGTGCACCGGCAGGCGCTGGACGTGTCGAAAGCATCGCGCGCGGCGCTGAAACAGCAGAAGCCGGTGATCCTTTGGTTCACCGGCCTGTCCGGCGCCGGCAAGTCGACCGTCGCCAATCTGGTCGAGGCGAAGCTGCATGCGCTGGCGCGCCACACCTACATGCTGGACGGCGACAATGTCCGCCACGGCCTCAACAAGAACCTCGGCTTCACCGAAGTCGACCGGGTCGAGAACATCCGGCGCGTCGCCGAAACCGCCAAGCTGTTCCTGGAAGCCGGCCTGATCGTGCTGACCTCATTCATCTCGCCGTTCCGCGCCGAACGGCGGATGGCGCGCGAACTGGTGGAGGACGGCGAGTTCATCGAGATCCATGTCGACGTGCCGCTTGCGGTCGCCGAACAGCGCGACCCGAAGGGGCTCTACAAGCGCGCGCGGCAGGGCCTGATCAAGAACTTCACCGGCATCGACAGCCCCTATGAAGCGCCGGAGGCGCCCGAGCTTCGCCTCGACGCCGGTACACGATCGCCGGAGGACATGGCGGAAGAGGTCGTCGCCTATCTGACGACGAGGGGCTATCTGGGATAACGGCGCCTCAAAACAAACGCTGCGACGCTTTCGCCAGCGCGAAGCCGTTGTTGGCGGCGTTGACGCAAGTGAGGCCGGTAGTCTCGGACCGGCACGCGAAGCCGCCGCACTGCCAGGCCGCGCCATAGGCCAGCGCCGGCAAGGCACTGTCGGCGACGGTATCGCCATGACAGAGCCGCGTGGCCGGCGCGGTGTCGGCACGAACCGCAAAGGCCTGCCCCCAATCCTGCTCGCAATCGCGTGGCCGCGGCGGCGCGGCGCTGCTCATCTCGCGGATGTCGCAGCGAAGCTCGGCGACCGGCTGGTCGGCGGTCTTCTCGAACAGCTGGCAGTGGATGTTGCCGGACGGCGTCTTGAAGCCAATCGGTTCCTGCGCGGCGGCGGGCCCGGCGCCGGCCAGAGCCGCCAGAAGCAGCGCGGATATGACGGATTTCATGGCGCGAGGTCCTGTGACAGGGGGGAAATTGAGACCGGCGGCCCCGTCCGGGAAGCCGCGCCGGCGTGTTACTGCATCCCGGGGCGCAGGCATACTCAAACCCGCTGGCGCCACACCGAAGCCGCGTTTCTGGGCTTCGAATGGCGGTCCCGCCCGATGCATGCTAAGCGGTCCGGTACGACGAGCAAAACACCCCCATGGAACTACCAGGTACGGATGCCCTGCTGGAGCTGATCCGCTCCGGCCAAGCATTTTCGCAATATGGCGTGCTGGTGCTCGTGCTGGCGTGCCTGCTCAGCGCGTTCGTCGTCATGCCGCGCGCCGTGTTTTGCACGGGCGCCGGCTTCTTCTACGGCGTCTCCGTGATTCCGTTCCTCGCCGGGGCGCTGACGGCGGGGGCCGTCGTCGCTTTCTGGATCGCGCGCTACCTTGCCCGCGACACCATCGAGAGAAAGCTCGAAAAGCGGCCGACCGCCCGCGCCATCCGGCAGGCCGTCGACGAGGAGGGCTGGCGGATCGTGACGCTGTTGCGGATCGCGGCGCCGGCGCCGTTCAGCACCGTGAGCTACATCTTCGGCGTCAGCGGGGTCGGGGCGCTGCCCTTCGCGGCCGGCACGCTTGCGGGCATTCTACCGTCGCTGACGCTCTATACGTATCTCGGCTCGCTCGGCAATCTGGCCTCGGCCGGCGCGCTGGAGAATTCCTACCGCCCTCTGCTGCTGGTGGCGGGGGCCCTCGTACTGGGACTGACGGTGCTGCTGATTGCCCGCCGCGTCCGCCAGGTGTTGCGCCGGATGCAGATCGAGGCCTGACGGCGTCTGGGCGGGCAGCGGCTGCGATTTAGAGCCAGATATGCAACCCCGCGCGCAGATTGTGGCGCAATCTCAAATAGAAGCTGAATGTACTCACTACGAATGCCAATTCTCGCGCTCGATTAAGTCGGCAAGACCAATGCAGTCAATTGTTTCCGCCTTACACACATCTGGAATTTTTGTTTTTCCGGGCTGCTCTTCAGTAACGACCGTCATTTTGCTAGCGGATGCCAGCGCAATAACGAACGGATCGGCTCCGGATCGGCCTTTCACAGTATCAACGAGACGCGGGTACACCTTCAGGATGCGAGCGACGTGAGTTTGAACCTCTTCATCAATCTCTACAAAAATTCCCTCTTTGCGTTCCTTACACCATTTAAACAACTCATCGTCCTTCTTTTCGAGTTCGTTGTAGACCTCGATCGACGACCTCATACGGCTTTCCGTAATGAGAGAGTCAAAGCCGTTCCAGACGAAGCCGAAATTCCTCGGGCGATAGACCCGATTCCACGCGTGGATGAGAGCGCTGCTGTCGAAGCTGTAGACAGTTTTCGAAGCCATCGTGGCTATCTCGTGCCCACTACGCGCTCAAGCTTCGGAAGGTGTTTTACCTTGAGGCCGAGGTAGCCCGAAATCTCACTAAGGGAGATGCGGTCCTGATAATAATTTCCAAGCAGCACTCGAACGAGCGGCCGACCCAAGTTCGAGAGCGTCTCCTGTGGCATGTTGCGTTTCATGTCCTCCTCGCCGGCTTCTTCTTTTTTCTTTTTTTGCTGGGCTGCGTACTCTGAAAGATATTGAGCACGTTTGGCCTGATAGAATTGGTTGGTCGTCATTCCAACCGTGAGCAGACGGCGAAGCAACGCTTCTCGGCTAACGTTGAAGCGTTTTGCGAGTTCCCCAATTTCGGCGTCACTCCAATTGACCGAGGACTTCGCGTGTTGGCGCACTAGCGGATTCGCCAGAAGATCATCTTTCGGCACGAGCGCCGAGGCCGCAACTTGGTTGCAAAAAATCTCTATTTTTTGATCTTCCGGCGGACGACTTGCATCCGTTTCGTGATCGGACACCCCGCTCAAATGCAGCATGAGATGCCCAAGTTCGTGCAAGAGACTAAATGTGCGCCGAGTAATAGGGTCTTTCCGATTCACAGCAATCACTGGCAACGTGTCGGCAGAAATCGCGAACCCCGATGCCTCATCGGTTGAGAAGCGTACCGTTTGAAAAACAAGAACCCCGGCAGCTTCGATTCGCGATCGCCACGCGTTGAACCCCGCGCGGCCATCAGCATCTTTCCAGCCATACTGTTCTTCCGCAGTGACGCCCAGCGCCTTGCGAATCCGTGCGCCAACCACCTCCGGATCTTCCCTGTCGGTCGCGGATAGCGTAAATTTCGGCGGCTCGTCTGCTAGATCAGCAAATAGCTCTAACGCAAGTTCGCGGCGTTCGTTCGCTGCTCGAATCTCCATTTGAAGGGCGGGCGAATAGTGCCGTGCACCCGTTCCGGGGAGCCGTCGCAAATCACGCATCACCATGAATCCTTTGGGAACCTCATCCAAAAAGAAAACAGCAAGTGGCCGCTTGAACAGCGCTGCCATCTTGCGCAGTTGCGGGATCGACGGTCGACTTTCGCCGTTGGGATTTTCCCAGTCGGCGAGTTGTCTATCTTCAATTTTCAGGCGTGCGGCCGCTTCGGCTATGCCGAAACCAGCGGATTCCCTCGCCCAGGTAATGAGCGCGGCCTTCACAAGTGCATTGACACGAGCCGCCATGAATCGAACCGTCCGTCAGAGATATCTTCGATCTTCGTTACCGCTAGGCCTTAGCAATCACTACCCCGCCAAGGAATCTAGCACGGGAGCGACAGGAGTCGCCTAACGGCATAACCGGCTCATTTTGCTTCCGTCCATCGGAAGGACAAGCCCGTTCAAAATAGCTCTGAGAAGTTAATAGGTTACGGAACTGGCGGTCCCGAGAGGAGTCGAACCTCCGACCTTCGGTTTAGGAAACCGCTGCTCTATCCTGCTGAGCTACGGGACCGTCCGGCGCGATCTAGCACAGGCTTGGCCGCCGCGCACGCGCCCGCGGCACATTGGACACCGCGCCATGACGCACAGCCTGCGCGCAGCCCTGGTGATCGCCGCGGCCGCCCTTGCCGTCTGGCCGGGAGGCTTCGCATCGGCGCAGGAAGCGTGCGGCCAGGCCGCGGCCGGCCTCGCGACCATCGCCGCGGTGCGCGACGGCCGCACTCTGCTGCTCGCGGATGGCCGCGAAATCCGCCTGGCGGCGATCGAGGTCACCGAAGCCAGCCGCGCCGCCTTGGTGGCCTTGGCGGAGGGCCGCGCCCTTACCCTACGGTCGGCGCCCGGTGGAACCGACCGTTACGGCCGCCCAACCGTTTTCGCCTACCCGCCCGGCGGGCCCCAATCCCTCCAGCAGACCTTGCTGGAACAGGGGCTGGCGCGCATGTCGGCGCGGGTCGACGAAAAGAACTGCGTCCTGGCGCTGCTGGCAGCCGAGCGGGCGGCCCGGGACGCCGGCCGCGGGCTCTGGGCCGATCCCAATTTCGCCCCTTTGAGAGCCGAAAATTTACCCCGTATCGCCGCCGAACGGGGCCAATTCGCCCTGGTCGAGGGCAAGGTCTTGTCGGTGCGCGAGAGCGGGGCCACTATCTATGTGAACTTCGGGCGGCGCTGGACGCGTGACTTCACCGTCACCATCCTGAAGCGGACGCAGCGGACATTTGCCGGCGCCGGCCTCGACCCGAAAGGGCTTGAAGGCCGCCGGATCCGGGTGCGCGGCTGGATCGAGCAGCGCGCCGGCCCGGTGATCGCGGCAACGGCGCCGGAGCAGATCGAGGTTTTGGACTAGCCGCCGACCCCGGAAAGCGGGTACCGGTTTCGGAATTGTGGTGAGACCATAGGGTGTGAGTAAGGCGTCGATGACGGCACGTCGGAAGACCGGTTCGGGCATGTGGGCGCGCGGCGTTGCGGTCGCGCTTGGCCTGCTGCTGGCCGGGTGCAGCAGCGTGCCGGACAACCGGCAGGTCTCACTGCCGATGCCGCAACAGCCGCAGCGGCAGCAGACCGCGACCCAGCGCGAGCATGCCCGCATCCTCGCCTCCTACGGTGGCGCTTACGAGAATGCGCGCCTGCAGGCGATTATCGAAAGGATCGTCAACCGGCTGGTGGCGGCCTCGGAACGGCCGGACCTCAAGTACAACGTCACCATGCTCAACTCGCAGGCGATCAACGCCTTCGCGCTGCCGAACGGCCAGCTCTACATCACCCGCGGCCTGGTGACGCTGGCCAACGACAAGGCCGAACTCGCCTCGGTGCTGTCGCACGAAATGGGCCACGTCATCGCGCGGCACGCGGCCATCCGCGAGGAGCAGGCCAAGCAGGCCGCCATCATCAGCCATGTGGTCAGTGACGTGCTGAGCGATCCGCAGATGGGCGCGCTGGCGCTGGCCAAGTCGAAGCTGACGCTGGCGAGCTTTTCGCGCGCCCAGGAATTCGAGGCCGACGGCATCGGCGTCGGCATGTCGGCGCGCGCCGGCTTCGACCCGTTCGGCGCCGCGCGCCTGCTCACCGGCATGCAGCGTAACGCCGATCTCCGCTCGTCCGGCAATACCGAACCGCGCGCGCACGATTTCCTCTCGTCGCATCCGGCGACGCCGGAGCGGGTGCAGAATGCGCTGGTCAATGCGCGGCAGTTCAGCGGCCCGGGCACCGCCGGCCTGCGCGATCGTGACGAATATCTCGCCGAACTCGACGGCATGGTCTATGGCGAAGACCCGAGCGAAGGCTTTGCCCGCGGCCGGCGCTTCGTCCATCCCAAGCTCGGCTTCACCTTCACCGCGCCGCCCGGCTTCACGCTCGACAACACCGCGCAGGCCGTGCTCGGCCTCAAGGACGGCGGCGGCGAAGCGATGCGGCTCGACGTCGTGTCGGTGCCGGCCGAGCAGTCGCTGAGCGATTACCTCAAGTCCGGCTGGATGGAGAATGTCGAGCAGCCGTCGGTCGAGGAAATCACCATCAATGGCTTCCCGGCCGCAACGGCGGCGGCCAAGGGTGAGAGCTGGTCGTTCCGTCTTTACGCGGTTCGTTTCGGCAGCGAGGTCTACCGCTTCATCTTCGCCACCAAGAACCGCACCGCGCAGGCCGATCGCTCGTTCCGCGAGGCGGTCACCAGCTTCCGCCGCCTCAGCCTGAAGGAAATCGAGCAGATCCATCCGCTGCGGCTGCGGGTCGTCACCGTCGGCGACGGTGACACGGTGGAAAGCCTGGCGCGCCGCATGGCGACGCCGGACATGCAGGTGCAGCGATTCCGCGTGCTCAACGGCCTCGCCGCCGCCGACCGGGTCAAGCCGGGCGACAAGGTCAAGATCGTGGTGGAGTAAGAACTATCTGTCGTCCCGGCCAAGCGAGCGCTGGCGAGCGCGAGCGGGGACGACAGGAAAGACCTCAGCTCTCGCCGGCTTCGCAGTTGATGGTGAACTCGCGCGGCACTTCCGGACCCCAGAGATAGAACGAATCTTCCGGCTTGTGGTCGCCAGATTCCCAGCGGTCGTCCTTCGGGATGTAGTCGATGTCGCAGGAATATTCCGAAAAGCTGCCCCACGGATCGCGCACATAGTGGAAGTAGTTGGAGCCGAGGACGTGACGGCCAAGGCCCCAGCCCTTGGTGTAGCCCTTGTCGGCCATGCGCATGGCGCCAAGCCCAATGTCGTTGATGCTCGACACGTCCCAGCTGCAATGATGGAAGCCGGGCGCCGACGACTTCACCAGCGCCAGCATGTGATGATCGCTGCCGTGGATGCCGTGCATGAAGGCGACCAGATCGGAGGCGCGGTCGGACAGCCGCAGGCCGAGCGTGCGCTCGTAGAACGAGATCGAGGCCAGCACATCGCTGGTGAAGATCAGCACATGCGACAGCCGGCGTGGCTGCACCGGCGGCGCGGCAGCGCGGGTCGAGGCGGCGGCGACACCGCCAGGCACGGTGAGCCACTGGCTGTCCGACTTGGCATCGGGCGACACCTTCGGCGCCACCTTGATCTCCATCAGCACGCCTTCGTGGTTGCGGAACCAGATGCCGTTGCTTTCGAAGCCCGGCGGCGGATCGATCAGCTTGACGCCGGCGCCTTCGATGCGCGCCTTCAACCGCGGCAGATCCTCGGCGTAGCAGCCGAACGACAGATGATGCAGCGCCTTGGCCTTGCCGCCCTCGACCACCGAACCCCAGCGGTGATGGTGGCCGAAAGTCTTGATCGCCAGCGTGTTGCCGTCGCGCACGACGTCGAGGCCGAAATTGCCGTAGAAATCCTGCGCCACGGTGGCGTCGGGCACTGCCAACACGAACTGGTCGAGCGAGTGAACGCCGAGATCGCCTGACTTTGCTTCTGGCGCGACGTAACCGGCAATGGCGGTCATTGTGGTAATCCCTGGACGTTATTGATTGGTTGGGTGGCATTGTAGCCGTCCGCGCGGCGGGGGCAACCCGCGCCGGAATGCCCCCTCACCCACGACGCCAGGGGTGCACCGCCCACCCGCGTCCCGCTCAGTGGGACACGCCACCGAAGGCAGCGGCTAGAGCCGCTTCTTGCGCGGCACTTTCTTGCCCTTTTTGCGGGCCTTCGACAGGCCGATGGCGATGGCCTGCTTGCGGCTCTTGACCTTGCCGCCTTTGCCGCCGGGTCCGCTTTTGGCTTTGCCGCGCTTGTAGTCGTGGATTTCCTGGCCGACCTCCTTGCTCGCGCTCCGGGAGTATTTCCGCTTCTTCTTTGCCATGGGCCGCTCTCGGGTTATCCGCCAGGCCGCCGTGCGGGCGGCCTCTGCCTGACAACCGGCCAGGCAAATACCTGTTCCACCACTCCGCCATTGCCCTGCGCTGTCGACGCTCTAGTATTGGGCCAGGCTCCATCATGAATTTCTCAATCATCAACGTACTGCTGGTCGCGATCGGCGGCGGCATCGGCGGCATCATCCGATTCTGGCTGTCGGTCGCGATCGGACGCCGCTACGGCGAGACATTCCCCTGGGGTACGCTGGTGGTGAATGTGACCGGTGCGGCCTGCATCGGCGTGCTGGCGGGCCTGCTGATCAGCCGCGAAACCCACGCGGTGGCTCAAGTCCCGTTGTGGGCCGGCCTGATCATCGGCGTCCTGGGCAGCTACACCACGGTATCATCATTCTCGCTGCAGACGCTGGCGCTCGCCCGCGCCGGCGAACCGCTGCACGCGGTACTGAATATTGCCGGCTCGATCGTTCTCTGCCTGTCGGCGGCCGCTGCCGGCTATACGGCAGTCATCTTCGCTGCCGGGAGCCTGTAGCGATGACGGCACAATCGCGTCTGTTCCTCGCCGTCGGACTAGGCGCCGCCCTTGGCTCGGTCGCACGCTATCTCTGTTCGATCGGTATGCAGGTGATGCTTGGCACCGGCTTCGCCTGGGGTACGTTGACGGTCAACGTGCTCGGATCGTTCCTGATCGGCCTCTATGCCACCCTGACCGAACCCGACGGCCGCCTGATGGCGAGCGCCGCGACGCGCCAGTTCGTGCTGTCTGGTTTCTGCGGCGGCTTCACCACATTCTCCATCTTCAGTCTCGAAACCTTGCTGCTCGTCGAGCGCGGCGCTTTTGCCCTGGCCGCGATCAACGTCGCGGCGTCGGTGATCCTCTGGCTGCTCGCGGTCTGGGTAGGCTACCGCATCGGCGTGCATATCAACCGCCTGAAAGGAACTGTGTGATGGCCCAGCATACGGAAGCCGCGCTGCTACGGCTGTACATCGGCGAGAGCGATCAACACGACGGCCGGCCGCTGCACGAAGCCATCGTGCTCCGTGCCCGCGAACTCGGCCTGGCTGGCGCCACCGTCCTGCGCGGTCCGATGGGGTTCGGGCGTTCAAGCCGCTTGCACACGACCAAGATTCTAACTCTGTCGGAGGATTTGCCGCTGATCATCGAGCTTGTCGATACGCGCGACAAGATCGACAGCTTCATCGCAACGGCCGAGCCGATGCTCGGCAGTTGTCTGGTGACGCTGGAAAGGGTGGAGGTCGTCCGCTACGGCCGTGACGGCGGGCTCGAATAACCGCCGCTCTGCAATTGAATCACGGCCGCACCGCCGGCGTTTCCATCGGCATGCCGCGCGCGCGCCACATCAGATAGGTTTCAAGTTCGACATATTCGGGCGCGCCGTAGGCGTAATGCTCCGCGCGCATGCCGATCAGGCAGTTGCGCAGCCGGCGTTGCAGCGAGCCGACGCTCTGCCACTCCAGCCGGTACAGCGGGTATCCGGTCGGATGGGCCTGCGGAATAACGATGCCGGCCAGCCGCTGACCGCGGTTGTCGTCGTGGCAATGGCCGCAGGCGAGATTGAGCTGACCCTGGCGGCGGTTGTAGGTGTCGCGCCCGGCATCCCGAAACGGCTGCAGCCGCGCGTCGTCCGGCGGCGCGATCGGCTGGCCGCGCGACTGCAGACCGACAAAGGCGGACAAAGCCAGCATGTCCCGGCTTTCGTAAGCGAAGGGCTTGGCCTGCTGGCGCTCGTCCCGGCAAAGATTGATGCGCTGTTCGATGTTCACCGGGCGGCCCGCCTTTGCATCGAAGGCCGGATACCGCGCGGCGACACCCTTCATGCTGGTACGCGCATCGCCGTGGCAGTCGGCGCAGGAACGGCCGGCACTTCCGGCCTTCGCGCTCCACAATGCTTCGCCATCAAGCACCGCCAGCATGCCGGGATTGGCGGTGTCGTCGTCCTGCATCGCCTTGGTCTCGCGGCCGAGGTCGGCATAGCCGGACCGCCGCTCGTTCAAGGGAATTTCCGCGGAGGCCGTGACGATAGCCGTTGCGGCCAACACAAACACGGCCGGCGCCAGCCGCCGCAGGCTGGCCCAGCCGGAGGTCATTCGACGACAATCTTTGCGGTCTCGGTCGCCGCGAAACCGTTGTCGCCGGTCCACTTGAATTCGAACGTGCCGCTCTCGGTCGCCACCGTGTGGAAGGTGATGAAGGGATTGGCGGAGATGGCGGGATAAAGCTGGGCGGCGAAGATTTCCTCGCCGTTATAGGTGCAGGCGAAAGCGGTGACGATGTCGCGCGGGATCGCCTCGCCGGTCTGGGTGCGGCGGAAACCGGATTCCATGACATGCGAGATCAGCGTCTTGATCTCGATCACGTCGCCTTTCCGGGCCTTGGCCGGAACGTTGATGAGGGCGCGTGCCATCAGATCACGTCCTCCAGACAGGCGCCGAGGGTGATGATGACATGGCCGGTCTCGGTCCAGAACGACCCGTCGCTCAATTCGGCCACGGCAGTGATGGTCTGGGTGTCGGCCAGCCGCATCCGTGTCGTGATGCCGGCCTTGCCGGCACGCGGCCCGAGACGGACGCTGACGATGTTGGGCTGCGGATTCTTCTCGCTGAAGACGTGAATGGCCTTGACGTGGTCCTCGGGCGTCATCGGGCTGTCGACCGAGACGCCCAGCGCCACGGTGTTGCCGTTCTCGCTCAGCGGCGGCACGTCGAGATGTACCCGGCCCTTGTTCAGCCTTGCGCCGCCGGTCACCTGGCGGATCGCCGCGTTCAGCGCCGCCGGATTGGCCTGCAGCTGCGCCTGCGCCGGCCGCACGATCAAAACGAGCCCGAGGCCGCCGGCGGCGGCGAGCATCTGTCGGCGGGTTGCTGAGGGCTGTTCTTTCATACGCACCTCTGTCTATTCACGCAGCGTCGCCAGATAAGCCACCACGTCCTCGATCTGCTCCGCCGTCAGGATCGGCTTGCCGCGCCATGCCGGCGCCACCCGGGTCAGACCATCGACGCGATAATAGGACGGCATAATCGTTGCCGGATTGAGGCGGGAGGCATCGACCAGCCGCAGCCGCAATTGTCCCTCGCTCCAGCGCGCGCCGGCGCCCGCCAGGCTGGGCGACAGGTCGCCCTGGAACCGCTCGTCCGGAAACGGGCCGGAGTGGCACAGCAGGCAGGTGTTTTCTCGCTTCAGCACGATGGCGCGGCCACGTGCGGGATCGCCCGGCGCTCCGGTCAGCGATGACGGAATGGCGTCGCCGACGACTTCGAAGCGGTGCAGCGCGTCCTGCGCGGGCGCTGCCGTCATCATCAAGGCGTTCGCCAGCAAGGCCGTCAGCATGAATTTCAACCGAACACCTCGGTGGTGATGGTCCTGTACCAGGCCTCGGCATAGACCGCCTCGGCGGCCCGGACATCGGCGGGCGCGTCCAGCCGACTGACGCCGCCCGAGCCCTTCACCTCGGCCAGCATATCCTTCGCCGGCGCATAGACCCCGGCAACGCTGATGCCGTAGCCGGGCGCCACCAGACTGTAACAGGTGTTGATCAGCCGCGGTTCCTGCGGTTTGGCGCCGGTCAGCAGCTTCGCGACCGCGGCGGCGCAGACCTTGGCCTGGGCATTGGCGGAAAAGGCGGATTTCGGCATGGCACCGGCGATGGTGGCGTCGCCGACGACGTGGATGCCGGGCACCAGTGCCGACTCGAACGTCACCGGATCGATCGGGCACCAGCCGGTCTGGTTGGCGACGCCGGCGAGTTCGGCGATGCGTCCGGCCTTCTGCGGCGGGATCACGTTGGCGACCTGGGCGGCGTGTTTGCCGAAGTCGGTCGAAAGCGTGTTGGTGGCGGGATCGACCGACGTCACCTTGCCGCCGGCCGACAGCGACACCCATTCGAGATGGTCGGGATACAGCTCTTTCCAGGCGCTCTGGAACAGCCGCTGCTTGGAAAACTGGTCCTTGGCGTCGAGCACGATCAGTTTCGACTTCGGTTTGCTGGTCTTGAGATAATGCGCGATCAGGCTGGCGCGCTCGTAAGGACCGGGCGGGCAGCGGAACGGATTGGCCGGCACCGACATCACCACCACGCCGCCGTCTTCCATGGCGACGAGCTGGTTGCGCAGGAGCGTTGTCTGGTCGCCGGCGCGCCAGGCGTGCGGCATCTTCGCCGCCGCGGCCTGTTCGTATCCCGGGAGCGCGCCCCAGCGAATGTCGATGCCGGGCGACAGCACCAGCCGGTCATAAGGCAGCGTTATGCCGCCTAGGCGCACCGTACGGCTGGCCGGGTTGACGGCGGTGGCGGTGTCGTTGACGACGTTGACGCCGCCGGCGCGAATCTTGTCATAGCCGAATTGCTGCGCCTTGAGATCGCGCAGGCCGCCGATGACGGCATTGCTGAACGGACAGGCGGTGAAGGTCGCGTTCGATTCGATCAGCGTGACGTGGATTTTCGGATCAAGGTTTCTCAGTTCGCGGGCGACGCTGGCGCCACCGAAGCCGCCGCCGATCACCAGCACGCGCGGCGCCTTCTGCGCCAGCGCCGGCAACGGGAACGCGGCAGCCGCGGCCAACGCGGCCGAACTGCGGAGGAAACGTCGGCGGCTGTGAGGCGTCGTCACCGGCATTCCCCTATTTCTGCGCCGCGAGCCAGTCGGCGATCAGCCGCGTCTCGTCATCGCTGAAACCCTTGGCGATGCGGTCCATCACCGTCGCCGGCCGCTCGCCGGAGCGGAACGCCACCATCGCGGCAAGGGTTTCGCCGGCGTCGCGGCCATGGAGTTTCGGGATTGGAGAGTCGGCGGCGGCATTGCTGCCGTGGCAGCCGGAGCATGATGTTGCGCCCGGCGGCGGATCGGCGGCTATCGCCGCGACCGGCGACAGGACGAGTGCCCCCAAAGCAATGGCGGACATCGCCTTCATCGCAGCCCTCGGAAGAAAGGGACCGGCAGCCAAAGGACCGCCGGTCCCAAGGTTGTCACGCCAGTTCAAGATTGTGGTTCTTGAGCGGGAACGACCGCACGCGCTTGCCGGTCGCCGCCGCATAGGCATTGAGCACCGCCGGCGCCGCCACGCAGATGGTCGGCTCGCCGACACCGCCCCACGGGCCGTCACCGCCCGCCGGCATGATGATCGACTCGACCTTCGGCATCTGTGCAATCCGCATCGAGTCGTAGCTGTCGAAGTTGAGCTCCACGATGCGGCCGTCCTTGACGGTGCACTCCTGATAGAACAGCGCCGACAGGCCGTAGACGAACGAGCCTGCGACCTGTCGATCGATTTGCGACGGGTTGACCGCATAGGTCGGATCGGTGGCCGCGACGATACGGTGCACCTTGATCTTGTTGCCGGTCACCGAGACTTCCGCCGCCGCCGCCACATAGGCGCCGAACGCCTTCATGTGCGACAGCCCGCGGAATACGCCCTGCGGCGCCGGCTTGCCCCAGCCGACCTGTTCGGCGACGGCATTGAGCACGGCAAGGTTTCGCGGATGTTTGCCAAGCAGCTTGCGGCGGAATTCGAGCGCGTCCTGGCCAGCAGCGGTGGCGAGTTCGTCCATGAAGCATTCCAGGAAGATGCAGTTCTGGTTGATGTTGACGCCGCGCCAGAAGCCCGGCGGCACATGCGGATTGCGCATCGCATGATCGACCAGCAGGTTCGGGATGGTGTAGCCGAAGGCATGCTCGCCGGAGTCGGCGACACCCTGGAACACCAGCGGATCGCGGCCCTTCTGCTGTTCGACAACCTGCGGCCGCACCGCAGCCAGAATCGATTGCCCGGACAACCGCATGTGCAGGCCGGTCAGGTTGTTGTCCTTGTCGAGCGCGCCGACCAGCTTGCACTGCATCACCGGGTGGAAGCGGCCCTGCGCCATGTCCTCCTCGCGCGACCACAGCAGCTTGACCGGGGTACCGGGCATTTCCTTGGCGATGGTGACCGCCTGGTGCACGTAGTCCTGGAAGGCGCCGCGCCGGCCGAAGCCGCCGCCGAGATCGAGCTTGTAGACCTCGCATTTGTCAGCCGGCAGGCCGGACGCGGCAAGCACCGCCGCGAATGACGCCTCGCCGTCCTGGGTCGGCACCCAGACCTCGCATTTATCCGCCGTGTAGCGCGCGGTGGCGTTCATCGGCTCCATGCAGACATGGTTCTGGTATGGATAGGCGTAGACCGCCTCGACCTTCTTGGCCGCGCCGGCCAGCGCCGCCTTGATGTCACCGTTCTGGTTGCCGACGAAAGCCTGTTCGGCGTCGAGCCCGGCCTTGAGACTTTCCGCAATCGTCTCGCTGGAGACCTTGGCGTGGGCACCCTCGTCCCAGACAATCGGCAGCGCATCGAGCGCGGTCTTGGCCTGCCACCAGGTATCGGCCACGACGGCAACCGCCGTGTCGCCGACCTGCATGACCTTCTTGACGCCCTTCATGCCTGAGACCTTGGCGGCGTCGAAGCTCTTCACCTTGCCGCCGAACACCGGCGATTCCTTGATCGCGGCGTTGACCATGCCGGGCAGCGTCAGGTCGAATCCGTAGACCTGCTTGCCGGTCACTTTGTCGGCGATGCCGAAACGTTTGATCGGCTTGCCGGCGATCTTCCAGTCCTTCGGATCCTTCAGCTTGGGCTTGTCAGGCACCGGCAGCTTGGCGGCCGCCTCGGCGACCTTGCCGAAGGTGGTGCTGCGATTGCCGGGCCCGGTGATGACGCTGTTGGCGGCCGAGCATTGCTCGACCGGGACTTTCCATTCGTTGGCCGCGGCCTGCAGCAGCATCAGGCGGGCCGAGGCGCCGCCCTGGCGCACGTATTCGTGCGACTCGCGAATGCCGCGGCTGCCGCCGGTCGAGTACGATCCCCAGGCGCGCTTGCGGGCGACGCTCTGGCCGGGCGTCGGATATTCATAGGACACCTTGGACCAGTCGCATTCCAGCTCCTCGGCGACCAGTTGCGCCAAACCGGTGATGGTGCCCTGGCCCATTTCGGAGCGCGCGATGCGCACGACCACGCTGTCGTCCGGCTTGACGACGACCCAGACGCCCAGTTCAGGTCCGTTGCCGGTGGCACCGGCGGACACTGGGCCGCCGAACGGCAGGTCGAAGCCGATGGCAAGCCCGCCGCCGACGGCGGCGCTGCCGATAACGAATGTGCGGCGATTGATGTTTGGAACGACGTTCATGGCTGCCTCCCCGATCATGCGTTCGCGGCGGCGTGGATCGCCGCGCGGACTTGTTGGAAGGTGCCGCACCGGCAGATATTGGTGATGGCATTGTCGATGTCGGCGTCGGTCGGCTTCGGCGTGTTCTTGAGCAATTCGGCCGCGGCCATGATCATGCCGCTCTGGCAATAGCCGCACTGCGGCACTTCGTGCGCGATCCAGGCCTGCTGGACTCGGTGCAACGTGCCGTTCTGCGCGAGACCTTCGATAGTGGTGATCTCCTTGCCGACCGCGTCGCTCACCGCCATGGCGCAGGAGCGCGTGGCAACACCGTCGAGGTGAACCGTGCAGGCGCCGCATATCGCAATGCCGCAGCCGTATTTTGTGCCGGTGAGACCGACGTTCTCGCGGATCGCCCAGAGCAGCGGCGTGCTGGGATCCACGTCCACATCATGAGGTTTTCCATTGATGGTCAGGCGCACCATGTGTCTCTCCCTGGTCGAATTTCCGGGCCTCTTGCGATCGGACCTCTGTATTCGGATGCGCAACTCTAATGAGAATGCTTCTAATCAACAATCCGATCTTTGAAACGCATCGAACGGCGCGCGCGCAGACGCGCAGAGTTCTTTCGCCATGATTATCAAGCTACCCGCACTGCAACATGACGGCGGTGACCTCGGCACGCCGACTTCAATTGACGCGAATGTGATGATGTGCCGCGGTTGATCCGAGAGAGGCGTTACGCTTCACCGCCATAAACGCTGAAGCGGGTTCCATAACCGCGAAAGCCGGTCGCGCACTGGCGAGTGGGCGGTGTTGGGCACATAAAAACGCCGGCGCGATGAATCGCGCCGGCGTTTGCTCTCGCTTCAGGCAGATCAGCTTCCGAGCAACGTGCCCTGCGGCAGCTTGAAGCAGTAATCGGCGATGGCGCCCGCGCGGGTGAACCAGACGCGGTCCTTGTTCTTGTGCTCGGCGCAATGCTTGAGCGCTTGGCGCAGCGGACGCAGCCGCGCCGGCTGGCCGACGATGAAGCCGTGCAGCGACAGCGCGAACACCAGCGGCTGCTTTTCCGACTGCTCCAGCATTTCCTCGAAGGCGTCGACGATCATGTCGGCGAACTCGCGGCCGGTGTGGTCGCGCCCCACCAGGGTACCGGCATCGTTGAGCGGCTCCAGCGGATACGGCACCGACAGGATCTTGCCCGCGCGGGTTTTCATCCAGAGCGGCTGGTCGTCCATCGGCCAGTCAAGCAGATGGGTATAGCCAGCCTCCTGCAAGAGATCCGGCGTGATGCCGGATTCCTGCGCGCCGGGTCCCATCCAGCCGGTCGGCCGGGTGCCGCAATACTTCTCGATCGCCTGGGTGACGTCATCGATGATGCGCTTTTCGTCGAGCTCCCAGCGGCCGCTCATCAGCTCGGCATTGGTGCGGCCATGACCCAGCACGTCATCGCCGCGCTGTTTGATCTTGGCGACGATGTCGGGGTACAGCTCGGCGACCTCGCCATTCAGCAAGATCGAGGCCGGCAGGTTCAGTTCGTCAAGAATCTGGAACACGCGCCAGATGCCGACGCGGTTGCCATAGTCGCGCCAGGCGTAGTTGCGCGTCGACGGCGCCCCGCCGCGATTGGTCGGGTCCATGCCGCGACCGGTCATGAAGGCGAAATGTTCGATGTTGAGCGCCACATAGAAGGCCAGCCGTTTGCCTTCCGGCCAACTGTAGTCCTTGCGCTGTTCGATGGAGGAATGTTCGTAACGTTTCTGGCCGGGCATCAACAGCATAGGGAAATATCTCCGAAAGGGGCTTTGGAACGGGCTCGCGCTGCAGCCGGCACTGCATGGCCCGGAAAATACTGAAGGCCACCTGATTGGGTGTCAAGTGTGATGACAACCATCGGCATATGAGCAATGCGGGAGCGCGCAAGCGCCTTGTCGGGGCGCATTTTTACAAAGCGCAACATGCGTACATAACCTTCTTTTTATTGGCTTTTTGTATTAACTATCGCACCTCGAAACCCGGCGTCTCGCCGCGATAAAGCAACTTGACAAAAAGTCCAGAACCGTGCCGGTTAGGCTTGCCGGGTTGACGAATAGCGGGACAGGTTCGGGCGCAAGGCCCGGCCCTTTCCGTTGTCGAATTGCGACGATCTGTGTGCCCCCATCCCTGAAAGTCCCGCGCATCCCGTCTGCCCGCCTGGGCCGGCGCACCTTTGCGTCAAGGCTGCGACCAACAGCGCATTCAATTCAAAAGGAGATCTGAAAATGACCATCACCAGCCAGGAATTCTGGCCGACAAAGAACGGCGTGAAACTTTTCGTCTTCCGCAAGTTCAAGGACACGCCGAAGAATAAGCCGGTGCTGGTTCTGATCCACGGCTCGTCGCTGTGCGCGCTGCCGAGCTATGACCTGCGGGTGCCGGGCCGCGAGTCCGAGTATTCGATGATGGACATCTGCGCCGAGCGCGGCTTCGACGTCTGGACCATCGACCATGAGGGCTACGGCCGCTCCGACCGCACGTCGAGCAACTCCAACATCGCCATGGCGGTCGACGACATCGGCGCCATGCTGCCTATTTTGCTGAAGGAGACTGACCGCACCCAATTCAGCTTCTACGGCCAGTCGTCGGGCGGCCTGCGTGCCGCGGTGTTCGCGCAGGCCTATCCGCAACATATCGACCGGCTGATCCTGGACGCCTTCGTCTGGACCGGCGAAGGCTCGGTGACGCTGAAAAAGCGCCGCGAGGGCCTCGCCGACTACAAGGCCAGCAATACCCGCAAGCTGTTGCGTGAGAACCTGGTCGGCATCTTCCACCGCGACGCCGCCGGAACCGCCGAGGACGCGGTCGCGCAGGCAGTCGCCGACCTGCAGCTGTCGTTCGGGGATTCGGTGCCGTCAGGCACCTTCGTCGATATGTGCTCGGTGCTGCCCGTGGTCGATCCGCTGAAGCTGACAAGCCCGGTCTTTATCATGCGCGGCGCCCACGACGGCATCGCCACCATGGAGGATCTGACCAGCTTCTTCACCAGGCTGCCGAACGACGACAAGCAGTTCGTCGTCATGCCCGGCTCGGCCCACATCACGCATCTCGGGCTGAACAAGCGCCGTTTCTACCACTCGCTGTTCAACTTCCTTGAAATGCCCGAGCGCCGCGACCACGCCGCGCACTGAGCATACCGCATCTGCTCCGCTCATTCCCGCGCAAGCGGGAATCCAGGGTTGCTGACACAGCGCTGGTCGCTCCTGGGTCCCCGCTTTCGCGGGGACGAGCGGAAGGGGATCGGAGCGACCGGCGTACGCCGGTCAGAACGTCGGCGGCGTGTTGACCCACAGCACGCGGGCGACCTTGTCGCTGATATTGCGGTAGCCGTGCGCCAGCGGCGAGCGGAAGAACACGCTGTCGCCTTCCATCAGGCGATAGGTTTCCTCGCCGATGGTCAGTTCGAGCGTGCCGGCCAGCATGTAGCTGAACTCCTCGCCCGAATGCTCGATCAAGCCGTCGCTGTAGCCGCCGGGCGCGACCTCGAGAATGTTGGCCTGCAGCAGCGACGCCGCGCGTTGCGGCACGATCTGCTCCAGCGAAATGTCCTTGCCCTGCCATTCCGGATCGACGCGGATGACCCAGCGCTTGCCCTTGCGCAGGACCTGCACGTCGCCGATGCCGTCCGCGGATTCCTCGAACAGCGCCCCGACATTGATGCCGAGTTCGGAACACAGCGCGTGCAGCATGGCGATCGAGGGGCGGACCTTGTTGTTCTCGATTTTCGAGACGAAACTTTCCGAACATCCGACCGCGTCGGCAAGCTGGCGCAGGCTGTAGTCCTTGGTCAGGCGCGCATGGCGAAGCTGGGCCCCGATGCGGACTTCCGGCTTTTTCCTGGTCGCCTGCTCCGCGATATCGATGACAACGGCACTTTTTCTGGTTCTGGTGCGCCTCAACGGCGCGGGTATTTTCTTTTTCGATCTGGCCAGCACGGCTTTTTTCTCCCCGACTTTTCTGACGGCAACCGCACGCCTGCAGCCTGTTGCGGCTGCAAGCAATGCGGGTGCCCTATTGCCAGACTCTTAACCCACGATCAAGTCGCGTGCCTTCCGGCAAACGTCGGGGTCAGCCGGCGGCGACCGAGATCGCACCGTTCGGTCCGCGCGTCGCCCACCCCGTCATGCGCTTCTCCGCCGTACTTGTGATCGTGTACATGATGATGCCCATCATGCTGGTGACCAGAAGCGCGGCAAAGGCCAGCGGCACCTCGAAGCGGGATGACGCCACCAGCATGAAGCTGCCGATGCCTTTGTTGCCGCCGACGGTCTCGGCCACGATCGAGCCGATGAAGGCCACGGTGATCGCCACCTTCAGCGACGCGAAGAAGAACGGCATCGAACGCGGCAGGCCGACTTTCTTGATCATCTGCCAGCGGTTGGCGCCGAGCGCGCGCATCACGTCCTGCAGTTCCGGCTCCACCGTGGCGATGCCGGTCGCGACGTTCACCAGGATCGGGAAGAAGGACAGCAGGAACGACGTGATGATGGCCGGCGCCGAACCGACGCCGAACCAGATGATCAGGATCGGCACCACCGCGACTTTCGGAATGGTGTTGAACCCGATCAGCGCCGGATAAACGGCGGCGTAGATCATCGACGACGAGCCGACCGCGACGCCGGCGGCAAGGCCCACCACGATGGCGCACGAGAAGCCGATCGCCGTGGTCATGAAGGTTTGCCCGGCGCTGACCAGGAGCGGACCACGGAATTCCCACATCGCAGCGAAGATCGATGTTGGCGACGGCAACACGAATTCCTCGATCCGGAACGCCGACACCGCAACCTGCCAGAGGAAGAAGATGCCGAACACCACCATCCAGGGCAGGAAGCGGCGAAAGGTCTTGTTGCGCGACAGGGGGCGTCGCCGCACGGTTCGAACCGCCAGTGCGGGCTTCTCGATTGCTGTGTCTGTCATAACGCCTCGCCTTATACGTTTTCGCGCGCGGCACTGATGTGCTGGCGCAGATCATGAACGAGATTGACCGCGTAAGGATCGTAGGAAGCCTCCAACGTCCGCGGCCGCGGCAGGTCGATGATGCGTTCGGCGATGATCTTGCCGGGGCGCGCGCTCATCACCAGGATGCGATCGGCCAGGAACACCGCCTCGCGCAGATCGTGCGTGACCAGGATCACGGTCGGCCGCCGCGCCAGCCAGAGGTCCTGCAGCGACAGCCACAGTTCCTCGCGGGTGAACATGTCGAGCGCGCCGAACGGCTCGTCGAGCATCAGCAAGGCCGGCTCGTGGATCAGCGCCCGGCACAGCGAGGCGCGCTGCTGCATGCCGCCCGACAACTCCCAGGGAAACTTCTGCTCGAAGCCCTTGAGTCCGACCAGCGCCAGCAGATCCATCGCCTTGGCTTCGTAGGTCGCGCGGTCACGCCGCATCAGCGTGGCGTGGGGCTCGACGATTTCCAGCGGCAACATCACGTTGTCGATCGTCGTGCGCCACGGCAGCAAGGTCGGGTTCTGGAACGCCATGCCGGTGATGCTGAGCGGCCGGTCGACTTCCTTGGAATTGACGATGACGCCGCCTTTGGTCGCCGGCCAGAGGCCGGTGACCACTTTCATCAGGGTAGACTTGCCGCAGCCCGACGGGCCGACCACAGCGACAAACTCGCCGCGGTCGACGCGCATCGATGTGTCTTCAAGTGCCAGCGTGCCGTCGCCGTCCTCGCCGTAGCGCAGGGAGACGCGGTGCATCTCGACGAAGTTCTTGGAACCGGTGTTGGTGGGGATCATTTTCGCTCACTGCTTCTCGGGGTCATGCACACTTCCGCCGGTCCCTATCTTTCCAGGACTGCCTTCGGAATCATCGCGTGGACGCCCTTCACATGGTTGACGGTCTGGGTGCAGTGCAGATCGGCGGCGATGCTGCACAAAGCGTAGGCCTGCTCCCTGGTGATGCCGGTCAGCGTCACGATCCAATCGATCATCTGCTTCACCGCGGTGCGCGCGGCGTCGTCGAGATCGGTGTCGAGGCCGAACGTGATGTAATGCGTCGGCGTCTCGCCGCGCGGCAGCGTCCAACCCAGACCCTTGCGCAGGTTGAATTCGAACGTGCCCTTCAGGCAGGTCTCGATCGCGGTGCCATTGACTTCGCCGTGGCCCTGCGCGGCGTGGCCGTCGCCGGTCGAGAACAGCGCACCCTCGTTCCACACCGGCAGATAGATCGTCGAACCGGCCACCAGATCCTTGCAGTCGATGTTGCCGCCGAACTCGCGCGGCTCCTTGCTGTTCTGGCGTCCGAAAGCCTCAGGCGGCTGCACGGCGAGTTGACCGAAAAACGGCACGACCGGCACTTTCATGCCCCACGGCATGGTCGCCATCTTGGTTTCTTTGTCGAGATGGATCTGGATCATGCCCGACGCCGGGAAGTCCTCCGGGACGGTGCCGACGTAAGGACGGTAGCCGTTGAAGCCCCAGTCCTGACGCAGCTCGATGTCGAGAATCTTGACCTCGAGGACGTCGCCGACAGCGGCGCCATTCACGTAGATCGGACCGGTCAGAATGTGGTTACCGGTGCCACGCTTGGCCTTCTCGTGGATCTGCTTCAGCTCGGGCAGGATCTTGTACTCGGCCGGTGGCGGCCGCTCCGGATTCCCCGACACGCACTCAATGACAACCTGATCGCCCGGATCGATGGTGAGCACCGGCTTCAACCCGCCGTAGAAAAAGCCCCAGTGCACGGTCTCTGGCGATGACTGCAGAAGGTGGGTCTTGCCCATCGTTTTCGGGTCGACCGTTTTGTTCATTGTCTACTCCTCAAAGAATTACTCGCCTGACCGAACGTCACCGCGATTTGATTCAACCTGTTTTGCCAAGCGCCCATCGCGGCGCATGGGTGTCGCAAACAAGGCGTGAGCGCCGTTTCATCACCGCGTGATTACGAATGCGGCAGTCCTGCTCCGGGACGGGGTTTGCGCCCGTCCCTGCGTCAAACTTGCAACCATCGTGCCATCCACTCAATGAACTTTCCCGGCATGCAATTTGCTTGATAGCGAGTCACGGCAATCGGCAAAACGCACAGGAGTGACATGATGACTGCGTCAATTTGGACAGGAATAAAGAGCGACCAGACGGCGAAGCGGACAGCAGGCTGTGGCCGCCGCGCG
>JAUXXH010000050.1 GCA_030684935.1 Pseudolabrys sp. | reverse complement strand
GGACGATGGTGCGGCTGGCGCCGAAGCGTTCGCCAATCGCATCTTCCGGCAATTTGGCGCCGGGCGCCAAAGCCTGCTCGATGATGGCGTGGCGCAGGGCACGATAGATCGCGCCGACACGGTCGATGGCTGCTTTCGGTTTGCGTTTTGCGGGCTTGGCCAAGATGTGGGGACCGTGCGGGGTTTCGTCTGCCGACGCTTGTACCATGTCGGGGCCGGCCGGGAAGCCGGCCTTGGCCGTCAGCCATGACCGCAGAAGCGGTGCACGTGGTAGGGATCGCGCGCCAGACCGACGCAGTAATCGAGCACGACCGGCTCGAAGGCCTTGACGAAGTCCCTGGCGCCGACATTGACCTTGGCGAGTTGCTCCATCACCGCGGTGGTCTCGTCGGCAAGCCTGCCCATATCGACGCCCAGCACCTTGCCGTCTTCGACCAGCACGTGCCCGCCGACCATGACGCGGTCGATGCCGGTGCCGTCCTCGACGAACACAACGTGCAGCAGCGGCTCGTTCAGCGGGATGTAATTGATGCTGGTCAGGTCGAGAAACACGATATCGGCCTTGAAGCCGGGCGCGAGCTGACCGATCAGGTTGCCCATGCCGAGCGCCCCGGCGCTGCCTTTGGTGGCCGCCTCGAAGGCTTCCGCCGCGGTCAGCCACTGCTGCGGATCGGGACCGTGCACACGCGACACAAAGGCCGCCATGCGCATGGCCTCGAACATGTTCTGGTTGTCGGACGACAGGCAGCCGTCGGTGCCGACGCCGAGATTGATGCCACGGTCGAGCATCTTGCGCGCGGCGCCGATGCCGGAGCCGAGCTTCATGTTGCTGCCCGGATTGTGCGCGACCGATGCGCCGGCATCGGCGAGCCGGCCCATGTCATCGTCGTCGATCCAGATCGCGTGCGCGGCGGTGAAGTTCGGGCCGATCAGGCCGAGTTTGTGCAGATGGCCGACCAGCGTGGTGTCGAATTTGCGCGGTCCGACCAGCGCCTGTACCTTGGATTCAGCGACGTGCATCTGCACGCCGATGCCGTGCGCCTTGGCGAGATCGCGGCAGGCGATGATGAAATCGTCGGTGCAGTGATGCGGAATGGTCGGTCCCAGCGCCGGCCGCAATTTGTCGCGGTCCCATCCCCAGTTCTCGATCATCGTGCGGCAGATCGCCAGGCTGACATCGTAGGGCGTGGCGCGCATCGCCTCCGCCTTCTCACGCAATTCGGCCGGCATCGATGCGATCAGGCCCGGAATGGCGCGATAGAAAGTGGTGTCGGCCATCATCGGCGCGATCACCGCGCGCAGGCCGACGTCATTGTAGGCGCGCGCCACCGCGTCGAGCCCCTCGATCGAGGGAGCGGGAATTTCTGCCGCCAGATCGTAGCAGGCGGTACAGCCTTTGCTCAGCATCTCCAGCGCGCCGATGCGCGTGGACAGATATTTAATCTCGGCGGTCCGCCCGCCGCCGGTCCACGGATAGGCATTCAGCAGCAGTTCGAGCGACCAGCGGTCCGCCATCGCCCGGCCCAGCGCCGTCGTGCCGTGGGTGTGGGCGTTGATCAGGCCGGGCATCAGCAGCCGGCCGGTGGCGTCGACCCGCTTGACATCGGCACTGACGTTTTCGCCCGGCGGCAGCACCGCCGCGATGGTGTCACCGTCGATCAGAATGTCGGCATACGCGCCGTCGAGCCGGCCCGCGGTCAGCAGGCGGCCCCCATGCACCAATTGCTTCAACTGCGCGTCTCCAGGGGAATTACGGTGGCCTCGGCTATTCTCATAAAGGTGGCAACCCCGGCGTCAATGCGAAAGCCGTAATCCAGCAGCCCGACGACTTTGACCGGTCGATCGTCTCCCTCTGCCAGATAGGCCGGCGCGCCGGTGATGGTGATGACGGCCGCCGGCACCGGCGAGCAATCCGGGCACAGGCCGGGTTGATCGACCAGCATCATGGCCGGGCTGGGCCCATGCGCATGCGACAGAAAGCCCTCGATCGCGACCGCGCGGCCGGACAATTGGTCGGCCGTGGCGCTGTAGCGCAGGTCGTCGGTGCCGAGGTGATCGAACAGATCGGCAAAGCCGATCGCCAGCGGCGCGCCATCCACACCATCACGCCGCATCGGGCACCGACCCGGCAATCGCTGCCAGTCCGTCGTCGTCGCTCGCCCGCATCACCTCGCGCTCCAGCGTCTCGGTCAGCCGCGTGCGATAGTCGTTGAACCCCGGATCGGTCATCCGGCGCGGCCGCGGCAGATCGACACGAACCTCTTCCACGATCCGGCCGGGGCCGGCGCTCATCACGACAACGCGGTCGGCGAGCAGCACCGCCTCGTCGATGTGGTGGGTGACGAAGATGATGGTCGGCCTGAACTCGCTCCACACCTCCAGCAGAAAGCGCTGCATCAGCACGCGGGTCTGGAAGTCGAGCGCGGCAAACGGCTCGTCCATCATGATGAATTCCGGGCTCTCGACCAGCGCGCGGGCAATCGCCACGCGCTGCTTCATGCCGCCGGACAGCTGATGCGGCCGGTGCTCGGCAAACTTCGACAGTCGAACCCGGGACAACATCTTGGCCACGCGCTCGGCGCGCTCCGGCTTCGGCACCTTCTTCATCGCCAGGCCGAAGCCGACATTGTCCTTCACCGACAGCCACGGGAACAGCGAATGATCCTGGAACACCATGACCACGCCCGGCTCGGGGCCGGTGACCGGCTTTTTGTCGAGGGTGATGCGGCCGGATGACAGTGGCTCGAGCCCGGCAATTAGTTCCAGCAGCGTGCTCTTGCCGCAGCCGGAGGGCCCGAGAAGGGCAACGAACTCGCCATTCTCCACGGTGAGGTTGATATCCGCGAGGGCGGTGACCGCAAGACCGCCAGATCCGGGCCAGACCTTGCCGACGTTGTGACAGGCGAGTGTTGTCATGGCGTCGTCTGCCACCACAGGATTTTGCGCTGGATCTGCACGAGCAGCACGTCGACGAGATAGCCTGTGGCGCCGACCATGCACATGCCGAGCAGGATCAGCTTGGTGTTGAACATCTCGCGGCCGAGAATGATCATCATGCCGAGGCCATTCTTGACGCCGACCATTTCGGCGGCCAGCACCGCCATCCAGGCGGCAAAGAAGTTGATCCGCAGCATGGTGAAGACCTGCGGCAGCACCGCGGGAAAGATCACCTGTGTCCAGACCTGCGGCTTGTTGGCGCCGAAGCTGCGCGCGGTCTTGATCAGACGCTGGTCGACGGCGTTGACGGCGGCGACCGTCGAGATGGTGAGGATGAAGTAGACGCCCATGAAGACGACGAAAATTGCGGTCGGATTGCCGATGCCGAACAGCACGATGCCCAGTGGGATCCAGGCGATGGGCGCGATCGGCGCCAGGCCGCGAATGAGCGGCAGCAGCATGTCGGAGACGGTGCTGAACGCGGATATGACAATGCCGGTGATGAGGGCGGCGACGAAACCGATCGCGAGGCCAACGAGCACCCGCACCGCGCTGACCACAATGGCCATCGGTATCGGCATCGCGTCGGCGCCAAAGCCGACCCGGAAATCGCTTTCGATCGCATAGGCGAGGAACGCCGACGGCGGCGGAAACAGCACGGCGCCGTTCCAGCCGCTCGCGGCGGCAACCTCCCAGATCGTGATGACCACCACCCAGGGGATCAACCCCTTGAGAACGACCTTGCCCCACTTGCCGGCGGCGCCCGGCGGCCGCGTTTCCGCGACGGCCGGGGCAACGCTTTCGAACGTGCCTGTGCGATCTGTCATCTCAACCCAACACCTGCTTGAGCAGCGTCGAGTCGATGACATTCGGCTTGGTCTTGAGGTAGCCGAGCTTCACCATATCGTCGACGGCGATCTCCATGCCCTGAGCGCCGCCTTTGGTGATATCGACCTGCGGCATCTGGCGCGGCAGCGCCGCGGTCAGAGTCGCCTTGTTGACGCGATAGAACTTCGCCGCGTCGAGGATGTCGACCGCCTTCGGCAGGTCCGCCTTGATGGCGGCGTCGGCGCGCAGCAAAGCCTTGAGGTACTTCTTGATGGTTTCCGGTTTGCTCTCGAGATAGCGCGCCGTGGTGTTGGTGACGCAGTCGGGTCCGTGCGGCCCCCAGGCATCGAGGCTGCTGGCGATCGGGACACCGCCGAGATCATCGATCAGCCGCGTTGCGAAAGGCTCGACATGGGTGACGAGATCGAGCTGTTTGGCTTCGAACGCCGCCGCCAGGGCCAGTGTGTCGTTGAACCAGACGATATTGTAATCGGTATAGCCGACGCCGGCCTTGGCCAGCGCGCGGTACAGCGTCATCTCGAACGTGTTGAAGCGGATCGTACCGATCTTGAGCTGCTTGCCCTTGGCTTGCACCAGATCGGACATGTTTTTGATGCCGGCCTCCTTCTGGGCGATCAGGAACAGCCCGCCGGCGCCGCTGCCGGCGATGATCTTGACCGGCGCGCCCTGCCCGGCCGCGACGAAGGAATTGGTGAAAGGGTTGTGGATGATGTCGGTGGCGCCGCTGTTGAGCGTGGTCAAGGCATCGCCCGGGTTGGGCATGAACTTCATCTGCACGTCGAGGCCTTCGTCTTTGAAGTAGTCCTGCGCCTTGGCGTAGAACAAAGGCGACATGCAGATGCCGACCAGATGCCCGACATTGACCGTCTCCAGGCCCTGGGCCCGCGCGATAAAGGGCGTTCCCAGCGCCGCCGCACCGGCAACGGCCGCCGTGGTCTTCAAGAAATCTCTGCGCTTCATGGCTGGTTCCCCTGTGTGTCTGACGTCATTCGGGGAAGAAGCAATGCATCATCCGTGCCAGAGCCGGCCGGCAGAAATTGCATACACTGATGGATACAGAATGTCGCAGGCTGACGATTTCGCAGGCAAACGCTGCCTTTTTCATCGCAGGCGCGAACGCAACTTGTTGCCAACCTGCCCACGCGATTCCGTACGCGCTTGACATTATGTTCTCTTTTTGTTCTTATGCACTCCTTGCTGATGATCCATCACAGGTGCCCGATGTCCGAGGCCGAAATCGACGACCAGGCCAGCTACCTTGCGGAAAGCTTCGGCATTCCGCTTGCCGCGGCCCGCGAAATCACCAAAGCGGTTGCCGCAAAACAGGCGCGGAGAAAGAAGCGGTGAGCGTCACCTACTACGTCGCGCTCCCTATCGTTCGCACTGAAGACGGCAGCGCGGCCGGACAGGCCATGGAATGCCAGAGTGAATTTCAGGCGCTATCCCGGGCGGGCGCCATGGCGCGCGACGCCGCCAACGCCGGTGCGATCGCGTTCAAACGGAGTGGCGATCCGCTGCTGGGCGATTTTTCGGACGCCATCGTCATCAAGACGTTTGGCGACGTGCCGGAACGACTCGACGAGCTTTGACGCGAGCCCTCGCACGCTCAGCATCAGCAGCATTTCATGCTGCTTCATGCCTTTGCCGCCCGGCACCAGCCCCAGATCGCGAACGATGCAATAGGTGCCGTCGCTCATCTGGACGCGTTTGGCGCCTTTGAAATAGTCCCTGATCCCCATACCGGCAGGATGCATTCCCGCGCGGCTGCGTCAATTCTTGACACGCCGCCGCTTTGATCGGGACAACGAATCGGGCACCCAGCGCACCACTTCCGCTGGCCGCTGTTTTCGGCGCGCGAGCCGAAGCTGCCACGCCGCCGGTTGCGCTCAGCCGTCCTTCTCGCATTTGGCGATGTAGCTGGTCTTGGCCGCGCCAGCGAGCGGCTTGCCATCCTTGCTGACCGCCGACTCCTCGCAGCAGCGCTTGATGGCGCTGGTCTTGGCCGCGCCGGACAACGGCTTGCCATCCTTGCTCAGTGCCTTGGTGACGCATGTCTGCGCCAGCGCCGGCGTGGCGGCGAAGGGCGCAAGAACGACAGCAAACAGAACAGCAAAGACAGCAGCGCAGGCAAACCTTTTCATGGGAAGCTCCGGTTGTGGTCAGTCCGCTGCAGCCTAGGCCCGGCGGCCCGACAAGGCTACCGGATAACGGCCAACTCACCGGTTGCGTACACAACGGAGCCATTGGCTCCCCGGCATGGGGAACCTAATGACGCCGGGCACGTTGAACCGCGCATCAAACCGTGGCCGGTGCGCTGGCCAGGGCTCAAGGCACCTTCCCGGTCAGGCCGTCTCGATCCGGAAAACGACCACAACAGGAGCTTCGAATGACCCTTCTTATCCGCGGCGCGCTCGCCGCGGCCGCGCTGATGTTTGCGATCGCCACGCCGCCGGCGGAGGCCGCGCCGCTGTCGGCAGCCGCGATGGCCCTGGCCGCGCCGGTTACGCTTGATTCGCAAGTGCTCCAGGTGCGCGACGGCTGCCGCCGCGGTTACCGCTACAGCTACAGCCGCGACCGCTGCGTCAGAGACTTCGACGACCGCCGTGGACCGCCGCCGGTCCGTCGCGGTCCGCCGGTCGACCCAGGCGTCGCCATCATGCAAGGCATCATCGGCGGTGCCGTAGCGCCGCGCGGCCGGCCGGGCTGCCCGCGCAATATGCGCTGGAGCGATCGCCGCGGCCAGTGTGTCTATAACTAGAAAAACAAATGCAAAAGCCCCGGGCTTGTGGCCCGGGGCTGTTGCCTCGTCGCAACGAGAGGCGCGGCCTAGAAACGGTAGTTGAGGCCGGCGCGCACAATGTTGGTCTTGAAGGTGACGTCGCTCGCCGCACCGCCGGTGCAGGACACGCCGCAGTCGAACTTGCCGAGATCGACGTAGAGATATTCGGCCTTGACCGACCAGTTGCTCCACATCGCATATTCGACGCCGGCGCCGGCGGTCCAGCCGAAGCGGCTGGAGCTGGCTTCGCCGAACGCGGTGTTGCCGGCCTTGACACCGCCATAGGCGGCACCGCCGGTGATGTACGGCAGCCAGTTGTTGAAGCCGGCATAGCCGAGCCGGGCGCGGCCGGTGGCCAGCCAGTTCAGCTTGCTTTCGCAGGTTGAAGCGCCCGGCGCGCAGGTGGCCGAGCCCTTCATGCCGGACCAGGACATGTCGGCTTCGAGACCCCAGACCCAGGTGCCGGTCTGGAAATTATAGCCGGCGGTGCCGCCCACCAGGGCGCCCTTCGGACTCACGGAAACCGCGGGCAGCGTCCAGTCGGATTTGCCCCAGCCATAGCCGGCGTTCAGACCAAGATAGAAACCGGTCCAGTTGGCGTAAGCGGGCGCGACATAGGCCGGCGCCTTGTAACTGCCACGCGGAATGTCGGCCGCCTGTGCGGCGAACGGTGCGATCAGCAATGCGGCGGCAGCAAAGCCGATCCGGATTGTATTTTTCATCATCTTGTCGAGGCCCCTTACCTGGTCGGCTAAAATTCGCCCGACGGTGCGCGATTGCGCATCCGCCGCACCCCAAAGTGTGCGGATACCACCAAAGCCCGAAAATCATTAAGGCTCGGTTAAGGTTAACAGGGGGCTTAAAAATAATCGTGCCAAGGGCCGCTCCCGCGAACGGAAGTCACGCACTCAAGGAGGTGCGGGGCGATGTCGCCAGCGCATGGCCAAACGGGGACAGGCAGAGATCGCTTTTGCTGCCACGCGATTCCCGCGGCGAACACCTCTTGCCCGTTCCGCGGTCAGCAAAAGCGGGCACCGCCCTCCGGAGACTAGGCCTCACCCCGCGCCGGCATCTTGCGTTCGACCGCGACATCAATACCACGCAGCATCTGGTCGAGCGGCGGACGCCCCCATGGCGCGCTGCCGCGCGAGGCGAAGAAAAGCGTGCCATCCGGCTTGACCAGAAACAGGCCAGGTTCGCTGAACAGCGGCGGCTCGCCGTCCCGAATGGCCGTCGAAATGAACAACTCCCAATCGCGCGCGGTATCGATCGCCAAACCGTGGCCGATTTGGAGATTGTTCAGGCCCCATTCGGCTTTGGCGCTTTCGGCGCGGTCGCGGCTGTCGGTGCTGATGGCAATGACATCGACCCCCCGCTTGGTGAACTCCGGCAACTTGGCTTCGAGGTCGCCGAGATAGGTCTTGCAGATCGGGCAATGCAGCCCGCGATAAACCACGATCATTTCGAACGCGGCTGGCTTGGCGTCGATGAGCCGCCAGGTGCTGCCATCGAGCAGTTTCACTTCAAGCGGCGGTGCAGGTTGACGCGTCTTAATGGTCATATCCGATATCCTTGGTTGATGAAGTCCCGGTGTCAGCTGTTCCCTGCTTGAGGCATTGCAGCATGACGGTCGCAATGTCCTCGAGCGTGGTACGGTCCGGATTTGCCTTGCCGACCAGACGCAAGCCTTGAAACCCGGCCGTGAGAAATCGAGCCAATGCATCGATGTCGGCTGCGTTCTGAAGCTCGCCGCGCGTCCTGGCTCGCGCCAGCGCGTCACGAAACGTCGCCTCCGTCGTGTCGAGCGCGCGGCGAACCCGCGCCTGAGCCGCGCGGTCGCTGCGCGGCAGCTCAGCCACGCAGTTGCCAATGAAACAGCCGCGCCGGCCCGGCCCTGCAACGATCTGATCGATGAACTGCCGCGCCAGTGCGGCAAACGCATCGTGGACCGGCATCGGCTGCGCCAGCAGCGCCGCCATGCGCGGATTGCGCTGCGCGACGTAACGGTCGATGGATTGCAGCAGCAGGTTCCGCTTGCTGCCGAAGGTCGCATAGAAACTCGACCGGCTCAGGCCGGTGACCGCGCACAGATCGTCGAGCGACGTCGCCTCATAGCCCCCGATCCATAAGGCTTCCAGCGCCCGGTCGAGCGCAGCTTCGGCATCGAACTCGCGGGGACGCGCCATGTTCGGAAGATCCTTCGTCGCCAGAATTATGGACCGAACAGTCCCGAATTGCAATGGCGACGGATGGCCGGCGCAACGATCCCCGCGAGACGGGGGGAGCCCCTACCCCCTGCCCCGCAGCACCGCCTCGATCGACACCCGCGACCATGGCGCGGTGCTGGCGCGGAAGCCCGTGTAGGAGGCATGCACCTTGCCGGCGATGGCGCTGCGGGCGCTGAGTTCGCCGATCACATCGGCGGCCTCCTTGCGCGCAGCAGCGACCAGATCGTCGGGAAATGCGACCAGCCGGACCTTGTGCTCGGTCGTCAGCGCACCGAGCGCCTGCGCGTTGAGGCGTTCCATCTCGGCCAGCGCGTAATTGGCTTCCGTGGCGCAGGCATGTGCGACGATCGCCTTGAGATCGGCGCCGAGCGCGTTCCACGACTTCAGCGCGACGATGCACTCGCCGCTGCCGTTCGGCTTGTTGAAGCCGGGGTAGTAATAGAACGGCGCGACGCGATAGAGCCCGAGCGCGATGTCGGTACCGGGCCCGACGAATTCGGCGCCGTCGATCACACCCGACTGCAGGCTGGTGAGGATTTCGGCGGGCGGCGTGGTCTGCGGTGTCGCTCCCAGGCGGCGATAGACCTCGCCGCCGAGGCCGAGCGAGCGCAGCTTCAAGCCGCGCAGATCGGACAGGCTGCCGAGCTCGCGGCGAAACCAGCCGCCCATGCAGACGCCGGTATTGCCGCCCATGAACGGCTTCACGCCGAACGGCGCATAGAGTTCGTCCCACAGCGCCTGGCCGCCGCCGGCGTCGATCCAGGCCACGTGTTCGGCCGGCGTCAGTCCGAACGGCACGGTGGTGAAGAACGCCGCCGCCGGCGTCTTGCCCTGCCAGTAGAACGACGCGGTGTGACCGATATCGGCAACGCCGTTGCCGACCGCGTCCAGCACTTCGAAGGCCGGCACGACTTCGCCGGCCGCATGAACCGTGATGTCGAGGCGGCCGCCGGACAGCGTGCGGATGCGCTCGGCGACGCGCTCGGCCGACATGCCGGGTCCCGGCAGCCGCTTCGGCCAGGACGTCACCATCCGCCATTTGACCGTTTGCGCGGTGGCAATCGCCGGCGCGGCGAGCATGCCGGCGGCGGCGGCGCCGGCGGCCAGCGTGAAGGTGCGGCGCGTGGTCATGGCTCTCTCCATTCTGTCTGCGCGTAAAAATGATTGAGCGGACCGTGGCCCCGCTCCGGATTCCGGCTGATCCGCATCCGGTCGGCGGCGGCAATCGCCGCGCTCACATAGTCCTTGGCCTGCCGGGCCGCGGCGAACAGGTCGAGCCCCTTGGCGAGACCGGCGGCGATGGCTGACGACAGCGTGCAGCCGGTGCCGTGCGTGTTGCGGGTGACGATGCGCCTGACGGCAAGGCGCAGCACGCCGGCCGGCCCGACCAGCAGATCGACGCTCTCCTCGCCGTGATTATGCCCGCCCTTGATCAGCACACTGTGCGCGCCGAGCGCCATGATGGCGCGCGCCTGCGCTTCCATCTCGCCTTCATCGCGGGCCACCGAAGCGCCGACCAGCATCGCCGCTTCCGGCAGATTGGGCGTCACCACCATCGCGCGCGGCAGCAACAGGCGCCGCAGCGTCTCCACGGCGTCCGTGGCAAGCAGCCGGTCGCCCGACGTCGCGACCATCACAGGATCGAGCACGATGTTGCTGGCGCCGTGACGATCGAGGCTGGCCGCCACCGCCTTGATCGCCGGTACCTGCGACAGCATGCCGATCTTCACCGCGCCGACGGCAAGGTCGGAAAACACCGCGTCGATCTGCGCGGCGATGAAATCGGCCGGGACGTCGTGGATCGCTGTGACCCCTTGGGTGTTCTGCGCGGTCAGCGCCGCAATCACGCTGGCGCCGTAGACGCCGAGCGCGGCAAAGGTTTTCAGGTCGGCCTGAATGCCCGCGCCGCCGCTGGAATCCGAGCCGGCAATGGTGACGGAGATCGGCGTCATAGCCGCCCCCGCCGGTCCAGCGCGGCGTCGACCACCGCCCGCAATTCATGCGCCGCCGCGGCCGGATCGACGCCCACCGACAGCGCCGAGATCACCGCCACGCCGTCGGCGCCGGCGGCAATCACATCGCCCGCATTGGTGGCATTGATGCCGGCGATGGCGCAGATCGGGAAGCCCTTGGCGCGGGCGCGGATGACGTCGACGATGGCGCGCAGGCCGTCGAGCCCGATCGGCGCCGACGTATTGTCCTTCGACGTGGTGCCGTAGACGCCGCCGATCGCAACGTAGTCGAGCAGGTCGAGCGGCGCATCCTTCGCCTGCGCCACGGTCTTGATGCTGAGGCCGATGATCGCGGTGCGGCCGAGCAGCAGCCGCGCATCGGCCGGGGCCATGTCATCCTGGCCGATATGCACGCCGTCAGCCTCGGCGGCCAGCGCCACGTCGACGCGGTCATTGATCAGCAGCGGCACGTTGCGCGGCGCCAGCACCGCGCTGAGCGCGCGCGCCGCATCCACCATGTCACGGGTCGACCCGCGCTTGTCGCGCAATTGCACCAGCGTCGCGTCCGTGGCGATGGCGCGCGCCAGATCGGGCAGCGCATGGCCGCCGGCGACAGCGGGATCGACCAGCGCGTAGAGTCGGAGATCGACGGCCATCAGTTCACCTTTGCGTATGACATGAGCGTTGGCCCATCGAGGTTGTGAAGTGCATCGAGGATGGCGACGGCGAAGCTGCCCGGCCCCTTCGCCGTTTCGGCCGCTATCTCGCCGGCGACGCCGACGATTGTCAGCGCCGACGCGGTGGCGCAGAACGCGTCCTCCTCGACGCCGAGACAGGCCGCCACCAGCGCCGAGGCGGCGCAGCCCATCGCCGTGACCTTGGCCATCAGCGGATGACCGTTGCCGACGCTGGCGAAGCGCTCGCCATCGGCGACCAGATCGGTTGCGCCGGACAGGCCAACCACCAGTTGGTGGCCGCGGGCATAGGCGGCGATCGCGAAGCGGTCGGGCTCGTTGCCGGACAGCGTGGCAAATTCGGCGCGGTTGAGACGCAGCGCGCGCGGCCCCTGCCCGATCAGGTCGCGGGCAAAGGCGGCGCGCTGTTCGCTGCGGTCGACGAACACCGGATCGAGCACCCACGGCACATTGTGCGCGGCCGCCGACTGCACGGCGATCGCCGTCGCCTCGAGGCGCTCGCGGTCGAAGGTGCCGAGGTTGACCAGCAACGCCTGGGCACGGGTGACGAAGGCGCCGATTTCCTCGGCCGCCAGCGTCATCGACGGCACCGCGCCGATGGCCAGCAGCGCATTGGCGGTGAAATTCTGCGCCACCGCATTGGTGATGCAGTGAACGCGGGGGCCGCGCGTGCGCACGCGGTCGAGCACAGATGCCGCATCCTGCGCGGTCATATCGCGCCCGGTCGTCCGGGATTGCTGCATCTCATCTCCCTCCGCCGGCATGACCCGGATCAGGTTCGTTGGGTTGGCGAGGACCGCCTCTCAGCCCGGCCAGATGCCGGACACCCCACGAGATTGCTGACCGATACCTAGTCCGCACGGCGGTCGATGGCAAGGGCGGCATTCAAGTCCAGCAACCTTGTGCGGCTTGCCAGCCGGGCGCGGTTTTCGGATAACATGACCCACACCAGCACAGCGCCGGAGGCGCGGAGATGACCCCCTTTTTCGTTCAGATCAAATGCGAGCTCGGCAAATCCTATCAGGTCGCCAATGCGCTGGCCGAGGCCGAGATCGCCTCGGAAATCTACTCGACCGCAGGTGACTTCGACCTGCTGGTGAAGTTTTACGTGGATGACGGCACCGACATCGGCCACTTCGTCAACGAGAAGGTGCAGGTGCTGTCCGGCATCAAGGACACCCACACCATCATCACCTTCAAGGCGTTCAAGGCGTAAGGCTAGATCTCCGGCCGGCGCGGCCCTTCGGCTTCGCGCGCACGGCGAATGCCGAGCTGGCGCTCGCGCCAGATCACGAACAGGCCGGCGCCGGCGACAATGACGCCGCCGACATACACCAGCGGCGCCGGCAATTCGCCGAACACCCAGTAGCCGAGCAGCAGCGCCCACAACATCGCCGTATAGTCGAATGGCGCGATCACCGAAGCGGCCGCGTAGCGGTAGCTCTCGGTGAGAAAGATATGGGCGACGCCGCCGAACACGCCGAGCGCAATCAGCCCGGTCATTTCCGATGCCGTCGGGCTGTGCCAGCCGAACGGCAGCGTGGTCAGGCCGGCAATGGCGCAGATCAGCGAAAAGTAGAACACGATCGAGGGCGTGGTCTCGGTCCGCGTGAGACGCCGGGTCTGGATCACCGTGCCGGCGTTGCAGATCGCGGACACCAGAGCGAAGGTGGCGCCGACGGCGGCGACACCCATGGCGCCGGCGGCGGCATAGCGGTTGACGTCGAAATGCGGGATCAGCATCACCACGACGCCGGCAAAGCCGACCAGGACCGCCGACCAGCGAAACAGGCCGACCTTCTCCTTCAGGATGGCGGCCGCCAGCGCCACGGTAATCAGCGGCGAGGCAAACTGGATCGCAGTCGCGTCCGCCAGAGGCAGCCGGGTCAAGGCCGAGAAGTTGGAGAACATGCCGCCGACGCTGAGCAGGCCGCGGCCGAGCTGGCCGAACGGCCGGCTGGTGCGCACCGCGTTGAGCAGTTCGCCGCGAAAGGCGTAGATCACCAGAACCGGCAGAATGGCAAAGACCGAGCGGAAGAACACCATCTGCCCGACCGGCGCGACATCGCCAAGATGGCGCACCAGCGCCGACATCGCCGCGAACAACAGCGCCGAGATCAGCTTGAAGCCGATGGCCTTGAGCAGATTCATCGAAAAGTCCCGGCGGGCAACGAGACTGCATAGCTGCGCCGGCCGGATGCCACAATGCGGAATGGCGCGGGGCTGCTATCTGCCGGGGCGCACCGGCCCGTCGATGGCGGGCAGCGACTTGATATAGGCCGCCATGGCGTCGCGGTCGGCGGCACTCAGTTGCGCAGTGTTGCGCACCACCGCGGCCATGTTGGAACCGACAGAGTCGCCGTCCGGCAACTGGCCGGATTCCAGCATGTAGGCGATGTCGCTGGCCGACCAGTCGGACAGTCCCTTTTGCGTGATGTTCGGCACCCAGCCCTTGCCTTCCGGGTTGGGGCCGCCGGCGAAGCGCTGCGCCGCGACAATGCCGCCCAGCGCATTACGCGGGCTGTGGCACTCGGCGCAGTGGGCGGGACCGTTGACCAGATAGGCGCCGCGATTCCATTGCGCCGATTGCGACGGATCCGGCCTGAACGGCTCGCCGTCGAGGTACAGGAACTTCCAGCCGCCGAGCGTGCGCCGGATGTTGAACGGGAACGGCAGATCGTGACCGCGCACACGGCCCTCGGCCGCCGGCAGCGTCTTCATGTAAGCGAACAGATCGCGCACATCGCCGACCGCCATGCGCTGATACGAGGTGTAGGGAAAGGCCGGGTAGTAATGCTGGCCCGACGGCGACGTACCCTTGGTCATCGCGGTGACGAACTGCGCCTCGCTCCAGCCGCCGATGCCGTCGGTCGCATGGGACGAGATGTTCGGGACGTAGAACGTGCCGAACGGCGATGGCAGCGGCATGCCGCCGGCCAGTTGGGTGCGGTCTTGCTGGCCCGGCGTTGCGTGACACGACGTGCAGCCGCCGGCGTCGAACATGGTCTTGCCGTTGTCGAGGTTGGGCGTGTGGGGCCCAAGCGCCGAGGCCGGCACAGTCACCGGGATGGTGAGAAACCAGAACACCACCAGTCCGACGACGGCGGCGGCAACGGCCGCCAGAAAAAGTTTGCGCAGCATCACGACCTCACCCGGAAATGTCACGTCACTCTAAAGACGGGACATGCCGCTGGAAAGACGAAGGGCGGCCAAGTCCTGCCGGACCGCCGCCCTTCGCACGCCGGCCGAAGGCCAGCGGCAATCAGCTCTTCTTGACGCGGTAGGTTTCGTGGCAGGAGCCGCAATTGCGCGACACCGCGCTGAACCCGGCCTTGAAGCTGTCGAGGTCCTTGACCGAAGCGCCGGCCGCCTTGGCGTCGGCGGCGAACTTGTCGGACGCCGCCTTGAAGCCCGCCATGTCGTCCCAGATCTTCGGCGAGGCCGCCGTATCGCCGCCGGTCTTGGAATTGGCCGGGAACAGACCCGGCAACTTGGCGCCGGCCTCGGCATAATTGGCGAAAATCTTCTGTGCGCGAGCCAGATCGAAGGGCGTGTCGCCCTTGGCCATGGCGGCGCCCGCCCGGGCTTCGGCGCCATTCCCCTTCATGAGCTCCTTGCGGGCCGCGATCGGGTCCTGCTGGGCAATGACCGCAGTCGCAGCAAAGGTGACGGCAGCAATGGCCGCAACCGCAATCGCAGAATTGATTTTCATTCGTTTCCCCTTGGATGAATTGGTGCCGTCTGACGCGAACCCCAGCTTATTGGACTTATTCCAAATAAGGGCAGACCGTCTGATGACGCATCCCTTCACGAAGTCGTGAGCGGCCGATTTTCTCAAGAAACGGCCGTTTTCCGCGCCTTTTCGATCGCCTGCCAGACCCGCTGCGGGGTCGCCGGCATATCGATATGACCGATGCGGTGGCCGCGCCACAGCGCATCGATCACCGCGTTCATCAACGCCGGACACGAACCGATGGCGCCGGCCTCGCCCGCGCCCTTAACGCCGAGCGGGTTGTTGAGGCACGGCACGTTGCGGGTCTCGAAGTGAAAGTCCGGCGCGTCCGAGGCGCGCGGCAGCGCATAATCCATCAGGCTGGCGCTCATCAGCTGGCCGGACGCCGGATCGTAGACCGTGTCCTCCATCAGCGCCTGGCCGATGCCCTGCACTGCGCCGCCATGCACCTGTCCGGCCAGCAGCAACGGATTGAGCGTGGCGCCGAAGTCGTCGACCACGACGTAGTTGAGGATGGCGGTGCGGCCGGTCTCGGGATCGACCTCGACCTCGACAATATGCGTGCCGTTCGGATAGGTCGGGATATCGCTGCCGAAACGCTTGGCGGCGCGCAACTGGTCGGGCCTGGCGGACGGGTGGCTGGCGAGATCGGCAAACGAGATGATCTTGTCGGTGCCGGTCACGCGCACCGCGCCGTCGGCAATCTCCATGTCGCCGGCCGCGGCCTCCAGCGCCTCGCTGGCCAGTTCCTTGAGCTGTTCGCCGAGCGCCTGGCTGGCGCGGTCGACGGAAACACCGCCGATCGGAATCGAGCACGAGCCACCGGTGCCCTCACCGGTTTCGACCCGGTCGGTATCGCCCTGGTGCAGCCGCACCATCTCCGGCGACAGGCCGAGCCGGTCGGCGACGATCTGCGCATAGGCGGTGGCGTGGCCCTGCCCGGTCGACTGCGTGCCGATCATCACGGTGACGCCGCCGTCTTTGTCGAGCTGCAGCGTCGCCGTCTCGGTGTAACCCGAGGCGCAGGCCTCGATGTAGGTGGCCATGCCGATGCCGCGCAATTTTCCGGCGCGCTTCGACGCCGCGGCCCGCCTGGCGAAGCCGTCCCAGCCGGCCACCTCCTGCGCCCGCGCCATGGCGCCGGCGAAATCGCCGGAGTCGTAAATCTTTCCGGTCGGCGTGGTGTAGGGCAGCGCCTTCGGCTTGATCAGGTTCTTGCGGCGGATCGCGTCCGGCGTCATGCCGAGCTGGCGCGCCGCCGCGTCGACCACGCGCTCGATCAGGTAGGACGCTTCCGGCCGGCCGGCGCCGCGATAGGCATCGACCGGAACGGTATTGGTATAGACGCCGAGCAACCGCGCATGCGCCGCCGGGATGTCATAGGCGCCGGTCGCCATGCCGAGACCGAGCCAGGGAATGTAGGGCGCATAGCACGACAGGTAGGCGCCCATGTCGGCGACGATGTCGAGGTCGAGCGCGAGAAACCGACCCTTGTCGTCGATGGCGAGCTTCGCGGTCGAGATATTGTCGCGGCCGTGGCTGTCGCCGAGAAAATGCTCGGTGCGGTCGGCGATCCACTTCACCGGCCGGCGCAGCCGCTCCGCCGCGACCGCCGCCAGCGCATACTCGCGGTATGGAAACAGCTTGGTGCCGAAGCCGCCGCCGACATCGGGCGTGACGACGCGCATCTTGTCGGGCGACAGCTTCATGACGTCGCCGCCGATGATGTCGCGGATGATGTGGCTACCCTGGCTGCCGAGGGTGAGCGTATAGCGTTCGCCGTCGTATTCGGCGACGACGCCGCGGGTGTCCATGTAATTGGTCACCAGCCGCTGGTTGACGATCGTCATGGCAACCGTGTGCGCAGCCTTGGCGAAAGCATCCTTGGTTGCCGCCTCGTCGCCCATGCCGGTCTCGAAGGCGAGATTGGGCTGGTCCGAAAACACCTGGGGCGCGCCCGGCGCCAGCGCCGCCATGGCGCCGATCACATGCGGCAGCGGCTGCCAGTCGACGGTAATTGCCTCGGCGCCGTCCTTGGCGATTTCGACGCTGTCGGCGACGACGAAGGCGATGGCGTCGCCGACATGGCGCACCACCTCGCCGGCCAGAATGGGATAATGCGGCACCTTGATATCGACACCGGCCAGCACGCCGGGCGTCGGCAAGGGCCCGAGTTCGGTGATGTCGGCGGCCGTCAGCACCAGCCGCACCCCGGGCATCGCCCGCACGCGGTCGAGATCGTGCAGGGTGAAGCGCGCATGGGCGTGCGGCGAACGCAGCACGGCGGCATGCAGCGTCTTGTCCGGCGCGACGTCGGCGATATAGCGGCCCAGCCCGCGCAACAGCGGGTCGTCCTCCTTACGGGTCATCGCCTGGCCGAAGCCGAATTTCATCGATGGCATGCGACACGCCCTCCGCGGGTTATTCCGCCGGCTGCGTGACCGGCTTGTGGCGCGAGGCTTTCTCGGCGATCCAGCGCGAGACCACATAGAACACCGGCGTGAAGATCAAGCCAAAGAAAGTCACGCCGATCATGCCGGAGAATACCGCGGTGCCCAGCGCCTGCCGCAGCTCGGCACCGGCGCCGACCGCCCAGACCAGCGGCGCGACGCCGAAGATGAAGGCCAGCGACGTCATGATGATCGGGCGCAGGCGCAGCCGCGCCGCCTCGACCGCAGCGTCGAAACGGCTGCGGCCGTTGTCCTCGAGCTGTTTGGCGAACTCGACGATCAAAATCGCATTCTTGGCGGCGAGCGCGATCAGCACGATGAATCCGACTTGCGTCAGGATGTTGTTGTCCTGGGCCCGGATGATGACGCCGAGAATGGCCGCCACCAGACACATCGGCACGATCAGGATCACCGCCAGCGGCAGCGTCAGGCTCTCGTACTGGGCGGCCAGAACAAGGAAGACGAAAATCACCCCCAGGCCGAAGGCGAACATCGCGGTATTGCCGGCCCGCAACTGCTGGAACGCTAGCGTGGTCCATTCATAGGCGAAGCCCGGCGGCAGCGTCTCGGCGGCGAGCCTTTCCATGGTTTCGATCGCCTGGCCCTGCGAGAAGCCGGGCGCCGCGGAGCCATCGAGTTCGGCCGCCGGATACAGATTGTAGCGCGGCACCCGGAACGGGCCGGAGATGTCGCGCACGGTGGTGAACGAGCCGAGCGGCACCGTACCGCCCGCTGAATTGCGCACCCGGAGCGCCAGCACATCCTGCGGCTGCAGCCGCGAGTCCGGTTTGGCCTGGGCCTGGACGCGGAAGGTGCGGCCGAACAGATTGAAGTCGTTGACGTAGGCCGAGCCGATATAAACCTGCAGCGTGCTGAACACGTCGGCCACATTGACGCCGAGCAGTTGCGCCTTGGTGCGGTCGATGTCGAGGTAGAGTTGCGGCGTCGCGGTCTCGAACAGCGAGAACACCTGTTGCAGGCCCGGCGTCTGTGCCGCCCGGCCCATCATGGCGCCGACCGCGCCCTGCAGCGCCTGCGGACCGGCGCCGCTGCGGTCCTCGATCATCATGCGGAAGCCGCTGGCATTGCCGATGCCCTGCACCGGCGGCGGCAGCACCACCACCATGAAGGCCTCCTGGATGGCGGCCAGCTTGCCGAACAGCGCGCCCTGGATCGCCGCCGCGCTCTGGCCGCCATTTTTGGCCCGGTCGGTGAACTGGTCCAGCACCACGAACATGGCGCCGGCGTTGGAGGCATTGGTGAAGCTGGCGCCGGAGAAGCCGACAATGTTGATGGCGTGTGCCACGCCCGGCGTCGCCATCACGATTTCGGCGGCACGGCGCATGACCGCGTCGGTGCGCTGCAACGACGATCCCGGCGGCAACTGCGCCGCCACGATCAGGATGCCGCGATCGATCTGCGGGATGAAGCCCTGCGGCGTGCGGCGGAATTCATTGAGGCCGAGCGCCAGAACACCGACATAGAGCAGCAGCATCAGCACGACGAAGCGGACCGAGCGCTTCACCATCCAGCTGTAGCCGTTGGCGAAGGCCTCGAAGCTGCGGTTGAATAGACCGAAGAAGCCGCGGATCGGCCGCTCATACCACCGCACCTTGTGGCTCTTGTCGTGCGGCTTCAGCAGCAGCGCGCACATCGCCGGCGACAGCGTCAAAGACACCACCAGCGAGATCAGCGTGGCCGCCGAAATCGTCAGCGCGAACTGGCGGTAGAACTGCCCGGAGATGCCGGTGATGAAGGTGGTCGGCACGAACACCGCCAGCAGCACCAGCGTGATCGAGATCAGCGCGGTACCGACCTCGTCCATGGTGCGATAGGCGGCGTCGCGCGGCTTCATGCCGGCTTCGATATTGCGCTCGACGTTCTCGACCACGACGATGGCGTCGTCGACCACGATGCCGATCGCCAGCACCATGCCGAACAGCGACAGGTTGTTGAGCGAGAAGCCGAACAGCGTCATGGCGAAAAAGGTACCGATCAGTGAGATCGGGATCGCCAAAAGCGGGATCACCGCGGCCCGCCAGGTCTGCAGGAACAGCACGATCACCAGCACCACCAGCAGCACCGCCTCGAAGATGGTGGTGATCACCGCGTTGACCGACTGCTGGATGAATTCGGTCGGGTTGTAATAGATTCCGTGTGTGAGGCCGGGCGGGAAATCCCTGGCCATGGCCTCGACCGCCCGCTTGATGCCCTCGCCGGTGGTCAGCGCGTTGGAGCCGGGGCGCTGGAACACCGCCAGCGCCACCGACGGCTTGCCGTCGAGATAGGAATTGGACGAATAGTCCTGCGCGATCAGTTCGATCTTGGCGACGTCGCGCACCCGCACCACGGCGTTGCCGGACTGCTTGACGACGATGTTGCCGAACTCCTCCGGCTCCGACAGACGGCCCAGCGTGCGCACCGCCACCTGGAACGCCAGTTGGTTGGGCACCGGCGGCTGGTTGAGCACGCCGGACGCAACCTGAAGATTCTGCTGCTGCAGCGCCAAAGTGACGTCGGTCGCGGTCAGGTTCAACGACTGCATGCGGTCGGGATCGAGCCAGACCTGCATGGCGTAGTCGCGGCTGCCGAACACCGTGATCGAGCCGACGCCGTCGACGCGGGTCAGCGCGTCCTTGATCTGGATATTGGCGTAATTGGAGATGAACAGCGGGTCGCGCGACCCGTCGGGCGAGAACAGGTTCACCAGCATCAGAATGTCGGGCGAACTCTTGGTGACGGTGACGCCGATCTGCTGGACCTGCGCCGGCAGACGCGGGCTGGCGATCGAGACGCGATTCTGCACCTGCACTTGCGCGGTATCGAGGTTGGTGCCGAGGTCGAAGGTGACGGCGATCGAGAAGCGCCCGTCCGAGGTCGAGTTCGAGGAGATGTAGAGCATCCCCTCGACACCGTTGATCTGCTGCTCGATCGGCGCCACGACAGTCGCGGCCACCGCCTCGGCGCTGGCGCCTGGATACTGCCCGACTACGTTGATGACCGGCGGCGCGATCTCAGGATATTGCGCGACCGGCAGGCGGGTGAACGACACCGCACCCAGGATGATGATGATGATCGCCACTACCGAAGCGAAGATCGGGCGGTCGATGAAGAAGTGGGAAATGCGCATGTCGCTGGATCACTTGGCCGCCGCAGCCGGCGCGGCGCCGGCTGCCGGCTGAGCCGGGGGACCCGGCGGTTCGGTATTGACCTTCTGCCCCGGCCGCACCCGCGCCATGCCGTTGACGATGACCCTGTCGTCGGCGGCGAGCCCGTCCTTGATGACGCGCAGATTGCCGACCAGCTGGCCGAGCGTGATGTATTTCGCCCGCGCCGTACTTTCGCCGTCGACCACCAGCACGAACTTGCGCACCTGTTCGCTGCCGATCGCGACATCCGGGATCAGCAGCGCCTTGTACGGCGGCGTGGCCGGCACACGGATGCGCGCGAACATGCCGGGCGTGAAGACGCCGTTGGCGTTGGCGAACTTGGCGCGGCCGCGGATGGTGCCGGTCGAGCGGTCGATCACGTTGTCGACGAAGTCCATCTGGCCCTTGTGATCGAAATTCGGCTCGTCGATCAGCTTGAGCGCCACCGGCACGCCGGCGCCGCGGCTGGCGACGTCTTCCATGCCGTTTTTGGCCATGCGCTCGTAGCGCAAGTAGGAGGCTTCATCGAAGGTGAACTCGAAATCGATCGGATCGGTCGAGACGATGGTGGCGAGCAGCGTGGTGTTGCCGCCGGAGCCGCCGGTGACCAGGTTGCCGGGCGACACCCGGCGGTCGCCGATGCGGCCGTTGATCGGCGCGCGCAGTTCGGTGAATTCGAGATCGAGTTCGGCGGTGCGCAGCGCCGCGGTGACGCCGGCGACCGCCGCCTGGGCGTTGCGATAGGCCTGCGATCGCTGCTCGAAGGTCTGGTCGGTGATGGTCTTGTCGCGCACCAGTTGCTGCCCGCGGGTGTAGTCCGCTTCGGTGAAGGCCAGATTGGACCGCGCCAGCGCCAGATTGGCGCGCGCCTGATCGACTGAATTCTGGAATGGCCGCTTGTCGATGGTGAACAGCAGGTCGCCCTGCTTGACCAGCTGGCCGTCCTTGAAATGCAGGCTTTCAAGGTATCCCGACACCCGCGCCCGCACCTCGACCGCGTTCACGGCAACGAAGCGGCCGACATATTCGTCGAAATCCGACACCTCGCGCTGCGTCGGCGCACTGATCGTGACGGCCGGCGGCGGCGGCGCAGGCGCCTTCTTCGGCTGCTGCTCGCCGCAGGACGCCACCAGCACGGCGGCCGCCACAGCGAAGGCGGCACGAACTGCGGTCATTGACGCAAACACCGGGGACGAACCGTTCATGGGACGCATGGCCGCCTGTGCAAAGGGAACCAGTCCCCATAACCGCGGCCCACAGCTATGTCCATTGCGGCGCCTGCACAATAAGGAGGCTCCCCACGACTTTCGGCTAGGGTGACAGGCATTTGATTTCATACGTGTTTTTATGGGTTCGGTGTGGAACCTGGGCGGCTTGCGCGGCCGCGAAACGCCGCCAGCCAGCCTTTGCCGAACATCGCAAGGATGATGCCAGTGTAAAGAACACCGCCCGCCGCGACCAATGCCGCCAAAGTTGCTTCGTCGCGCAGCCGCGGCCAATCGGCGAACAGTTGCGCCACCGGCCACCGGCACAGCCACAGCAGCGCCGCCAGCAGCAGTCCGGCGCCGAGGAGCCGGATCGCCGACTGCCGCAGCCGGGCATCAATCTCCAGATGGCCGGCACGGTGCGCGAACCACAGCACCAGCAGCAGATTGATCCAGGCGCCGATCGAGGTGGCCAGCGCCAGGCCGACCTGCGCCAGGGGGCCCATCAGCAGAAACTTGAAACCGATATTGACGGCGACGGCGATCAGCGCGGCTTTCACCGGCGTCGCCGTGTCGCCGCGGGCAAAGAAGCTCGCCACCGCGCTGCGGATCAGAACGAACGGCAGCAGGCCGACCGCATAGGCCATCAAGGTCTGCCCCGCGGCCATCGCGTCGGCAGCGGTGAAAGCGCCGCGCACGAACATGCCGCGCATGATCAGGTCCGGGATGACGAAAAACGCCGCCACGCAGGGCACCGACAGCAGCAGCGTGAATTCGATGGCGCGGTTCTGCGCATGCCGGGCGCCGCCTTCGTCGCCGGCGGCAATGCGGCGCGCCATTTCAGGCAGGATCACGGTGCCGGCGGCGATGCCGATGACGCCGATCGGCAGTTGATTGAGACGGTCGGCGTAATAAAGCGCCGACAGCGCGCCAGCCGGCAGGAAGCTGGCGATGATGGTGTCGGCGAACAGCGCCATCTGCACGCCGGCCGAACCGACTGTGGCCGGCCCGAGCGCGCGGAAGAACTTGCGCACGTCGGCGTCGAGTTGCGGCCAGCGCAGCACGGTCCAGGCGCCCTGACGCGTGGCGTCGCCCGCGACCAGGATGAATTCGAGCACGCCGGCGATCAGCACGCCCCAGGCGGCGGCGTGACCGGCGGTCGGGAAGAACGCCGCCAGCAGCAGCGCCACGATCAGTGACAGGTTCAGGAGGATTGGCGCGGCCGCCGCCGCGGCAAAGCGCTGCAACGCATTGAGGATGCCGCCGTAGAGCGTCACCAGCGTTATCAGCAGAAGATAGGGGAAGGTGATGCGGGTCAGTTCGACCGCCAGTTGATAGCGTTCCGGATCGTCGGCGAAACCCGGCGCCAGCAGATCGATGAGCCCCGGCGTGAACAGCAGCGCGATCGCCAGCAGCACGATCTGGCTACCCAGCAGCATGGTGAATATCCTGTCGGCAAACAGGCTGGCGCGCGCCGCCCCGCCCTGCTCCCGGATCCGCGCATAGGACGGCACGAAGGCGGCATTGAAGGCGCCCTCGGCGAAGATGGCGCGGAAATGGTTGGGCAGCCGCAGCGCCACGAAGAAGGCGTCCGCCACCGGACCGGCGCCGAGCACCGCGGCCAGGATGATATCGCGGGCGAAACCGGTGACGCGCGACAGCAGCGTAAAACCGCCGACCGTGAGCATGCGCTGGAGCATCGTGTCCGCCGGGGTTAAGACGTTGTGAAGGATCGGGCTTAAACCCTGCGCAACGATCGTCAGCTATAGCGGTCTGGCTTTAAGACGATTCCTGCGCCAAACATAGGGCCGGACAGAGCCCGGCCCAAATCCAGCCCAAAGCCAAGGCCAAGCCCCATGCCCTCGCCGATTATCCCCATTCTGCTCGCCGGCGGCGCCGGAACAAGGCTCTGGCCGGTGTCGCGCGACGCTTTGCCCAAGCAGTTCCTGCCGCTGGTCGGCGATCGCTCGACCTATCAGGAAACGCTGCTGCGGGTGCAGGACCCGATGTTCGGCGCCCCGATCGTCATTACCGGGCCGAACTTCCATTTCTTCGCCCGCCGCCAGGCCGAGGACATCGGCATCGACGCCACCGTCGTGATCGAGCCGCTCCGGCGGGATTCCGGCCCCGCCATCGCCGCCGCCACCGCCATCGCCCGGCAGCGCGATCCGGAGGCCGTCGTGCTGGCGCTCGCCGCCGACCACATCATTCTCGACGTACCGCAATTCCGCGCCACCTGCCTCGCCGGCCGCGCCGCAGCCGAGGCCGGGCGCATCGTCACCTTCGGCATCAAGCCGACCGAACCGAAGACCAGTTACGGTTATATCCTTCCGGGTGAGGCCATCGGCACGGACGGCGTCAACGCCGTCGCGCGCTTCGTCGAGAAACCCGACGCCGCCACCGCCGCCCGCTATGTGCATGACGGTTACCTGTGGAATTCCGGCAACTTCCTGTTCCGCGCCGACGTCATGCTGGCCGAACTGGCGCGGCTGGAGCCGGATATGGCGAAGGCGATCGAGGCCGCGGTGAAAAGCGCCTCGACCGACCTCGGTTTCCTGCGGCTCGATCCGGACGCCTTCGCCAAATCGCCGGCGAAATCGATCGACTATGCCGTGATGGAAAAGACCGACCGCGCCGCGGTGGTGGCCGGCGATTTCCGCTGGTCCGACATCGGCAGTTGGGACGCGCTGTTCGACATCACCCCGCCCAATGCGGACGGCAATGTCGTGCACGGGCCGGTCGTCACCATGGATGCGCATGGCTGCGTGGTGCATTCCGACGGACGGCTGACCACGGTGGTGGGCGTCAACGATCTGGTGGTGGTCAGCACCTCCGACGCGGTCATGGTGATCCCGCGGGCGCGGTCGCAGGACGTGCGCGAACTGGTGGCCAAGCTGAAGGCGGCCAAGCGCAACGAGGCGACCGATCACAAGCGCGGGCACCGGCCGTGGGGCTATTACGAGTCGCTCGATATCGGCGAGCGCTATCAGGTCAAGCGCATCGTCGTGACGCCAGGCGGCAAGCTGTCGCTGCAGAAACACCGCCACCGCGCCGAGCACTGGGTGGTGGTGAAGGGCACCGCCGAAGTCACCATCGGGACCGAGATGCGTACCGTGCACGAGAACGAGTCGATCTACCTGCCGATCGGCAGCATCCACCGGCTGGCCAACGAGGGCAAAATCCCGCTCGAGCTGATCGAGGTGCAGACCGGCAGCTATCTCGGCGAAGACGACATCGAGCGCATCGAGGACGTCTATCAGCGGACGTGAGCGCTCCGCAGCAGCGCGGCTCGAAGCATGGCCGCCCATCCTTCGAGACGCGGCCTGCGGCCGCTCCCCAGGATAAGGCGGGGCTGAGTGCGGGACAAAAAGCAGGCCTTGACATAATTCCTACAATGGGTTTAACGTCCGCGTTATCCCGCCCCTGCTACCGAGGGGTTCTGATCAGCGTCTCGATACGCTGGGCGGGAGCGGCGCCCGACAATGGCGCCGCGGTGGAGCGCCGGGAGGCGCCGCCCCCTCCGTCAATGGGGGCGCGTGCCCCCGAAGCGGTCGCCCCGGGTAACCGGGATCCGGCCGTGGGCGCGCGGCGGGCTCCGTCAA
>JAUXXH010000006.1 GCA_030684935.1 Pseudolabrys sp. | reverse complement strand
GGCGCCGGGGACAGAAATCGCCGCAGGTGGAGTGCCGGAGGGCGACGCGGCCCCTGGCGTTTGCGGGTTTCGCGCGGAGTCGCGCGCGGCCCGTTGGCGCTGGCCGCGACCGCCACGCGGCGGTGTCTTCGTGGATGCGCCTTCCGGTGCTCCACCCCCTCGCATTTTTCGCGAGGGCGCGTCCCAAAGCCCGGCGCTCGTTTGAGCGCGCGGCAACGAACCCCCATGCGTGAAACGAAACCGAGACAACACGGTAACCGATGGAGCGAGACATGATGACAGCCTGCGGATCCCCGACGCCGCCCGCGTGGCCGTTCCGGTATCGGCATGTTACAGAGCGGAAACGTTCAATTTGGAGCTGGATCGGCCATGGACCTCAAACTCATCCCGGCGGGGCGCAACCCGCCGCACGACGTCAACGCCGTGATCGAAATTCCGCTCGGGGGCGTGCCGGTCAAATACGAATTCGACAAGGTGTCGGGCGCTTTGTTCGTCGACCGCTTTCTGCACACGGCAATGTTCTATCCCGGCAATTACGGCTTCATCCCGCACACGCTGTCGGACGACGGCGATCCGTGCGACGTGCTGGTGATCGGGCAGGTGCCGGTGGTGCCCGGCGCGGTGATCCGCTGCCGTCCCGTCGGCGCGCTGCTGATGGAAGACGAGGCCGGCGGCGACGAGAAGATCCTGGCGGTGCCGGTCGACGCGCTGCATCCGTTCTACAAGGGCGTCGCCAGCTACAAGGACCTGCCGGTGGTGATGACCGAGCAGATCGCGCACTTTTTCCAGCACTACAAGGATCTGGAAAAGGGCAAGTGGGTCACCATCGTGCGCTGGCTCGACACCGCCGACGCCGAGCGGCTGGTGATGGAAGGCCTGGCGCGGGCCAAGGCGTAGAGCGGCTCAGGCGCCCGTTGCGTCGGCGCGCGGAAACACCCGGTGCACGATCGCGCCGTCGGCCGCCGCCGCCGGTACCGCGGCCGCGGCGGGCTTGCCGGACTTCGGCTTGCGCCGACCCATCGACCAGTTCATCGACATGCGGATTTCGGGATTCGGGACCGTCCAGCAGGCGCCGTCGCTGTCCATGAACACCACCCACATCAGGTCGGCTTCCGGGCCGTAGTCGATGACGAAGTGCGCCAACCCCGCGCCTTTGGCGGTTTCAAGCGGCAGTGGCGGGTCGAGCTGGGTGATCATGGGACACCGGGGTTACAGGTTTTGTGCCCCGATAACGGCGCCGGGTGGTCCCGGTTCCTTGACATGGCCGTGAGCCGGTGTTGCCGCAGCGCGTCAGTCGTCCAGCGACGGCGCCATGCGTTTGGCCACGTCCACCAAAGCGGCGGTGATGGGCATCATCGGCTCGCGCGACGGCACCACCAGGCCGATGGTCTGCACCGCCTCCGGATCGACGATCGGGATCGCCCGCATGGTGTCGGTCAGGCCCAGCGTTTCCGCCAGTTTGGCGGGCATCACGCTGGCCCAGCGGCCGGTGCGGACATGGCTGAACAAGAGGATCATGGAGTCCGACTCCAGCGTCGGCCGCGAGTCGCCGCCCGCGCTTTTCAGCAGCCGGTCGATGATGCGGCGGTTCTGCATGTCGGGTGTCAAAAGACACAGCGGCACCTGCGCCACCTCGGCCCAGGTGACGCTGTCGCGGTTGCCGAGCGGCGCGTCGGCGGCGGTCAGCAGGCGGTAGCGCTCGTGATAGAGCGGCACCATGCTGACGCGGCCGAGCGGCTCGTTCTCGACATAGGTGATGCCGGCGTCGATCTCGAGATTCTCCAGCAGGTCGAGCACCTCGATCGAGTTGCGCGAGTAGATGGTGAACTGGACGTTCGGGTGTTTCTCCCGGTACGGCGTGGTCAGCGCCGCCACCATCGCCAGCGCCGTCGGGATCGCCGCAATGCGCAGCCGCCCGGTCAGGCCGTGGCGCAGGGCATTGATCTCCTCGCGCATGGCGCGGGTGTCGCCGACGATGCGCCGGGCCCATTCCAGTACCCGCTGACCCTCGGGGGTGAAGCCCTGGAAGCGCGAGCCCCGCACCACCAGCAGCACCCCCATCTGCTCCTCAAGGTGCTTCACGCCGGCCGACAGCGTTGGCTGGGTGACGCCGCAGGCCTCGGCCGCCCGGCCGAAATGGCGCTCGCGGGCCAGCGCCAGGATGAAGTCGAGTTTATCGATCACGGATTGTCTCGTTTTTTCAGCGGGTTAGCAGAAAGGCGCCGATTTGGTCGCTGAAATATTATGCACCAATCGACCGATTATCGATAGGCAATCTCTATCGACCCATGCCGGGCACGGGATTGTTCAAATGTTGGAATGGCTTCAAACAAGCGGTCTGGGAGATCGCGATGAATATGCAAACGCCGCCGCCCCGTCAGAGCGGCAAAGGCGATGGACGCCGCAAACCGAACCGCTTGCCGAAGGGCCGGCAGGTTGACCCGGCCGCGCTGTCGGAGGTGCAGGCGCTGCTGATCGACAAGCCGCGCCGCCGCGACCTCCTGATCGAACACCTGCATCTCATCCAGGATCATTACGGCCATCTGTCCGCCGCGCATCTGACCGCGCTGGCCTTCGAGATGAAGATGGCGATGGCCGAGGTCTACGAGGTCGCCACCTTCTATGCGCATTTCGATGTGGTGAAGGACGGACCGCCGCCGCCGCCGGTCACCGTGCGCGTCTGTGATTCCCTGTCCTGCGCCATGGCCGGCAGCGAAAAGCTGATGGCCGAACTGGCTGGCAAGCTCGGCGCCGAGGTGCGCGTGGTGCGCGCGCCCTGCATGGGCGCCTGCGACCGTGCGCCGGTGGTGGCGGTCGGCCACATGCAGACCTTCAAGGCCAATGCGGAAAACGTCGCCGCGGCGGTCGAAGCCAGGCCGCATCCGCACGCCTGGCATCCGAACACCGATTTCGCCGCCTATCAGAACGCCGGCGGCTATGCGCTGCTGAAAGACTGCCTGTCGGGCCAGCGCACGCGCGACGATCTGATCAAAATCGTCAGCGACGCCGGCCTGCGCGGTCTCGGCGGCGCCGGTTTCCCCACGGGCCGCAAATGGTCGCTGGTGCGCAACGAGCCCGGCCCCCGGCTATTCGCGGTCAACGCCGACGAGGGCGAGCCCGGTACCTTCAAGGACCGCTATTACCTCGAACGCGATCCGCACCGTTTCATCGAGGGCATGCTGATCGCCGCTTACGTGGTCGAGGCGACCGACACCTATCTCTATATCCGCGACGAATATCCTGAACTGCGGCTGATGCTGCTGGAGGAATTCGCGCGCATCGAAGCCGCCGGGCTGTCGCCGCACACCAAGCTGCATCTGCGCCGCGGCGCCGGCGCCTATATCTGCGGCGAAGAGTCGGCGATGATCGAATCGATCGAGGGCAAGCGCGGCCTGCCGCGCCATCGCCCGCCGTATCTCGCCCAGGTAGGCCTGTTCGGCCGCCCGACGCTGGAGCAGAACGTCGAGACGCTGTTCTGGATCCGCGACATCGTCGAGAAGGGCGTCGAGTGGGTCACTTCGCAGGGCCGCCGCGACCGCAAGGGCTTCCGCAGCTTCTCGGTGTCCGGCCGCGTCAAGAACCCGGGCGTCAAGCTGGCGCCGGCCGGAGTCACCATCAATGAGCTGATCAACGAATATTCCGGCGGCATGCTGGACGGCCATACGCTGAAGGGCTTTTTGCCGGGCGGCGCTTCGGGCGGTATCTTCTCGCCGAAGCTCGCCGATCACCCGCTCGATTTCGGCACGCTGGAGCCGCATGGCGGCTTTGTCGGATCGCACGCCGTTGTGATCCTGTCGGACAAGGACGACATGAAAGCGGTGGCGCTGAACCTGATGAAGTTCTTCGAGGACGAAAGCTGCGGGCAGTGTACGCCGTGCCGGGCCGGCACCGAGAAAGCGGCCAAGCTGATGGCGCAGGGCCCGTGGGACGTGAATCTGCTGACCGAATTGGCGACCTTGATGCGCGATGCCTCGATCTGCGGGCTCGGCCAGGCCGCGCCTAATCCGCTGCTGAGCGTACTGACGTTCTTCCCCGAGGATCTCGCGAAGCCGATGGGGAAATGGTGATGATGGCGGCGCGACAGGCGCTGCTTCACCCCTCCCCCTTGTGGGGAGGGGTGGCGCGCGTCAGCGCGCCGGGGTGGGGTCTGCTGGAGCGAAACGCGATGCCGCACAGTGCGATCACGAGGCAGACGCGCGGACGGGCGCGTACCTTACGCAAGGAGCCTACAGATGCCGAGCGCAAGCTTTGGTATTTGTTGCGCTCGTTTAAGCCGCTCGGTTTGCATTTTCGCCGTCAGGCACCGGTCGGCATTTATATCGTCGACTTTGCTTGGCACGCGGGAAAGTTGGCCGTGGAACTTGATGGCTCGCAACATATCACGGCCCGCAAGGCGTACGACGACAAGCGCACCCAGTGGCTTGAGTCGGAGGGCTATCGCGTTCTGCGCTTTTGGAACAATAACGTTTTGAAATCGCCAGCGTCCGTCGCTGAAGCAATTCTTTCGGCGGCGCGCGACAGCGGCGCAATGTCCAAAGACCCCACCCCCAACCCCTCCCCACAAGGGGGAGGGGAGCACGCCGGTGCACGCGGCGAGGAATCGGACTCATGACCGACACGAAAAAGCCCGCTGGCTACGGCCACGACAACAAGGGCGCGGCCGGCGGCACGTCGCTCGACGGCGGCAAGCCCGGGGTGGCGCACACCGCGCCGATGGACAAGGTCGACGGCGCCGGCAAGGCCGCTACCGCCAAGACCTTCTTTATCGACGGCCGCGAGATCGACATCCGCGACGGCGAGTCGATCTTCCGCGCCGCACGCCGCCTCGACATCAAGTTGCCGCACCTCTGCTATTCGCCGAAGCCGGGCTACCGCGCCGACGGCAATTGCCGCGTCTGCATGGTTGAGATCGAGGGCGAGCGCGTGCTGGCGGCGAGCTGCATTCGCACGCCGGCGCCGGGCATGAAGGTCAAAACCTCGACCGACCGCGCCAGGACCGCGCGCAAGATGGTGGCCGAGCTGCTGCTGACCGACCAGCCTGCCATCGAAGTCGCGCACGACGCCGATTCCGAATTCTGGAAAACCGCCAAGCGCCAGAACGTCGTCGACGGCCGCTTCCCGAAGCGCGAACTTGAGGCGGTGCCGGCGCCCGACCGCAGCCATCCGGCGATGGCGGTCAATCTCGACGCCTGCATCCAGTGCAATCTCTGCGTCCGCGCCTGCCGCGAAGTGCAGGTCAACGACGTGATCGGCATGGCCGGCCGCGGTCATCTCGAAAAGATCGTGTTCGACTTCGACGATCCGATGGGCAATTCGACCTGTGTGGCCTGCGGCGAGTGCGTGCAGGCCTGCCCGACCGGCGCCTTGATGCCGGCGACCATGGTCGACGAGAACAACGTCTATCTCGGCGCCCCCGACCGCACCGTCGACAGCGTCTGCCCCTATTGCGGCGTCGGCTGCCAGCTCACCTACCAGATCAAGCCCGACAAGATCGTCGCGGTCGAAGGCAAGAACGGTCCGGCCAACGCCAACCGCCTCTGCGTCAAGGGCCGCTTCGGCTTCGATTACGTCGCCAATCCGCAGCGCCTGCTGAAGCCGATGATCCGCAAGGACGACGCGCCGAAGGTGCCGCACGAATTTATCGACCCGTCGAACCCGTGGACGCATTTCCGCGAAGCCACCTGGGACGAGGCGCTGGATCGCGCCGCCGGCGGATTGAAGAAGATACGCGACCGCGATGGCCCCGACGCGCTGGCCGGCTTCGGCTCGGCCAAGGGCTCGAACGAAGAGGCCTATCTGTTCCAGAAGCTGGTGCGCACCGGCTTCGGCACCAACAATGTCGATCACTGCACGCGGCTGTGCCACGCCTCTTCGGTGTCGGCGCTGCTCGAAGGCGTCGGCTCGGCCGCCGTCACGGCGACCTTCAACGAGGTCAAGAACTCGGAACTGATCATCGTCATCGGCGCCAACCCGACCGAGAACCATCCGGTCGCGGCGACCTTCTTCAAGCAGGCCGCCAAGCGCGGCGCCAAGCTGGTCATCATGGATCCGCGCGGCACCGCGATGAAGCGCCACGCCTGGAAGATGTTGCAGTTCAAGAACGGCACCGACGTGGCGATGCTCAACGCCATGTTGAACGTGATCGTCACCGAGAAGCTGTACGACCAGCAATATATCCAGACCTATGTCGAAGGCTTCGAGGCCTGGTCCGAGAACATCAAGGACTTCACGCCGGAGGAAATGGAGCCGATCTGCGGCATTCCGGCCGAGACGCTGCGTGAAGTGGCGCGCGCCTATGCCCGCGCCGAGTCGTCGATCATCTTCTGGGGCATGGGCGTATCGCAGCACACCCACGGCACCGACAATGCGCGCTGCCTGATCGCGCTGGCGCTGATCACCGGCCAGATCGGCCGTCCCGGCACCGGCCTGCATCCGCTGCGCGGCCAGAACAACGTGCAGGGCGCCTCCGACGCCGGCCTGATCCCGATGTTCTTCCCCGACTACAAGTCGGTCGAGAACCCGGAAATCCGCGCCATGTACGAGACCAAGTGGGGCGTCAAGCTGCCGCCGAAGCGCGGCAAGACCGTGGTCGAGATCATGGACGCGGTCCATGCCGGCGAGATCAAGGGCATGTATGTCGAGGGTGAGAATCCGGCGATGTCCGACCCCGATCTCAACCACGCCCGCGAGGCGCTGGCGCATCTCGAACATCTGGTGGTGCAGGACCTGTTCCTGACCGAGACCGCGATGTACGCCGATGTCGTACTGCCGGCCTCGGGCTGGCCGGAAAAGGACGGCACTGTCACCAACACCAACCGCCAGGTGCAGATGGGCCGCGCCGCGATCCCGCTGCCGGGCGACACGCGCCAGGATCTGTGGATCATCCAGGACATCGCCAACCGCATGGGCTGCGGCTGGAATTACACCTCCGTCGGAGAGGTGTTCGACGAGATGGCGTCGATGATGCCGGCGCTGGACAACATCACCTGGGACCGGGTCAATCGCGAGTACGCCGTCACCTATCCGACCGCGGGGCCGGACATTCCCGGCCGCGATGTGGTGTTCGAGGACGGCTTCCCGCGGCCGGGCGGCTTCGCCAAGCTGGTCGCGACCAAGCTGCAGCCGCCGAACGAAGTGCCGGACGAGGAATATCCGTTCATCCTGTCCACCGGCCGCCAGCTCGAACACTGGCACACCGGCTCGATGACGCGCCGCAGCGTGGTGCTCGATGCGCTGGAGCCGTCGGCGATCGCGCAGGTGTCGCGCGGCACGCTGCAGAAGCTGGGCCTCAAGCCGGGTGACATGTTGCGGGTCGTCACGCGCCGCGGCGAGGTCGAACTGGCGTCGCGCCAGGACGATGCCGTGCCGGATGGCGTGGTGTTCATCCCCTTCGCCTATGTCGAAGCGGCGGCGAACCTTCTGACCAACCCGGCGCTCGATCCGTTCGGCAAGATTCCGGAGTTCAAGTTCTGCGCCGCGCGTGTCGAGGCGGCCAGGCCGCGGCTGGAAGCGGCGGAGTAGCGCGGCTGCGCTTCTGAGGCGCGATGCGGATCACCATCTCCGTTCGTCCGCGTTGCGCGGGCGGTCAGCGCGTGCGGCGCGTCGGCGATCCGTGCGCGCACGGCGTTCAGAACATTGCCTAATCACACAGCGAGACCGCTTGGAGCCAATCGAAGGCGAAGTGTCAACATTGTCTGACACTCATCCCGAAAATGTCATCGAACGATTCGTCCTCGTGCACGTTGGCTCGGAAACAGCACTGAAGGATCGAATCCAATGGGTAGCGAACAACTGGTCCCCGCACTGATGTTCATGACGCTCGGCGCCGGTCTTGTGATCGTCGTGGCGCAATTCGTCTGGTTCTTGCGCAAGCGAAAGAACCGCGACGCCGCCAAACATGCGTTGACCGACTGATTCACCGGCGCGAGAGCGCAGCGAAAGAGGACAATATGACTTACGAAAACACCACCACACCGACGCACCACAGAACCACCGAACCCCAATCGTCCGGGACGGGCGGCGCCTTGACCGAAATCGGCGGTATTGTCGTGATCGCTGTCGTGGCCATGGGCTTGCTGACCTTTGGCTACAACGCCAGCAGCACGGTTGAGACCGCACAGACGCAGCAGTTGCCGGCGCCGGCGGCCGCCTCGGAGCAAATGACCGATCCGCCGTTGCCGCGCGCGACCGGCGCCGATACGCCGGCGGCGCCGACGACGTCAACCTCGGGCCAGGGCGCCAGCAGCGGCAACTGATCCCGCGCCGGCGATCCTGAGGGATCGCCGGCGTCGTTCGGCCTTTGTGCGTCGCTAATTGGTCAGGCGGGCGATCTCGTGGCGCTCGGCGTCGATCATGAAATCGCGCCGGATTGGCACGGCCTCCCGGGTCCTGGCCAGCAGCAGCTGGAACACCATGTGCGAGCCGTGCAGGAATTCCAGCTCCACGGCGGCGAGATAGAACTCCCACATCCGGCAGAAGCGTTCGTCATAGATCGCTTTTGCCTTGTCGCGATTCTGCGCGAAGCGCTGCCGCCAGTGCTTGATCGTGTAGTAATAGTGCAGCCGTAAAATCTCGGTATCGGCGTTCCACAGCCCGTTGCGCTCCAGCGCGGCCGAGACCTCTGAAATCGCCGGCACGTAGGCGCCCGGGAAAATGTATTTGCGGATGAACGGTCCGGTCGTGCCCGGCGGCGACATGCGGCCAATACAGTGAATGAAGGCATAGCCGTCGTCGGTCAGCAGGTCGCGCACTTTGCCGAAGTATTCGTCGAAATGGCCGATGCCGACGTGCTCCATCATGCCGACGGAAACGACGCGGTCGAACTGGCCTTCGAGATTGCGGTAGTCGATCTCGCGGAATTCGACCAGATCGGAGACGCCCGCGGCGGCGGCGTGTTCGCGCGCGGCGCGGATCTGTTCGGGCGACACGTTGATGGCAACGACGCGGGCGCCGGTACTCCTGGCGATGTGAATGGCGAAGCCGCCCCAGCCCGAGCCGATCTCGCAGACCGTCATGCCGGGCTTGAGCTGCAGCTTGGTGGTGGCGTGAATGAGCTTGTAGCGCTGCGCCTGTTCGAGCGTGTCGTTCTCGGGGTCGTGGAAGTAGGCGCAGGAATACTGCATCTGGTCGTCGAGGAAGAGACGATAGAGTTCGGTCGAGACGTCATAATGATGACGGGCATTTTTCGCCGCGGTGCCGACCGGATTGGCCTGATGCCAGCGGCGCAGGCCGCGCCATAGCTTGCGCAGCAGCTTTTGCGAGCCGTGCGATTTCAGCGTCGAGCGGTTGACCGAGAACAGCATCAGGAGGTCGGCAACGCCGGAGCCATCCTCGAAGGTCAGGTCGCCGTCCATGTAGGCTTCACCGGCGCGCAGTTCCGGATTCAGAAACAGCCTGGTCTCGAGACCGGCTTTGTGGATGCGCGCCGTGACCGAAGGCCCCGGCAGTTTTCCGCCGAAACTGTGCAACTTTCCCGAAGCATCGTAGAGCCGCAGCGTTCCGTTTTTGATGAATTTTTCGAGCAGCCCCGCAAGCAGAAACACTGAGCACCCCCGTGGCACGCAAAGGTGTATCCACTATAGCGGCTTTCCGGCAGCCGGCGACATTCGAAAAATTCTGCGGTCAGTGCAGGGTCGGCCGGATATCGCCGATCTCCCGCAGGGAGATCCGCCCGATGAGGCCCGTCCGCTTGGTTTGCGCCGTGGCAAGGGCGGCTTCGGCCTGACTCCAGGTCGTCGCGTTCGAGCCCAGCAGCACCACGCCGCCGATCATCGCCGTCAGCGAAGCAAACAGGCCGGTCGGGTTGAGATACACCACGCCGGTCAGGGCCAGCGCCAGCCAGATCGCGCCGGCGGCGATGGCGCTCCGGGCCGCCAGCGACAATTTGCGGCAGCGCTCGATCGAGCGGGCCAGCGTCTCGATGTGGTCTTCGAGGCGGGCGATTTCGTCGCGGATACTGGCCTGGGTGCCGCCGTCATCCATGGCTGCGACCGCCTCAGGCGGCGGGTTCATCCCGGAAATAGGCCTCGACCTCGCCGGTCAGTTTGATGGTCAGCGGGTTGCCGTGGCGGTCGAGCGCCTTGCCGGCCGCGACGCGGACCCAGCCTTCGCTGATGCAGTATTCCTCGACATTGTTCTTCTCGACGCCCTTGAAGCGGATGCCGATGCCGCGGCCCAGCGCCTGGGCATCGAAATGCGGGCTGCGCGGGTCATTGGAGAGGCGGTCGGGCGGGGTCTGCGGCGGGGTGTCTGACATGGCGCGCTTGTCTCACAAGGCCGCCAGGGATGGCAAGCCGGACACCCAATGCGATGAAATCCTTGCACAATTGAGTGTCCCGCTTGATATAGTCCGGGGTTCCGGGACCGCGTCGCCCCAAGGGGTGCAGGACAAAAGGTTTGCGCGATGTCGCTTTCGCACCATGTATCGGCTGGCGTCATGGCGGCCGGCGCGCGACACGACTGGACCCGCGAGGATGTGCGGGCGCTGTTCGCGCTGCCGTTTCCGGAACTGATGTTCCGCGCCGCCTCGGTGCACCGCGACAACTTCGATCCCACCGAGGTGCAGATCTCGACGCTGCTGTCGATCAAGACCGGCGGCTGCCCGGAAGATTGCGCCTATTGCCCGCAGGCCGCGCGCTACGACACCGGCGTCAAGGCCGAGAAGCTGATGGCGCTCGACGCCGTGCTGGCGGAAGCGCGCGCCGCGAAGGAAAGCGGCGCCTCGCGCTTCTGCATGGGGGCGGCCTGGCGGTCGCCCAAGGACCGCGACATCGAGAATGTCTGCGCCATGGTCGAGGGCGTGCGCGCGCTTGGTCTCGAGACCTGCGCCACGCTCGGCATGCTGAGCGGCGACCAGGCGAAGCGGCTGAAGCGGAGCGGTCTCGACTACTACAACCACAATCTCGACACCTCGCCGGAGTTCTACGGCGCCGTCATCACCACGCGCACCTATGACGACCGGCTCGACACGCTGGCGCATGTACGCGACGCCGGCATCAATGTCTGCTGCGGCGGCATTGTCGGCATGGGCGAGGGGGTCGAGGATCGCGTCGGCATGATCGCCACATTGGCCGGCTTGCCGGTGCATCCGGAGAGCGTGCCGATCAACATGCTGGTCGCCGTCGAGGGTACACCGCTGGCAGTGTCGGCCAAGCTCGATCCGCTCGATTTCGTGCGCACCATCGCGGTGGCGCGCATCTGCATGCCGGGCTCGGTGGTGCGGCTGTCGGCCGGGCGCGAGGACATGAGCGCGGAGACGCAGGCGCTGTGTTTTCTCGCCGGCGCCAACTCGATCTTCTACGGCCCGAAGCTGTTGACCACGCCGAACCCCGGCCGGGACCGCGACATGGCGCTGCTCGACACTCTCGGCATGCGGCCGATGGAGTAGTGACGAGCCGTATTCTGTAGGGTGGGCAAAGGCGCGCAGCGCCGTGCCCACGCGGCTATTCGCCGAAATCCCCGCCAACGTCGCGGACGTCCCCGCCCCAATCCATCGGCAATTCGCCTCGTCTGACATAAAGATGAAAGCTGCTGTGCGGCCAGTCGCACGCGCGAGCGACGAGTCCATGCCTCACGGGATTGTAGTGGATGTAGTCGATATGGTTGTGGAGGTCGGCGTCGTTTCGGATGACATGCTCCCAGTACCGCCGCTGCCAAATGCCTTTCTCGCGCTTGGCGATCTTGCTCGACGAGTTGGGAATGGTTGGTAACCCGCGCGAGAATCCGCCTTTGATCAGATTCCAGCGCGTGGCGAAGTCGGTGTCGGACGGCGGCAATGACCAGATGGCGTGGAGGTGGTCCGGAAGAACACATATGGCCACCGTCTCAAAAGGCCGGCGCTTTTGTACGGAGCGGTAGACCTCACGCAGACGGTCGATTTCCGCGATGAGGAGCGCGCTGGAGCGATCGGCCAGAGTTACCGTGAAGAAGAACGTGCCGCCTTCAAGTTTGGCTCGCCGATAGCGCGACATGGGACATCACAATTTGGCCGCGTGGGCACGGCGCTGCGCGCCTTTGCCCACCCTACAGTCCGCCAACGTTCACCCCAGCGTAAATGCCTCGTGCACGGCGCTCTGGATGTCGCCGCCGACAATCGCGCCGCCGCCGGCGACATAAATGTGATCGCCGATCGCCACCGCGCCGAGGCCGTGCCGCGGCGTCGTCATCGGCGCGTAGCTCATCCAGCTGTCGGCCTTGAGGTCATAGGCCTCGTTCTGCCCGTAGACGCGGTTGGTGCCTTCGCCGCCCATGACGAAGATCTTGTCGCGATACAGCACCGCGCCGTGGCCCGAGCGCGCGGTCGGGATGGGCGCGCGCACGTACCATTTGTCTTCCTTGACGTCGTAGGCGTGGTGCAGGTTCGAGTTGGTATGAAAGCTGTCGACACGGCCGCCGACCACATGGATGCGGCCGTCGGCCACCAGCGTGCCGGTGTGATCGCGTCCCGTCGGCATCGGCCGCCGCGTGCTCCAGGCGTCGGCCTTGGGATCGTAGGCGTAATGCCAGTCGACCGATTTCTTCTCCGGGAAGGTGTCGCCGATGGCGCCGCCGATGGCGTGCAGGTGGCCGCCGAGTGCGGCGCAGCCGATGGCGGCGAAGGCGCGCGGCAGTGGCGTGATCGTGTGCCATTCCTTGCCGTCGAACACGAAACAGAGATTGTCGGGCTTGCGATTCTGCTCGGTGTGACCGCCGATGGCGTAGAGCTTGCCGTCCATGACAGCGACGCCGACATGGTTGGCGCCACGCGGCAGGTCGGGCGCCTTCAGCCATTTGTCAGCGGCGGCGTCATAGACATGGTGATACTTGCGGTCGACACGCTGTTCGCCATAGCCGCCGACAATATGCATTTGATTGTTCATCACCGTGGCCCAGGCCATCTCGCTGCGCGGCAATGGCAGCGGCGCGCGCGCGATCCATTTTCCCTGATTGGCGGCCTTCGGCGCCGGCGAGTCGAAGACCCGCTGCATCTCCACGATATGCTTGGGAGCATCGGCGATCTTGGGATCCTTCAAAGAAGAATAAAGCGGATCGTGCCCTGCGTGTTGCGCCAGCGCAGGCCCGGCGAGGGTAAGGGCAATACCGGTGGTAAATCCGCGGCGGGTGATCATGCAAATCTCCTCATGTGGTCTGGCACCCCAACGCGGCAATTATAGCGAAAAGCCAACCGCGCGCCGCCGCATGAACAGGATTGCCGCTGTTACGGATAGAACGCCGCAAAGCAGGAATTTACGCAGGCTGTCTTGGGGGTGCTGGCTTTTGACATTCTGTCGCGGCCGCCGCCACCGCTTGACTCCGCGGCTTCAGTTCCGATATCAGAGTGAACGTTCATTCTCATTAGCGCTATTACCTCGTTTGCCGGCCTTCGGGCTGGAAAGGGCCGCCATGCGTCATGACGCCGCCACTCAGCGCCAGTCCGACCGGCGCACGGATATCCTGGATGCGGCCGAGCGCTGCTTTGCGCGCTCCGGGTTCCACCGTGCCTCGATGCAGGACATTTGCGGCGAAGCCGGCATGAGCCCGGGCAACCTGTACCGCTATTTCCCGTCGAAAGAGGCGCTGATCGCCGGTATCTGCGAGCGCAACCGTGCCGACGCGGTGGCGAGCTTCGCGATGGTCGACTCCGCGCCGGACTTTTTCACCGGCCTCGCCGGTCTGGCGCGGCATCACCTGGTCGACCGTACCGAGGCCGAGGTTGGCCTCTGCGCCGAGATCATGGCCGAGAGCCGGCGCAATCCGGAAGTGGCCAAGCTTTATCTCGGCATCGAAAACGACATCCGGGATCGCATCGCCGCCATGCTGAAGCTTGCGGCTGATCGCGGCGAAATCCGCAACGACGTCGATCTCGACGCCGCCGCCAGTGTGCTGATGGCGCTCGGTGACGGCATGTCGTGGCGCCGGTCTGTCGATCCTGAGTTCCAGCCTGAAACGGCCTTGCCGCTGATCCTGAAGATGGTGCACTGCCTGCTCGCCAAGTCCGACGATTGCGCGGCTCCGGCCACGGAGACGTCGCAATGAAAGCCGCCCGTTTCGCCGCTGTTGGAATCGTGGCTGCGGCGGTGCTGTGGATCGCCTCCGGCCATCTGCTGCCGCGCGACAACGCCGCCGGCCATGCCGCGATCAAGCCGTCGGAAGCACCGGCGCAACCATTATTCCGGGTCGCCGTTGCGACGGCGACGGTCGAGCAGCACAGCCCGACTTTGACATTGTCCGGCCGCACCGAGGCCGACCGCAAGGTCGCCATCACTGCGCGCACCGGCGGCGAACTGACTGAGTTGCGGGTCAAGCGCGGCCAGCACGTCGCCAAGCACGAGATCATCGCGGTGCTGTCCGACGACGCGCGCCAGGCGCAGGTGGCGCAGGCCAAGGCGATGGTCGACCAGCGCCAGGCCGAACTCGACGCCAAGCGCAAACTGATCGATACCGGTGCCTTGCCGAAGCTCAATCTTGTGGATCTGGAAGCGCAGAGCAAAGCGGCGGCCGCGTCGCTGGCGCTGGCCGAGGCCGAGCTCAAGCGCGGCTTTGTCCGCGCGCCGTGGCCCGGCGTCATCACCGATGTTCAGGCCGAGGTCGGCGGCGCCGCTTTCTCGATGGCCGGCAAGCAGATCGCCACCCTGGTGGCGCTCGATCCGATGCTCGCCGTGGTCGAGGTGTCGGAGCGTCGGCTGTCCGGCATCAAGCTCGGCGAGACGGCCGAAGTGCGGCTGATCACCGGCGAGGTCGTGCCCGGCCGCATCCGGTATGTGTCGAAGTCGGCCAGCGACACCACGCGCACCTACCGCGTCGAGGTCGAGATGGCCAACGCCGAAGGCAAGATTCCCGACGGCATCTCGGCCGAAGTGGCGATATCGCTGAACGCCGTGCCGGCAACCCGCGTGCCGCGCTCGGCGCTGACCATCTCATCCAGCGGCGACATCGGCGTGCGTTACGTCGGCGACGGCGACAAGGTCAACTTCGTCAAGGTCCAGATCGTCGAGGATATGCAAAACACCATGTGGCTGGCCGGCATCCCCAATGGCGCCCGCGTGATCGTGCGCGGGCAGGATTTCGTCCGCGAGGGGCAAGTGGTCGCCACCGTCGACGTCGCCGCCGAAAGCGCCGGCACCGTAGCGAGATAGTGGCGTCATGACCGGTCTCATCAACTACGCCATCGATCATGCGCGCCTGACGCTGGCGACTCTGGCGTTTCTGCTGGTGGCCGGGCTGGTCGCCTATCAGACGATCCCGAAAGAGGCCGAGCCCGACGTCAAGGTGCCGATCATCTACGTCCAGTTGACCCAGCGCGGCATCAGCCCGGAGGATGCAGAGCGCCTGCTGCTGCGCCCGGTCGAGACGCAGTTGAAGTCGGTCACCAACGTCAAGGAAATGCGCTCGACCGGCTACGAAGGCGGCGGCTACGTGCTGCTCGAATTCGAGGCCGGCTTCAATGCCGATGCGGCGCTGGCCGATGTCCGCGCCAAGGTCGATCAGGCCAAGCGCGACCTGCCGCGGGATGCCGACGAGCCGTCGGTGCAGGAGGTCAACCTCTCGCTCTACCCGGTGCTGGTGGTGACGCTGTCGGGCGAAGTGCCGGAGCGCACACTGCTGCGGATCGCCCGCAACGCCAAGAACAGCCTCGAGCAGGTTCCGGGCGTGCTGAAGGCAGAGTTGCGCGGCGCCCGCGACGAGGCGGTCGAGATCACCGCCGAGCCGATGCTGATGAAGAGCTACGGAATTTCGATCGACCAGCTGATTTCGGTCACCCAGTCATCCAACAGCCTGATCGCCGCCGGCGCGCTCGAAAGTGCCAGCGGCCGTTTCGCCGTCAAGGTGCCGGGCCTGATCGAGCGGCCGCAGGACATGCTGAAAATTCCGATCGCGTCGACCTCCGGCGCGACCATTTCGCTGGGCGATATCGCCACCGTGCGGCCGACCTTCAAGGACGCCACCTCGGTCACCCGCGTCAACGGCCGGTCGGCGATGGCGATCGAGGTGTCGAAACGCACCGGCGCCAATCTGATCGAGACCGTCGACGGCGTGAAGGCGATGGTGGCGCAGATCGAGAAGACCTGGCCCGAGGGCGTCACCGTTGGCTTCACCCAGGACAAATCCAAGGTGATCCGTCAGATGCTGGCGGACCTGCAGAATTCTGTCGCCACCGGCGTGCTGCTGGTGACGGTGATCATCCTGTTCGCGCTCGGCTTCCGTGCCTCGCTGTTCATCGGCATCGCCATCCCGGCGTCGTTCCTGGCCGGCGTGCTGGGGCTGCAACTGGCCGGCCTCACCATCAACATCGTGGTGCTGTTCTCGCTCATTCTCGCCGTCGGCATGCTGGTCGACGACGCCATCATCGTGTCCGAATATGCCGAACGGCGCATGTCGGAAGGCATGCCGCCGAAACAGGCCTATGCCGCGGCGGCCAGCCGCATGGCCGGTCCGGTGACGGCCGCGACCGCGACCCGCGTCGCCGCTTTCTCGCCGCTGCTGTTCTGGCCCGGCATCGTCGGCGAATTCATGATGTACATGCCGATCACGCTGATCGCGACGCTGTCCGCGTCGCTGGCGGTGGCTTTGTTCTTCACGCCGACGCTCGGCGCGCTGCTTGGCCGGGCGTCGCCGGTGCCGCATGACGAGCGCGTCTCCGAGCGCGGCCCCTATATGCGCACGGTGAAGTGGGCGCTGCATCGTCCGGGGACCACGCTGTTGCTGGCCTTCGGTCTGCTGGTGGTGGTGGTCGGCGCCTATGGCAAGTTCGGCAAGGGCGTCGAGTTCTTCCCCAGCGTCGAGCCTGATTTCGGCCAGGTCATTGTCCATGCCCGGGGCAACATCTCGCTCGAGGAGAAGGACAAGGCGCTGCGCGAAGTCGAAAAGGTGGTGCTGAAGACCGACGGTATCTCGACCGTTTATACCCGCGTCGGTGAACAGCCGCGCGGCTCCAGCGAAATTTCCGAAGACACCATCGGCGTCATCCAGTTCGAGTTCTCCGACTGGCAGGTGCGCGCACCCGCGCACGAGATCATGGACAGGATTCGCCGCGACACCGCAGGGATCGCCGGCAGTCTGATCGAAGTGACGGCGCCGCGCGCCGGACCGCCGACCGGCAAGCCGATCCAGGTGCAGATCTCGGCGATCGATCCGGCCAAGCTGCCGGCCGCTGCCGCCAAGGTGGCCGCGGCGCTCGGGCAGATGCCGGCCGTTCGCGATCTCGACGATGGTCTGCCGCTGCCCGGCATCGACTGGAAGATCGAGGTCAACAAATCGGAGGCAGCCAAGTACAGCGCCAGCCTCGGCGCCGTCGGCAATGCCGTTCAGCTTGTCACCAACGGCGTGAAAGTCACCGAATACCGGCCGGCCGACAACGACAAGGCGGTCGATATCATCGTGCGCTTCCCCGAGGAGCGCCGCAGCCTCGATCAGATCGACGAGTTGCGGGTCCAGACCACCTCCGGTCATGTACCGATCGGCAACTTCGTGTCGCGGGTGCCGGCGCCGCGCGTCGGCTTTATCAACCGCGTCAACGGCAACCGCGTCATGACGGTCTCCGCCAACATCGCCGAAGGCGTGCAGAACGCCGTGGTGCAGCAGGAGGTTATCGCGGCGCTGGCCAAGGCCGATCTCGGCGATGGCGTTACCTTCAAGCTCAAGGGCGAGGACGAAGAGCGCGAGAAGGCCGGCGCGTTTCTGGGCAAGGCGTTCGGCACCGCGATCTTCCTGATTTTCGCGATCCTGCTGGCGCAGTTCAATCGATTCACCTCGGTCATCCTGGTACTGTCGGCGGTGATCCTGTCGACCATCGGCGTGCTGCTCGGGCTGATGATCATGGGCCAGCCGTTCGGCGTGGTGATGACCGGCATCGGCATCATCGCCAATGCCGGCGTGATCGTGAACAACAACATCGTGCTGATCGACACCTATGACCGGCTCAAGCGCGAAGGCATGGATGCCTACAAGGCGATCCTGGAGACCTGCCGCGAGCGCGCGCGGCCGGTGGTGCTGACGGCGGTGACCGCCATTCTCGGCGTGCTGCCGATCGCCTTCGGCATCAACCTCGATTTCATCAGCCGGGAGATCACCCATGGTGCGCCGGCCACGCAGTGGTGGATCAGCCTGTCGACCGCGATCGTGTTCGGGCTCGGCTTTGCCACCATCCTGACGCTGATCGTCACCCCGGCGGCGCTGATGGGGATCGCCAACCTGGCGGCGCGGCGCGAACGTTTTTTCGCGCGCCGGGCAGAGGCGCCGGCGCACAAGGCCGGCGCGCATTAGGCGCCGGCTGCCGCTGCGGCTTTGAGCCATCCGCCAAAATTTCAGCAGCGCGCTATGGCCGCGGTCCACTGCCTAAATCGGCGGCGGATTCTCCGCTTGCCCTAACTCTCTAATTTTAAGTCAGAAATTCCGGTTTTGGCTAACCAGCAGGCAGTTTTTGGCCAATTGTGTGCATTGGCACACGACTTGCTCGAGTTCCATCGGATTTCGACTTGGCGCGCGCGCCTAACGGCTGGTCCTTCGACCGTGCCGGGCGTGCGGCGCCCGTCGGACGGGGGACACTGTGACCATCCAGATAGAAGCCGAGCCTGCGCCGGTCGGGGTCGACCTCGGCCGCACGGCGCTCATCATCATCGACATGCAGCGCGACTTCCTGGAGCCGGGCGGCTTCGGCGAGGCGCTCGGCAACGATGTGTCCCTGCTCAAGGCGGCGGTTGAGCCGTGCCGGCAGGTGCTGGCCGCTGCGCGCAAGGCCGGCCTGTTCGTCATCCATACCCGCGAGGGACACCGACCCGACATGGCCGACGCGCCGCCGTCCAAATCCGAGCGCGGCATCCCGTCGAAGAAAATCGGCGATCCGGGTCCGATGGGCCGCATTCTCATCCAGGGCGAGCCGGGCCACGACATCATTCCCGAGCTCTATCCGATCGCCGGCGAACCGGTGGTCGACAAGCCGGGCAAGGGCGCGTTCTACGCCACCAATCTGTCGCTGATCCTCGCCAACCGCAGCATCGAGAACCTGCTGGTCTGCGGCGTCACCACCGAGGTCTGCGTCAACACCACGGTGCGCGAGGCCAACGACCGCGGCTTCCGCTGCATCGTGCTGGCGGACTGCTGCGGCTCCTATTTCCCGGAATTTCACACGGCGGGCCTCGCGATGATCAAGGCGCAAGGCGGCATCTTCGGCTGGGTCACCGGATCGAAGGAAGTGCTCGCCGCCATGCGGGCCTGACCAAATCCTGCAGACCTGAATATTTCTGATGGTGCCGGTTCGATGTTTCAACAGGGGGAGTTGCGGACATGACCACGACCACGGCCAGACCGGCGCTATGGACGCCTGGCGACTGGAATGCCTTTTTCGGCTTCGGCACCAACATCCTGGTGAACATGCTGGTGCTCACCGGCCTGCTGCGCTTCGTGCTCAAGATGCCGGACTCGATTGTGTTCGGCCGCATCCTGCCGGCGCTCGGTCTGATGATGTGCCTGAGCACCATGTATTACGCATATCTCGCCTACGAACTGGCGCGAAAGACCGGCCGCAGCGACGTCTGCGCGCTGCCGTCCGGCGTCAGCGTGCCGCACATGTTCATTGTCACTTTCGTCGTCATGCTGCCGATCTCGCTCTCGACCGGCGATCCGATCCGGGGCTGGGAGGCGGGGCTTGTCTGGGTGTTCTTCCAGAGCTTCATCCTGATCATCGGCGGCTTTGTCGCGCCTTACATCCGGATGATTACGCCCCGCGCGGCCCTGCTCGGCACGCTGGCCGGCGTTTCGATCACCTTCATCTCCATGCGACCGGCGCTTGAGATGTTCATGACGCCGGTGATCGGCCTGACCTGCTTCGCCATCATCATGGTGAGTTGGTTCGGCGGCTACAAATATCCCAAGGGCATCCCGGCCGGCCTGATCGCCATCGCCGTCGGCATGCTGATCGCCTGGGGCTCGACGTTGTTCGGCGCCGGTATTGGCGGCGTGAGTCCGGCTGGCGTTGTGGCGGCGTTCTCGAACTTCGGCTTCTCGGTGCCGCTGCCGGCCTTCGGCCACGTGTTCTCCGGCTTCGAGTTCCTCGGCATCATTCTGGTCACCGCCATTCCGTTCGGCATTTACGACCTGGTCGAGGCCATGGACAATGTCGAGAGCGCGGAAGCCGCGGGCGACAGCTTTCCGACCACGCGGGTGCTGACCGCCGACGGCGTTGTCAGCCTGATCGGCTGCCTGATGGGCAACCCGTTCATCAACGCGGTCTATATCGGTCACCCCGGCTGGAAGGCGATGGGCGGGCGCATCGGCTATTCGGCGGCGACCGGGTTGATGGTGATCGTGCTGTCGTGGTTCGGCGTGATCTCGCTTTTGCTCGCCATCGTTCCGGTGGTCGCGATATCGCCGATCCTGCTCTACATCGGCATGCTGATCTGCGCGCAGGCGTTTCAGACCACACCGCGCGAACATGCACCGGCTGTTGCGCTGTCGCTGACGCCGCATCTGGCGGCCTGGGCCACGGTGCTGATCAGCGGCGCATTGGGGGCCACCGGCATGAATTTCGGCGCCATGCATGACCCCGCATTCATGGCCAAGATGGCGCAGAACGGCGTGCTGTTTCAGGGTCTCGGCGTGATGGGCGGCGGCGCCATCCTCACCGGCCTGGTGCTCGGGGCGCTCGGCGTGTTCGTGATCGAACGCGATTTCCTGAGGGCCTCCGGCTTCGCGCTGGCCGGCGCCGTGCTGACCTATTTCGGCTTCATGCACGGCGAGGCGGTCGGCATCGGCAACGGGCTCGGCGTGTCGCCCTCGGTCACGCTGGCCTACCTCATTGTCGCGGCGTTCCTGTTCGTCATTTCCAGACAGCAGGCCATGGTCGCGGCTGCGACACCTGAGCCCAACGCCGTACCGGCCGAATAGGCTGCCATTGATGCGATCCTGCATCGGCGCCCTGCACGGGCGCCGATTGCTTTTGGCGCAGTGATCGGCGCTAGTTGCGTCACGTTTCTCTCGCCGGTGTCCCGCATTGACCGAACCCCCTTTACCGCCACGCCGCCGCGCCTTCGACGTGTCGACCGCGACCATCGCCGTCGTCGCATTCAGCGCGGCCGCCTATGTCTATGCCCGCGACGGCTGGGATCATTTTCGTACCATTCTGATCAGCGATGCCGTGATGCTGCTCGACATGTTGCCCAAGGTTCTGGGCGGCTGCCTGATCGGCGCCTTCGTCACGTTGCTGCTGCCGCGCGAAAAGGTGGCGCGCTGGGTTGGTCATGAATCCGGCATGTCGGGCCTTATGATCGCCACGGCCTTCGGATTCGTCCTGCCGGGCGGGCCGGTCACCGCCTTTCCCGTGGCCGGCGCCTTTCTGCTGGTCGGCGCCGATGCCGGCGCGGTGGTGGCCTTCATCACCAGCTGGACGCTGATCGGCCACGCCCGCACGCTGATCTGGGAACTGCCGTTCATGGGCCCTGACTTTGTCATGTGGCGCCTGCTGGCGGCGCTGCCGTTGCCCATTCTTGCCGGTCTGCTGGCGCGCGCGGTGCTGCGCGCCGGTCTGGCGCGGGCGCCCTGATGTCGATGGCCATCAACCTCCTGCTGTGGATTGTGGTCGGCATTCTGATGCTGATTGCCGCGATGCGCAGCCGCGTCGTTCTGAGTGAAGGACTGCGCAATGGCGGTGGTGAAGTCTTGCGTCTGCTGCCGCGCATCGCGATCGGCGTGGTCGGCGCCGGCTTCATCGCCGAGGCGCTGCCGAAAGCGCTGATCGCGCCGTGGATCGGCCCGGAGTCGGGCCTCTCCGGTGTGGCGGTCTCGATCGTGGCCGGCGCGCTGACGCCGGGCGGGCCGGTGGTCGGCTTCGCCATCGCGGCGGCGGCGCTCAAGAGCGGCGCCGGCGCCCCGCAAGTGGTCGCTTATTCGACCGCCTGGGCGCTCTATGCGATCCACCGGCTGGTGCTCTGGGAAATGCCGATGATGCCGGCGCGGCTGGTCTGGTTGCGCGCTTCGGTGTCGCTGCCGCTGCCGTTCATCGCCGCGGGGCTGGCGATGGCGTTGGGCAAGCCGTGAGAATTACTGCCGGGTGAGGCCGCAATAGCGGGTGGTGCCGCTGTCCCAGCAACCGGTCTGGCGGCAACTCGACATGCGGGCGCGACAGGCGGCGATGCAGTTCGGAATCAGCGTGCGGTTGGAGTGCTTGTTGCAGATGGCGATGCAGGCCTGTTCCTCGGCGCTGCAACGCATCGGCTGCGCCTCGGCGGCGGGGACGGCAGCCAGATAAAGCGTGGCCGCAGCGGCGAGGGCGGCAAGAAGCCGTACTGTCATGGAAAACGTCCTCCGCATTAATGCACCGCCGCGCCGCTGCGCGGCACGATCGAGCCGCGATGCCGGATCACTTCGCCGGCCAGCCGGTGCGCGGCGTTCGCCGCCTCGATGGCGCTGCGGCCGTTGAGACGCGCGGCCAGATAGCCGGCGTTGAAACCGTCGCCGGCGGCCGACGGATCGACCGGCGATACCACCACTTCCGGCACCGGCACCGTGTCGCGCGCGCCGGACGCTGCCACCAGCGCGCTGTTCGGTCCGTTCTTGACGACGATCTCGTTGACGCCGAACGCCTGCAGCCGCTCGATGGTCGCGTCCGGTGACGGATCGCCCCACAGCACCGCTTCGTCGTCATAGGCCGGCAGCGCGATATCGACCCGCTTCAGCGTCTCGGCGAACACCGTGCGGGTGCGGGTGAGGTCGCCGCCCCAGCCGTGCGGGCGGAAATTGCCGTCGAAGGCAATGCGGGCGCCGGCGGCGCGCGCCAGTTCAACGGCGGCCAGAAACCGCCCCAGCCCGATGTTCGAATACAGCGAGAGAGTAATGCCGGAGAAATAGATCATGCGCGCCGCCGTCAGCGCTTCGGCGATGCGGCTCCATTGCGGCAGCTCGAACAGATCGCGCGCCGGTGCGGCCTCGCGCCAGCTGTGCGTGCGACGCTGGCCCATGCCGTCAACGCCGACCAGTGACAGCGCTGGCAGCCGGCCGGGCACCCGGAGGATCAGATCGGTGGCGATGCCTTCGGCGGCGGCCAGCGAAACGATGGCGTCGGAATACGGATCGTCCCCGAGTGCCGTGGCGAAGGCGATCTTCTGGCCGGCGCGCGCCAGATAGATGGCGGTATTGAAAGCGTCGCCGGCGCTGGCCAGCGCGAAGCGTCCGTCGCCGCCGCGTGCCAACTCCACCGTCGCCTCGCCGATACAGATCGTGCGCTGGGCCGCTTCGCTCATGCCGGGCTGCCTATCACGAACTGCTCGAAAACGCACCGGAAAGCATGTGTTACGGCCATTTGCGCCCTGGTTCCGCGTGCAACCGGCGGTTTTGCCATTTCGGCAAACGTGGTAGTTTGACGGCGAGGGCGACGAGAATGGCCGGAAGTCATTCCGGCCCAGTTCGGTATTGGCCAGCCGGCAGATAAAAAGCGGGCGGTCTTTGGGGGGATAATGGCTGACCAGCGTATTGCGGATTCTGATTCCGAGTCGGAAATTTCGGCCGAGGCTTTGCGCAAAGCCGAGGAATATGTCCAGCAGGAGGAAGGCGCCGCCAACCGGTTATCGGGTCTGGCCGGCATTGTGGTGACGGCGATCGCCGTTGGCATGACCCTGTTCCATCTCTATGCCGCCTACGAGATCGTCCCGACCCAGGCGTTGCGCTATACCCATCTCGGCTTCGTGCTGGTGCTGAGCTTCCTGCTGTTTCCGTTGGCCGCCGGTTTCCGCAACCGTATCGAGTGGTTCGATGTGATTGCCGGTGCGTTTGCCATCGGCATTCTCGGCTACGCCCTGATGGGCGGCGACGATTTCACCGATCGCGCCGCGGTGCCCAATCAGTTGGACGTCATCCTGGGCGTCGGCCTGATCGTGCTGGTGCTGGAGGCGTCGCGCCGCACCACCGGCCCGATCATGCCGATCGTCGCCATTCTCTTCATCGCCTATGCGATGTTCGGCGAATACCTGCCGCCGCCCTGGACCCACCGCGGCTACGATCTGGCGCGGCTGGTCGGCCACATGTTTATTACGCTGGAGGGTATCTTCGGCGTCGCGCTCGATGTGTCGGCGACGCTGATCGTCATGTTCACGATCTACGGCGCCATCCTGCAGCATTCCGGCGCCGGCAAGTTCTTCATCGACTTCTCGCTGGCAATCATGGGCAACAAGCCGTCGAGCGCCGGCCGATCGATTGTCGCGTCCTCGTTTCTGCTTGGGGGGCCTTCCGGCTCCGGCGTTGCGACCACGGTGATGATCGGTACCGTCGCCTGGCCGATGCTGAAAAAGGCCGGCTTCGAAAAGAACGCCGCCGGCGGATTGCTGGCGGCCGGCGGTCTCGGCGCCATCATTTCGCCGCCGGTGCTCGGCGCCGCCGCCTTCCTGATCGCCGAATTCCTCAAGATCAGCTATCTCGAAGTGATCTGGATGGCGGTGATCCCGACCTGTCTCTACTATATGTCGCTGCTGTTCATGGTCGAACTCGACGCCTATCGCTTCGGCGCCCGCCAGGTCGTGTTCAAGCAGGACATGCCGCTGGCGCAGATGGTGAAGCGCTACGGCTTTCACTTCGTCTCGCTTATCGCTGTCGTTATTTTCATGGTGATCGGCTATTCGCCGATGCTGTCGGTGTTCTATTCGACCATGCTGGCTTTCGTCATGAGCGCGCTGGCGCCGGAGACATCGCTGGGGCCGCGCAAACTGCTGATTCCGCTACTGGTGATCGGCACTTTGGCCGCGATCGGATCGACCCTTCCTGGCATCGGCCCGTCCTTCTCGACGGTTTTCAACTCCTACTTCCCGCTCTTTGTGTTGCTGACGATCGCCGCGCTCTCCATCATCGGGCTGACGCCCGCCGGCCAGCGCGCGGTGCCGACGTCGGCCAAGCTCACGCGCGCCATGGCCGACGGATCGATCAGCGTGCTCGGCGCGGCCACCACCTGCGCCTCGGCAGGGCTGATTGTCGGTGTCGTGACGCTGACCGGACTTGGGCTCAAGTTCTCGTCGATCGTCATCGACTATGCCGGCGGCAGCCTGCTGCTGACCGCGCTCTATACCGGCCTGATCGTCTGGATCATTGGCCTCGCAGTGCCGGTCACCGCCTCCTACATCATCTGCGCGGTGATCGCGGCGCCGGCGCTGATCAAGCTCGGCGTTCCCAATTACGCTGCGCACATGTTCATCTTCTATTATGCGGTGCTGTCCGAAGTGTCGCCGCCGACCGCGCTGTCGCCCTTTGCCGCCGCTGCGATTACAGGCGGCGACCCCTACAAGACGACGATGTATGCGTGGAAGTACACGCTGCCGGCTTTCCTGGTGCCGTTCGTCTTCGTGCTCGATCCGCAGGGGCTCGGCCTGCTGCTGAAGATCCCGCCCGGCGGTTCGATCTACGACATCATCTGGATCACGGCGGTGACCGGGATCGGGCTGGCCGCGCTAGCCGCAGCCGCCCAGGGCTGGGCGCTCCGCCGCACCTTCCTGGTCGAGCGTTTGCTGTTTGCCCTGTCCGGGCTGCTGCTGGTGTTTCCGAGCCTGCTGGAAGCGCTGCTGGAAGTCATCACCGGATTGGACATTCCCTATCCGGCACCGTTCGGGCTAACCTTGGGACTGGCATTGCTGCTTTGGCAATGGAAAGGCCCGGTCCCATCCAAACTACAAGCAACCGGCCAATAGAAAAACAGGGAGGAAGACCAATGAAGCGAGGAATTACGATTGCACTGACCGCGGTCGCCACGGTGGCGCTGCTGTTCGGGGCGGCGCAGGCGCAGCAGAAGACGACGATTTCGATCGGTACTGGTGGCACCGGTGGCGTTTATTATCCGCTCGGCGGCGGCCTCGCCAATCTGCTGACAAAATCGATCCCCGGCCTGCAGGCCACCGCCGAGGTGACCGGCGGCTCGGTCGATAACCTCAAGTTGATCGGCGCCGGCCGCAGCGAACTTGCCTTTTCCATGGTCGACGCGGCGCTCGACGCCGAAAAGGGCCAGGACAAGTTCAAGGGCGCCCCGGTTCCGGTCCGCACCTTGATGGTTCTCTATCCCAACCAGATGCACGTCGTGACCATGGAAGGCACCGGCATCGAGAAGATGGCCGACCTCAAGGGCAAGCGCGTCTCCACCGGCTCCGGCGGCAGCGCCACCGAGGTGATGGCGTTCCGCGTCATCGAGGCGGCCGGCCTCGACCGCGACAAGGACATGCGGCGCGAGCGCCTCGGCGTTGCCGAGTCGGTCAACGCGCTGAAGGATCGCAAGATCGACGCCTTCTTCTGGGTCGGCGGCCTGCCGACCGCGGCGGTGACCGACCTCGGCGCCACACCCGGCGTCAAGATCAAGCTCGTCGACCACGGCGATCTGGCCAAGAAGATGAACGAGAAGTACGGCAACCTTTACGCCAGCAGCACCATCAAGTCGGGCACCTATCCGGGTCAGACCGCCGACAATGTCAACACCGTGGTGTGGAACATCCTGGTGTCCAACGCCAATATGTCGGACGAGTTGGCCTACAACATCGTCAAGACGGTCATCGAAAAGCAGGCCGACCTGGTCGCGGTGCATGGCGAGGCCAAGAACTTCTCGGTCAGCAATCAGGTGAGGGACTATTCGCCGATCCCGTGGCATCCGGGCGCGGTGAAGTACTTCAAGGAGAAGGGCGGCGCCAAGCTGTAATACAGCGGCGTTCAGTCATCCCTCAAACGAAAAACGGCCCCGTTTCGGCGGGGCCGTTTGCATTTGAGGATCGTCTTCAGCGGTGGTCGTATCGGTCTATTGCGCCTTGAAGTTTCCTTCTTTGACCACGCGCCCCCACTTGACGGTTTCTTGTTTGATGTACTCGCTGAACTCGGCCGAGGTCATGGTGACGATGGCCGCGCCTTCACGGTCGAACTGCGCTTTGACCGATGGCGCCTTCAGCGCAGCCTGCGTCGCCTTGTAGACCTTGTCGTTGATGGCGGCCGGCGTTCCGGCGGGGACGACGATGCCCCACCAGTTGTCGGCGACATAGCCCGGAAGGCCGCCTTCGGCGATGGTTGGCACGTCCGGCAGTGCCGGGCTCCGCTCGGCGCCGCCCGTTCCGAGCGCGCGCAATTGCCCCGACTTGATCAGCGCCGTGGTCTGGATCAGCGACGAGAACATGATCTTTACGTGTCCGGCCACCACGTCCTGCATCGCCGGTCCGCCTCCTTTGTACGGCACGTGCACGATGTCGACGCCGCCCATAAGCTTGAACAGTTCGCCGCCGAGATGCTGGAAGCTGCCGACGCCGGCGCTGGCATAGTTGAGCTGACCGGGACTAGCCTTGGCCGCCGCCAGCAGATCCTTGACCGATTTGAACGGCGCCTCCGGATTGACCACCAGCACATTCGGACCCGTGGCCAGGATGGAGATCGGCACGAACGACTTGACCGGGTCGTAGCTGAGCTTGTGCAGCCACGGGTTCACCGCATGCGCGATCGATATGATGCAGAGCGTGTAGCCGTCCGGCGCCGACGTGGCGCAGGCCTCGGTGCCGATCGAGCCGCCGGCGCCGCCGCGATTGTCGACGAAGACCTGTTGCTTCAGTTCCTCGCTGAGCTGCTTGGCGATCAGGCGGCCAACCACGTCGTTGCTGCCGCCGGGCGGGAACGGAACGATCAGCCGGACAGGCTTGTTCGGATAGTCATTGGAAGCGGCGGCGGCTGTCGTCAGCAACAGCACAAGGCCCGCGGCACCCATCAGGCGCGATAGAATCGTAGACATGCATTTCCCCCGTGGCCGTTTTTAAGTCCTCGGCCTGACACCAGTAGATGCCAAAAACCGGGTCAGTGCCAGTAGGGGGGGAAGCCGGAATTCTTCTGCCCGGCGTCCAGCAGGCGCAGCATCGCCGGCCATTCCAGGACCCCGTAAGGCCGCCGCGTGCCGGGCTGATACATGTGGGCGGTATGCGCCAGCACATTCTCGCCGGGCATGCTCAGCTCAGTACGCGCCGCCATGGCGTCGACCTGCGAGCGGCACGACAGCTCCAGTTGATACATGGTGTTGAAGGCCTGCTGGATGGTGGCGCCGCAGGTGAGCAGACCGTGGTTGCGCAAAATCATGGCGTCGTGCGGCCCGAGATCGCGAACCAGCCGTTCGCGCTCGTCGAGATCGACCGCCGGGCCTTCATACTCGTGATAGCCGATGTGGCCGACGAAGCGGACCGAAGTCTGCGACATCGGCAGCAGACCGCATTGCATCGCCGCCACCGCCATGCCGGCGCGGGTATGGGTGTGCAGCACGCAGGCGACATCCGGTCGCGCCTTGTGGATGGCGCCGTGGATGACGTAACCGGATTTGTTGATGTCGTAATCGGTGTCGGGCTTGGCCAGAATCTCGCCCTCGACGCTGATCTTGACCAGGCTCGAGGCGGTGATCTCCTTGTACAGCAGGCCGTAGAGGTTGATCAGCAACTCGTCCTTGGTGCCGGGAATGCGCGCGGTGATGTGGTTATAGATCAGGTCGGTCATGTCGTATTGATCGACCAGCCGGTAGCAGGCGGCGAGCTCCAGCCGCGTCTGCCATTCCTCCGGCGACACCTTGCCCTTGAGGGACGGAAAATCGGTCGCGTAGTTCATGGACATTTCCTCACCGCTTCGGCGCTTAGGCGCGCTCTGTGGCCAAGCATAGCCGTGGCGGGGGACCGCGGCCAGACGGGTCAGCCGCGCCTGGTGCCGAGATAGACCGTCTGGGTGAAGGGCTGGTCCTGCAGCGGATTGTGAAACGTCACCTCCTCGGCGTGGGCGGCGGCGAACACATCGGCAAGCCTTGCAGTGAAGGCAGGGTCGGGGCGGTCATTCGACCACAGGCCGAACACGCCGCCGGGCCGCAGGTGCGTGGCCATGTGTGTCAGTCCGGCTTCGCTGTAGAATCCGGCGTTGCCGGCATCGAGCAACGCCTCGGGCGAATGATCGATATCGAGCAGAATGGCGTCGAAGGTGCGGCCCGGCGTATCCGGATCGAAGCCGGCGGACGACGCCGCCAGCGCGAAGAAATCGCCATGGACGAAACGGCAGCGAGGATCGGCGGTCAGTTCAGACCCGAGCGGCACCAGCCCGGTCCTGTGCCAGTCGATCACCGCTTCAAGTGCATCGACGACAACCAGTGACGCCACGGTCTGGTGTTCGAGGACGGCCTTGGCGGTGTAGCCAAGGCCCAGTCCGCCGACCACGACATCGAGGCGGTCTCCATCGCGATCGGCCAGCCCCAATTGTGCCAGCGCGATCTCGGATGCGGTGAACAGGCTCGACATCAGAAAGTCTTCGCCGAGCTTGATCTCGAAAATGTCGAGCCCGGTGGTCAGCGACCGCCGCCGCCGCAGGCTCAGCGCACCGAACGGTGTCGGGCGGTAGTCCAGTTCTTCGAAGGCGGCGCTCATGCGCGCATTAGCCAACGAAAAGCCCGCCGGCACAAGGCGCGGCGGGCCCGGACGACACGATGATCGATGAATTGCGGACGCGCCGTCATGCGGATGGCGTCACGCTTTCGCTCAATCCTGTTTGCCGTATTTTTCCTCGACAACGGCTGCGACGAACATCTTGCGACCCTGCCGGCCCGGCGTGGTGCCATGCGCCGCGCACCACGCGGGGAAGGTGATAGGATCGATGCGCACGCGCTCGACCACATGGCCGTATGACTTCAGGCCGCTCTCCATCTCCTCGGCAATCTTGCGCCACTCTTTCCAGGTGCGAGGCAGCTTGTTGCCGTCGTCGAAAATCTTCAGCGCCGCCGCATAGTCGTTTTCGTCGAGCCAGAAGGCGCCGATGACGGGTAATGGTCTTTCTTCGGACTCAAGCATCAGCAATCCTAACCGGCCGCGTCTGAAAGGCGGTATCTGCGACCGCACAGGCTTAACGATCGGCAAACGAAAAGGCCGCCGGAACCAGGCGGCCTCTTTCGTGCGTCGCCGTCAACTCTATATCACGGCAAACGCCAGAAGCTTTGTTCCCGCGGCACCGTGGCGAGTTCGGCCGCCCGATGCGCCAGTTGCAGATAGTCCCGGCCCATCGCCGCAAAGCGATCGGCTTCTCTCGTTCCGGTCGCCAGCTTGGCGAGGCAGAACGATTTGCGGGCATCTTCGAGATAGTTCTCGGCGGTGCACATTGAATCCCCCTTGAGCCCCCATCAGGGGCTCTGCAGGGGCAATGCGCCTAGCAACCAAAAGTTGCATGGTTAACAGAACTAAATTAGCAGGCGCGCCTCGCCTCTGGCGCTGGCGTCAGCGTTATACTATAACATCGCATATGAGCGACCACCCGCACACCCACGCGCATCACCATCGCCATGCCGGCCACGCCCACCCGCCGGCGGCCATCGGCGCGTCGATCCTGCGCCAGTCCGCCGCCGGACGGCTGACCGTCGCGGCCGTGGCCGTGGCGGCGCTGTGGGCACTCATTTTCTGGGCGATGCAGTGAGCCGATGACCGAGCAGCTTCGCTTCCACAATCTCACGCTGGGCTATGACCGGCATCCGGCCGTGCATCATCTCAACGGCGCCATTGCGTCCGGCTCGCTGACCGCTGTGGTTGGGCCGAACGGCGCCGGCAAGTCGACGCTGTTCAAGGGCGTGGTCGGCGTCATCAAGCCGCTGGCCGGCCGCATCGAACTCAACGGCGTGCGGCCGCAGGATATCGCCTATCTGCCGCAAATCGCCGACATCGACCGGACCTTTCCCGTCAACGTGTACGACATGGTGGCGATGGGCCTGTGGCGGCGCAAAGGCCTGTTCGGCGGCATCGGCCGCAAGGACCGCGACACGGTCGAGGCGGCGCTTGCCGCCGTCGGCCTGACCGGGTTCGAGCAACGCGCCATCGGTACGCTGTCGGGCGGCCAGATGCAGCGCATGCTGTTTGCACGGCTGCTGCTTCAGGATGCCCGCGTCATCGTGCTCGACGAGCCGTTCAACGCCATCGACGCCAAGACCTCCGCCGACCTGCTGGCGCTGGTGCGAACCTGGCATGCCGAACAGCGCACCGTGCTGGCGGCGCTGCACGACCTCGATCTGGTCAAGGCCCATTTTCCCGATGCGCTGCTGCTGGCGCGCGAGCCGGTCGCCTGGGGCGCCACCGCGACGGTGCTGACGCCGGAGAATATCCTGAAGGCGCGCCACATGTGCGAAGCCTTCGATGAGCAGGCCGAAGCCTGCGCCGTGGCGGCGTAAGCGCCATGCTCTACGACCTGATCATCGCCCCCTTTGCCGATTTCGAGTTCATGCGCCGCGCGCTGGCCGGCACGCTGGCGCTCGCGCTCGGCGCCGGCCCGATCGGCGTCTTCCTGATGCTGCGCCGCATGAGCCTGGTCGGCGACGCCATGGCGCATGCCGTGCTGCCGGGCGCGGCGATCGGCTTTCTGATCTCCGGGCTCAATCTTTTCGCCATGGCCGCCGGCGGTCTGATCGCCGGGTTCATCGTCGCGGTGGCGGCCGGCCTGATTTCGCGCGCGACGCAATTGAAGGAGGACGCCTCGCTGGCGGCCTTCTTCATCGTCTCGCTGGCGCTCGGTGTCGTCATTGTCTCGATGAAGGGCTCCAACATCGACCTGCTGCACTTTCTGTTCGGTACCGTGCTCGCGCTCGACAACCAGACGCTGGTGATGATCGGACTCAATGCCACCGTGACGCTGTTCGGGCTGGCGCTGATCTACCGGCCGCTGGTGCTGGAATGCGTCGATCCGGGTTTTCTGCGCTCGGTCAGCCGGGCCGGCGGCGTTGCCCACATCGCCTTTCTGGCGCTGCTGGTGGTCAACCTGGTCAGCGGTTTCCACGCGCTCGGCACGCTGCTCGCGGTCGGCATCATGATCCTGCCGGCGGTGACGGCGCGGTTCTGGGCGCGCGACATCACCACCATGATCGTCATTGCCGCGGCCGCCGGATCGTTCGCCGGCGTCACCGGTCTGCTGATTTCGTACCACGCCGGCGCGCCGTCGGGCCCGGCCATCATTCTGGTCGCCGGCGCGGTCTATGCCCTGTCGGTGCTGTTCGGCCGCGTCGACGGGCTGGTGTGGCAGATGTTCCCCGGCCGCCATCTTGAAGCATAAGGAGGCTATCATGCTGAAGCTGTTCGCCGCGGCACTGGCCGCTTTGTTGTTTACCGCACCGGTCACTGCGCAAGAGAAGAGCGCCGAGAAACCAGCCGAGAAGGTGAAGGTGCTGGCCACCTTCTCGATCCTCGGCGATCTGGTCCAGAACGTCGGCGGCGACCGGGTCGAGGTGTCGACGCTGGTCGGGCCGAACGCGGATTCCCATGTCTATTCGCCGGCACCGGCCGATGCCCGCAAGGTCGCCGATGCCAGACTCGTCGTCGCCAACGGCCTCGGCTTCGAGGGCTGGATCAACCGTCTGGTGAAATCGTCCGGCAGCAAGGCGCCGGTCGTGGTGGCGAGCAAGGGCATCAAGCCGCTGAAAGTGCGTGGCCAGCACAGCCACGGGCACAGCCATGGCCACAGCCATGGCGAGACCGATCCGCATGCCTGGCAGTCGGTTCCCAACGTGAAGGTCTATATCGGCAATATCCGGGATGCGCTGGTTGCCGCCGATCCGGCTGGCAAGGCGGTCTACGAGGCCAATGCCGCCGCCTATCTCGGCCGCCTCGACGCGCTCGACAAGGAGGTGCGCGACACCGTCGCCCGCATGCCCAAGGACGCCCGCCGGGTCATCACCAATCACGATGCGTTCGGCTACTTCGCCGCCGCCTACGGCCTGCAATTCATCGCCTCGCACGGGGTTTCCACCGACGCTCAGCCCTCGGCCAAGGACGTGGCCCGCATCATCGGCCAGGTGCGCAAGGACAAGATCAAGGCGGTGTTCCTGGAGAACGTCAGTGACGGGCGCCTGCTCAAGCAGATCGCCGAGGAAACCGGCGCCACCATCGGCGGCACGTTGTATTCCGACGCGCTGACCGGCGCAGACGGCCCTGCGCCGACCTATATCGACCTGATCCGGCACAATATCCGGACCCTGAGCGCGGCTTTGGTGGGCTAGGGGACGCCGGTCCGGGCCGGGGGAGGCGGTTTTGCACCCCCGGCCCGGACGCCCTATATGAGGCTCGAAACGGAGCCTCCAGTCCCCCATGACCGCCACCGCCGCCAAGCCTGAAAAAATCCCCGTCACCGTCCTCACCGGCTATCTCGGCGCCGGCAAGACCACGCTGCTCAACCGCATCCTCTCGGAGCCGCACGGCAAGAAATTCGCCGTGATCGTCAACGAGTTCGGCGAAATCGGCATCGACAACGAGCTGGTCGTGAACGCCGACGAGGAAGTGTTCGAGATGAACAACGGCTGCATCTGCTGCACCGTGCGCGGCGACCTGGTGCGGATCATCGACGGCCTGATGCGGCGCAAGGGCAAGTTCGACGCCATCATCGTCGAGACCACGGGCCTCGCCGATCCGGCGCCGGTCGCACAGACCTTCTTCATGGACGAGAACGTCGGCGCCAAGACCAAGCTCGATGCGGTCGTCACCGTGGCCGACGCGATGTGGCTGAAGGACCGGCTCAAGGACGCGCCCGAGGCCAAGAACCAGATCGCCTTCGCCGACGTCATCCTGCTGAACAAGGCGGATCTCGTGACGCCGGCCGAACTGGCCGAGGTCGAGGCCCGCATCCGCGCCATCAATCCCTACGCCAAGCTGCACCGCACCGAGCGCGCCAAGATCGACATCGCCGAGGTGCTCGGCCGCAATGCCTTCGATCTCGACCGCATCCTCGACATCGAGCCGGCGTTCCTGACCGCCGACAATGCGCACGATCATGACCACGATCACGCACATGATCACTACCACGATCATCATCACCACCATCACGGGGACGGCCTGAAGCACTATCACGACGAGGACATGCAGTCGGTCTCGATCAACACCGACAAGCCGCTCAACCCGGACAAGTTCTTCCCCTGGGTGCAGGATCTGGTGGCAACCGAGGGCAAGGACATCCTGCGCTGCAAGGGCATCCTGTCGTTCAAGGACGATCCCGAGCGCTTCGTGTTCCAGGGCGTGCACATGATCCTCGACGGCGATCACCAGCGCGCCTGGAAGGATGACGAGAAACGCTCCAGCCGGCTGGTTTTCATCGGCCGGCATCTGCCGGAAGACAAGATCCGCAAGGGCTTCGAAGCCTGCATTGCGTGAGGCTGCCAAACCCTCGGCGTCATGCCCGGGCTTGACCCGGGCATCCATGATGCCTTGCCTCTCGATAAAGCCTTACGTAAGTCGATCTATTCCGGCCGTCATCATGGATTGCCGGGTCAAGCCCGGCAATGACAGTGAAGTGAAGCATGACCGACATCTCCTCCGCCCCCATCCCCTCGCTCGCCGGACGCGTCCGCAAGGTCACCGCCGGCGTCCCGGTGGTCGGCATCCATTTCTTCTCCCGCACGCCGGTCTTCGTGCTGGGCGAGGAGGCGCTGCTCTATGTGCGCGGCGACGATGAGGACCGCGTCGCCATCCACGGTGGCGCCATTCTGGCCAGCGCGTCGGACGGCGATCGCATCGTCACCGGCGGCGACGACGGCAAACTGATCGTCAGCGATGCCGATGGCGCGCACGAGGTGATCGCCACCGACGACAAGAAGCGCTGGGTCGACCAGGTCGCGCTCGGGCCCGATGGCGCGGTCGCGTGGTCGGCCGGCAAGACCGCGCATGTGCGCACCGGCAAGGGCGAGTTGCGCGCCTATGAGGCGCCGTCGACGGTGGCCGGGCTGTGTTTCGCGCCGAAGGGCTTCCGCGTCGCGGTGGCGCATTACAACGGCGTTTCGTTCTGGTTTCCCAATGCCAGCGCGGCGCCCGAGAAGTTCGAGTGGAAGGGCTCGCATCTGGGCGTCACCATCAGCCCGGACGGCAAGTTCCTGGTCACCACCATGCAGGAGTCGACGCTGCACGGCTGGCGCATCGCCGACGCCAAGCACATGCGCATGTCCGGCTATTCGGCGCGGGTGCGCTCGCTGTCGTGGACGTCGGACGCCAAGTTCTTGGCCACCTCCGGCTCCGAGCAGCTGATCCTGTGGCCGTTCGACGGCAAGGACGGCCCGATGGGCCGACAGCCGACGCTGCTGGCGCGCTCGGAGGCGCGGGTGTCCGTGGTCGCGTGCCATCCCCGGCAGCCGGTGGCCGCGGTGGGCTATGCGGACGGCGCGGTGTGGCTGGTGCGGCTCGATGACGGGGCGCTGATCGAGGCGCGCGGTGTCGACGGCGATCCCGTCAGTGCGCTCGGCTGGGACAAGACCGGGCAGTTGCTGGCCTTCGGCACCGAAGGCGGCGATGCGGGTGTGCTGACGTTGTGAGTTCTTATCCCTCCCCTGAAAGGGGTGGGTGGCGAGCGAAGCGAGCCGGGTGGGGCTATTTATCGGGACATGACCCCACCCCCGGCGCTGCGCGCCGGACCCTCCCCTTTCAGGGGAGGGATAAGCGCGCCTACCTCACCAACACATTCCTGAACTGCCACGGATCGGACGTGTCGATGTCCTCCGGAAACAGGCCCGGGCGGCCGGCAAGCGGCGTCCAGTCGGTGTAGTAGCCCTTCACCGGACCGAGATAGGGCAGTTGAATCTCCAGAAGCCGGTGGAAATCCATCTCGTCGGCTTCGACGATGCCTTCCTTGGGATGCTCGAGCGCCCAGGTCATGCCGCCGATAATGGCGGAGGTCACCTGCAGCGCGGTGGCGTTCTGATACGGCGCCAGCGCCCGTGTCTCCTCGATCGAGAGCTGCGAGCCGAACCAGTAGGCGTTCTTGCCGTGGCCGTAGAGCAGCACGCCGAGCTCGTCGATGCCGTCGACGATTTCGTCTTCCTCGAGAATGTGATGCTTCTCCTGGATCTGGCCGGAGCCGAAGGTCTCGTGCAGCGACAGCACCGCGTCATCCGCCGGATGATAGGCGTAGTGGCAGGTCGGCCGGTAGATCACCGCGCCCGACGCATCGCGTGCCGTGAAATAGTCGGAGATCGAGATCGACTCGTTGTGGGTGACGAGGAAGCCGTATTGCGCGCCGAGCGTCGGGCACCAGGTGCGCACGCGCGTGTTGGCGCCCGGCTGCATCAGATAGATCGCGGCGCCGGAGCCGGTCTCGTGCGTATGGGCGTTCTCCGGGATCCACTTTTCGTGGGTGCCCCAGCCGAGTTCGGCCGGCTGCATGCCTTCCGACAGGAAGCCTTCGACCGACCAGGTGTTGACGAACACGCCCGGCGCCTTCGGCTTCTTGGCGCGCTGCGTGTCGCGCTCGGCAATGTGGATGCCCTTGATGCCGGTCTGCCGCATCAGGTCGGCCCATTCGGACTTGTTGGACGGCTCATGCGCGTTGAGCTTCATGTCGGAGGCGACATTGAGCAGCGCCTGCTTGACGAAGAACGAGACCATGCCCGGGTTGGCGCCGCAGCACGACACGGCCGTGGTCGAGCCGGGCTTGCGCGCCTTCTTGGCGGCCAGCGTCGCCTCGCGCAGTGCGTAGTTGGAGCGCGCTTCCGGCCCCTTCGACTTGTCGAAATAGAAGCCGAGCCAGGGCTCGTTGACGGTGTCGATGTAGAGCGCGCCGATCTCGTTGCAGAACTCCATGATGTCGACCGAGCCGGTGTCGACCGACAGGTTGACGCAGAAGCCCTGGCCGCCGCCGGCGGTCAGCAGCGGCTTCAAGACCTCGCGATAATTGTCGCGCGTCAGGCCCTGCTGGATGAAGCGCACGCCGTGCTTGTCGCACAGCGCCTTGCGGCCCTCGTCCTTGGGATCGAGCACGACCATGCGCGACTTGTCGTATTTGAAATGGCGCTCGATCATCGGCAGCGTGCCTTTGCCGATCGAGCCGAAGCCGACCATGACAATCGGTCCGGAAATGGTGGCGTAGACGGGCCAATCGGTCATTTGAAACCTCCAGAGAATAAAGGCGGTTGATATCCGCCAGACGTGACAAACGGAAGGGACGCCGCGTTTATGGAACGCGGCGTCCCCGTTTTTTATCCCGATCGGGCGCTTTTAGCCCGATCTACGCGGCGCGTGAACGCTGTCCGCGGCGCAGCGGTGCCGCGGTACGGCCTGTCGCCTGCGCCACCAGCGCGGCGAGGTCGGGCGTCGGCTCTAGCCGGCCGGCCGGTGCGATCATGCCGCGCGTGTCCTCGAGCGCGCCGGCCTTGAGTTCGCGGCCGAGCAGGCGGTGGCGCTCGAACGGTCCGGGCATCCACAGCGCGCCGGTCTTCTCGCCCGAGAAGCCGAAGCGGCTGTAGTATTCCGGATCGCCGACCAGCAGGATCGCGCCATGGCCGAGCCCGCGCGCGGTCTGGATCGCACGGCGCACCATGGCGCCGCCGAGACCGCGCGAACGGCAGTCTTCCGCCACCGCGACGGGGCCGAGCAGCAGCGCCGGGCGTCCGTGACCGACGGTCACGTCCCACAGCCGCGCCGTGCCGATGACGCGCTTGCCCTCGGACGCGATGAACGCCAGGCCTTCGGCCGGCAGCCGGTCCTCGCGCAGGCGCTCGGACGACTTGCGGTAGCGGGTCTCGCCGAACGCGGTGTCGAGCAGCGCTTCGCGCGCGTCGATGTCGGTCGGCCGTTCGTGTCGGATCTGGATCATGGTCGTCATCCTTCCCCGCCGAATGCGCGCGCAGGCGCGCGCATTCAAGCGCCGTCAGTTCGAAATGAGGAGGAATGGGGAGGCGGCGAACCGCCTCCCTTAACCGTCAGTGTGGCCCGATCGCGGAGCGATCAGATGTGGTACGTCTTCAGCGGCGGCAAACCGTTGAAGGCCACGGCCGAGTAGGTCGACGTGTAGGCGCCGGTGCCTTCGATCAGCACCCGGTCCCCGATCTCCAGGCTGACCGGGAGCGGGTAGGGCTGCTTCTCGTACAGCACGTCGGCCGAGTCGCAGGTCGGACCTGCGAGCACGCACGGCGCCATGACGTCGCCGTCACGGGTCGTCTTGATCGGGTACCGGATCGACTCGTCCATCGTCTCGGCGAGACCGCCGAACTTGCCGATGTCCAGGTAGACCCAGCGCACGTCGTCTTCCTCGCTCTTCTTCGAGACAAGGACGACTTCGCTCTCGATCACGCCGGCGTTGCCGACCATGCCGCGGCCCGGTTCGATGATCGTTTCCGGGATGCGGTTGCCGAAGTGCTTCCGCAGTGCCTTGAAGATCGCCGAACCGTAGGCCTTCACCGACGGCACGTTCTTCAGGTACTTGGTCGGAAAGCCGCCGCCCAGGTTGACCATCGACAGGTTGATGCCGCGCTCGCCGCACTCCCGGAACACTGCCGCCGCCGAGGCGAGGGCACGGTCCCAGGCATGCTGGTTGCGCTGCTGCGAACCGACATGGAACGACACGCCGTAAGGCTCGAGGCCGGCCCGGAGCGCGTGCTCCAGGACGTCCACCGCCATGCCCGGCTCGCAGCCGAACTTGCGCGACAGCGGCCATTCGGCGCCTGCGCAATCCGACAGGATGCGGCAGAACACCTTCGAGCCGGGCGCCGCGCGGGCGACCTTGTCGACCTCGGCCTGGCAATCGACCGCGAAGAGGCGGATGCCGAGCGCGTAGGCGCGCGCAACATCACGTTCCTTCTTGATCGTGTTGCCGAACGAGACACGGTCGGGCGTGGCGCCGGCCGCGAGCGCCATCTCGATCTCCTGGACCGAGGCGGTGTCGAAGCAGGAACCCAGCTTGGCGAGCAAGGACAGCACCTCCGGCGCCGGGTTTGCCTTCACGGCGTAGAACACGCGCGTATCCGGCAACGCCTTGGCGAAGTTGGTGTAGTTGTCCTTGACCACGTCGAGGTCGACGACGAGCACGGGGCCCTCGTCAACACCACGTTCGCGGCGGTCGCGCAGAAAATCACGAATGCGCTCGGTCATTGGCGCAAACTCCCAGCTCAAGGAACGGCTCTAGCCGTTCGTTTTCGAGGTGTAAGAGCCCTTGGACCGGTGCGCGATGGGGACGCAGCCGTGCCTTAAGCTCTTAACCGCAAATGCTGCCTTGGCTTGGAGGGGAGACCCCGCCGCACTGCTGGCAAAGATGGACAAGCCTCGTCGGTGACCCGTCGCTGGCGGTGGAAGGCCAGCAGAGACCAAAGAAGCCCGCTCCGTCGTTGCTTTAAGTCGCGTCCCCTGCGGAGAGCAGAGTGCGC
>JAUXXH010000043.1 GCA_030684935.1 Pseudolabrys sp. | reverse complement strand
ACAGGCGTGGGCGTGGGCGTCGTGGTGCACGGCTTCTTTGTCGGGGGCCATCTGCGCGGCGCGGCCGAACTGCGGCCGATGGGCTCCCTGCTCAAGCGCGAAGCCGAGGTCGCCTTCAGCATCGAAAAGCCGTGGCAGAGTCACGGTGTCGGCAGCGAACTGCTCCGCCGCACGCTGCTGAGCGCCCGCAACCGCGGCATCACCGCCCTGCACATGAATTGCCTCGCCGACAACCGGCGCATGCAGCAGCTGGCCAGGAAGTTCGAGGCCGACCTGTCGTTCGATTTCGGCAGCGTGGTCGGCGAGGTCGACGCGCCGCGCTCGACGCCGCTGTCCTTGATGCGCGAGGCGATGGCCGATGCCTATGGCGTCGGCCAGGCCCTGCTCGATGCGCAATCGCGGATGCTGCGGGCGGCCTAAAGCGCGGTGAGCGGATAGGCCGCCTCGACCACATAGGGTCCGCCACCGGTGGAGGCGCGCGCCGAATACAGCACGAAGCGCGGCACCCGAAACGCCGCCGTGCGGAAATAGCCGCGCTCGGCCAGATATTGCGCGACCTCGATGCTGGATGACTCGCGCAGCCGCGCCACCGTCACATGCGGCGTGTATTTGCGGCCCTCCGGCTCGAGACCGATGCGCCGCATCAGCCGTTCCTGCTCGGCCTGCAATTCCATGAGCGGCTGGCTCGGCGGCACCGACGCAATCACCGCGCGCGGCTTGCGGCCGCCGAACGAGGTCAGGCCTTCCAGATGCAGGTCGAAAGCGCCGCGCCGGACACGGCCCAATTCCAGCGCAATCTCCTGCGCGGTCACGTCATCGACGTCGCCGATAAAGCGCAGCGTGACGTGGTAATTTTCCGGATCGATCCAGCGCGCACCCGGCAGCCCGCCGCGCAGCATCGCCAGCGCGTCGCCGACCGAAGGCGGGATCTCAATCCCGGTGAAAAGACGCGGCATGGGACCCGGCTTCGTCTCGGCTCACGATGCGCGCGCGGCGCGCACGCGGGCGATCAACTCCTCGACCTTCGGCATGATGCGCTCGACAATCACATCGATGCCCTCGGCATTCGGGTGGATGCCGTCGGGGAGGTTGAGTTTGGCCTGCGCCGCGACGCCATCGAGAAAGAACGGATAGAACACGACCGGGTATTTCCCGGCCAGCGTGGTGTAGAGATCGCCAAAGGACCGGGCAAAATCGGCCCCCATGTTCGGCGGCGACTGCATCCCGGCCAGCAGCACGGCGATGCGGCGGTCGGTGAGCTTTTTCAGAATCCCATCCAGCGCGGCCTCGGTCACCTTCGGATCGATGCCGCGCAACGCGTCATTGGCGCCGAGTTCAACGATCACGGCATCGGTGCCGTCCGGGACCGACCAGTCGACCCGGCCGAGCCCGCCGGAGGCGGTATCGCCGGACACACCGGCATTAACGACGTCGGCGGCAATACCCTTGGCCTTGAGCGCAGCCCCGAGTTTGGCCGGGAATGCGGCATTGGCCGGCAGGCCGTAGCCGGCCGACAGCGAATCGCCCAGGACCACGATCTTGACGGGCTTTTCTCCGGTCTGACCCGCCGCCGGCGTCAACGCGAGACAGATCCCGCCTCCGACTGCGACTAAAGCAAGCATCGCGAGGTGCTGGACCCGGGCCATAAATGTCCCATATGAGGCGGATCGATAACCGTGAGGCCACATGTCAGATAACTCCAGGGCGGGGCCGGCAATTGCGCTGGCCGGCGTCAATCTATCGCTCGGGCAAGGCGCCGCCCGGGTTCATATCCTCAAGGATATCGATCTCAATATAGGCACGGGCGAGGCGGTTGGCCTCGTGGGGCCGTCCGGTTCGGGCAAATCGACGCTGCTGATGGTCATGGCCGGGCTGGAGCGGACCGACACCGGTGACGTGAATGTCGCCGGTGAGGCCCTGAACACCCTGGACGAGGACGCGCTGGCGCGCTTCCGCGGCCGCAATGTCGGCATCGTCTTCCAGTCCTTCCACCTGATCCCGACCATGACCGCGCTGGAAAACGTCGCCGTGCCGCTGGAACTGGCCGGCGTCGCCGATGCGCAGGAGCGCGCCGAAGCCGAACTGACCGCGGTCGGTCTCGGCCAGCGGCTGAACCATTATCCCGCGCAATTGTCCGGCGGCGAGCAGCAGCGCGTCGCCGTGGCGCGGGCGCTGGCGCCAAACCCGGCGATTCTGGTGGCGGACGAGCCGACCGGCAATCTCGACGAGGGCACCGGCCAGCAGATCGTCGATCTCCTGTTCGCCGGTCACACCAAGCGCGGCACCACGCTGGTGCTGGTGACGCATGATAATGCGCTGGCGCAACGCTGCGGCCGCGTGGTCCGGCTGCGCTCCGGCCGCGTCGACAGCGTGAGCGCGACATGAGGGCTTTTCTTTTTCTTCGACCTCCCCCTGCAAGGGGGAGGTCGGTGAGCGCAGCGAACCGGGTGGGGGTCCTCCATGAAAACTGACCCCACCCCGGACCGCCTGCGGCGGTCCGACCCTCCCCTTTCAGGGGAGGGAAAAGACGGCATGCGCTTTCTGCCGCTCCGTTTCGCCCTGCGCGAACTGCGCGGCGGGCTGAAAGGCTTTTACGTTTTCATCGCCTGCATCGCGCTCGGCTGCATGGCCATCGCCGGCGTCAGTTCACTCGCCGCCAGCCTCACCGACGGATTGTCGCGACAGGGCCGGGTTATCCTCGGCGGCGATCTGTCGTTCACGCTGATCCAACGCGAAGCCACGCCGAAAGAACGCGCCTTTCTCGTCAGCCGCGGCGCCCTCTCGGAAACCGCCGCCATGCGGGCGATGGCGCGCGTCATCGATGCGCAAGGCACGCCAGGCGACGCCACGCTGGTGGAAATGAAAGCGGTCGATGCCGCCTACCCGCTGTTCGGGGAAGCCGTGCTCGATCCGGCCGGCCCCTTGCCGGACGTGCTGGCGGAGCGCGACGGCGTGTTCGGCGCGGCGGCCGATCCGACGCTGCTGGCACGGCTGAATATCGCGACAGGCACGCGGCTGACCGTCGGCACCGCCACCATCGAAATCCGTGCCGCGCTGACCTCCGAGCCGGACAAACTGGCCGCCGGCGTCGGCTTCGGTCCGCGCCTGCTGGTCAACCAGGCGGCGCTGCGGGCGTCCGGTCTGATCCAGCCCGGTAGTTTGGTGCGCTGGAATTACCGGTTGCGGCTGCCGCCCGATGGCAACAGCGATGCGGCCATGCAGGCGGTCACGGCGCAGGCGCGGGCGGAATTGCCGGAAACCGGCTGGGAAATCCGCAGCCGCAGCAATGCCTCGCCGCAGCTCGAGCGCAACGTCAACCGCTTCACCCAGTTCCTCACCATCGTCGGCCTGACCGCGCTGCTGGTCGGCGGCGTCGGCGTCGGCAATGCCGTGAAGAGCCATCTCGACCGGCGCCGCGACGTCATCGCCACAATGAAGGCGCTCGGCGCCAGCGGCCGGCGCGTGTTCGCCATCTACCTGACGCAGGTTCTGGTGCTGGCCCTGATCGGCGGCGTCATCGGCGCCATCCTCGGCGCAGCGCTGCCGTTCCTGATTTCCTGGACCTTCGGCGCCATCATTCCGTTGCCGCTGGTGCCGGCATTTCATCCGGCCGAGCTGGTGCTGGCCCTGCTATACGGCCTGCTGACGGCGCTGGCGTTTACGTTGTGGCCGCTCGGCCGCGCCCATGACGTGCCGGTCGGCGCCCTATTCCGCGACGCGGTGACGCCGCAGTCCGGCTGGCCGCGGCCGATCTACGTCATTCTGACCGGCATCGCCGTCGCGGTGCTGGCGACGGCGGCCGTGCTGCTGGCCTATGACCGGCGCGTGGCGATCGTCTATGTCGGTGTAGCCGCCGCCATTTTTGTCCTGCTGCGGCTGGTCGCGACTATGCTGATGGCGCTGGCGGCGCGCGCGCCGCGGGCGCGGTCCACCAGCCTGCGCATGGCGGTGGCCAATATTCACCGGCCCGGCGCGCTGACACCAACGATCGTGCTGTCGCTCGGACTCGGCATCGCCTTGCTGGTCACGGTGGTCGAGATCGACGCCAATCTGCGCCAGCAATTCGCCAACGAACTGCCGGCCAAGGCGCCATCGTTCTATTTCCTCGATATTCCGTCCGAGCAGGCCGAACGGTTCACCGGCTTCCTGCACAAGCAGGCGCCGGCGGCGTCGGTGGAAGAAGTGCCGATGCTGCGCGGCCGCATCGTTTCGGCCAAACGAATCCGCGCCGAGGACATCAAGGCGACCGACGACACCGAATGGGTGCTGCAGAACGACCGCGGCATCACCTACGCCAACACGATTCCGGCCGGCTCGCGTCTGGTCGAGGGCCAGTGGTGGGACAAGGACTACGAAGGCCCGCCTTTGGTGTCGTTCGAGAAACGGATCGCCGACGGGCTCGGCCTCACCATCGGCGACGAGGTCACCGTCAACGTGCTCGGCCGCAACATCACGGCGACCATCGCCAATACCCGTACCGTCGACTGGCAGAGCCTGAGCATCAATTTCGTCATGGTGTTTTCGCCGCAGACGTTCCGCGGCGCGCCGCACACCCATCTGGCGACCCTGACCTATCTGGATGGCGGTTCGCCGCAGCAGGAAGGCGCCATCATCCGGGCGCTGGCTGACGAATACCCGATGGTCACCAGCGTCCGGGTCAAGGACGCGCTGGAGGCGATCGCCGCGCTGGTCGGCAACCTGGTGCTGGCGATCCGCGGCGCCAGCGCCATCACGCTGCTGGCGGCGGCCCTGGTGCTGGGCGGCGCGCTGGCCGCCGGCCATCGCCACCGGGTCTATGACGCGGTCATTCTGAAGACCCTCGGCGCCACCCGGGCCCGGCTGCTCGGCGCCTATACCATCGAATACCTGATGCTCGGCGTCGCCACTGCGGCCTTCGGCGTGCTGTGCGGTTCGCTGGCCAGCTGGCTGATTGTCGCCGAGATCATGCGGCTGAAATTCATCTGGCTGCCGCTCCCGGCCCTGGCCTCGGCGCTCGCCGCCGTTGTGGTGACGGTGGCGCTGGGGCTGGCCGGCACCTTCTCGGCGCTGGGCCAGAAGCCCGCCCCGGTGCTGCGCAATCTGTAACAGGAGCGACATTCCGCCGCGTCACCCTACCCCCCTGACGCGGCGGCGGATTTAGGCGTATAATGGCTTTTGCGGGCTGGTTAACAATCCGCAATGAAGCAGGGTCATGATCGAGCCATATCTGGCGCGCAGACTTACCAACCACTACATTCGAGGCAACACGAGCGCGACGGCCATCGCCGGCGCGCCTGACGTGCCCGGCCAGCGCCGGGACTTGAGAGAGGGAAATTCGATGTCGGACTTCGACCGTAACGTAGCTGCCCGCGGCGGCTTCGGCGCCGCGCGTGCCGCGGAGATCGATGCCGGTCTGCGCGCCTACATGCTCAGCATCTACAACTATATGGCCGCCGGCGTGGCTCTGACCGGCGTCGTCGCCTGGTTCACCTTCAATGCCGCCGTCGTCGACTCGTCCGTCGCCGGCAAGCTGGCGCTGACGCCGTTCGGCCAGACGATCTACGGCGGACCGCTGATGATCGTGCTGTTCCTCGGCACCCTCGGCATTGTGTTCTTCCTCAGCTTCCGCATCAACAAGCTGCAGGCCGGCACCGCGCTGACCCTGTTCATGCTGTATGCGGCGCTGCTCGGCGTCATGCTGTCGTCGGTGATGCTCACCTATACCGGCACGTCGATCGCCCGCACCTTCTTCATCGCGGCGGCGTCGTTCGGCGCGTTGAGCCTGTACGGCTACACCACGCAGCGCGACCTCTCGCCGATCGGCTCGTTCCTGATCATGGGCCTGTTCGGCCTGATCCTGGCGATGATCGTCAACCTGTTCCTGCGCAGTACCGGACTCGACTTCGCCATCTCGGCGATCGGCGTCCTGATCTTCGCCGGCCTCACCGCCTGGGATACCCAGAAGATCAAGGAGATGTATGACGCCAACGACGACAGCACCTCCATGGGCCGCAAGACGGTGATGGGCGCGCTGACGCTCTACCTGGACTTCATCAACCTGTTCCTGTTCATGCTGCGCTTCCTGGGCGATCGGCGCTAACGCGCCTTTGGGCGATCGGAGCCAAGCCACCGCCCGGCACGAACAGATCTTCGACAAACGCCCCGGCCCTTGTGCCGGGGCGTTTTTTTGTGGTCAGATTCTCCGCATGAGCATCGCCATCCGCCCGGCCACGCCGGCCGACATTCCTGCCATCACCCGCATCTACGGCGACTCGGTGCGGACCGGGACCGCCTCGTTCGAGCTGGAGCCACCGGACGAGGCCGAAATGGCGCGCCGCATGGACGAGATCATCGGCAAGGGCTTCCCCTATCTGGCCGCCGATGATGGCGGCCAGCTCGCGGGCTACGCCTATGCCGCGCTGTACCGCACGCGCCCGGCCTATCGCTTCACGGTCGAGGACTCGGTCTATGTCGCGCCAACGCACCAGGGCCGCGGCGTCGGCCGTGCCCTGCTCGAAGCACTGGTCGAGGCCTGCGTGACGCGCGGCTACCGCCAGATGATCGCGGTGATCGGCGATTCCCCGCGGCAGGCGGGCTCGGTCGCGCTGCACAGGGCCGCTGGCTTCCACCACATCGGCATTCTCCCGGATGTCGGCTTCAAGCACGATCACTGGTGCGATACGCTGCTGATGCAGCGCCCGCTCGGTGATGGCGGCAGCACGAAGCCGTAGCGCCACAATCTTCGTTCATTCCCGCGCAAGCGGGAATCCAGAGCGAAGTTCTGACGTCTTTGGTACTGGATCCCCGCGTTCGCGGGGATGAGCGGACCAAATCCGCTTAGTTCGCCACCAGCGCCAGCGATGACTTGTCGATCGCGCGCAGCACGCGGTCGAGTTCGTGGCCGCGGCGCACGATCAGGCCGGAGGCGGCAATGACGCTGAAAGCGCCCTGGCGCTGCGCCAGCTTTGGATTTTTTTCGATGCGGTAGAGCGGCGCTTCCGAGGTGCGGCGGTAGACCGAGAACACCGCGCGATCCTTCATGAAGTCCATGGCGTAGTCGCGCCACTCGCCGGCAGCGACCATGCGGCCGTACAGATTGAGAATGGATGTCAGTTCACGCCGGCTGAAGGTGACCTGGGCGGCGGGGGTGGCGCCTCGCGCAACGCCGCCGCCGAAAACCTGACTTGGGTCGATATCGCCGGAACCGAACGTCATGCGGCGCCTCCTTTATCGTGGGTAACGATGATCGCGCCGGGAAAGGTCCGCGGCAAGAGGCTTTTCCCGGCTTTTCGCGGACGGAATCTCCCCGGGGCGGCTGTTTCGGCGATCACGAACTCGTTAATTCGACCCACAATACCGCCCTATTTCCGTCAATTGCCGGTCACGCAGGGGGTGGATACATGGATCGTTGCCTCAAGGCCCGGTCCGGTTGATCTCCGGATTCCTCAGCCCCCCAGCCCCCCGGGGGTCAGTCGACCGGGCCAGTTGAGTAATGCGTACGGTTCAATCCCCTAAGTCTTCGGGCCGGCCTTTGTGCCGGCCCGTTTTTTATGGCGACGGTTTGGAAGGAAATGCGGCTCAGCGCAGGCTGGCGGTGGCCGCGCCCAGCATCAGGCCGGGCTTGGTGGGGCTGCCGCCCTGAACCAGGACCGCGAGCCGGTCGACATCCTCAAGCGTAAGTTTGGCGCTGGCCAGACTGGCGACAGTCGCACTGAAAGTTTTCGCCGTGCCGTCCCAGTCGCCGAGCTTGACCCAGCGGCGCACCACGTTGCTGTAGGTCACGGTGTTGCCGCGGTTCTCGCCGCGCTCGATCGTCACCGGCACCTTGTTGGTGATCGGACACAGCCAGACTTCGCCACTGCGATGCTGTCCGGCCGCCGCCGCCACCGTGACCATCACGATGCCATTGGCTACGCTCACCTGAACCGGCACGGTCAAAGGCGAGGCGTTGCGCCGGGTTTGCGCCACCGCGCTCTCGATCGCCGCCTTGTCGCTGCCGAGGACATGGCTAAGGCCGTTCACGACCACCTGCGGGGTGTAGACCTTGCGGTCGCCGCGCGCCTCGGCATAGCCGCGCTGCCGCTTGGAATGGCCGTGCAGCGCCAGCGTGTCCTTCCAGCCGAGATAATCCCAGTAGTCGATCGCCAGCGTCATCACCAGCAATGACGGATCGTTGGACGCCAGTTCAGCCAGCAGCTTGTCGGCGGCCGGACACGACGAACAGCCCTGGCTGGTGAACAGCTCGATCACCGCGCGCGGCTCGCTTGCGACCGCCGGCGGCGAAGCCGCCAGGGGAGCGCAGGCCAGCGCAACCGCGAAGGTGATGTGGCTAAAGTTCATTCCGTTCCCACCTGGCCCCCGCCGCGATGCTGCCCTTTGATAGGAGCGGCGTCGATCACCCGCCACTCACTTCGCAGTGAGGGCTCGTTGCATGGCGGTAAAGGTCGGGAGAAGCGGTGCTCACCCTGCCAGTTGCCGCAGCACGTACTGCAGGATGCCGCCGTTCCGGAAATAATCCAGTTCGTCCAGCGTATCGATCCGGCAGATCAGCGGCACGCGCTTGAGCGTGCCAGACCCCGATACGATGTCGGCGATCAGCCGCTGATTGGGCTTCAATTCGCCGTGCAGGCCGCGGATGGTCACCGTTTCGTCGCCCTTGAGACCGAGCGACTTCCAGGACGTGCCTTCCTCGAATACCAGCGGCATGATGCCCATGCCCACCAGGTTCGAGCGATGGATGCGCTCGAACGACTCGCACACCACCGCGCGGATGCCGAGCAGCAGCGAACCCTTGGCGGCCCAGTCGCGCGACGAGCCGGAGCCGTATTCCTTGCCGGCGAACACCACCAGCGGCACCTTGTCGGCCTTGTACTTCATGGCCGCGTCGTAAATCGTCATCCGCTCCTTGGAGGGATAGTGGACGGTGACGCCGCCTTCGACGCCCGGCACCATCTGGTTCTTCAGACGGATGTTGGCGAAGGTGCCGCGCATCATCACTTCATGGCTGCCGCGCCTTGTGCCGTACTGGTTGAAGTCGGCCGGCTTGACCTTGTTGGCCATCAGATATTTGCCGGCCGGCGAGTCGATCTTGATCGAACCGGCCGGCGAGATGTGGTCGGTGGTGATCGAGTCGAGCAGCAACGCCAGCACGCGCGCGTCGACGATGTCCTCGAGCGGCTTCGGCGCCTTCTTCATGCCGACGAAATACGGCGGGTTCTGCACGTAGGTGGATTTCTTGTCCCACGCATAGGTCATGCCGCCCTTGATGCTGATCTTGCGCCAGCTGGCGTCGCCCTTGAACACGTCGGCGTACTTGCTGGCGAAGATCTTGCGGGTGACGTTCTTGTCGACGAACTCGCCGATCTCCTTGTTCGACGGCCAGATGTCCTTGAGGAACACCTTCTTGCCCTTCTGATCGACGCCAAGTGCGTCCTTGATCAGATCGACGTTCATCGAGCCGGCGATCGAGTAGGCCACCACCAGCGGCGGCGAGGCCAGATAGTTGGCGCGCACGTCGGCGTTGACGCGGCCTTCGAAGTTGCGGTTGCCCGACAGCACCGCGGCGGCGACCAGGTCGCCGTCATTGATCGCCTTGGAGTTCTGCGGCGGCAGCGGACCGGAATTGCCGATGCAGGTGGTGCAGCCGTAGCCGACCAGGTTGAAGCCGAGCTTGTCGAGATCCTTCTGCAGACCCGACTTGTCGAGATATTCGCCGACCACCTGCGAGCCGGGCGCCAGCGAGGTCTTCACCCACGGCTTGACGGTCAGGCCCTTGGCCGCCGCCTTGCGGGCGAGCAGGCCGGCGCCGATCATCACGCTCGGGTTCGAGGTGTTGGTGCAGGAGGTGATCGCCGCTATCACCACGTCGCCGTGGCCGATGTCGTAATTGTGGCCCTCGACCGGTACGCGCTTCTTCATTTCGGCAGCCTTGCCGAACTCCTTGTCCATCGAGCCGACGAAGCCCATCTTCACGTCCTTGAGCGCAATGCGATCCTGCGGGCGCTTCGGACCGGCGAGCGACGGCTCGACCGTCGACAGCTCGAGCTTGAGCACGTCGGTGAACATCGGGTCGGGCGTGGTCTTGACCCGGTACATGCCCTGCGCCTTGGCGTAGGCGGCGACCAGCGCGCACAGTTCGGGCGGACGTCCGGTGTTCTTCAGGAAGGTGATGGTGTCGTCGTCGATCGGCGAGAAGCCGCAGGTGGCGCCGTATTCCGGCGCCATGTTGCCGAGCGTGGCGCGGTCGGCGATGGTCAGATGCGTCAGGCCAGGACCGAAGAACTCGACGAATTTGCCGACCACGCCGCGGGCGCGCAGCATCTGGGTGACCGTCAGCACCAGGTCGGTCGCGGTGACGCCTTCCTTGAGGCGGCCCGACAGCTTGAAGCCGATCACCTCGGGCAGCACCATCGACAGCGGCTGGCCGAGCATCGCGGCCTCCGCCTCGATGCCGCCGACGCCCCAGCCGAGCACGGACAGGCCGTTGACCATCGTGGTGTGCGAGTCGGTGCCGACCAGCGAGTCGGGATAGGCGACTTCCATGGTCGCCGCCTTGCCGTCGACCTTGACCTTGTCTTTCTTGGTCCAGACCACGCGCGACAGATATTCGAGATTGACCTGGTGACAGATGCCGGTGCCGGGCGGCACGACCTTGAAGTTGTCGAACGACAGCGCGGCCCATTTCAGGAACTGGTAGCGCTCCTGGTTCTGCCGGTATTCCTCGTCGACGTTCTTCTTGAACGCCTGATTGTCGCCGAAGAAGGTCACCGCGACCGAGTGATCGATCACGAGATCGACCGGCACCAGCGGATTGATTTTCTTCGGATCGCCGCCGAGCGCCTTCATCGCGTCGCGCATCGCGGCGAGATCGACCACGGCCGGCACGCCGGTGAAATCCTGCATCAGCACGCGCGCGGGACGCATCGCGATTTCATGCTCGGAGGATTTGGTCTTGAGCCATTCGGCGCAGGCCTTGATGTCGTCCTTGGTGACCGTGCGCCCGTCTTCGTTGCGCAACAGGTTCTCCAGCAGCACCTTCATCGAGAACGGCAGGCGCGAGATGCCTTTCAATCCGTTTTTCTCGGCGACCGGGAGGCTGAAATAAGCGTAGGTCTTGCTACCAACCGTGAGGGTTTTGCAGCATTTAAAACTGTCGAGGGACGTCATGTCGGCTGTTTCCATTTCCCGGCGGGGACATCGGCGCGGGTTCGGTCTAAGCTCCTCGCAAGAAAGGGTTTTCTCGCTGGCGGAACTCAGCTTTGAATTCCGCTAACCTAGCGCCGCCCGCATGGGCTTTAAAGGTATTTTCGTGGCTCGCGCAAGATTTACCGGGAACGCTGTCAGGATGCACGGATTTCCGCGGGTTTTCGCCATCGGAATTGCTGCCTTGCGCCGCCGGGTGACCGCCTGATGCAACTCACCGCCGACAATTTGGCCTGCAACCGCGGCGGCCGCGACGTCTTCGCCGGCGTCAGCTTCAGCTTGGCCGGCGGCGAGGCGCTGGTGGTGGCCGGGCGCAATGGCGCCGGCAAATCCTCGCTGCTGCGCCTGATCGCCGGACTGGTGCGAATCGCCGGCGGCACGCTCGTTCTGCAGGGCGGCGAGCCCGAAGCCGGCATCGCCGAGCAGGCCCATTATGTGGGCCATCAGGACGCGCTGAAGCCGACGCTTTCGGTTAGTGAAAATCTGCGCTTCTGGGCCGACTACCTCGGCGCGGCCGCAGACACCGTTGAGTCAGCCTTGGAGGCGGTCGGTCTGGCCGCGCTGACCGACCTGCCGGCCGCCTACCTCTCGGCCGGCCAACGAAGGCGGCTGTCGATCGCCCGGCTGATCGCAGCGCCGCGGCCGATCTGGCTGCTCGACGAGCCGACCTCGGCGCTGGACACGCCGTCGCAGGCGCGGCTGGCCGACCTGATGCGCGGTCATCTCGCCGGCGGCGGACTGATCGTCGCTGCCGCGCATGGGCCGATCGGGCTGGAGCGGGCGCAAGAATTGAGGCTGGGAGCGGATGGATGAAGGCGGCGGCCAAAAACTCCGCTCATTCCCGCGAAAGCGGGAATCCAGAGCGGTCTCCTCACCGGCCTCGAAAGAGCTGGGTCCCCGCTTCCGCGGGGACGAGCGGGTTATCGAGGCTTCCATCATGACCGCCTTCACCGCCCTCCTCCTCCGAGACATCCGCCTCAGCCTGCGCATCGGCGGCGGCGCGCTGATGGGCGCGCTGTTTTTCCTGATCGTCGTCACTTTGATGCCCTTTGCCATCGGTCCCGACCTCAATCTGCTGGCGCGAATCGGCCCGGCGATCCTCTGGCTCGGCGCGCTGCTGGCGAGCCTTCTGGCGCTCGACCGGCTGTTTGCGATGGATCAGGACGACGGCTCGCTCGATTTGCTGATGATGGGCCGGATGCCGCTGGAACTGGCGGTGCTGGCCAAGGCGCTGGCGCACTGGATCACCACCGGCCTGCCGCTGGTGATCGTCGCCCCGGTTCTGGGGCTGATGCTGAATGTCGAATTGCGGGCGATGGGATGGGTGACGCTGACGCTTCTGGCCGGCACCCCGGCGCTGACCTTCATCGGCCTGGTCGGGGCTGCGCTGTCGGTGGCGCTGCGGCGCGGCGGCCTGCTGCTGCCGGTGCTGACTTTGCCGCTGACCGTGCCGGTGCTGATCTTCGGCGTCGCCGCCGCCAATGCCGCCATCGTCGGGCCCGCGCCGTTCGGCCCCCCTTTCACCATTCTTTGTGCTTTATCCTTGGCCAGCCTGGTGCTCGGCCCGATTGCCGCGGCTGCGGCGCTGCGGCACGGCCTGGAATGATGGCCCCGCCAAACTTATGCGTGATAGAAGGCCGCCGATGGCTGTAATCGATCTCGCCAACCCGACGCGCTTCCTGGCGCTGGTCAACCGCGTGCTGCCCTGGCTGGTGGCGGCGACTGCGCTCGTCTTCGCCATCGGCCTGTACCGCGCGGCCTATGCGCCGGACGACTACCAGCAGGGCGCCACCGTCAAGATCATGTTCCTGCACGTGCCGGCCGCCTGGCTCGGCATGATGGGCTGGGTGATCATGAGCGCGGCGGCGCTCGGCACGCTGGTGTGGCGGCATCCGCTCGCCGACGTCGCCGGCAAGGCCGCGGCGCCGATCGGCGCTGCCTTCACGCTCATTTGTCTTATCACCGGCGCGCTGTGGGGCCGCCCGACCTGGGGCACCTATTGGGTCTGGGATGCGCGGCTGACCTCGGTGCTAATCCTGTTTCTGCTCTATCTCGGCGTCATGGCGCTGTACTGGACCGCGGAAGAGCCCGGCCGCGGCGCGCGCGCAGCGGCGATCCTGACGCTGGTCGGCGCCGTCAACATTCCGATCATCAAGTTCTCCGTCGACTGGTGGAACACGCTGCACCAGCCGGCCTCGATCGTGCGGCTCGGCGGCGCCACCGTCGACGTTTCGATCCTGGTGCCGCTGCTGATCATGGCCGGCGCCTTCACGCTTTTGTTCATCACGCTGCATCTGGCCGCCATGCGCAACGAGATCCTGCGCCGCCGCGTGCGCACCATGCGTCTGTTGCAGGCGCAGACGCTTTCGGAGGCGCGGACGTGAACCTCGGGCCGCACGCCGATTTCATCGTCGCCGCCTATGCGGTGGCCGCCTTCGTGGTGGCGGCCTTGATTGCCTGGGTCGTGCTCGATCATGCGGCGCAGCGCCGTATCATCGGCGATCTCGAGGAACGCGGCGTCACCCGCCGGGCGCGGCGCAAGGAGTAGACGGATGGAATACCGCAGCGTCTTGCTCCGCTCATTCCCGCGCAAGCGGGAATCCAGAGTCCCGTTGGAAGGTGGTCGATTGTCGCCCCTGGGTCCCCGCTTGCGCGGGGACGAGCGGGTCTGTGCATGACGACGACCCCAGGCTCCGCGGCCAAGACCCGCCGCAACATTCTGGTGTTGCTGCCGCTGGCTATATTTCTGTCGCTGGCGGCGCTGTTCTTTTTCAGGCTCGGCAGCGGCGATCCATCGCGACTGCCCTCGGCCCTGATCGGCCAGCCGGCGCCGAAAACCGACCTGCCGCCGATGGCCGGGCTGGAGCGCGACGGCATGCCGGTGCCCGGCCTGACCAACGACATCTTCAAGGACAAGGTGACGCTGGTGAACGTGTGGGCGTCGTGGTGCGTGCCCTGCCATGACGAGGTGCCGTTTCTCGATCAACTGGCCAAGGACAGCCGCATCCAGCTCGCCGGCATCAACTACAAGGACTCGCCCGACAATGCGCGGCGCTTCCTCAACCGCTACGGCAATCCGTTCGTCGCCAGCGGCGTCGACGACCGCGGCCGCGCCTCGATCGACTGGGGCGTCTACGGCGTGCCGGAAACGTTTCTGGTCGGACGCGACGGCCGCATCGCCTACAAGTTGATCGGCCCGATCACCGCCGAGAACCTGGCGAAGGTGCTGCTGCCGGAAATCGAGAAGGCGGTGGCGAAGTAACCCTTGCCCCGGACGCGGTGCATCACAAAGTGATGCACCGCTGATCCGGGGCCTTTCCACCCACCGCGATTGGAACGGTCCCGGTTCAGCAGCGCATCACGAAGACGTGCTGCGCTGCGCCCGGGACACAGGCCTACTCCGGCTCTTTCTCCACGCTGTGCTTCATCAGCAACGGATACTGCGCCGCGCCGAAAATCATGGTCAGCGGCACCATGCCGAACAACTTGAAGTTGACCCAGAAGTCGGTGCTCTGCGTGCGCCAGATCACTTCGTTGAGCACGGCTGCTGCAAAAAAGAAGATGACCCAGCGCACGGTGAGCTTGCGCCAGCCTTCCGCGGTCAGATTGAACATCTGGTCGAACAGGATGCTGAGAAAAGGTCTGTTGAGCGCAAGGCCGGCCAGCAGCGTGACGCCGAACAGCACGTAGATGATGGTCGGCTTCAACTTGATGAACAACTCGTCCTGCAGGAACAGCGTCAGCCCGCCGAACACCAGCACGATCACCGCGGTGACCACCGGCATCATCGCGATGTGCCGCGTCAGCGCATAGGACACCGTCAGCGCCACCAGCACCGCCACCATGAAGGCGCCGGTCGCCGCATAGATGCCGAACTTGGCATTGGCGGCGAAGAACAGCACCAGCGGCCCGATATCGAGCGCCAGTTTGAGGCCAGGGTTCAGCTTTTTCGGTTCGGTCATTGTTTTCCTCGTCATGGCCAAGCATAGCCGTACAAAGGACGGCCTCGCTTCGCTCGCCTATGTCCCGGCCATCCACGCCTTGCTTCATCGCACCATCTAAAGACGTGGATGCCCGGCACAAGGCCGGGCATGACGGCTTTATTCCAGCCCCACCACCGCGCGGGCGAAGTCGCGTGCGGTAAAAGGCGCCAGGTCGTCGACGCCCTCGCCGACGCCGATGAAATGCACCGGCAGCTTGAAGCGGTCGGCGATGGCGACCAGGATACCGCCGCGCGCGGTGCCGTCGAGCTTGGTCATCACCAGGCCGGTGACGCCGGCCATCTTGCCGAAGATCTCGACCTGGCTGAGCGCGTTCTGCCCGACGGTGGCGTCGAGCACCAGCAGCACCGCATGCGGCGCGGTCGGCTCGACCTTGCGCATCACGCGCAGCATCTTTTCCAGCTCGCTCATCAGCTCGGTGCGGTTCTGCAACCGCCCGGCGGTATCGACCAGCACGATGTCGGTGCTCTCCGCTTTAGCAGCGGCGATGGAGTCGAAGGCGAGGCTCGCCGCATCGGCGCCGGGCGTCGAGGCCCGGACGCTGGCGCCGGTGCGAGAGCCCCAGATTTTCAGTTGATCGATGGCGGCCGCGCGGAACGTATCGCCGGCCACCAGCATCACCGACTTGCCCTCGGCGCGGAACTTGGCGGACAGCTTGCCGATGGTCGTGGTCTTGCCGGACCCGTTGACGCCGGCGACCAGGATGACAAAAGGCCGCGCCGTGATCTCGAGCGGTTTGGCGACCGCACTGAGCACTTTCTCGATCTCGCCGGCCAGCACCGCCTTCACTTCATCAGGCGCAATGCCCTTCTCGAAACGGCTTTCGCCGAACACCTTGACCACGCGGGCGGCGAAATCCGGCCCCAGGTCGGACCGGATCAGTTCGCTTTCCAGTTCCTCGATGGCCTCGGCGTCGAGCTTGCGCTTCGACACCAGGTCGCTGATCGCGGTTCCGAGCGCCGACGAGGTGCGTTTGAGCCCGCCGCTCAGGCGTTTCCACCAGCTACCGCCTTGAGTCGTGTCGTTCATGATGCGGCTTTACTCACTTTACCTCCCCCTGGAGGGGGGAGGTCGGCCGGCTGCAAGCCGGCCGGGTGGGGGTGTCCTTGCAAGCGGAGAAGCACCCCACCCCGCTCGCTTTCGCTAACGCTTCAGCGAGCGACCCTCCCCCTGCAGGGGAGGGTGAAGAGAAGCGTCGCCCGTGATAGCGGTTTCGGCATGACACCGGAAGAGATGCTTTCCCGCCTGCTGTACCGCGACGGCCTGATGCTGGTGATCGACAAGCCCGCCGGGCTGTCGGTGCATCGCGGGCCGAAAGGCGGCCACAGCCTGGAGGACTATTTCGAGCCGCTGCGGTTCGGGCTGCCGCGCGACCCGGCGCTGGGGCACCGGCTGGACAAGGACACCTCCGGCTGCCTGGTGCTCGGCCGTCACCGCAAGGCGCTGGCCCTGCTCGGCAAGCTGTTCAAGAACGGCCAGATCGGCAAGACCTACTGGGCCGTGGTCGAAGGCGGGCCGGCGGAGGACGAAGGCCGCATCGACATGCCGCTCGGCAAGCTCGACGAGGACCGCGGCTGGTGGATGAAGCCGGACCCGGACGGCAAACCGGCGCAGACGGTGTGGAAGGTGATGGGGCGGTTTGCTTCCTTTACCTCCCCCTGGAGGGGGGAGGTCGCCGAACGCAGTTCGGCGGGAGGGGGTGAACTTCAAGTCCAGGAGCACCCCACCCCGGATAGCCTTCGGCGATCCGACCCTCCCCCTCCAGGGGAGGGTGAAAGAAAGTTTACCTGGCTATCCCTCGAACCCCTCACCGGCCGCACCCATCAACTGCGCGTGCATTGCGCCGAGATGGGCTGGCCGATTGTCGGCGACAACATCTACGGCAGCGCGCCGCGCACCGGCGGACCGCCGCTGCATCTGCATGCGCGGCAGATCATCGTGCCGATCTCCAAGAACAAGCCGCCGGTCGTCGTCACCGCTCCGGCGCCGGCGCATATGAGCGAGATGCTGGCAAAGTGCGGGTGGACCGGCGAGCCGACACCCGATCAGCCGCCGCAGCGCTGATAGCCGAGCACCGCCCAGCCGGCCGGATCGATGTGCAGAAGCAGATCCGGGCGCTGTTCGTTCTTTTCCAGCACAGCGAGGATCCGTTCGCTCTCGGTGGTCTCGCCCTCGCCAGTGCACCGCAGTTTGAGGCGGTGGACATTATCGCCCGAGCGTGACAGCCGCCGCGAGGACAGCACGGTGCAGGTGCTGGCGTAGTACTCCAGAGTCTTGGCCGTGATGGTCAGCATCAGGTCGTCGGTGCCGGCGCCGGTCCGGCAGGCGCCCGGGCCTTCGACGGCCCATTGCCCGACGAAAGGCGGCGCATCTTGCGCCGCAGCCGGCGCCGCGATTGTCAACGATCCCGCCAGGAGAGCACCGGCAACACCACGGCGTTTCATGACAGCGCCTAGTACAGCATCGCCTTGATGCGCTCGGGCGCGGCGCGGTCGTAGTCGTCGCCGCCGAACGAGCCCTTGCTGACTTCAGCGATGATGGCGCCGGTCGAAGGCAGGCTGCTGCGATCGATCTTGGCCTCCTCGCTCCACAGCTTGGAGCGCACGATCGCCTTCGAGCAATGGAAGAAGATGCTGTCGATGTGCACGATCAGCACGCTGCGCGGCGGTTTGCCGTTGATGGCAAAGCTCTGCATCAGCTCCGGATCGATCGAGATCGCGCCGCGGCCATTGACGCGCAGCGTTTCGCCGATGCCGGGAATGAGAAACAGCAGCGCGATGCGCGGATCGCGCAGGATGTTGCGGTAGCCGTCGATGCGGTTGTTGCCGGGCCGGTCGGGCAGCGCCAGCGTGCGCTCGTCGAGGATGCGGACGAAGCCGGGCGCGTCGCCTTTCGGCGAGCAATCGAGCCCCTCCGGACCGCCGGTCGCCAGCGCGACGAAGGGCGAGGCCTCGATCATCTTGCGATAACTTGGGCTGATGTGGTCGATCTCCTTGGCGACCGACGGCCCCCATGGCTGGCCGTACAGCGCCTCGAGCTGTTCGATGGAGGTCACCAGGTGATCTTGCGCGCTCATGTCGTCTCCCTCGTCCGGCGATCTAGGCCGCCAGCAATTGCCGGCCGTCATGTCCGGCCATGGTCAGGTCGAGCATCTTACCGTGGTCCGCCGGAAGCGACAGCCGCACGGGGAGAAATTGTTCGGTGCGGCCGATGCCGCCGCGTTCGGTCAGCACACGGTGCCGCGCGCCGACCTGGGCGTCGAGATGATTGCGCAACGCCGCATCGCCTTTGCCGCGCAGCCGCGCCGCGCGCTCCTTGATGAGGCCGCGGTCGAGTTGCGGCATGCGCGCCGCCGGCGTGCCGGGGCGCGGCGAGAACGGAAATACGTGGAGTTGCGTCAGCCCGCAGGCGTCGACCAGATCGAGCGAGCGCGCGAACATGGCCTCGGTCTCGGTCGGGAAGCCGGCGATGATGTCGGCGCCGAAGGCGATGTCGGGCCGGAGCCGCCGCACCTGATCACAGAAAGCGATGGCGTCTTCGCGCGCATGGCGGCGCTTCATGCGCTTGAGGATCATGTTGTCGCCGGCCTGCAGCGACAGGTGCAGATGCGGCATCAAGCGCGGTTGCGTGGCCAGCGCATCGAGCAGATCGGTGTCGACCTCCACCGAGTCGATCGACGACAGCCGCAGCCGCGCCAGTTCGGGCAGTTCGCGCAAAATGCGCTTGACCAGTGTGCCGAGGCGCGGCGTGCCGGCGATATCGGCGCCGTAGCTGGTGATGTCGACGCCGGTCAGCACGATTTCGCGATAGCCGTTCTCGACCAGCCGCCGCGCCTGCGCCACCGCGTCATCCATCGGCAGCGAGCGGGAATTGCCGCGCCCGAACGGGATGATGCAGAAGGTGCAGCGATGGTCGCAGCCGTTCTGCACCTGCAGGAAGGCGCGGGTATGGCCGTCAAGCTGATCCACCGCGCGGGCGGCGTGATGCGTCACCGCCATGATGTCGGCGACGGCGACGCGCTCCCCGCCCGCCCAGGCGCGGGCGTCGAGCTTCTCTTCGTTGCCGAGCACACGATCGACCTCCGGCATGGCGGCGAACTGTTCGGGCGCGGCCTGCGCGGCGCAGCCGGTGACGACAATGCGTGTGCCCGGCTGTTCGCGCCTGATGCGGCGGATGGCCTGGCGCGCCTGCTTCACGGCTCCCGCGGTGACGTTGCAGGTGTTCAGCACCGCAATGTTGCCGATGCCGGCGGCGGCGGCTTCGCGCTTGATGACTTCGGATTCGGCGATGTTGAGCCGGCAGCCGAAGGTGTGGATGTCGATGGTCATATCTTCTTCCTTATCCCTCCCCTGAAAGGGGAGGGTCGATCCGAGCGCAGCGAGGATCGGGGTGGGGTGACCTTCCGAAAGCTCACCCCTCCCGGCGCGCCATGCGCGCCGACCTCCCCCCTCCAGGGGGAGGTGAAGAAAGATCACCGTGCAGCGACGTTTTCAAACAACGTCGCATCGAACTTGCCCGCGAACTCGAACGCCACCGGCCCGGTCATCAGCACATGGTCGTCGCGCTCGCGCCAGTCGATGGTCAGTTCGCCGCCCGGCAGCGTCACCTTGACCTTGCGGTTGGTGCGCTTGAGGCGGGCGGCGGCAACGGCGGCCGCACAGGCGGCCGAGCCGCAGGCTTTGGTCAGGCCGGCGCCACGCTCCCAGGTGCGGATGGTGATGGCGTCGCGCGACACGATATGCGCCAGCGTGATGTTGGCCCGCTCCGGGAAGATCGGGTGATTTTCCAGCAGCGGCCCGAAACGCGCGAGATCGTGGGCGTTGACGTCGTCGACCCAGAACACCGCGTGCGGATTGCCCATGTTCACCACCGCCGGCGAATGCAGCACCGGATTGTCGATCGGCCCGATCTGCAGTTCGATGGCGCGGGTGTCGCGGAATTCCTCGGCCAGCGGAATCTCGTTCCAGGCGAATTTCGGCTTGCCCATGTCGACGGTGAACAGGCCGTCCTCGCCCTTCCAGCAATTGAGAATGCCGGCCTTTGTCTCGAATGTGAGCGCGCTCTTGCCGGTGGCGTCGGACACCAGCGAGGCGACGCAGCGCATGCCGTTGCCGCAGGCGCCGGCCTCCGAGCCGTCATTGTTGTAGATGCGGATATAGGCATCGGTGCCCGGCGTCAGCGGCGGATAAAGCGCCATCAGTTGATCGTAAGGCGCGCCTTTCGGCCCGGCCGCCGCCCGCGCCTCGTCGGCGGTGATTTTGGCGGCATGCTGGCGCAGGTCGACGACGACGATTTCGTTGCCGATGCCGTTCATCTTGACGAATGCTTGATTGGCGAGCGCGCCCATTAATTCAGCCCTGTCGGGCCTCCGCCCGGGTTTCGCCCGGTTTATATGGCGAATAGGCGCGGATTGGCCAGTGGCGCATGGTAGAGTGGCGCGCGTAACCGCGAATCGGCGGGATCGCCGCGCGGATAGGACGGAGTACCTCGATGTTCAGCCTGCCGAAACGCCTTGCGGCGCCGCTTCTGGCCGCCCTGGCGCTGGCGTTCGCCACCGCACCGGGGCTGGCGCAGACGCCGCCGGCGCCCGCCCCGGTCGAGACCGCGCCGGCTGAAACGATGCCGATCCCCGGCCCGCCCGCGCCGCAGCCGCTGCAGCCGGGCGACGCCTTTGGCGAAGAGGTCATGCTGCCGGGGCGTACGATCATTTTTCTGAAAGGCCAGGGCAACTGGGAGGCCGCTTTCGACACGCTGGCCGACGCTTTCAAGTCGCTCAACCAGTATTTCGCCAAGCAGGGCATCAAGCCGAACGGCCCGGCCATGACCGTCTACACCCAGACCGACGACAAAGGCTTCACATTCGAGGCGGCCCTGCCGGTCGCCGAAGCCCCGGCCAATCCGCCGACCGGCGATATCGCCGTCGGCCAGTCGCCCACCGGCCGGGCGCTCAAGTTCGTGCACCGCGGCTCTTTTGATGCGATGGACTCCACCTACGAGGCGGTCACCAACCATCTCGACGAAAAGCAGCTCGACGCCAAGGACATGTTCATCGAGGAATACGCGACCGACCCGTCGGCGGCGAACCCCGAGAATATGGTCGTCACGGTATATGTGCCTGTGAAATAACGGTTTGCTGGTCGGTGCAATCTGCACTTTGAGGACAAAACGATGGCCACGATGGTTCGCCTGTTGTTTGCCGTGATGGTGGTCTGCGCGCCGGTTATGGCGCTCGCCGCCGACAGGCTGGTGTCGGTTACCGGCGAGGCCACGGTCTCGGTCGCGCCCGACATCGCGGTGATCCGCATCGGCGTCGGCAGCCTGGGCAAGACCGCGCGGGAGGCCAGCGACGCCAACGCCAAGCAGATGACGGCGGTGCTGGCCGCCATCCGCGGCGCCGGCATCGCCGACCGCGACGTGCAGACCTCGCGCCTGTCGCTGCAACCGCAATACGATCCGAACAAAGGCGGCACCGCCCGCCTGCTCGGCTTTCAGGTCACCAACCAGCTCACCATCCGCATCCGTGACATCGACAGCCTGCCCACGATCCTCGACCGCGCCATCGCCGCCGGCGCCAACGAGATGTCCGGCATCGAATTCATCGTCTCGGAGCAGTCCAAGCTGCTCGACCAGGCGCGCGACGACGCCGTCGCCGACGCCCGCCGCAAGGCGGAACTCTATGCCAAGGCCGCCGGCGCCAGCCTCGGCCCGGTTGTCGCAATCACCGAAGAGGGCGCCGCGCCGCCGGTGCGCCCGATGGTGCAGTCGATGCAGGCCATGCGCGCTGCCGTCCCGGTCGCGCCGGGCGAGCAGATGCTGCGCGCGGTCGTGACCGTCAGTTTCGAGCTAAAGCACTGATTCAGGTTACATTTCTTCATCTTGACTCAGCGGCAACCCGCCCCTAGGTTGCGCCCACTCTCGCAAGAGACGTGAAGACCAGTTCGCCGCCCGGTCCTTGAGAGGCCGGAGGCCACCGCCCGACAGCGCAATGCGCCCTCGGGCGTTAAGTCGTTTGGCGGCCCCTCTTCACCTCTCCCCGTTGGGGAGAGGTCGATCCGAAGGCGAAGCCTGAGGATCGGGTGAGGGGGAAACTGAGACCGCGAGGGCGTAACCCCTCACCCGCCCGCGCTTTCGCGCGGTCGACCTCTCCCCAGGGGAGAGGTGAAGAAAGAAAATTGATGTTCGACTCACTGTCGGAAAAACTTGGCGGCATTCTTGACCGCCTGACCCGCCGCGGCGCGCTGTCGGAAGCCGACGTCGATGCGGCGCTGCGCGAGGTCCGCCGCGCGCTGCTGGAAGCCGACGTGGCGCTCGACGTGGCGCGCGCCTTCACCGATGGCGTGAAGAAGCAGGCGGTCGGCGTCGAGGTGATGAAGTCGGTCACGCCCGGCCAGATGGTCGTCAAGATCGTGCACGACCAACTGGTCGCCATGCTCGGCTCCGAGGGCCAGAGCATCGACCTTAACGCCGCGCCGCCGGTCGCCATCATGATGGTCGGTCTGCAGGGCTCGGGCAAAACCACGACCAGCGCCAAGATCGCGCGCCGCCTCACCGACCGTCAGAACAAGAAAGTGCTGATGGCCTCGCTCGACGTGCGCCGTCCGGCGGCCATGGAGCAGCTCGCCGTGCTCGGCCGCGAGGCCGGCATCGACACGCTGCCGGTGGTGGCCGGCCAGATGCCGCCGCAGATCGCCAGGCGCGCCATCGAGGCCGCCCGGCTCGGCGGCTACGACGTGGTGATGCTGGACACTGCCGGCCGCACCACGCTCGACGACGAGATGATGAACGAGGCGGCCGAGGTCAAGAAGGCGGCCAATCCGCATGAAGTGCTGCTGGTCGCCGACAGCCTGACCGGCCAGGACGCCGTCAATCTTGCCCGCGCCTTCGACGAGCGCGTCGGCCTCACCGGCATCGTGCTGACCCGCGTCGACGGCGATGGCCGCGGCGGCGCCGCGCTGTCGATGCGCGCCGTCACCAACAAGCCGATCAAGTTGATCGGCACCGGCGAAAAGCTCGACGCGCTGGAAGAGTTCGATCCCGCGCGCATCGCCGGCCGCATTCTTGGCATGGGCGACATCGTCGCGCTGGTGGAAAAGGCCGCCGCCAATATCGACGCCGAGAAGGCCGCCCGCACCGCCGAGCGCATGCGCAAGGGCGCGTTCGATCTGTCCGATCTGCGCGAGCAGCTGGTGCAGATGCAGTCGATGGGCGGCCTCGGCGGGCTGATGGGCATGATGCCCGGCGTCGCCAAGATGAAGAACCAGATTGCCAGTGCCGGCCTCGACGACACGATGCTCAAGCGGCAGATGGCGATCATCGACTCGATGACGCCTCAGGAGCGGCGCAACCCCGACCTCTTGAAGAACAGCCGCAAGAAGCGCATTGCCAAAGGCTCCGGCACCAGCCCCGAGCAGATCAACAAGCTGCTCAAGATGCACCGCGGCATGGCCGACATGATGAAGGCCATGGGCTCGGGCAAGCGCGGCATGATGGGCAATCTGGGCCAGATGATGGGTTTCGGCGGCGGCGGCGCGCCCTCGCCGGAACAGATGGCCGAACTCGCCAAGAAAATGCCGGGCGGCAAGCTGCCCGGAATGCCCGGCGCCGGCGGACTGCCGCCGACGATGCCGAACATGCCGGGGATGCCCAACCTCGGAAAATTTCCCGGACTGGCCGGCCTGCCCGGCGCCGGAAAGAAGAAATGACCTAGCTCAACCGATCACACGCTTCACCGATCAAACGACATCGCAACAAAGGAAACTACAATGTCTCTCGTTATCCGCATGGCCCGCGCCGGCACCAAGAAGCGGCCGTTCTATCACATCGTTCTCGCCGACTCCCGTTCGCCGCGCGACGGCCGTTTCATCGAGCGCCTTGGCTACTACAACCCGCTGCTGCCGAAGGAAAAGACCGAGCGCCTCAAGCTCGATTTCGACAAGGTGAAGGAGTGGATGACCAAGGGCGCCCAGCCGTCCGATCGCGTGCTGCGCTTCCTCGACGCCGCCGGCGTGGTCAAGCGCGAGAAGCGCAACAACCCGGAAAAGGCGATCCCGCGCAAGGAGCGCAAGGCCGTCAAGGAAGAAAAGCTCAAGGCCAAGGAAGCCAGCGACGCAGCCGCCAAGGCCGCCGCCACCGCCAAGGCCGCCGAGAAGGCCGCGGCCGACAAGGCCGCCAAGGCCGAAGCCGGAGCCTGATCGCCCTGACCCTCTCCCCTTGAGGGAGAGGGTGGTTGAGGGAGCGAAGCGACCGAAACCGGGTGAGGGGGAATTTGATGCGAAAGCCGAGGCGAGATGTTTCCCCCTCACCCGCCTCGCCGCCTGCGGCGACGACGGCCGCGCCCTCGGCGGATAGAATCTGCATCGCCCGCATCGGCGCACCGCACGGTGTGCGCGGCGAGATGAAGCTGTGGTCGTTCACGCAGGATCCGGCGGCGGTCGCGACCTACGGGCCGCTGCACACCGAAGACGGCAAGCGCCAGTTCGAGATCGAGACCATGCGCGCGGCGAAGGATCACTTCGTGGTGCGGCTCAAGGGCGTCGCCGACCGCGAAGCGGCCGAGAAGCTGCGCAACATCGAACTCTTCATCGATCGCGCTTTGCTGCCGCCGGCCGAGGACGGCGTCTATTATCATGCCGACCTGATCGGGCTTGCCGCGGTATCGCCGGACGGCGTTGCGATCGGCACGGTCAGCGCGGTCCTTAATTTCGGCGCCGGCGATCTGGTCGAGATCAAGTCGAATGCCGGCGGTGAACCGATGCTGCTGCCCTTCACCGAGGCGATCGTGCCGGAGATCGACATCGCCGCAGGCCGGATGGTGGTCGTGCTGCCGGCGGTGACGGAGTGATCTGTTTATCCCTCCCCTGAAAGGGGAGGGTCGACGCGCGATAGCGCGTCGGGGTGGGGTCACCTCGAACCCATCCCCCGACCCCCACCCGGCGAGCCAAGGCTCGCCGACCTCCCCCTTGCAGGGGGAGGTATAAGGAAGCCAGCCATGTGGCGCGCATCGGTGCTGACCCTCTTCCCTGAGATGTTCCCCGGGCCGCTCGGCATCAGCCTGGCCGGCAAGGCGCTCGGCGCCAGCCTGTGGTCGCTCGAGGCCCATGACATCCGCGACGCCGCCACCGACCGGCACCGCACGGTCGACGACACCCCGGCCGGCGGCGGACCCGGCATGGTGATGAAGGCCGACGTGCTGGCGGCGGCGCTGGACGCCATCCCGGCCGACCCCCGCCCGCGCCTGCTGATGAGCGCCCGCGGTCGGCCATTGGCCCAGCCGCGGGTGATCGAGCTGGCGAAGGGGCCCGGCGCGGTCATCCTGTGCGGCCGGTTCGAGGGCGTCGACGAGCGTTTGATCGCGGCGCGCGGCCTTGAGGAGTTGTCGCTGGGCGATTTCGTGCTGTCGGGCGGCGAAGTGGCGGCGCTGGCGCTGCTGGACGCCTGCGTCCGGCTGTTGCCCGGCGTCATGGGCAAGGAAGCCTCCGGAATCGAGGAAAGCTTTGCCGACGGCCTGCTGGAATACCCGCAATATACCCGCCCGGCGGTGTTCGAGGGGGTGCCGATCCCGGACATCCTGACCTCCGGCGACCACGCCAAGGTGGCGCAATGGCGCCGGGCCGAGGCCGAACGGCTGACCCGGGAGCGCCGGCCCGACCTCTGGGCGGCGTATTTAGCCAGGAAAAGGACTTAAAGTTCCGGTTGTCGTCGCCGGGCTTGTCCCGGCGACCCCGATAATACGGGTAGAGCGTCCCCCTAAGCTCCATGGCCGGGACAAGCCCGGCCATGACATCGGGGACGACGAAGGCGTGACAAGGCCGATTTTATCGTCTAGAAGCTCGCCAACCCATTCAGACCAAGCATAGCCGCGCGCCGGTTGCTGGCGCTGCCGACGGAGAATTCGCCATGAACCTGATCCAGACCATCGAAAAAGAGCAGGTCGAAAGACTGTCCGCCGGCAAGGACATGCCGGAATTCGGCCCCGGCGACACCGTGCTGGTGAACGTCAAGGTGGTCGAAGGCGACAAGAGCCGCGTGCAGGCCTACGAAGGCGTCTGCATCGGCCGCGCCGGCCACGGCCTCAACGCCAACTTCACCGTCCGCAAGATCTCCTACGGCGAAGGCGTCGAGCGCGTATTCCCGCTGCACGCGCCGATGATCGACTCGATCAAGGTTGTGCGCCGCGGCAAGGTGCGTCGCGCCAAGCTGTATTACCTGCGCGCCCTGCGCGGCAAGAAGGCCCGCATCACCGAGGCCGCCAGCAACACCGGGCCGGACGCCGCCAACGCCGCGCCGAAGAAGAAGGCTGCTGCGGCCGCCGCGAAATAATCCGGCCGATTTCCGCGACTGCATCAAGGGGCCGCCATCCGCGGCCCCTTTTGCATGTCCGGTTCGCGTTGTCGGAACGATTCCAATCGACTATATAGCGTCCATGATTTCAAAGGCCCGGCGGATCATCATCAGCGATCACAAGCGCCTGCCCTCCCGGTTCTTCGGCCGGCTGGCGTCGGTGCAAGTGGGACTTTGACCGGCGCGCCCGCCGGCGACAATCCACGCTTGCCAGCCGCTTCCCTTCATCCGCATCCGCTAAAAATCCGACCCAAGGTCATCGAGTCATGAAACCGCGCACGCTCTACGACAAAATGTGGGACGACCATCTGGTCGACGAACAGCCCGACGGCACCGCGTTGATCTACATCGATCGCCATCTGGTGCACGAAGTCACCTCGCCGCAGGCGTTCGAAGGCCTTCGCACCGCCGGCCGCAAGGTGCATGCGCCGGAAAAGACGCTGGCCGTGGTCGATCACAACGTGCCGACCTCCGACCGCAAGCTGCCCAATCCCGACCCGGAAAGCGCCGAGCAGATCGCGACGCTGGCGCAGAACGCCAAGGATTTCGGCATCCAGTATTTCAACGAGTTCGACCGCCGCCAGGGCATCGTCCACATCATCGGCCCCGAGCAGGGCTTCACCTTGCCCGGCACCACCATCGTCTGCGGCGACAGTCACACAGCGACGCATGGCGCCTTCGGCGCGCTGGCCTATGGCATCGGCACGTCGGAAGTCGAGCACGTGCTGGCGACGCAGACGCTGATCCAGACCAAGTCCAAGAACATGCGCGCGATCGTCGACGGCAAACTGCCGGACGGCGTCACCGCCAAGGACATCATCCTCGCCATCATCGGCGAGATCGGCACCGCCGGCGGCACCGGCTATGCGCTGGAATATGCCGGCGAGGCGATCCGCGACATCTCGATCGAAGGCCGCATGACGGTCTGCAACATGTCGGTCGAAGGCGGCGCCAAGGCCGGCTTCATCGCGCCCGACGAGAAGGTCTACGCCTATCTCAAGGACCGGCCGATGGCGCCGAAGGGCGACAGCTGGGACCAGGCGATGCGCTACTGGGAAACCCTGCACTCCGACGACGGCGCGCATTTCGACCGCGAAATCCGGCTCGACGCCGCCAAGCTGCCGCCGATCGTCAGCTGGGGCACCAGCCCGGAGCAGGTGATTTCGGTGTCCGGCCGCGTGCCGGTGGCAGCCGAGATCGTCGACGAAAAGAAGCGCGTCGCCGCCGAACGCTCGCTCGCCTACATGGGCCTGCATGGCGGCGAGAAGATCACCGACATCAAGCTCGACCGCGTCTTCATCGGCTCCTGCACCAACGGCCGCATCGAGGATCTGCGCGCGGCGGCCAAGATCGCCGAAGGCAAGACCGTCAACGGCAATGTCTATGCCATGATCGTGCCGGGCTCGGGCCTGGTGAAGGAGCAGGCGGAAGCCGAAGGTCTCGACAAGATCTTCAAGGCCGCCGGTTTCGACTGGCGCGAGCCGGGCTGCTCGATGTGCCTGGCCATGAATCCGGACAAGCTGAAGCCGGAAGAGCGTTGCGCCTCGACCTCGAACCGCAATTTCGAAGGCCGACAGGGCTACAAGGGCCGCACCCATCTGGTGTCGCCGGCGATGGCGGCGGCGGCGGCGATCGCCGGGCACTTCGTCGACGTGCGGGAGTGGAAATAGCCCCGCGGCTCTATCGGCACTGACAAAAGCAAAAGGCCCGCCGATGCGCGGGCCTTTTTGTTGGACGGCCGTAGCGCGTGTATCTGCGCGCGCCTATTCCCACCAGCAGTTCATCTTCGGCACGATCACCGTGCCGCTGGCCCGATATTCCTTCACCAGTTGCGCCCGGCAATGACGTTTCGAGTTCGGGCCCGGCTGGGTGCGGCGCGGATAGACGGTGATGCGGGTGCGCGACTGCGCCGCGAATTCCTGGGTATGCGCATGGCTGCGGACCTGGGCACGGGCCGTGTAGGCGGTGCGGGCGCTGCGTGCCGACTTGTCGTTGCAGCCGAAGAACTCGGCCGCCGCCGGCGTCGCGCCCGCGAGCAGCACGGCACTCAAGAAACCAACGGCAACCGCCATCCCCTTGCCGGACATGACCTCGACCCCATTCTCGCCACAATGGTTAACGGTCGCTTATTTCGGCAATTTCGTCAACCATTTGGTGAACCGGGCAAGGTCGCCTAGAACAGCGCCATGGCCAAATTCAACGATCCGCATGCCCTGAAGGGGATGGTGTCGCCCTCCCTGGGCGATATTGAGAGCCTGGCCGAGGAGGCCTATGCTCGGCTGCCGGAGCATTTTCGCGCGCTGTGCGAGGGCCTGGTGATACGGGTCGAGGACTTCCCGACCGATGAGGTTCTGGAGACCATGCAGGCCGAAACCGAATTCGACCTGCTCGGCCTGTTCCAGGGCGTCGGACTGCCGTTCCAGTCGGAATCGGTGCCCCAGGTGGTGCCCAACATGATCTGGCTTTACCGCCGGCCGATCCTCGATTACTGGGCTGAGCACGAGGAAGCGCTGGGCGCGATCGTCACCCACGTCCTGGTGCACGAAATCGGCCACCATTTCGGCCTCAGCGACGACGACATCGACAAGATCGAAGCCGCGGCCGACTGACGGGGGAGACACATGAAAATCGACGGCGGCTGCCACTGTGGCGCCATCGCCTTTGAGGCCGAGGCCGATCCGGCCACGGCCTCGATCTGCCACTGCACCGACTGCCAGGCGATCACCGGCACCGCCTTCCGGGTCAATGTCAGCGTGCCGGCGGCGCAGTTCACGCTGCTCAAAGGTGAGCCGGCGCGCTATCTCAAGACCACGGCGGACAGCGGCAACAAACGGATCCAGGCGTTCTGCCCGGCCTGCGGCACCCAGCTTTTCGCCACCGCGGCAGTCGACAATCCACCGGCCTATACGCTGCGGGTCGGAACCCTGAGCCAGCGCAACCAGATCACACCGAAGTCGCAGAACTGGACCCAATCGGCCCAGTCGTGGCTCGCCGGACTGGCGTCCCTGCCCGGCAAGGCCAGGAACGCCTGAGACCCGTCCGGATCGCAGGTCTGGTCTCCGGCCCGGCGCCGGCTATTGACCGGGGCCGCGGACGATCTATGAAACAAGGCGGTTCTCGGACGGCCCAGCAGAAGGCATAGGAATCATGGACAAGTTCACCACCCTGGAAGGCGTCGCGGCGCCGCTGCGGATCATCAATGTCGACACCGACATGATCATCCCCAAGCAGTACCTCAAGACCATCAAGCGCACCGGACTGGGCAAGGGCCTGTTCTCCGAGCAGCGCTACCTCGACGATGGCGCCGAGAACCCGGACTTCGTGCTGAACAAGCCGGCCTATCGCAATTCCAAGATCCTGGTCGCCGGCGACAATTTCGGATGCGGCTCGTCGCGCGAGCACGCGCCGTGGGCGCTGATGGATTTCGGCATCCGCTGCGTCATCTCAACCTCGTTCGGCGACATTTTCTACAACAACTGCTTCAAGAACGGCGTGCTGCCGATCCGCGTCTCGCCGGAAGACCTTGAGAAGCTGTTTGACGACGCCGACCGCGGCGCCAATGCCACGCTCTCGATCGATCTGGAGAAGCAGGAAATCAAAGGTCCCGATGGCGGCATGATCAAGTTCGAGATCGACGCCCACCGCAAGCACTGCATGCTCAACGGGCTCGACGACATCGGCCTGACGCACCAGAAGAACGACAAGATCGTCAGCTACGAAGAACAGGCCAAGACCGCGCGCCCCTGGGCGTGATTTGGGTGCGGCGGTGACGCCGCGCCGGTCCATTGCCACGCGGCATTCGAGAACTGTGCATGACCGAGCCGATGCGCGCCGAGACCGACATTCTGGTGATCGGCTCCGGCGCCGCCGGCATGTATGCCGCCATCGAGGCGGCGCGCGGCGGCGCCAAAGTCCTGCTCGCCGACCGCAGCCTGATCGGCCGCGGCGGCGCCACGGTGATGGCGCAGATGACCGTCGCCGTCGCACTCGGTTCGGAAACGGACGATCACTGGACCCACCATTATCAGGACACGCTGAAGGCCGGCCGCGGCCTGAGCAATCCGGCGCTGGCGCAACTGCTGTGCGAGGACGGCCCCGACTGCATCCGCGCCATGGACGAATGGGGCGTCGGCTGGGCCCGCAAGGACGGCCACATCACCCAGGCCATGGCGCCGGGCCATGACCGGCCGCGCTGCGTCTATGTCGATTTCCTCAACACCGGCCCGGCCGTCTCCAAGACGTTGCGCACCGTGGTCAACAAGACCGCCGGCATCACCAAGGCCGGCGATCTCTGCATTGTCGACCTGCTGCACCACGACGGCGCGGTGGTGGGCGCCGCGGCGCTGCATCTCGGCAGCGGCGCGCCGGTGATCATCTCGGCCAAGGCCACCATCCTCGCCACCGGCGGGCTGACGCGGCTGTACCGCCGCAACAGCGCCTCGTCGAACATGGGCGGCGATGGCTATGCGCTGGCGCTGCGCGCCGGGGCCCGGCTGGTCGACATGGAATTCGTGCAGTTCTTCCCCATCGGCCATCTGGCGCCGCGGCTGATCGGCATGGACCCGATCATGTGGGACCCGTTCCGCTACAAGCTCGGCGGCCGCCTGCTCAACAACAGGATGGAAGAGTTCACGCAGAACTACGGCGCCGTCGAGAACGGCAAATACGTCATCACCCGCGACGCCGGCAGCTACGCCATCGTCAAGGAAGTCGAGGCAGGCCGCGGCTCGCCGCATGGCGGCGCGTTCCTGAGCTTCCAGCATGTGCCGGAAGCGAAACTGCGCGAGGCCTTCGGCCCGGTGATCGACAAATTGGCCGAGAACGGCATCGACCTGACGAAAATGCCGGTCGAGGTGGCGCCGATCGCGCATTACCACATGGGCGGCATCGCCGCCGACACGCAGATGCAGACCGGCGTGCCCGGCCTGTTCGCCGCCGGTGAAGCCGTCGGCGGCGCCAATGGCGCCAACCGCCTGTCCGGCAATGCCATCACCGAGGCCTTTGTATTCGGCCGCCGCGCCGGGCGCGCTGCCGCGGACTATGCCGGCAAGGCCGCGCGCGGCCCGGATCGCGCCGGTAATGCGCAGGCGGCGATCGACCTGATCTCGGCCGGCGCCCCGGACCGCGAGATCAATACCGCCGAAATGGTGCAGGCGTTGCAGGCCACCATGCAGGACGATGTCGGCGCCTTGCGCAACGAAACCGGCCTGAGGCGCGCGCTGGCGGAAATAACCGCGATGAAACAAGAGCTTGGCGAGCAGCCGCAGGGCGATGGCCAGCGCTTCGACATGCGCCGCGTCGACTGGCTCGATCTGCGCAACATGATCCAGGTGGCGCGGGTGGTGACCGAGGCGGCATTGGCGCGTACCGAAACCCGCGGCGCCCAGCACCGCGAGGACTATCCCGACACGTCGCCGGACTGGGCGGTCAACCAGTTCGTCACACTGCGCGACGGCCGCATCGCGCTGTCGCCCGAGAAAACGGCCACCGCAGCATGACCGAACAGGCGACCTTGAAAATCTGGCGCGGCACCGATGCCGCCGCCGGCCACTTCGACACCCATCAGGTGCCGTTCGAGCCGGGTCAGTCGGTGCTCGACGGGTTGCGCTGGATTCGCGTGCACCGCGATCCCAGCCTCGCGATCCGCTTCTCCTGCATCAACGCCAATGCCTGCAAGGAATGCATGATCGAGCTGGACGGCAAGACCGTCTATGCCTGCACCGCGCGGCTGACGCCGCAGGTGATGACGCTGACACCGCTGTCGAACAAGAAACTGGTGCGCGACCTGGTCACCGAAATCGCCCCGCCGGCGGAGCGGTTTGCCTAATTGTCATCCGGTATTACCTTTGTCATCACCGGGCTTGTCCCGGTGATCCCGCTTAGGAGGGCACGGCGGCACCTAAGCGGGATGGCCGGGACAAGCCCGGCCATGACACTCAGAGTTGTTTCCATAAATCCCTGAACTGCGTCGCCACCACTTTGTCATACGCCACATCGCCGCTGAGCAGGCCGAGGTCCCGCGCGAACTGGTTCATGCCCGCGACGCAAGATTCCGAAATCGACGCGTCGTAATAGGGCAGGTCGCGCTTGATCAGCTCGACGATCAGCTCAGCCTCCGACGGTGGAAACAACGTCTTCCCGACCTCGGCGGCCCGCGTCACGTCAGCCTTCAGCGCCTGCTGCGTTTTTACAATCGCGCGCACGGCAGCGGCGGCGACTTCCGGCCGCGCGGCGATCAGCCGGTCGGTGGTGGCGATCGAAGCGAAGGTGTAGTCGAAGCAACCTTTCGGGCCGTCGCCACGCCGCACGTCAAGCACCAGGGTGCCGATGCCGCGGCGGAGCGCGATTTCGGCGCCCATGCCGTTGGCCCAGAAGCCGTCGATCTTGCGATCCGCCAGCGCCTGCGCCGCCGTAACACCGAAGTTCAACCCGCCATGCGCGCCGGGGATCGGCGCAATCGTGACATCGTCGCGTTGCAGGTCGACACCGGCCGCCATCAGCAGACGCCGCAAGCCCATGCCGACCCAGGGCGCGGCGCCGATGCGCCTGCCCTTCACCGCGGCGACATCGCCGCGCGCCACGGCGAAGTCCTTGTGCATGATCAGGAACCAGTACATGCCCTGCGCCTGCGCGCAGATCAGCTTGACGCCGTCCCATTGCGGAAAGGCCGCCAGCGCCGAATGCGCCGAGCCGCCGACAAAATCGACCGCACCGTCGCGCAGCGCCGCATAGGCATTCTCCACCGGCGCGATCATCTCGAGCGTGAGATCGATGCCTTCCTCGCGGAAAAAGCCAAGCTCCACCGCCGCCTGCGCCGGGAAATAGGAATTGGAAATCATGTCGGGAACGGCGATTTTCATGAGCCGGCCACCCTGCCTTGTCTGTTGCAATGAAGACGCGCGCGCGATCAGCGCGCGGCGATGGCTTCGGCGATCGCCACGGTGCGGCGGCCCATGTCGGCATGGAGCCGCTCGACCATGCGGCCGTCGATCGAGACCACGCCCTTGGACCTGTTTTCAGGCAGATCGAAGGCAGCGATCATGGTGCGCGCCCAGGCCACTTCATCGTCCGTCGGCGTGAAGGCGGCATTGCACGGCGCGATCTGGTTGGGATGGATCAGGGTCTTGCCGTCGAAACCCATGTCGCGGCCCTGCTCGCATTCTTTCACGAATCCCTCGGCGTCGCCGACATTGTTGTAGACGCCGTCGAGCACATCGATGCCGTGTATGCGCGCGGCGGCGATGCAGTTCATCAGCCAGCCGATCATCGGCCAGCGGCCCGGCACCTGTCGCGCCCGCGTGTCCTTGGCGATGTCGTTGGTGCCCATGACGAAGCCGGCCAGCCGCGTGTCGGCGTTTTGCGCGCAGGCGGCAATCGACAGCACGTTGAACACCGCCTGTGGCGATTCGATCATCGCCCAGATACGCGTTTTCGGATCGGCGCCCATGTCGCGCAGCTTTTTGCCGATCATCTCAAGCTGATCGGCGGAGGAAATCTTCGGCACAACGATGCCGTCCGGCGCGGCCTGCGCCGCTGCGGCGAGATCGTCGGCGAACCACGGCGTGTCAATGCCGTTGGTGCGAATGCACACCTCGCGCGAGCCGAAGCCGCCGGCCTTGGCCACCGCGGCGACCTGCTGGCGCGCGGATTCCTTGGCGTCGGGTGCGACCGAATCCTCGAGGTCGAGAATGACGCCGTCGGCGGGAAGGGTTTTGGCTTTTTCGAGCGCCCGGGCATTGGAGCCCGGCATGTAGAGAACGCTGCGGCGGGGGCGAAGTGTCATGGCCCAACTCTACTGGCCGCGATGGAACTGGCAAGATGCAGGGCTGCCGTGTTTTTCGGCACTTGCTCCGCGGACGGCGACCCTCAAGAACCTCACGCTCTGCCGCCCGCGGTCGCAGCGCATGGCGCTTGCGCGATCTCGGCCGGCGTGAAACAAAATTCGGCACAACAGGACACGACATAGATGAATTTTCCGCAACGTCTGATCGAAGGCTACAGCGCCTTTGCCGGCGGCCGGTTGCAGGTCGAGCAGAGCCGCTACCGGGAACTCGCCGAACGCGGCCAGTCGCCACAGATCATGGTGGTCGGTTGTTGCGACTCCCGCGTGTCGCCGGAAGTCATTTTCGACGCCGGCCCGGGCGAACTGTTCGTGGTGCGCAATGTCGCCAATCTGATACCGCCCTATGAGCCGGACGGACGCGCCCATGGCGTCTCGGCGGCGCTGGAGTTCGCGGTCGGCGCGTTGCGCGTGAAGGATATCGTGGTGCTCGGCCACGCCCGGTGCGGCGGCGTGCTCGCCTTCGCCAGCGAACATGCGCCGCTGTCGGCCGGCGATTTCATCGGCAACTGGATGTCGCTGATGGCGCCGGCGGCGGATAAACTCGGGCCCCGCGGCGACATGCCGTTGGCTGATTATGTTGCAAAGCTGGAGCGCGCCTCGATCGTCAGCAGCCTCGACAATCTGATGACCTTCCCGCACATCGCCAAGCTGATCGAGAAGGGCAAGATCGCCACCCACGGCGCCTATTTCGGCGTCGCCACCGGCGAACTGACGGTGCTCGACAAGGCCACCGGCGAATTCAGCCAGATCGCGCCCGGCAGCGTCGCATTCAACGCGCCGAGGTTCTAATTGTCATTGCCGGGCTTGTCCCGGCAATCCCGCTTGGGCGGGTACAGTCCTCCCCTAAACGAGATGGCCGGGACAAGCCCGGCCATGACAACGCTTCTTGCGGAGGCTGGCCCCTACGCCGCCTTCTTCTTGGCCTGGATCAGCTTGCGGTTGATCAGGCACTCGGCGATCTGGATGGCGTTAAGGGCGGCGCCCTTGCGCAGATTGTCGGCGACCACCCACATCTCCAGGCCGTTCTCGACCGTCGGGTCGGTGCGGATGCGGCTGATGTAAGTCGCGTCCTCGCCGGCCGCCTCATAGGGCGTCACGTAGCCGCCGGGCTCGTGTTTGTCGATCACCAGGCAGCCCGGCGCCGCACGCAGGATCTCGCGCGCTTCCTCGACGCTGATCGGGTTCTCGAACTCGATGTTGACCGCCTCCGAATGGCCGATGAACACCGGCACGCGCACGCAAGTGGCGGTCAGCCTGATTTTGGGATCAAGAATCTTCTTGGTCTCCATCATCATCTTCCACTCTTCCTTGGTGTAGCCGTCCTCCATGAACACATCGATCTGCGGAATGACGTTGAAGGCGATGCGCTTGGGAAACTTCTTCTCGACCACCTCGCCGAGCGTGAACACCGCCTTGGTCTGCGAGAACAGTTCGTCCATCGCATCCTTGCCGGCGCCCGACACCGACTGATAGGTCGCCACCACCACGCGCTTGATCGTGGCCTTGTCGTGCAACGGCTTCAGCGCGACGACAAGCTGCGCGGTCGAGCAGTTCGGGTTGGCGATGATGTTCTTCTTGGTGAAACCGGCGACCGCATCGGCATTCACCTCGGGCACCACCAGCGGCACGTCGGGGTCCATGCGCCAGACCGACGAGTTGTCGATCACCACCGCGCCCTGCGCGCCGATCTTCGGCGACCATTCCTTCGACACCGCGCCGCCGGCCGACATCAGGCAGATGTCGACGTCGGAGAAATCGTAATGGTCGAGCGCCTTCACTTTCAGCGTCTTGTCGCCGAACGAGCACTCCTGGCCCATGCTCTTGCGCGAGGCGAGAGCGACGACTTCGTCGGCGGGAAAATTCCGCTCGGCCAGAATGTTGAGCATCTCGCGCCCGACATTGCCGGTGGCGCCCACCACGGCGACCTTGTAACCCATTGTTAACTCTCCGAAAAATTATTCCAGCCGGATTTGGTAATCCACAACCGGATGGCAGCGCTTCTAGGCGAGAAAGGCCGGGATGACAACGGTGGCCCGTTATGGGCCTCCCCGGAGGGGAGCATGCACCCGGCACTGCATTCGTGGCGTGAGGAACTGCCCGACGCCGTCGTGCGCGTGCTGGCTTATCTGGGTGCAGCCGCCGTTCTGTCCATAGCGGCGACCTATCTTTTTCAGCCGCCGGCAACCGGCATTCCCGACGCACCCGTGGTGCGGTCGCCCTGGGTCGAGATCGAGCGCCCCTTCCCGGCTTTCAATTTGTCGATTCCGGAAGCCGCCGACATGCCGTCAAGCTACGCCATCCGCCGCCATGTCGTCGGCCACGGCCGCAAGGATATCCTCGGGCTGGGCGAGCCGGACGGGACCGGCCCCTACCTCCAGGTCGAGGTTTACCGCCCCGGCACCGAGGTCAATTTCCTGGGCGATCCGCGGGCCGACATCGCCGCCAGCGCCGCCGCGCTGGGGCCGGTGGCAATCGTTCAATCGGCCGAACCGCTGGAGAGCAAGTTCGGGCCGCTGACCATCGTCACCTTCGACACAACAAAGGGCGTGACGCGGCGCTGCCTCGCCTTCGTGCGCGCCTTTGACGATCCGGCACTGCAAATATCCGGCTGGTTCTGCCAGGGCGGGCCCGACCTGATCGCGCGCTCGACGCTGGCCTGTGCGCTCGACCGCTTGACCCTGCTCGCGGCCGGCAGCGAGCCGAAAGTCGGCGCGCTGTTCGCGCAGGCCGAACTCATCCGCAGCTATTGCGGCCAGCGCAGTCCCCTGATGGCACCGACGCCGAAGCATCGCGCGCTGTGGAACGCGGCCGCAGGGCGCTAATTTAAACGCTCATTCACCCGACGGTAACGGCGATGCGGTGCATCGGATTGACGCCGTAGCCCTGCGGATTCCAGTGGCTGGCGGCAAAGGGCTGGGCAACGCCGCGCGCGTCGGTCGCCCGCACCAGTATCTCGTAATAACCGTCGCTCGGAATCGTCAATGACGCCGTCCAGCGCTGCCAGTCGTGGCGGTTCTTCGGCGCCGCCAGATCGGCTTTGTGCCAGGTGGCGCCACCGTCGATCGACAGATCGACGCGTGCCACGGTTTCGTCACCCGCCCAGGCCGCACCGCGCAACGCGAGCACCCGTGTGCCAGCCGCGATCCGCGCGTCATTCGCGGGGCTTGTGATGATCGAGCGCACCGGCATCGATTCCAGATCGACGAAATTCTTCGGATCGGGCCTGGCACCCGGGGCCATCGGCTTGACCGGCACCCGGTAGGAGAAGCCGCCCATGCCGGCGCCGTCGTGATAGCGATCGCGAATCCAGATGCGCGTCAGCCATTTGGTCGACACCGACGACGGCCAGCCGGGGATCACCAGCCGCACCGGAAAGCCATGCAGCAGCGGCAGCGGCTCGCCGTTGATCGCGAAGGCGATGAGATTGCTGTCGTCGAGCAGCTTGGCGATCGGCACGCCGCGCGACATCGCCGCGCCGACGGTGCCGTCGAGCGACGGATCCGCGCCATAGTGGCCGCTGAACACCGCGGTCGGTTTCAGCCGCGCCGCCTTCAAGACGTCGGCAACGCGCACGCCGGTCCATTCCGGACAGCCGGCGCCGCCATTTGTCCACGGCACGCCTTCGGCCGGCGGCGACTGAAACGCCCGGCCGTTGCCGCCGCATTCGATCAGCAGGCGGCGCGTCACCGGCTTGAACCGCGCCTTCAGGTCGCCGAGCGAAATCGTGAGCGGCTCGTGCACTTCGCCATCGATGGTCAGCATCCAGCGATCCGGCTGACGGGTGCGGGCCGGCATCTTGCCGTTGTTGCGGATGAAGAGCTTGCCGGTCGGCGTGGTGTCGTCGTCGAGCAGGCTCTCGGGCGTCTCCGCGACCAGCGGCGTCGCGCCGATGACGACCAGCCGCGCGCTCTTGCCGGTCAGGACGGGTCGCCTTGCCTTCGGGCGCGGTCGCTTGCGGGAAGGCTTGGGCTTTCGCACGCTGATGTTCCTGACCGTCGAGGACTTCGCTGCCCCCCTTGTTCAATACAAGGCTGCCCATGCGAGCGCAAAGGCAAGGGTGTCAGCGCAAGAGCGCCGCCCAAGAACTCATCGCAGATCCTTCAGCGATTGAGGAACGGATTTTGCCAGCCGCCCGGCGCGGCCGCCGTCGGCGGATAATGGGTTTCGAGATACTTCAGCACCAGTTCGCGATCGTCGCCTTCGAGCGCCGGCATGCCGTGCCGTTGCGTCATGACAACCAGCGTGTCCTCCCATTGTCTGCGGCTCATTCCCTGCTGGGCGACGAGCTTGAAGCCATGGCAAGCCGTGCAGGAATAGAATGTTTCGTCGCGGCCGGGACCGGCCGGTAATTCCTCGGGGCTTTCGTCGCGGGGATTGAAGGTCTGCTGCTGTGCGACCGCGAAGCCCGCGAACAGCGGGACGCCGACTAACAGCGTTGCGAGGAGGGTGAGCCGCCGCGCCGATGGCGCGGCGGCGGACACTTGCAGGAATTGCATCAACCGACCAGCACCGCGATCCGGTGCAGCGGATTGCCGCCGTAGCCGCTGGGATTCCAGTTCGCCGCGACATGCGGCTGCATTTTTCCGCTGGAATCCGTCGCCCGTGCCCATATCTCGTAATAGCCGTCGCTCGGCAGCTTCACCGCGGCGGTCCAGCGCTGCCAGTCGTATTTGTTCTTCGGCTTTTCGAGTTTGGCCGGCTGCCAGGTCATGCCGTAGTCGGTCGACACGTCGACGGTCTTGACGGTGAGATCGCCCGCCCACGACGCGCCGCGCAGTTTCACCTCCCGGGCGCCCGCTGCCAGCTTGGTGCCGTTGGCAGGGCTGGTGATGATCGAGCGCACCGGCATCGATTCCATGACGCGGAAGTTCTTCGGGTCGGCCTTGTCGCCCGGCACCATCGGCTTGATGGCGAGACGATAAGACGTGCCGGTCATGCCTTGACCGTCATGCTCCCTGTCGCGGATGGTGATCTTGGTCAGCCATTTCTGCGACAGCGAACCCGGCCAGCCGGGAATCAGCAGACGCACCGGGCCGCCGTGAATGTTCGGCAGCGGCTGGCCGTTCATCGCCCAGACGATCATGGAGTCGGGGTCCATGGCCTTGGCCATGCGCATGCCGCGCGACAGCACCTCACGGCTGGCATCGCCGGACAGATGCAGGTCGGACGAATAGTGCGCGGTATAGATGCCGGATGGCTTGACGCCGGCGGCCTTGAGCACGTCGCCCAGCCGTACGCCGGTCCACTCGGCACAACCGGCGCCGCCATGGGTCCACTGGTTGCCGCTGGCCGGCGGCGAGTAGAAGGCGCGGCCATTGCCACCGCACTCCAGCACCATGCGCCGGGTCTGCGCCTTGTACTTCGACTTCAGCTCGCCGAGCGTAAGCTCGAGCTTGTTGTTGACTTCACCATCGACGGCGATCTTCCACTTGTCGCCCTCTTTGCTCTCTTCCGGGATCTGCCCGTTGTTGCGGATGAAGAACTTTTCGATCGGCGTGGTGTCGTCGTCGAGCAGATGCTCGGGCGTTTCCGCCACCAGCGGCCGCTCGCCGATCACCACCAGCCTGTCGTTCTTGCCTGGATAATTGAGGTAGGTCGGCCCTTTTTTAGCCGGCGGCGGCGCGGGCGGCGTGGCCTGTGCCATGGCCGCCGGGATCAGTCCGCCCGGCATATTGGCGGCGAACGGGATGGCGCCGCCGACGACGGCGCTCATGGCGGCCAAACCGGCGCCGTTCAGAAAGCCGCGGCGGCTCGGCCCGGTCTCGCGGCCGAAGATTTCGGCGTCGGCGCGTTCGGGATTATCGCGATAAAGTTCCTCGATCGATCGTTCGATCTTGTCCGGCATGGTGCTTCCTCCCTGGCCGCTCGCGGCGGCGACGTTGCGTCATGATCACAGCCATGACGCTTGGGAGAAGAAACGGACCAGCCGGGAAATTTATTCCAAAATTTATTTGGGGATCAGCCGACGCAAGGCGGCGCCTGCAGGCCGGCCTGGCGCAGTCGGTTGTCCGCGTCGGCCGGCAATTGGCCGGCCTGGGTGGCTGATTCGGCAGCCAGGGCGACGGCCAGGAAGCGCCCCTCCGGCATGCCGAAGGCCACCAGCTCATAGGCGAGATCGCCGGCCGTCCAGGCGCGGCGGCTGGTGCCGGCGGTCGGTGGCAGGTCGACAGCGGCCGGCCGGACCCGCAATTCCAGACGGCAGCCGCGCGGCCCGCGATAGGCCGCGACCAGCACCGCTGTCTGACCGGCACGCTCGATTTCGGCGCCCACCAGCTTGAGCCCGGCCGGGGCCAGATCGGGGATGACCGGCGCCGCCGGCAGCGACGCCAGTGTGACCAGCGGCGCAATGCTGAAAGCCGGCGGCTCCTCGACCGGGCGCTGCGGATACCAGCCGATGGCCGCAATCAGAACGGCGGCAGCGGCCGCGGCGAACCCCACGGCGGGCAGCAGCCGGCGTTTCGGGGCCGGCAGCACGAAAGCACCCGTCGGCGTCTGTTCGGCGCTCGCGACGATGCAGGCCTTGAGCCGCGCCAGCGTGGCATGGGCCTCGGCCACCTCGCGGCCGGCTGCGATTCGGCCGGCCAAAGCAGCGTGCTCGGCCGGCGGCAATTCGCCATCGATCAGCGCGTTGAGACGCTCGATGTCCGGGTCGCAGGGTTCAGTTGCCATGCTTCGACTTCATCGGCCTTAACGAGCTCGCCTCGATCGCCGCCAGCAGCGCCAGCCGGGCCCGGGTGATGCGGCTCATGACCGTCCCGATCGGGACGTTCAGGACACCGGCAGCCTCGGCGTAGCTGAAACCGGCGATGTCGATCAAGGCGATTATTTCGCGGTGCAACGGCGGCAGCGTCGCCATGCCCTGCTCGACGGTGATTTTGGCGATGGCGGCACTGTCGAAGCGCCAGAGGTCGGCCGGCGGCGCCGGCTCGACCGGCTCGGGGCGCCGGCGACGCAATTCGTCGAGCGCGGCATTGCGGACGATTTTAAAGATCCAGGCGCGGTAGGCCGGTGCGTCGGCCGGAATGCGGCCGGCGCCGAGCGCCCGCGCCACCGCCTCCTGCACCAGATCGCGGGCGGCGTCGGCATCGCCGACGATGGTGCGGGCGAAAGCGATCAGGCGTGGCAGCAGCCCCGCCAGCGCGGCATGCGTGTCGAGCGCCATAGGCCATGTCCCGGTGGCTGTGCGGTCGTAAGACTCAGACTATCGATTCGGGGTGCGGCAAAAGCAACGGGCTGGAACGAAGCCGGACGGCTGGCGTTTTCTTAAGGCCTCCCGGGCATAGTGGCTGAATGGGTCTGTTGTCCCGGCGCGAAGACCGCTACACTGAATCGCACCATGAACCGGTTGAGGATCACATGCTTTTGAAAGTCGTTGCCGGCGCCTTCGCCGTTGCTGCCACCGCCAGCCTGCTGGCCGCGCCGGTCGCCGAAGCGCAGTCCCGGCAGCAGCGAAACAGCGCCATCGTCTATGACGCCCGCGGGCGTACGGTCCTCACCACGCGCGACGAAGACGGCCGCGCCCGGACCCGGATCATCGTGCAGCGCCGCTCCTATCTCGATCCCGGCACCGAAGTTTTCCCGGGCGAGAACAGCGACCACAAATACGCTTATCCGTCGAACTACTCGGCCAGCGGCGTGCTCAACAACACCGTCTTCGGCGGCAACCAGACCTCGCTGCCGGACATGTGGACACTGCCGGGCCGCAACAATCCCTGGATCGGTTTCTAGTCTTTCCGCTCAAGCAGTTTCGAAAATGCAAAACGCGGCCCACCGGGGCCGCGTTTTTCGTTCAAGAACCGCGCAGAGGTCAGGCCATCGCTTCCAGTTCGACGATAATGGCCGATCCCATATCGGCGGTGCCGACAGACTTTGCACCCGGCGCGGCAATGTCGGCGGTGCGCAGGCCCTTGTCGAGCGCGGCGGCGATCGCCTTGTCGATCATGTCGGCCTCCTTGCCCCTATCGAACGAATAGCGCAGCGCCATGCCGAACGACGCGATCATGGCGATCGGGTTGGCGATGCCCTTGCCGGCGATATCCGGCGCCGAGCCATGCACCGGCTCATACAGCGCCTTGCGGCGCTTGGTCTTGGGATCGACCTCGCCGAGCGAGGCCGAAGCCAGCATGCCGAGCGAGCCGGTCAGCATCGCGGCGATGTCCGACAGCATGTCGCCGAACAGATTGTCGGTCACGATGACGTCGAACTGCTTCGGATTGCGCACCAGCTGCATGCCGCCGGAGTCGGCGAGTTGATGCTCGAGCTCCACATCCTTGAACTCGCGCGCGTGCAGCGCCGTGATCACCTCGTTCCAGAGCACGCCGGACTTCATGACGTTGCGCTTTTCCATCGACGTGACCTTGTTGCGGCGCTTGCGCGCCAGCTCGAAGGCGACACGGCCGATGCGCTCGATCTCGTAGGTGTCATAGACCTGGGTATCGACGGCGCGCTTCTGGCCATTGCCGAGATCGGTGATGGTCTTCGGCTCGCCGAAATAGACGCCGCCGGTCAGCTCGCGCAAAATCATGATGTCGAGGCCTTCGACCAGCTCGCGCTTCAGCGAGGAGGCCTCGGCTAGCGCCGGATAGGTCACCGCCGGGCGCAGATTGGCGTAGAGCGCGAGATCCTTGCGCAGCCGCAGCAGGCCGGCTTCGGGGCGGGCCTCATAGGGCACTTTGTCCCACTTCGGCCCGCCGACCGCGCCGAAAATCACGGCGTCAGCAGCTTTTGCCTTGTCCATGGTGGCATCGGTGATGGAAACGCCGTGGGCGTCGTAGCAGCTGCCGCCGACCAAAGCGTCCTCGGTGGTGAACTTGTCGGGACCCCGTTTGTTGAAGAAGTCGACGACACGCTTAACCTCGCCCATCACTTCGGGGCCGATGCCGTCGCCGGGGAGCAGCAGGAGATTGTGGGTTGCCATGGACGTTGCCTCGCCGTTTTATCGATCTTTGCGATGGAGCGGCAGTGCTAATGGCTCGGCCTCGGCTTGGCAACAGGCCACCACCGCCCCAACGCAGGGATATCAGGCATGAATGCGGATCAGCCGCGGCGTCCGAAAGTGGTGATCGTCGGCGCCGGTTTCGGCGGGCTCGAAGCGGCCGTGGCGCTGCGCCGCGCCGATGCCGACGTCACGGTGATCGACCGGCAGAACCATCACTGCTTTCAGCCGCTGCTGTACCAGGTGGCGACCGCGGCGCTGTCGCCGGCCGACGTGGCCTGGCCGATCCGCCACATCCTGCGCGAGCAGCAGAACGCCACGGTGCTGATGGAGCCGGTGCGCGGCGTCGATACCGCGCAGCAAACGGTGCGCACGGAGTCGAACGCGGTCCCGTACGACTATCTGGTGCTCGCCACTGGCGCGACGCATTCCTATTTCGGCCATGACGAATGGGCCGCGGTGGCGCCGGGCCTGAAGACGATCGACGACGCCACCCGCATCCGCCGCAGCATTCTGGTCGCCTTCGAGCGGGCCGAGACACTGGCCGACACCGGCGATCGAGGCCGGCGGCTGACCTTCGTCATTGTCGGCGGCGGCGCCACCGGCATCGAGATGGCCGGCGCCATCGCCGACATCGCCCGCAAGACGCTGGCCACCGACTTCCGCCGCATCGACCCGCGCATGGCCCGCATTGTCCTTATCGAGGCCGGCCCGCGCGTCCTGCCGGCGTTTCCGCCCGAGGTGTCCGATTATGTGCGCAGGGCGCTGGAGGAGGCCGGCGTCGAGGTGATGACCGACACCGCGGTGACCCAATGCGACGACCGCGGCGTCGACACCAAGGCCGGGCGCATCGAAGCCTGGAACATCATCTGGGCCGCCGGGGTCAAGGCCTCGCCGGCGGCGCAATGGCTCGACGCCGAAGCCGACCGCGCCGGCCGTGTGAAGGTCGCGCCCGATCTGTCGGTCCCCGGACATGCGAACGTCTTCGTCATCGGCGACACCGCGTCGATCATGCAAGGCGACGGCAAGCCGGTGCCAGGCATCGCGCCGGCCGCCAAGCAGATGGGCCATTACGTCGGTGAGGTGATCGCGGCGCGCGTAGCCGGCCGGTCGGCCGATACGCCGTTCCGCTACCGGCACCGCGGCGACCTTGCCACCATCAGCCGCCGCGCCGCCGTTGTGCAATTCGGCCGCCTGCGCCTGACCGGCCGCATCGGCTGGCTGTTCTGGAGCGTGGCGCACATTTATTTCCTGATCGGCGCGCGCAACCGCTTCATTGTCGCCGTCACCTGGTTCTGGAGCTACCTCACCTACCAGCGCGGCGCCCGGCTGATCACCGAGAACGACCGCCCGCCGCAGGAGAAGTGAGGGTGAGCCGCCCTTGCAAATCGACGCTTCCCATCTTAGACTAGTCATCTGACTAGTCAGAGAGACATCCCATGAAAAGTTGGCCCGTCCAGGATGCCAAGGCTCGCTTCAGCGAGTTGCTGGAGACATGCCAGCGTGAGGGTCCTCAAATCGTGACCAAACGTGGCCATGATGCTGCGGTGCTCGTCCCTATGGAGCAATGGGAGCAAATCCAGCACACCCGCCCGCCAACGCTGAAGGAGGTGCTGCTGTCGGACAGAGGGCCGCGCGATCTTGTCATTCCGCCCCGCGGCAGATTGCGTCGCCGCGCGCCACCAAAATTCTAGCCGTGTATCTGCTCGACACCAATATTGTTTCCGAAACACGCAAATCGCGGCCCCATGGCGGAGTGATGGCTTGGCTCAGCCAGGTTGACGACAGACAGCTCAATGTTTCAGCAGTTACGCTTGGAGAAATTCAAGCCGGCGTCGAACTGACTAGGGAGCAAAACCCGGCAAAAGCCTTGGAGATCGAAGCCTTCATCGACCGGGTCGTCGCAACACTCACTGTGTTGCCGATGACGACGGAGGCGTTTCGTATCTGGGCCAAGCTCATGCACCGGCGATCGGACGCTTTGACCATCGACGCAATGATTGCCGCCACTGCGCAAGCCCATGGGCTGACGGTGGCAACGCGAAACGTGAAGGACTTCCGGGTCTTCAACGTCACGGTCGTCAATCCCTTTAGCGCAGGGTAGCGCTCGGCGTCACATAGCCCGCTGCACCAGCTGCACCCCAAGCAGCCATGGTGACGATGACGGTCACCGATATGGACATTGGCGCGCTATGTCGCGCCACATTGCCGGCCTCTGTCGCAAACACGTCATGTTCAGTTTCCCGTTGACCGGCGCTGGCGTTTGTTTCACGGGTTGGTGAGAATGCAGCGCCGGGATGAACTGTTGAAGGAGTTACAAGCGTGAGCGACGCCAAAACCAGCACCGGCAATTTCTTCGAGGACTTCCGCCTTGGCCAGCAGATCCGCCACGCCACCCCGCGCACCGTGACCACCGGCGACGTCGCGCTGTACAACGGGCTGTTCGGCTCGCGCTTTGCCGTGCAGTCATCGGACAACTTCGCGCAGGCGATCGGCTACCGCCAGGCGCCGGTCGACGACCTGCTGGTGTTTCACATCGTGTTCGGCAAGACCGTGCCGGACATCTCGCTCAACGCCGTCGCCAATCTCGGTTACGCCGATTGCCGCTTCCTCAAGCCGGTCTATCCGGGCGCGACGCTAAGCGCCACGTCGGAAGTGATCGGGCTGAAGGAAAACTCCAACAGGAAGACCGGCATCGTCTATGTGCGCTCGCGCGGCTTCGACGAGAGCGGCACCGCGGTCCTGGACTATGTGCGCTGGGTGATGGTGCGCAAGCGCGACGAGAAGGCGCCGGCGCCGGACGAAGTCGTGCCCGAACTGCCCGCCACCGTGGAAGTCGATCTGCTCGGCAATGGCTGCCCGATCGTCAATAACGGCGCTTACGACAATGTGCTGGCCGGCAGTCGGCATCGCTTCGGCGACTACAGCAAAGGCGAGAAGATCGACCATGTCGCCGGCATCACGGTGGAAGACGCCGAGCACATGATCGCGACGCGGCTCTACCAGAACACCGCGCGCATCCACTTCGACCACTTCACCGAGAGCAAGAGCCGGTTCGGCAAGCGCCTGATCTATGGCGGCCATCCGATCTCGCTGGCGCGGGCGCTGTCGTTCAACGGGCTGGGCAACGCCTTCCACATCGCCGCGATCAATGGCGGGCGCCACGTCTCGCCGCTGTTTGCCGGATTGACGGTGTTCGCCTGGACCGAGGTGCTGGACACCGCCAAGCTGCACGGCCGCCGCGATGTCGGCGCGCTGCGGCTGCGCACCGTCGCCACCAAGGACAAGCCCTGCGCCGACTTCCCGTACAAGAACGGCGACGATTACGACACGGCGGTGATCCTCGATCTGGATTACTGGGTGCTGATGCCGAAGTAGCCCAGCAAGTACAGTGTCATGGCCGGGCTTGACCCGGCCATCCCGCTTAGGAACGCAGTGCGCCCATAAGCGGGATCACCGGGACAAGCCCGGTGATGACACAGAAGCTCACGCACTCGCCCGCAAATGGTCCACCAGTTGCCTTGCATAGGGTGGCAGCGCCTCGAGGTTGCGGACGCAGATGGTCAGTTCGCGCGGCGCCCATGAATCGGTGAGGCGGATGGCGCTGATCGCCATGTTGCGCGCGGCCCGGCTGACCGTCGTCTCCGGCACGATGCCGACGCCGACATTGCATTCGACAAGGCGGCAGATCGCGTCGAACGAGCGCAGTTGCACGCGCAGCCGCAGCGGCCTTCCGATGCGGTTGGCCTTGTCGGCGAGAAAGCGCTGGATGGCGCTGGCGCGGTCGAGCCCGACCATGTCGTAGTCCAGCACCTCGGCAAAGCCGATGCGCGGCCGGCTGGCCAGCGGATGGCTTTTCGCCACCACCAGCACGAAACGGTCGCTGCGGAACGGAAACGTGTGCAGCCCGCCATTGTCGACGGTCCCGGCGACGATGCCGATGTCGCCGGTGCCTTCGGCGATCAGGCCGACGATCTCGTCGGACAGCCGCTCCTCCAGGTCGACGCTGATGTCGGGAAAGGCCATCAGGAACGAGCTCAGCGTCTCGGGAAGAAACTCGGTCAGCGCATTGGTGTTGGACAGCACCCGCACCTGCCCGGCCAGCCCGCGGGCATAGGGCGTGAGGTCCTCCTGCAGGCGCTCGCTCTGCGCCAGGATCGAGCGCGCATGGGCCAGCAACGTGCGGCCGGCCTGGGTCGGCACCACGCCCTGACGGCCGCGCACCAGCAGTTCGGTGCCGAACGACAGCTCCATCTTGCGGATCCGGGTCGAGGCCGCCGCCAGCGCCAGATTCGACCGGGCGGCGCCGTGGGTGATGCTGCCGGCCTCGACAATGTGGCGAAACAGGTTGAGATCGGTCAGGTCATAGCGCATAAAAGCGGCACCTTCTTATTTGACGAAGGCTGGCTACGCAAAACACATATTGCATAAGCAGTTCTATAGGGCTTTGTTCGTAATCCAAGAAGTTAGAATTGGCAAAGTTTGAAATTCGCGGTCGCTCGCCCGTTGGGTGCGTTGCGGTATCCGCGTACTTTCGCTACCAAGCGGCCGCGCTGCTGACAGAGTTACGGCGGCGCAGGGAGAAACCACGATGGCCGAGCTCGAGGCGAGAACCGGTATGGGTGCGAAGCGCGCCCGCCCCATCTCCCCCCACCTGCAGATCTACCGCCCGATGCTGACGATGATGATGTCCATCGTCCATCGCATCACCGGCGCCGCGCTCTATTTCGGGATGCTGCTGATCGCCTGGTGGCTGATCGCGGCGGCGACCGGCCCCAACGCCTACGCTACTGTCGAATGGTTCATGGGCAGCATAGTCGGGCAGTTGATCCTGTTCGGCTACACGTGGGCGCTGCTGCACCACATGCTCGGCGGCATCCGCCATCTGGTGTGGGACACGCTGCACGGCTTCGATCCCGCCGACCGCGAATGGATGACGGTCGCCACGCTGGTCGGGTCGATCGCACTGACGCTGGCGCTTTGGGTGGTCGGCTATCTGGCCATGGGAGGCCCGCGATGACCGAACCCATGTTCCGCACGCCGATGAGCCGGGTCCGCGGCCTGGGCGCCGCGCGCTCCGGCACCAGCCATTTCTGGCATCAGCGCGTCACCTCGGTGGCAGGCGTGCTGCTCACCGTCGCCCTGATCGTCATCGTCATTTCGTTGCTGGGACGCAGCCACGCCGCGGTCGTGCAGATTCTCGGATCGCCGCTGATCGCGATCCTGATGCTGCTGTTCATCATCAACACCGCCTATCACATGTGGCTCGGCATGCAGGAAATCATCCTCGACTACGTGCACGAGGATAAATGGAAATTCCTCGCGCTGATGTCGAATACGTTCTTCGTGTCTGTCGTCGGCCTCGCGTCCGCCTTCGCCATTCTCAAGCTGTCGTTCGGGGTCTGAGTCATGGCAATTAACGGAAACTCCAACGGCAAGACCAACGGCAAGACCAACGGCGGCCCCGCGGTCAACGGCAAGGCCTATCCGATCGAGGACCACACCTATGACGTGGTCGTGGTCGGCGCCGGCGGCTCCGGCCTGCGCGCCGTGGTCGGCTGCTCGGAAGCCGGCTTGCGCACCGCCTGCATCACCAAGGTGTTCCCGACCCGCTCGCACACCGTCGCGGCGCAAGGCGGCATCGCCGCAGCCCTCGGCAACATGAGCGAGGACGACTGGCGCTGGCACATGTACGACACCGTCAAGGGCGCCGACTGGCTCGGCGACCAGGACTCGATCGAATATCTGTGCCGCAACGCGCCGGCCGCCGTCTACGAACTGGAGCACTGGGGCCTGCCGTTCTCGCGGCGCGAGGAAGACGGCAAGATCTACCAGCGCCCGTTCGGCGGCATGACCACGCATTACGGCAAGGGCACCGCGCAGCGCACCTGCGCCGCCGCCGACCGCACCGGCCACGCCATGCTGCACACGATGTACGGCCAGGCGCTGAAGCATAACGCCGAGTTCTACATCGAGTATTTCGCCATCGACCTGATCATGGACGACGCCGGCCGCTGCCGCGGCGTGATCGCGCTGAACATGGATGACGGCACGCTGCACCGCTTCGCCGCCAACATGACGATCCTGGCGACCGGCGGCTATGGCCGCGCCTATTTCTCCTGCACCTCGGCGCATATCTGCACCGGCGACGGCGGCGGCATGGTGCTGCGCGCCGGCCTGCCGCTGCAGGACATGGAGTTCGTGCAATTCCACCCGACCGGCATCTATCCGGCCGGCTGCCTGATCACCGAAGGCTCGCGTGGCGAAGGCGGCTATCTGACCAATTCGGAAGGCGAGCGCTTCATGGAGCGTTACGCGCCCTCGGCCAAGGATCTGGCCTCGCGCGACGTGGTGTCGCGTTCGATGACCATGGAGATCCGCGAGGGCCGCGGCGTCGGCAAGGACAAGGACCACATCTTCCTGCACCTCGATCATCTCGATCCCAAGGTGCTGCACGAACGCCTGCCCGGCATCAGCGAGACGGCGCGCATCTTCGCCGGCGTCGATGTCACCCGCGAGCCGATCCCGGTGCTGCCGACCGTGCATTACAACATGGGCGGCATCGCCACCAACTATCACGGCGAAGCGGTGACCCTGAAGAACGGCGATCCGGACACCGTGGTCCCCGGCCTGATGGCGCTCGGCGAAGCCGGCTGCGTGTCCGTGCACGGCGCCAACCGGCTCGGCTCCAACTCGCTGATCGACCTGGTGGTGTTCGGCCGCGCCGCGGCGCTGCGTTGCGCCGAGATTCTCACCCCCGGCGAAAAACAGCCCGACCTGCCGAAGGACTCGGCCGATCTGGCGCTGGCGCGGCTGGACAAATTCCGTCACGCCTCGGGCGGCACGCCGACCGCGGAGCTGCGCCTCAAGATGCAGCGCGTGATGCAGAACAACTGCGCCGTGTTCCGTACCGGCGAAGTGCTCGATGAAGGTCACAAGCTCATTCACGATGTCTATGCCGGCATGCCCGACCTGCGCGTCACCGACCGGTCGCTGATCTGGAATTCCGACCTGATCGAGACGATGGAGCTCGACAACCTCATCGGCCAGGCCGTCGTCACCATGGACTCGGCGCGCAACCGCACCGAAAGCCGCGGCGGTCACGCCCGCGAAGATTATCCGGACCGCGACGACCAGAACTGGATGAAACACACGCTGGCCTGGATGGACGACAGCGGCGGCGTCACACTCGACTACCGGCCGGTGCACACCTACACGCTGACCAACGAGATCGCCTACATCGAACCGAAGGCGCGGGTTTATTAATTCTTGTCGTCACCGGGCTTGTCCCGGTGACCCCGGAGGCAAGGCGCTTGCCCGGCTAAGCGGGATGGCCGGGACAAGCCCGGCCATGACATCGGAGAGAAAGCGGAAAGACCATGGTCGAACTCACGCTGCCGAAGAATTCCCGGATCACCGAGGGCAAGACCTGGCCGCGGGCGCCGAAGTCGACGCACCTGACCGAGTTCAAGGTCTACCGCTGGAACCCGGATGACGACGCCAATCCGAAGATCGACACCTATTACGTCGATCGCGACGACTGCGGCCCGATGGTCCTCGACGCGCTGATCTGGATCAAGAACAACATCGATCCGACGCTCGCCTTCCGCCGCTCCTGCCGGGAAGGCGTATGCGGCTCCTGCGCCATGAACATCGACGGCACCAATACGCTGGCCTGCACCAAGGCGATCGACGACAACAAGGCTCCGGTCAAGATCTATCCGCTGCCGCACCAGCCGGTGGTGAAGGATCTGGTGCCGGACCTGAAGAATTTCTACGCCCAATACGCCTCGATCGAGCCGTGGCTGCACACCACCACCGCGACGCCCGAGAAGGAGTGGAAGCAGAGCCACACCGACCGCGCCAAGCTCGACGGCATGTACGAGTGCATTTTGTGCGCCTGCTGCTCGACCTCGTGCCCGAGCTACTGGTGGAACTCGGACCGCTATCTCGGCCCGGCGGCCCTGCTGCAGGCCAACCGCTGGGTTCAGGACTCGCGCGACGAAGCCACCGGCGAGCGCCTCGACAATCTAGAGGATCCGTTCCGTCTCTACCGCTGCCACACCATCATGAATTGTTCCAAGGCCTGCCCAAAGGGGCTCAATCCGGCCAAGGAAATCGCCACGCTGAAGAAGGCGCTGGTCGACCGGCAGCTCTGACGCGCGCTCATTCGTCCCGGAACATTCGCAATCGCCTCACGTTGACGGTCCAACTCTTTCGACGATCAACAGGTGAGGCGTTCCAATGACGGACTCGGGCAGCGACCGCGTGTGGGAACTGATGGACAAGATCGGCATCTGCATGCTCACGACGTGGGACGGCAGCGATCTGCATTCGCGCCCGATGGGTTCCTACCCGCGGCGCGAGGACCACACGATCTATTTCCTCACCGACGTGCGCCAGCACAAGGACGACGAGATCGCCCGGTATCCGAAGCTGGCGCTGGCGTTCGCCGACACCGGCAGCCAGGCCTATGTGTCGGTCAGCGGCAAAGCCGAAGTCTCCAACGACCGCGCCGCGATCAAGAAGCTGTGGTCGACCCCGGCCAAGGCGTGGTGGGAGTCGCCGGACGATCCGAATATCCGGGTGTTGAAGGTGACCCCGATCGAGGCCCAGTATTGGGACGGTCCGGGCAAGGTTGTCAGCAGCATCAAGATGGCGATTGCCGCGGCCACGGGAAACCGCCCGGACCTTGGGGAAAACCGCAAGGTTTCCATGTAGTTGGCGAAAGCGACCGCCTTGTGGCGCGGCCAACTTTGTTGGTTGCGTGAAACACGACCACAACCCTGACTTGATCCGGTTGTGGCGCTGACGCATGCTGGGCCCCGGTTGGGGGCTGTCAGTTGCGTTCGCGTTTGTGGCCGAGCGTGATGGCGTTGGCGATATCGGTCGGCTGTGCCGGCCCTGAAAGCAGCGTGCCGGCGCTTTCGCCAGACGACATCGCCGTCGAAAGACGGCGCCAGGAGATCGCGCAACTCCGCGATTACTACACACAGCTACACCGCATCGACCGGGTCGCCTTCCGCATCCGCACCGCCAATCGCGACGACTGCGGCGCCGCGGTGTCGGCGCAGATCGGCCTCTTGGCGGTATCCCCGCAGAGCCTGCCGCGGCGGATGCGCTCGTTCTCATCCGAAGCGCTCGACCTCAGCTGGGATCGGCCGACGGTGATTGCAGTGGTCGAGGGCTCGCCGGCCGCGGAAGCCGGCATCGTCACCGGCGATGAGCTCGTGGCCTTCAACGGCGAACTCATTCCCGTGGCGCGCCCGCGCGGCTGGATCGCCGACTGGCTGAAGAAGAACGGCGTCGCGCCGATCGAGGTCCGCTTCTGGCGCGACCGAGACTTCCTGACCCGCACAATGCAGCCGGTGATCGGCTGCGCCATCCCGATCCAGCTCGAGATCAACCCCGAACCCGGCGCCTTCACCGACTTCCGCCGCATCGTCATCCACTCCGGCATGTTGCGGCTGACACCTTCGGACGCCGATCTCGCCATCATCATCGGCCATGAACTGGCGCATGTGACCCTGGGCCACTACGCCAAGCGGATGCAGAACATGCTGGTCGGCGCGGCCGCCGGCGCCGTTGTCGATGGCGCGCTGATGGCCGGCTCGATCAGCACCGGCGGCACCTTCACGCGGCACCTGCAACGCATTGGCCTGATGGCGTTCAGCGTCGGCTTCGAACGCGAGGCCGATTATGTCGGCGCCTATTATGCGGCGCGCGCCGGCTACGACATTGCCGGCGCCGAGAATGTGTGGCGTGCGCTGGCGCTGGAAAGCCCGGCCAGCATCCGTCTCGGCAGCACGCATCCGACCACGCCGGAGCGCTTCATCTTCATGCAGAAAGTTGCGGCCGAGATCGCCGACAAGCAGCGCCGCGGCCTACCACTGGTGCCGGCGTTGAAGGTGAGCCACGCCACCGCCGAACCGGCCAGCGGCACGTTTGACGACGGCCATTGAGGCGCGGCGCGGGTCTCTCAATTGCACCTGGCGGCGTAACAGATCTGTTCCAGTTCAGGGAACGGCTTGAAATTGGCTTTGCCGCACTGCTCGGGAGCCGTCACCAGTTGATTCAGCCGGCCGGCAAAGAAAATGGCGATGCTCGTCGTGACGCCGGTGTACTGGCGGTTCTGGTCGCGTGAATTGTGCCGCACGCAAACCGCATAACGCTGCTCATTGCCCACCGGGCGCAGCGCAGGCTCGGTAATGCCGGCGTCGCGGATGTTCGTCGCGTCATCCAGCGTGTTCTGCAGCGTCAGGATGATTTCCTTCTTGTACTCGGTCGGGAAAATATTGGGCTCCGGCTCGTCCGCTTTGTTGCCGCCCGCGCAGGCGGCGAGCGCCAGGGCCGCCAGCAGAATCGCGAAATGCGCCCATTTCCCCATCAGATATCCTCCTGCACACGGCGGCGTCCGCTGACGACGCAGCCGCACCATCACGTCTTGCTCTGGCGCTTCCGCTGCCCGAGCGTGCGCAGCCGCAACGCATTGAGCTTGATGAAGCCCTCGGCGTCCTTCTGGTCGTAGGCGCCCTTGTCGTCCTCGAAGGTCACCAGCGTCGACGAGTAGAGCGAGGCCGGGCTTTCGCGGCCGGTGACAATGACGTTGCCCTTGTACAGCTTGAGCCGCACCTCGCCCTCGACCATCTCCTGCGACTTGTCGATCAGCGCCTGCAGCATCTCGCGCTCCGGCGCAAACCAGAAGCCGTTGTAGATCAGCTCGGCATAGCGCGGCATCAGTTCGTCCTTGAGATGGCCGGCGCCGCGGTCGAGCGTGATCGATTCGATGGCGCGGTGCGCGGCCAGCAGGATGGTGCCGCCGGGCGTCTCGTAGACGCCGCGCGACTTCATGCCGACAAAGCGGTTCTCGACCAGATCGAGCCGGCCGATGCCGTTGTCGTGGCCGAGCTTGTTCAGCTTCGCCAGCAGCGTCGCCGGCGACAGCTTCTCGCCGTCGATGCTGATGGCATCGCCCTTGGCGAAGCCGATGCGAATCTCGGTGGCTTTGTCGGGCGCGTCCATCGGCGAGATGGTGCGCTGATAGACGATGGCGGGAGCTTCCTGGGACGGGTCCTCCAGCACTTTGCCTTCCGAGGACGAGTGCAGCAGGTTGGCGTCGACCGAGAACGGCGCTTCGCCTTCCTTGTCCTTGGCGATGGTGATCTGGTGGGCGCGGGCGAAGTCGAGCAGATCCTCGCGGCCCTTGAATTCCCACTCGCGCCACGGCGCGATGATCTTGATGCCGGGCTCCAGCGCGTAATAGCCGAGCTCGAAGCGCACCTGGTCGTTACCCTTGCCGGTGGCGCCGTGACAGACCGCGTCGGCACCCACTTTGCGGGCGATCTCGATCTGCTTCTTGGCGATCAGCGGCCGCGCGATCGAGGTGCCGAGCAGGTACTGCCCCTCATAGACGGTGTTGGCGCGGAACATCGGAAACACAAAATCGCGCACGAACTCCTCGCGCAGATCCTCGATAAAGATGTTGTCCGGCTTGATGCCGGCGCGCAGCGCCTTCTGCCGGGCCGGCTCCAGCTCCTCGCCCTGGCCGAGATCGGCGGTGAAGGTCACCACCTCGCAGCCATAGGTGGTTTGCAGCCATTTCAGGATGATCGAGGTATCCAGCCCGCCGGAATAGGCGAGCACGACCTTCTTCACGTTCTTATTGGCGTTCTTGGACTTGGCATCGGCCATATCGGACTTCGCGGCGGTGCCGCCCCTCTGTGCCGCCCGGATCCCGGGCTCTGTCGGTCACTCCGACCGCGCCTGCATCCCCTACCGCAAGGACCGGGTCAAGTCAGGCCCTACCCCGTGACGTCCTGATAGACGTCGACGTCGGCGCTGCCGGCCAGCATGGTGCGCCAGCCCTGCAGGAAAGCGCGTACCATCGGGTCGCTGGCCACCTTGTGGCGGTTGAGTTCGAGCGCGGCATGGGCCTCGTATTCGATCTCGACCAGCAGCTGGGCCGGGTCGTCGACATTCTGCAAGACCCGGAAGCCGCCGCCGCCGAGCGAGCGGTAGAACGGGGCGGCGCTGCGGGTCAGCGCCAGCACGGGGCCGACATCGCCGAGCGCCCTGACCTTGAACTGCAACACCCGCTTGACGCCTTCGCTTGATTGCTCAGCCACCGGACCCTCCTGACACGAATCGGATGAACTCTAGCAGCGCGCGGACCGATCTTTGTCATCGGCGCGTAACCATGCGGATTAAGCTTACCCCGCGATGGCGCTGGCGGTCAGAGGGCGTTGCGATAATTCTGCTCCGGGACAGACACAGTGGGGCTTCATCAATGTCAAAGTTTTACGCTGCTATCGCGGCCGCGCTCGCCGGTGCCGTATTCGTTTCCGCTGCGCCGGCTCTGGCTGCGCAGTGCGAACATAAAGGCGGGTTCGCCGCCTTCATCGCCGACATCCGGAAGGAAGCTGCTGCCAAAGGCATTTCGCGCAAAACCCTCGCCGCACTTGACGGCCTGACCATCGACGACGCTGTGCTCGCCGCCGACCGGCGCCAGCACGTCTTCAAACAGACCTTCGAGCAGTTTTCCGGCCGCATGATCTCGCGCGACCGGCTGGCCAAAGGCGCCCGGATGCTGCAGACCCATGCCGCAACGCTGAAGCGGGTCGAGCAGCAATATGGCGTGCCGGGGGCGGTTGTGGTGGCGATCTGGGGTCTGGAAACCGATTACGGCATCGTTCACGGCAAGCGCTCGATCTTGCGCTCGGTGGCGACGCTGGCGTACGACTGCCGCCGTTCCGAGTTCTTTCATAACGAGGTATTCGCCACGTTGCGCATCATCGATCGCGGCGACATGACCGCGGCGCAGATGATCGGCGAGTGGGCCGGCGAGATCGGCCAGACCCAGTTCCTTCCGTCGTCCTACGACAAATTCGCGGTCGATTTCGACGGCGATGGGCGCCGCGATCTGGTCAAGACGGTGCCGGACGTGCTCGCCTCGACCGCCAATTATCTCAAGGGCCATGGTTGGCAGCGCGGCCAGGGCTGGGGCCCGGATCAGCCGAACTTCGCCGCGATCAAGGCGTGGAACAAGGCCGAGGTCTACGCCCGGACCATCGCGCTGTTCGCCGAAAAGCTTCATGCCGGCGACTCCGGCAAGCAGGCCGATACGCCGGCATCGAGCACCACCGGCAGCAAGCCGGCCAGGGACAAGCGCGCGCAGCGGTAAGTTTTGCTATCGCACAAACGAAAACGCCGGGCCCTGGGCCCGGCGTTTTTTGTTAGCGTCCGCTCTGACGTGTTATTGCGGCTTGATGCCGGCGCGTTCGACCAGCGCCTTCACCGCCGGAATTTCCTTCTGCATCTTCGCGGTCAGTTCTGCTGGCGTGCCGGCGACCACTTCGAAGCCGGCGGCCCGGGCCTGTTCGCGCGCCTTCTCGGTGGCGAGCGCGTCGCGGCTGTGCTTGGCCAGCATATCGATGATTTCCTTCGGCGTACCGGCCGGGGCCAGCAGCGCCGAGAAGGTGTCGGATACGAAGTCCGGGTAACCGGATTCGATCATGGTCGGCACATCCGGCATCGAGAACCAGCGCTTGGCACCGGTGACCGCGAGCGCCCGGAGCTGACCCGACTTGACCATCGGTTCGGCCGCCGGCAGCGCCACCGAGCCGAGCTGCACCGAGCCTTCAAGAATCGCCGCCGCCGCCGGACCGGCGCCGCGATAAGGGATATGCGCCATATCGATGCCGGCGCGCTGCTTCAACTCTTCGCCGGTGAGGTGCGACTTGGTGCCGGCGCCGGGAGACGAATAGTTGAAGGTGCCGGGCGCCGCCTTGGCGCGCGCCACCAGATCGGCCACCGTCTTGATGTCCGACTTGGCGTTGACGACGAGAATGTTGGGCGAGTTCACGAGTTCCGAGATCGGCGCGAAGTCCTTGAACGGATCATACGGCAGGCTCTTGAACAGCGCCGTGTTGACGGCGATCGAGGTCGACGCCAGCAGCAGCGTGTAGCCGTCCGGCGCCGCGCGGGCCACCATGCCCATGCCGATATTGCCGGCAGCGCCGGCCCTGTTTTCCACGATCACCGACTGCTTGAGCGAGGTGGTCAGCGAGTCGGCGAGAATGCGGGCGATGATGTCGGTCGGCCCGCCCGGCGCGAACGGAACCAACAGGGTGATGGTGCGCTCGGGCCATGCGGCCTGGGCGTTTCCAGGCATCAAGGCGAGGGTCGCCGCAGCAACGGCTGCATACAGGGGCTTCAGGCTCAATAGTCTCACTTGGAACTTCCTTCCGGGCTTGTCAGGGCTTTTCTGAAATGATGGCAAACAGTCGTTTGTTTAATTTATAGCAAAGTCTGCCGGCCCTTTCAATCCTCTGCTCGACCGCCTCGTCGGACAGCCGCGTGCGCGGCCAGCGGTAGATCAGCGCGTAGGCGAGCCAGATGATCAGGAACGTGAAGACGCCGGCGAAGATCGCATCGCTGACGAAATGTCCGCCGGCGATCACGCGGAACGCCGACATGGCGGTTCCCAGCGCCAGCGCCGCGCCATAGGCGGCCGCCCGCCACTGCGGCGGCGCCAGCGCCGCCGGTGCCAGCGTCCAGAACGCGCCGGACACGTCGCCGGACACAAACGAGCAGTTCTTGCCGCAATCGCCGCGCGGATCCCACCACGGCACGAAGGTCTCAACGCCGCCGAGTTGCCTCACGTCGATCGGCCGCGGCCGATTCCAGGTCTCTTTCAGCACAACGTTGACCAGAAGCCCGGGCCCGAGCGCCATCGTCGCGATCAGGAACAGCACGGCGCGCCCCGGCATCAGCATTTTGTGGCGCGGCAGCACCAGCTTCACCACCAGCGCGATCACAGCCGCCGCAACCAGAATGGTGCTGACTTTAAGCCCGCTATCGCGCGCCAGCATCAGCGTCTCGGAAAAGCGCAGCGCGAACGTATTGCCGGCGCCATCGACGATGCCGTGGAAGTAGCGCGAAATGCGCAGATCGAGTTCGGGATAAAAGCCGAAGACCAGACCGGTGACGACGGCAATGGCGAGCGCGATGTAAAGGCCGGTGCGGTTCATTGTTGTCCTTGCGCTTACCCTTCGCGGCGTGCGGCTGCGGTCTAGCCGAGCCTCGTGAAAATGGAAAGAACACGCCGGCCCGCCTTTTGGCGCTGCTGCGCTACGGGCGCTCGCGCCAGCGACCCGCGTTGCGTCCGGCAAGCAGCCAGTACACCAGACCGAACACCACACCGGCGGCGGCGGCGATCTCGGTTTCGCGCGCGATCATCGGCGGCGCCTGGTCGATCGATTCTTCATATGAAGGCCGGGCCAGTCCGCTGCTGTAGAGCCCCAACACCAGCATCGCGGCGCCGGCCAGCCCGTGCAGCAGAAACGAGCGGATTTTCAGGGCTTCGGAGACGGCGATCAGGATCGCCAGCGGCAGCAGCCCGACCGCCCCGGTGAAGCTGGCGCCGGCAAAGGTCACGATCCAGAAGCCGGCGCGTTCGCTGACATCGCCGCTGAACACGCGCCATTCCGATCCAAGCAGGCCATAGGCGATGACGATGCCGGCGGCGGTGCTTGCCAGGATGACGGCGAAGGCGATGACAAAAAGGCGGCCGATGAATGCCACGTCAGTCCGTCATGGCCATGGCGCGCAACGCCATGCGTTCCCGCGCGGTCAGCTTTTCGGTGGCGCTCTTGAGCTGGCCGCAGGCGGCGAAGATATCGCGGCCGCGCGGCGTGCGCACCGGCGAGGCATAGCCGGCGTCGAACACCACCTGCGAGAATTTCTCGATCTGATCCCAGTCCGAACATTCATATTTCGTGCCGGGCCAGGGATTGAACGGGATCAGGTTGATCTTGGCCGGAATGCCCTTGAGCAAACGCACCAGCGCCTTGGCATCCTCGATTGAATCGTTGACGTCCTTGAGCATCACATATTCGAACGTGATGCGCCTTGCGTTGGAGGCGCCGGGATAATTGCGGCAGGCATCGAGCAATTCGGCGATCGGATATTTGCGGTTCAGCGGCACCAGTTCGTTGCGAAGATCGTCACGCACCGCGTGCAGCGAAATCGCCAGCATGCAGCCGATTTCGGCGCCGGCGCGTTCGATGTTCGGCACCACGCCGGAGGTCGACAGCGTGATGCGGCGTTTGGAGATACCGATGCCCTCGCCGTCGGCGACGATCAGCAGCGCGTCGCGCACGGCGTCGAGATTGTACAGCGGCTCGCCCATGCCCATCATGACGATGTTGGTGACGCAGCGGTTGTCGCCGCTCGGCACCACGCCATCGGTCGGTCGGACACCGCCCGGCCAGTCGCCAAGCCGGTCGCGCGCCATCATCACCTGACCTACGATCTCGCCGGCGGTGAGATTGCGCACCAGCCGCTGCGTGCCGGTGTGGCAGAACGAGCAGGTCAGCGTGCAGCCGACCTGGCTGGAAACGCAGAGCGTGCCGCGCTCGGTGTCGGGAATGTAGACGCACTCGACTTCGTGCGGCCGCTCGCCTTGCGTCTCGCCGGGCAGCCGTAACAACCATTTGCGGGTGCCGTCGACCGAAACCTGTTCGGCCACGACTTCGGGCCGCGCCAGCGTGAAGCGCTCGGCCAGCGCCGCGCGCAAATCCTTGCCCATGCTGGTCATGGCGTCGAATTCGGTGAAGCCGCGGAAATAGATCCAGTGCCAGAGCTGCTGCACACGCATCTTGCGCTGCGCCTGAGGCACGCCGATGTCGGCCAGCGCCTCGGCCAGTTCGGCCCGCGACAGGCCGATCAGCGACGGCTTCGCCGGCGCGACATAGCGCTCCAGCGGCGTCTTTTCGACGAAAACAGCAGTATCGGCGGCGGGTGTCATCGCCCCTATCTAGGGGGAATCGTCCGCCCGCGCCACCTGTTCAAACCCGGCAATTAAGCCGCCGGAGCCCCGATTTGGGGCCCGATCGGACCTATTTGCACTCCGCCGCCACCTTGTCGAGCGCGTCGGCGACGCCGCGCAACGAGTAGGTGTCGGTGGTCTTGGTGCCGCGCGTGGATTCGCTCCGGATGATCATGTCGGCGCCTTTGCGCATAGCGTCGACCATCTGCGGTTCCTCGGCAGCGTTCTTCACCCAGGCGCCGTCGTTCTGGGTGTACATGACGTAGCTCGCCCCGCCGATGGCGGCGGTGGCTTCGACGCCGCCCTTCTGCGGGTAGCCGACAATCACCGACACCTCATTCGTCACCTTCTCGGAGGGACGGGTCGAGACGAAGGCATAGGGCGAACCGCGGTTGCGGCCCGGCGGATCGGTCACATCCGACGTCGGCTTCGACAGCGCGAAGCAGACGGTCCTTCCGCCGGGCGTTGCCCGGTAGGCGCCCCAGTCGCCGAACTGACCGAGCAGCACGGCCTGTTCGCTGGGGTTCTTCGATTGGGCAAAGACTTCGGTCGGCGGAAACACGGCGACGGCGGTCAACAATGCAATCGCGGGGCTGTAGTAAAAAGTTTTCATCATCGGGCCCTACCGGTTGTATTGGACGACGGCGCAGAAAGCCGCCTCGAGGAATCGCTGGGATATTAGCGCAATACCGGCGAATATCGACCTTGTGAAGGCGTCAATGCGCCGCCCCACCTCCGCAACCCTAGCGGCGAAAAGTTAACGTCACCGGACCCAAAGCGCCATGAAAGCCCTGCTCTGCACCCGTTACGGCACGCCTGACGATCTTGAACTGGCCGATATCGCCGATCCGGTGCCTGCCGCCGGCGAAGCCGTGGTGCGCGTCGAGGCCGCGGCGCTGAACTTCTTCGACACGCTGATCATCGCAGGCAAATATCAGACCAAGCCGCCGATGCCGTTCTCGCCGGCGGCGGAGTTCGCCGGCACGGTGGAGGGCCTCGGATCCGGCGTCAGCGGGCTGAAGGCGGGCGATCGCGTGCTCGGCTATTCCGGTTATGGCGCAGCGCGCCAGCGCGTCGCGCTCGGCGTCGACCGGCTGGTGACGATTCCGGACGGCGTCAGCTTCGATCAGGCCGCCGGCCTCTGCGTCACCTATGGCACCACGCTGCACGCGCTCAAGGATCGCGCCCGGCTGAAAGCCGGCGAGACGCTGGCCGTGCTCGGCGCCTCGGGCGGCGTCGGGCTGGCGGCGGTCGAACTCGGCAAGCTGATGGGTGCGAAGGTGATCGCCTGTGCCTCGTCGGCGGAGAAGATCGCCTTCGCGCGCGAACATGGTGCCGACGACGGCATCGATTATGGCAGCGACGATCTCAAGGAAGCGTTGCGACGTGTCACAAACGGCAAGGGCGCCGACGTGATCTACGATCCGGTCGGCGGTGCGCTGGCGGAAGCGGCGCTGCGCTCGATTGCCTGGGAGGGACGCTTTCTGGTGGTCGGCTTCGCCGCCGGCGAGATCACCAAGCTGCCGCTCAATCTGGTGCTGCTGAAAGGCTGCGACGTGCTCGGCGTGTTCTGGGGCTCATGGACGCAGCGCGATCCGGCCGGCCATCGCGCCAATACCGAGCAGCTTTTGACGTGGGTCGCTGACGGCAAGCTGTCGTCGCATGTGCACGCCGTCTACCCGCTCGAACAGGCGGCCGACGCGCTCAAGGCGCTGGCGGAACGTAAAGTGATGGGCAAGGTGCTGCTGCGGCCGTAATCATCGCAGGGACAGCGACGCTACTTGAATTCGGCCAGCTTCTCGCGCGCGGCGTCGCGATGCTCCGGACGGATACTGCCCGCGACCAGCTTCAGCGTCGTCGCCAGCACCGCGGCGTCGTCGGTAAAGCCGAGCACCGGCATAACGTCGGGAATGGCGTCGGCCGGCAGCACGAAATAGGCGATGGCGCCAAGCAGCGCGGCTTTCACCGGCAGCGGCGTCTCGCGGTCGAAGGCACAGTAATAGGCCGCCAGCAATTCGTCGGCGAACGGCAGCCGCGCCGCGACGCCGCGGGTCTTGCGCCAGAAATCCTGGCGCAACCCGGTGTCGCTGTCCGTGCCCTCTTCGGTGCCGGGGGCTTCGGCGGTGCGTGCGAATGCCATGACGGTTATTTGGTGACCCCTGAGGTCGCGCGCAAGCGGCGGGCTACACGGCTCGCGTCCGAAAAATGACCCTGAAAGACAGATGCAACGCCTCTTGACTTTATGCCTAGGTTTAAATACTCTGCCCTCCGTCCGGTCCATCGAGGGGCGTCTCCGGAGACGCAACGCAGACGGGACCGGATGCGGCGCCCGCGGGCGGGGCTCGTAACCCCGCACCCGGGAGGCCCTGGGACGCCGTCCGGCCCCACTACGGGGGTCTGCCTTCAATGGCTGGACGTGAGGACGACCGGGCGAAAGCGCCCGTACGGATGGGCCTGAGGCACATCCCGTCG
>JAUXXH010000032.1 GCA_030684935.1 Pseudolabrys sp. | reverse complement strand
CGCTTGTGTAGCGCGGGCGGTCCCGTCGATAGTGTGCGCGAGTGGTCCCAGTCCAGGCCATCGTGATCTCCCTCGAATCTTTGCAAATCCGATGGAATCACAGCCCGCTGGGATCACTCACCGCTTTTTCAGTCAGGCTCTCAGGATGACGGGGGTACGTTGGACACGATCTCCGACCAAAAAGCTCAACTCCGCGCCGCCGCTCTGGCGCGACGCGACGCCTTACCTGCGGCCGAGCGCCAGCAGGCCGCCGAGACTATCGCCGCGCGCGGCCTGCCGGTACCGGTCAGTGCCGGGACTATCGTCGCCGGCTTTTCGGCGATGAAGACCGAGATCAATCCGATCCCTCTAATGCGCAGAGTGGCCGATGCCGGCGCGCAACTGGCGCTGCCGGCCATCGCCAGACGCGGCCAGCCGCTGATCATGCGCGCCTGGCAGTTCGGCGCGCCGCTCAAAGCCGGGCAGTGGGGTATCCGCGAGCCGTTCCCGGACGCAGCCGAGCTCGCGCCCGATATCCTGATCGTGCCGCTGGCGGCCTTCGACCGCACCGGCCACCGCATCGGCTATGGCGCCGGCTATTACGACATGACCATCGACGCGTTGCGCGTCCGAAAGAAGGTCGTCGCCATCGGCATCGCCTTCGCGGCGCAGGAAATCGCCCGTGTACCGGCGACGGAGCGCGACGCGCGGCTCGATCTCGTGCTAACGGAGAACGAAGTCATCGATTTTCGTGAGTCTTGAAACGTATGCGTATTTTCTTCATCGGTGACATTGTCGGGCGCAGCGGCCGCGCCATCATCACCGAGCGTTTGCCCAAGCTGGTCGCCACCTGGAAGCTCGATCTGGTCGTCATCAACGGCGAAAACGCCGCCGGTGGCTTCGGCATCACCGAGGCGATCTATCACGAACTGATCGACGCCGGCGCCGACGCCGTCACGCTCGGCAATCATTCGTGGGACCAGCGCGAGGCATTGGTGTTCATCGAGCGCGTGCCGCGCCTGATCCGCCCCGCCAATTATCCGAAGGGCACGCCCGGCCGCGGCGCGGCGCTGGTCGACACCAAGAACGGCAAGCGCGCGCTGGTGGTCAACGCCATGGGCCGGGTGTTCATGGATCCGCTCGACGATCCGTTCGGTGCGGTCGAGCGCGAACTCGCCGCCTGTCCGCTCGGCGAGGCCGCCGACGCCATCATTGTCGACATGCATTGCGAGGCGTCGAGCGAAAAGCAGGCGATGGGTTATTTTTGCGACGGCCGCGCCAGTCTGGTGGTCGGCACGCATACCCATGTGCCGACCGCCGATCATCGTATCCTGGCGGGCCGCACCGCTTTCGTCACCGATGTCGGCATGACCGGCGACTTCGACTCGGTCATCGGCATGAACAAGGACGAGCCGCTGACGCGCTTTTTGCGCAAGGTGCCGGGCGGCAAATTCGAGCCGGCCAGCGGCCCGGCGACATTGTGCGGCATTGCGGTCGAGACCGACGACACGACTGGGCTTGCGGCAAAGGTCGCCGCCGTGCGGATCGGCGGCGTGCTGGAGCAGGCCCGGCCGGTGTTCTGGGATTGAGTGCTCACGCACGATGACGGAAATAGTTGACCGCGACTCACCACGGTGATTCGGTAGACCATGATGATTCGCCGGCTTGTGCACGTGTCCGGCATTGCGATATGGGCACGGCGCGCATGAACCTGCACATTGGCGGCAATCTCGCGTTCGACTCCTCGCCGGAGGAGATGCGCCCGGCATCAACACCAGAGCGCGATGCCCGCGCCGACCTGGCCGCCCAATTCATCGCCAGCGGCTCACGCGTGTTCGAACTGCGCCGCGGCGGCGAAGCGCTCGAGCCGTTGCTGCCGAATGGTTGCCACTATCAGGGCGCCGACTTCAGCGGCGAGTTTCCCGCCAAGGCCGTGGGCGATGCCGACATCGTCGTCATGCTCGGCGTGCTCGAATACATCCCGGATCTCGAAACCTTCTTCACCGACCTGCGCTTCGGCAACCGCGACATCGTGCTGAGCTATTGCGCGACCGATCTGTGCGCCGAACCGGAGCGGAGCGCGCGCGGCTTTGCCAACCACCTGAGCTTCTACGATCTGGCGCTGCTGTTCGACCGCTACGGGTTCCGCATCGAATGCACGGCGCCGGTCGGCGCCACCGAGGTGCTGATGCGCTTGACGCGCACCGACAAGGTCAACCCGACTGCCACCTGCCGCGTCGCCGTGCTGTCGAACCATGACGGCAATTTCGGCGACCGGCTCGGCGCGCACATGATCAACGCGCTGCTGCCGGGCGAAGCGGAGGTCGATCATTTCAGCTTCGATGCGCTTGGGCAGGCACGCGAGAAATACGATCTGGTGGTTCTCGGCGTCGGTTCCGGGCTGTTTCAGCCGCTGCTCGGCGACGACGTAATCGAAGTGCTCGGCCGCGCCAAGGCCTCCATCGGCATCTTCGGCACCCAGTACCGCGAACTGATCCCGCGCCCCGCGCTCGACCGTGTGCTCGACCGTCTCGACACCTGGTACGCGCGCAGCGAGGATGACATGCTGATGTACGGCCGCGGGCGCGGCAATGTCGTCCATCTCGGCGACTGGCTGATCGACCAGTTCCCGATGACCACCGCGACCGTCGACGAACCGCTGCAGGTGATCGACGAGATCCGCGACAGCCACGCGCTCGACCGCGCCATCCAGGTGATCCAGAAGCACAAGACGGTGTATTCGACCCGTCTGCATCCGCTGCTGTGCGCGCTGACGTCGGCGGAAATGGCGGCCTATGGCGAGCAGCCGTCGGCGCAGATGCCCGGCATCACCTCCGGCGCCTTCCGCAGCCTGCTGCTCGACATTTTCGGCCGCAGCTATCCGGAGCAGGAATTCTTCCTGGTCGATCGCGACGCCGTCCGGCGCTACAAGACGCGGGTTCACCGCAACGTCGCCAGGGTCGGCGAGCGGATCGACGCGGTGCTGCGCAACGTGGCCGTGGCGGCGGTTTAGTCCGCAGTTTATTTTCCCGGCCAGCCGGACTATACAGCCGCCGGTTTCCACTCCCAGCACAGCGAAGCGCCATGGCCGGTCATTCCCAGTTCAAGAACATCATGCACCGCAAGGGGAAGCAGGACAAAGTCCGCTCCAAGGTGTTCGGCAAGCTGGCGCGTGAAATCACAGTCTCGGCCAAGCTCGGAATGCCGGATCCGGCGTTCAATCCGCGCCTGCGCGCGGCGATCCTGGCGGCGCGGGCCGAAAATATGCCCAAGGACAATATCGAGCGGGCTATCAAGAAGGCGTCCGGCTCCGAGACCGAGACCTTTGACGAAATCCGCTACGAAGGCTACGCGCCGGGCGGCGTCGCCGTGATCGTCGAGGCTTTGACCGACAACCACAACCGCACCGCCGGCGAAGTGCGTTCGATCTTCACCAAGGCCGGCGGCAACCTCGCCACCACCGGCGCGGTGTCGTTCATGTTCGATCATCTCGGCGTGGTCGAATACGATGCCAAGGTGGCGAGCGCCGACGAGATGCTGGAAGCCGCGATCGAGGCCGGCGCCGAGGATGTCGCGTCGACCGATGACGGCCATCAGGTCTTCACCACCATCGATACGCTGCGCGACGTCGCCAAGGCGCTGGAAGCAAAATACGGCGAGGCGCGCAAGGCGGCGTTTCTGTGGAAGCCGCAGAACACCGTCGCGCTCGACGACGAGGCGGGCGAGAAAGTGCTGAAGCTGATCGAGACCCTCGATGACAATGACGACGTGCAGAACGTCTATGCCAATTTCGAGGTGTCGGAAGCGCTGATGCAGAAGCTCAGCGCCTGATTTCAGCCGATTGCGAACAGCCCGAGCGCCGCGGCTGCCACCAGCAGGCCGATGCGCTTCCTGACGTTCAGGCTTTCCCGGAACAGCATGGCGCCGGCCAGCGCGGTGAACACGAAACTCAGTTGCGCCACCGGCGCCAGCACGCTGGCTGGACCGACGGCCAGTCCATGCAGCAACAGCAGGAAGCCGCCGGCCAGCGCCACCGCCGCAGGGGTCGAGTAGCGCCAGGCGCCCGGAGTGATGCGGAAGCGCCCTTCGCGCAGCCAGCTGAACAGCGTCGCCATCGACGAGAACGCCCACGCCTGGGCCGCCAGCATGGTTTCCGGCAAAACACCTTCCATAAGGCCGATCTTGTAGAAGAAGTTGGCGAAGCCGAGCGCGGCGGTGGCGACCAGCACGCGCGTCAGCGAAGCCCACGTTGGGCGTTTCTGTGCGGCGCCGGGTTCGGCCAGCAGCAGCCATACCGCGACCAGCGCCAAAGCCAGTGCGGCGAGTTTTGCCACGGTCACGGCTTCGCCCAGCAGCACGATGGCGAGCGCGGCGGTGAGCATGAAATTCAGCCGGAAGATCGGCGCATTGGTGCTGATCGCGCCGTCCTGCAGGCTGCGGGCGAAATTGTAGAACGCCACCAGCGCGAACACGCCCGCCAGCGATCCCCATATGGCTGCAGGCGTCACGATGAGCGTGCCGGTCGCCCAGGCATAGAGCGTGACCGCCGGACACAACGCCCATGACTGCAACATGATGAACTGGCGGGATTCAATGCCGAGCGCAGCGGCGCGCTTGTAGATGAGATCTCCGGCGCCGAAACAGATCATGGCGCCGAGCGCGAAACCGATACCGGGGGTCATTGAATTCCAGTCACCTTAAGGCGTCGAACAGCGGCAGGCTGATGAGCGCCGCCAGGGCGATGATCACGTAGGAGACGCGGCGATACAGCAGATCGCTGCTGCCGTGAAACCAGAACGCGCCGGCGGCCAGCGCGGCCGCGAACGGGATGCCCATCAGCAGCGACAGCACGATCGTCTCCGCCGTGAACAACCCGGTGTAGATGTAAAGCACGCAGGACAGCACGCCCTGGACGATGAAATACACCATGATGTTGGCGCGCACGGTGGTGGCGTTGTTGTTGCCGCCGAGCCAGAAGATCAACAGCGGCGGCGCGCCGATCTGCACGGCGCCGCCGCCGAGCCCGGCCATGGCGCCGACGCCGAGCGAGGCGGCCAACGTCGGGCGGCCCTTGTAGCGCCAGCCGACGATCAAAGTCACCAGCGCCACCAGCACCAGCACGGAGATGACCCAGCGCAGGATCAGCGGGTCGACCAGCACCAGCGCCAGCACGCCGACCGGCAGTGCCAGCGCGCCGGCTATCGACACCGGCGTCACCTCGCGCCAGTTGCAGTGCGGCATCGCCTTGATGGCGAAGGGCAGGCTGCAGAAGAAATCGATCAGCAGCAGCGTCGGCGCCGCCAGCCGCGGGTCGTAGACCACCGAGATCAGCGGCATGTAGATCAGCGCCGAACCAAAGCCGGTAAAGCCGCGCACCAGCCCGGAGACCGCGGCAATGGCGATGGCCCAGGGCAGGCGCGGATCGGCAAGGGCGGCAGCAAACAGCGCAGAAATGGAGGCTTCAGGCATGTCAGGGGGTCCGGCGGGCGGGTCTGCATAGCAGCCTTCGCCCGGTCCGTCCCCCATCGGGACGCGTTCTGGCCCCGCGCCCGCCGGGGGGCTATCAACAACGCCATGCAACGGTCACCGATTCGCATTCTCGGCATCGACCCGGGCCTCCGCCGCACCGGCTGGGGCCTGATCGAATCCGACGGCAACCGGCTGATCTACGTCGCCTGTGGCTCGATCGAGACCCGCGAGCGCGACGGTCTCGGCCCGCGGCTGGTGGCGATCCATGACGGCCTGATCGCGGTGATCGAACACTACCGACCGCAGGAAGCGGCGGTGGAGAACACTTTCGTCAACGGCAACGGCGCCTCGACGTTGAAACTAGGCCAGGCGCGCGGCATCGCCATGCTGGTGCCGGCGCGGTCCGGCCTAACGGTGGCCGAATACGCGCCTAATCTGGTGAAGAAGTCGATTGTCGGTTCCGGCCACGGCGAGAAGGGGCAGATCAGGATGATGATCGGCGTGCTGCTGCCGAAGGCCGATCCGCAATCCGAGGACGCCGCCGACGCGCTGGCGATCGCGGTGTGCCATGCCCATCACCGCAGCAGCATTCTGATGAAGGTGGCGGCGCGATGATCGGCAAGCTCAAAGGCATCGTCGACAGTTTCGGCACCGACTTCGTCATTCTCGACGTTGGCGGCGTCGGCTATCAGGTGCACTGCTCGGCGCGCACCCTGACCGCGCTGCCCCAGCCGGGCGAGCCGGCGACGCTGTCGATTGAAACTTACGTCCGCGAGGACCAGATCAAGCTGTTCGGGTTTGCCGCCGACAGCGAGCGTGAATGGTTCCGCCTGCTTCAGACGGTGCAGGGCGTCGGCGCCAAGGTGGCGCTGGCGGTGCTGAGCACGCTGACGGTGACGGAACTCGGCACCGCGATTGCCATGCGCGACAAGGCGGCGGTGTCGCGCTCGCCCGGCGTCGGCGCCAAGGTGGCGGAACGCATCGTCACCGAGTTGAAGGACAAGGTGCCGGCCTTCGCCGACATCGACGCCGGCGCCATGCATCTGGCGGGCGCACTCGACGAGAAACGGGCGCCACGGCCGGTGATGGATGCGGTATCGGCGCTGGTCAATCTCGGCTACGGACAGCCGCAGGCCGCCGCCGCCATTGCCGCCGCCGCGCGCAGCGCGGGCGAGGCCGCCGACGTGCAGACATTGATCCGGCAGGGTCTGAAAGAGCTGGCTAAATGAGCAAGTTGACCGACAAGGACCAGGAACTGATCGACGCCGCCACCAAGGCGATCAAGCAGCGCTACCGCAATGACTGGCAGGAGGTCGGCGCGGCGATGCGCACGCGCGACGGCCGCGTCATCACCGGCGTCAATCTCGACGCCTATGTCGGGCGCGGCGCGGTCTGTGCGGAAGCGATCTGCATCGGCACCGCGCTGACGGCGAAAGGCGACCAAGGCATCGACACCATCGTCGCCGTGCGCCATCCCAAGCCGGACGAGAAAGGCGACATCGCCGTGGTGTCGCCGTGCGGCGCCTGCCGCGAACTCATTCACGACTACGATCCCAAGGCCCGCGTCATCGTGCCGAACGGCTCCAAGGGGCCGGCCGTGACCCATATCGGCGACTTGCTGCCGAACAAGTACCGGCGGGGCATGACGTGAGTAATTTCTTTTTTCCCTCCCCCGTCAGGGGGAGGGTGGCGAGCGCAGCGAGCCGGGTGGGGGATTTGCTTGCTACACTGCGCGACCCCGCCCCGATCGCGCAGCGCGCGATCGACCCTCCCCTTCCAGGGGAGGGATAAGAGAGAGCCATGAGCACGCCTCCGCGACGCCTGGTAGCCGCCGACAAACGCGACGACGACGTCGACGCTTCGCTGCGGCCGCAGCGGCTCTCCGAATTCATCGGCCAGGAAAAGGCGCGCGCCAATCTCGGCGTCTTCATCGAGGCGGCGCGGTCGCGCAATGAGGCGCTCGACCACGTGCTGTTCGTCGGTCCGCCGGGGCTGGGCAAGACCACGTTGGCGCAGATTGTGTCGCGCGAACTCGGCGTCAATTTCCGCGCCACCTCCGGCCCGGTCATCGCCAAAGCGGGTGATCTGGCGGCGCTCTTGACCAATCTCGAGCCGCGCGACGTTTTGTTCATCGACGAGATCCATCGCCTGAGCCCGCAGGTCGAGGAAATCCTCTATCCGGCGATGGAGGATTTCCAGCTCGACCTGATCATCGGCGAGGGGCCGGCGGCGCGCTCGGTCAAGATCGATCTGGCGCCGTTCACGCTGGTCGGCGCCACCACGCGCGCCGGACTGCTGACCAATCCGCTGCGCGACCGCTTCGGCATTCCGGTGCGGCTGAATTTCTATACCGTCGAGGAACTGGAACTGATCGTGGCCCGCGGCGCGCGTGTGCTCGGCATCGGCATGACGCCCGACGGCGCCAACGAGATCGCGCGGCGCGCCCGTGGCACGCCGCGTATCGCCGGCCGGCTGTTGCGCCGGGTGCGCGACTTTGCCCATGTCGACGGCGACAAGGCGGTCGACCGCAAGATTGCGGACAAGGCGCTAGGCGAACTGGAAGTCGACGAGGCGGGCCTCGACGCCATGGACCGGCGTTATCTGCGCATGATCGCCGAGAACTATGGTGGTGGTCCGGTCGGGGTCGACACCATTGCCGCCGGTCTGTCGGAACCGCGCGACGCCATCGAGGACATCATCGAGCCCTATCTGATCCAAAAAGGATTGCTCCAGCGCACCCCACGCGGACGGCTGCTGACCGGGGCTGCGTTCAAGCACCTCGGCCTCGCCGAACCGGCGCGCGACCCGGGGCAGTTCGGGTTGTTTGGCCGGGATGAGGAGGAGTGACGGATGTTGTCGAATGGGATATTGTTGCGCTCATGAAACCATTCAAAGAACAGGCCGTGGAAGCGCTTGAGCAGCTTCCCGAGGAACTTCAGCAGCGGGCGGTTGCCTATATTCTGGAGCAGGCCGAAAAATATAAGACACTCAAAGCTGAGCTCGCCAAGGGCGAAGCTGACATCGAGGCTGGGCGCGTTCGTGAGTGGGACCTCGAAGAATTTCTGCGGCGCGCGATGCCTGGTCAGGTTGAAGCGAAGGTGGAATGAAGGTCGTCTTCACTGAGGCTGCGGACGCAGATCTCGTGACCATCATTGAGTACATTGCTGCGCATCATCTTGTAGCAGCGTCCGATTTGGCCATGCTTTTCGATGGGCGACTTAAGACGCTAGCAGACTATCCATTGATCGGGCGTGAACGGTCGAATTTAATGCCGGGTTTGGCAGCATCGTCGCCGGGAATGACATTATCTTTTATCGTGTGCGACGCGACGGGATCGTGATTTCGCGCATTTTGGATGGACGCCGGGACGTCGATCAGGAGTTCTTTTATTGACCTTCCACTCCCTCGACGGCGCGACTACCGACGGCAAGCACCACCAGCCGGTGCGCGTTTATTACGAGGACACGGATTTTTCCGGCGTCGTCTATCACGCCAGCTACCTGCGCTTTATGGAGCGTGGCCGCACCAACTATCTCCGCCTGCTGGGCGCCGACCATCGCGCGTTGTTCGAGCAGGCCGCGGCCGAGGCGCCGGGCTTTGCCTTTGTGGTGCGGCAGATGAAGATCGATTTCAAACGTCCCGCGCACATGGACGATGTGCTCCTTATCGTCACCACGCCGGAGGAGGTGAAAGGCGCTTCCATCGTGCTGCATCAGAAAGTCATGCGCGGCGACGAATTGCTGGTCGAGGCGCATGTGCAGGTCGCTTTCGTCTCGGGCGGCCGTGCCAAGCCGATCCCCAAACCGTTGCGCATCGCCATGAAAGCCGATCAGGAAGCGGGTGGCGCTTCCGCAGCGCAGGCGTAGCGTCGCGCCATGCCCCAAGCGTTTGCCATCTTTGACACGACAATCGGTCCTTGCGGCATCGTCTGGAGCGTGCACGGCCTGGTGGGTGTCCAAATTCCCGAAGCCGATGCGGAGGCCACCCGCGCGCGGATGCTGAAGCGTTTTCCGGCCGCGCAGGAAGCCGTGCCGCCGCCTGAGGTTGCAGCCGTTATCGATGGTATCAAGGCGCTGCTCAACGGCGAGCGGCGCGATCTTGCCGGCGTCGCCATCGACGATGATGGCGTTCCCGCGTTCAACCGCCGCGTCTACGCGATTGTGCGCCAAGTGCCGCCGGGCGAGACCATCACGTATTGCGAGATTGCCGAACGCCTCGGCGACAAGGCTTTGTCCCGCGCGGTCGGGCAGGCGATGGGCGAGAACCGTTGTCCGATTGTGACGCCGTGCCACCGTGTCTTGGCGGCGAACGGCAAGTCCGGCGGTTTTTCCGCGAGCGGCGGCGTGACGACCAAACTGCGGCTTCTCACCATCGAAGGCGCGCAGCCCGGCGGTCCAACGTTGTTCGACCGGTTGCCGCTGGCGCAGCGCCGGGGCGCATAAAGCTCGCTATCGACCCGGGATTCATGTAAACGCCCTTCACATGAAATGGGGCAAGCCCGACAACGAGCCGCGCGGCTACCACCACGGCAACCTCAAGGAGGCTTTGGTGCGCGCGGCGCTGGCGTTGATCGCCGAGAAGGGACCGGCCGGCTTCACCTTTGCCGATGCCGCGCGCTGGGCCGGCGTCAGCCCGGCCGCGCCCTATCGCCATTACCGTGATCGCGAGGCGCTGCTGGCGGACGTCGCCAGGCGCGGCTTCGAACTGTTCGCGGCGGCGCTGGCCAAGGCCTGGGACGAGGGCCGGCCGGATCTGATGCGGGCCTTCGACCGCCTCGGCAAATCCTATCTCGACTTCGCGAAGAACCAGCCGGCCTATTACTCCGCGATGTTCGAGGCCGGCGTGCCGCTCGATGCCGACCCGCAATTGCGCGAGGCCAGCGAGACCGCTTTCGCGGTGCTGCGGGCGGCGGCGGAGAAGCTGGTGCTGCTGATGCCGGCCAAGGGCCGGCCGCCGGCGCTGATGGTGGCGCTGCATGTCTGGTCGATGACGCACGGCATCGCGTCTTTGTTCGGCCGAGGCGACGCGGCGCGCCGCGCGCTGCCGATGCCGGCCGAGGAACTGCTGGAAGCCTCGGTTCTCATCTATCTCCGCGGTCTGGGACTGACGGCAGGGGCACCGCCCGGCGACTGACCTGGATTTTGTCGCAGGCCTCTCGCAAACCCGGGACGAATTACCATGTGAAGGGTCTTGACATCGTGCCCACGCAACCTTATCAATGTAAATGTTATTTACATTCACACGAGGCTGACAATGCCAATCACCGCGAAGCTAGATGAGTACGGAAAACCGGCCTGGATTGCGCTGATCGTTCTGGGGTTCATCGCCTTCTGGCCGATCGGTCTTGCCATCCTCGCCTTCACAATCTGGAGTGGACGCATGGGATGCGGATACAACAGCCAGAATGACCGCTGGCAGCAGAAAATGGGTTGGATGCGCGGCAAGATGGGCGGCGGATCCGCCTGGGGCTCGCCGCCGTCGAGCGGCAACTATGCTTTCGACGAATACCGCATGGAGGCGATCAAGCGGCTCGAAGAAGAGCAGCGCGAGTTCAAGGACTTCCTTGAGCGCCTGCGCTTTGCCAAGGACAAGACCGAGTTCGATGCGTTCATGAACGAACGCCGCAATCGCCCGGCGCAGGAAGCCTCCGCGCAGAGCTAACGTCGTTTTGTAATCTGCCAGGCGACCGGCCGTCCGCTTTCCCCGAAGCGGGCGGCTGTTGCGTTTCTGGTCAGAGCGGTTTGGTAACGACTCCTTAACCATAATCAGCGCTGTTATCAGGGCTAAACACGCTTTGGCGCCCTAGTTTGGCCAAGTTTCGCGCGGATTCCGTCACGTCCGACGGGTGGTTGGACAAACGGCTTTCGTGAGAGCCTCGGTCAGGTTGCGCGCTTAAGCGGGGCGGCCCGGACGCGGTTGATCGCTCTCGACATGTGTGCCGCGCCGGTTTGACCGGATAGCGAAAAGGGACGTGCTTATGAATCCTGCCGACGTGGCACAGTCGGTGCTCCCGCTTACATCCTCCGACCTCTCGCTGTTCACGCTGTTCTGGCACGCCCACTGGGTGGTGAAGACGGTCATGCTCGGGCTGCTGGTGTGTTCGGTCTGGGTCTGGGCGATCGCCATCGACAAGATCGTGCTGTTCAACCGCACCAAGCGCTCCATGGACCGTTTCGAGCAGACATTCTGGTCGGGGCAGTCGCTGGAAGAACTGTACCGATCGTTGTCGTCGAGGCCGAACCACTCGATGGCAGCGCTCTTCGTCGCCGCCATGCGCGAATGGAAGCGCAGCTTCGAGGGCACGCCGCGCTCTTTCGCCGGACTGCAGATGCGGATCGAGAAGGTGATGGAAGTGACCATCGCCCGCGAGGTCGAGCGGCTGGAACGCCGGCTACTGGTGCTGGCGACCGTCGGCTCGGCCGGCCCCTTCGTCGGCCTGTTCGGCACCGTCTGGGGCATCATGACCAGCTTCCAGTCGATCGCGGCGTCGAAGAATACCTCGCTGGCGGTGGTGGCTCCGGGCATCGCCGAGGCGCTGTTTGCGACCGCAATCGGCCTTGTCGCCGCCATACCGGCGACCATTTTCTATAACAAGTTCGCCGGTGAGGTGAACCGGCAGGCCCAGCGGATGGAAGGCTTCGCCGATGAATTTTCCGCGATTCTGTCGCGGCAGATCGATGAGCGTGGGTAGGCGCATGCTCCCGAAGAATGGCAACCGGTCTTCGGACACGAACATGCGCAGGGGCAGGTAGTTATGGGAGCGAATGCCGGAACACCGGCCGCCGGCAACCGAAAGCGACGCACGCGCCGCCGCGGCATGATGAGCGAGATCAACGTCACCCCGATGGTGGACGTGATGCTCGTGCTGTTGATCATCTTCATGGTGTCGGCGCCGCTGCTCACTGTCGGCGTGCCGCTCGACCTGCCGCAGAGCCAGGCCAAGACGCTGGATCAGGACAAGGAACCGCTGACGGTTTCGGTCAACGAAAAAGGCCAGATTTTCCTGCAGAACGACGAAATTGGCCCTGACGATCTGGTTGTGAAGCTGCAGGCGGTAGCGCAAGCCCGCGGCGGCAACGAGGCGCGCATTTATGTCCGCGGCGACAGAAAAGTTGATTACGGGACCATGATGCGGGTCATGGGCCGGCTTTCCGGCGCGGGCTTCAGTCGGGTAGCCTTGGTGACAGAATTCGAGCAGGGCTCGCGAGCACCGTAATGAAGATGAAATTGGCATCAGCAATCTCGACCGGCCTGCATGCGGGCGTGTTGCTGTTTGCCGTGGTGTCTTTCAACGGCAAGCCGTTCGACGTGACGCCGGCGGAATCGCTGCCGGTCGATCTGATCAATGACAAGCAATTTTCCGAACTGATGAAAGGCGCCAAGGAGGCGCCCAAGCTGGAGACGCCGAAGCCGCTGGTCGAGAAGATCGACGAGCCGAAGGTCGAGCCGGTCAAGCCGAAGGTCGAGGAAAAGAAGAAGGTGGTCGAGCAGGCGGCAGAAAAGCCGCCCGAGCCGCCGCCGCCGCAACAGAAGCCGGACCAGATCGCCGAGAAGATCGACAAGCAGCCCGACCCGCCGCCGCAGGAGGCCAAGGCCCAGCCGCAGCCCTTGCCGCCGCGAAAGCCGCCGCCGCCGCAACAAAAGCCGCAGCCGAAATTCGACGCCGACAAGATCGCCGCGCTGCTCGACAAGCGCGAGCCGACCCGCCAGGCCGCCGCCGGCGCCGAACTCAATGCGGCGCCGTCGCTCGGCGCTTCCACCGGCAATGCCGCGCGGCTGTCGCAGTCGGAAATCGATGCGCTGCGGGCGCGGCTGATGGCGCTGTGGAATCCTCCGGTCGGCATCCAGAATCCGAACGAATTCATTGTCCGCGTACGCATCCGGCTTGGCCGAGACGGCAAACTCAGCGCACCGCCGCAGGTGCTCACCAGTGGCAATTCGCAGGTCTACAATTCGGCCCGCGACAGCGCGGTTCGCGCGGTGTTCCGCGGCCAGCCGTTCGATATGTTGAAGCCCGAACACTACGACAACTGGAAAGACATCGAAGTGACGTTCGACCCCAGGGACATGTTCCGGGGCTGAACCACGATCGCACACACCAAAGGCATTCAAAGCGACCGCAATGAATCAAAAGCTTGTTCAATCTTCATCCGGGTTTTTCCGCGGACCGCACCTGGATCGTCGCCGCCTTCTGACCGGCGCCGGCGCCGGGGCGCTGGCGGTCCTCGCCGGTTCGCCTGCCCATGCCGTGCTGCGTATCGACATCACCCAGGGCAATGTGCAGCCGATGCCGATCGCGCTGCCGGATTTCCTGGCCGGCGCGCCGGCCGAAGCCGAGGTGGCGCGCAATGTCACCGGCGTCATCACCAACAACCTGCAACGCAGCGGCCTGTTCGCACCGATCAACCCGGCCGCCTTCACCGAAAAGATCGTCAATTCGGACGCTGTGCCGCGGTTTCCCGACTGGCGCGTGATCAACGCGCAGGCGCTGGTGACCGGCCGCATCACCCGGCAGGGCGACGGCCGCTTAAAAGCGGAATTCCGGCTGTGGGACGTGTTCGCCGGCCAGCAGCTCGACGGCAAACAATATTTCACCACCGCCGACAACTGGCGACGCATCGCCCACATCATTTCCGACGCGATCTACCAGACGCTGACCGGCGACAAGGGCTACTTCGACAGTCGCATCGTCTTCGTCGACGAGACCGGGCCGAAGGACCGCCGCGTCAAGCGGCTGGCCATCATGGACCAGGATGGCGCCGGCGTGCGCTATCTCACGCGCGGCGATGATCTGGTGCTGACGCCGCGCTTCAATCCATCGACGCAAGAGATCACCTATATGTCCTATGGACAGGCCGATCCGCGCGTCTATCTGCTCAACATCGAGACCGGCCAGCGCGAGATCGTTGGCAACTTCCCGGGCATGAGTTTCGCGCCGCGCTTTTCGCCGGACGGCCAGCGCGTGATCCTGAGCCTGCAGCAGGGCGGCAATGCCAACCTGTTCGTGATGGATTTGCGGTCGAAGTCGACCACGCGGCTGACCGACACGCCGGCGATCGACACCTCGCCGTGTTACTCGCCGGATGGCAAAAGCATCTGCTTTGAGAGCGACCGCGGCGGCTCGCAGCAGATCTACATCATGCCGGCCAGCGGTGGTCCGGCGCAGCGCATCAGCTTTGGCGAAGGCAATCGCTCGACCCCGGTCTGGTCGCCGCGCGGCGACTACATCGCTTTCACCGGCCAGATGCGCGGACAATTCTCGATCGGCATCCTCAAGCCGGACGGCTCCGGCGAGCGCATGCTGACGTCGGGTTTCCACAACGAAGGCCCGACCTTCGCGCCGAACGGACGGGTGCTGATGTTCTTCCGCGATGCTGCCGGCGGGCCGAGCCTGCACACGATCGATGTCACCGGGCGCAACGAACTCAGGGTTCCAACGCCGAGTTTTGCCTCGGACCCCGCCTGGTCGCCGCTGTTGTCGTAATCGCGCGCGCCGCGGACACCACAGCGCCTTATTCACCCGCTTTTAACCATAAGGGCGGGTTTCCAGGGCTCCGACAGTTTTAACGACGTCACGCAAGGTTCCATCAAGGTTGATGGAAGGTTCGCTTAACGAACGCCCTGTTATCAAATCGGACGAATGGCGCGAAAGCCGGCGCCCGGAAAATTTGTCCGGTCTGTACGTGCAATGGAGTAACCGGAATGTTTGATGTGACAAAGATGATGCGCGGCGCACGGGTCGCGGTGCTGCTGGCGGCGGCCTTGGCGATCTCGGCTTGCGCCACTCAGACGCCGGTCGGCGGCGACGGCACACAAGGTTCGGCGGCTGGTGCGGCGACGCCCGGCAGCCAGCAGGACTTCGTGGTCAATGTCGGCGACCGCGTGTTCTTTGAAACCGACCAGACCGATTTGACGCCGCAGGCGCAGGCGGTGCTGGACAAACAGGCGCAGTGGCTGACCACCTACGGCCAGTACACCTTCACCATCGAAGGCCATGCCGACGAGCGCGGCACCCGCGAATACAATATCGCGCTCGGCGCGCGCCGGGCCCAGAGCGTGCGCGACTTCCTGATCTCGCGCGGCATCCAGGCCAACCGCATGCGCACCATTTCCTATGGCAAGGAGCGCCCGGTGGCGGTGTGTAACGACATCTCCTGCTGGTCGCAGAACCGCCGTGCGGTCACGGTGATCAACGCCGGCTCCTGACCCCTTTACCGGCAATGGAATCGCTAACGGCGCCCGGTGGGCGCCGTTATTTTTTATGGATTTCGCATTTCGCCCCCGGCCAAGCCCGCCGTCCGATGCTAGGATAGGTTCCGGGGGCGGCTGAAATTGCGTCGATCGCCAACGTCGATCGCCGGCCACCCGCAGTCGCGAGGGGCGGCGGTGATGATCAGATACACTTATGCACGGACAGCAGCGTTGCTGCTGGGGCTCGGCCTTCTCGCCGGCTGTGGCGAGAGCAATACTTACGTACCGCCGCCGCCGCCATCGGTGACCGTGGCGCCGCCGGTCCAGCGCACCATCACGCGCTACCTGGAATCCACCGGCAACACCGCCGCGGTCAACACCGCCAACCTGGTGGCGCGGGTGTCCGGCTTTGTCGTGTCGATCGGCTACAAGGATGGCGGGCAGGTCAAGAAGGGCGCGGTGCTTTTCACCATCGAGCCGGAGTCCTACGAACTCAAGCTCAAGCAGTCCGAGGCCGCGCAGGACAGCGCCAAAGCGACGGTGGTGCAGACCGAGGGCGATTTCCAGCGGCAGTCGGAGTTGGCCGCGCGCGGCTCGGCCTCGAAAGCCGCGCTCGACAACGCCACCGCCAGCCGCGACAACGCCCAGGCCAACCTCAAGCAGGCCGAAATCAATACCAGGCTCGCCGCCATCAACTACGGCTACACCCGCGTGGAAGCGCCCTTCGACGGCAGCGTCTCGGCGCGCAAGGTTTCGGTCGGCGACTATGTCGGCGGCTCCGGCTCGCCGACGGTGCTGGCCACCATCGTTCAGATCGCCCCGATCTACGTGAACTTCACCATCAACGAACAGGACGTGCTGCGCATACGTGCCGAAATCAGGCAGCGCGGCCTGACCCAGGCCGATCTCGACAAGGTGCCGGTCGAAGTCGGGCTGCAGACCGAAACCGGCTATCCGCACAAGGGCACGCTCAATTACCGGGCGCCGACGGTCGATGCATCGACCGGCACGCTGGCGGTGCGCGCGATCCTCGACAATCCAGATGCGGTGCTGCTGCCCGGCTACTTCGTGCGGGTTCGGGTGCCGCTCGGCGAGCAGGCCGGTGCGCTGTTGGTGCCCGCCGTCGCGCTCGGCGCCGACCAGAGCGGGCGTTACGTTCTGGTGGTCAACAAGGACAATGTGGTCGAGCAGCGCACGGTCGAAATCGGACAGCGTGAAGGTAGCTTACAGGTTATCGAAAAGGGGCTTTCCGCTGACGACCGCGTCATCGTCAGCGGCCTGCTGCGGGCGGTGCCGGGCCAGAAGGTTGATCCGCAGACAGCGCCCGCCGCGGCGGCAGCCAAGTGAGCGGGCGATGATCTCCAAATTCTTCATCGAGCGGCCGGTCCTTGCCAACGTCATCGCGATCCTGATGGTCGTTATTGGCGCGGTGTCGCTGCTGCGGCTGCCGGTGGCGCAGTATCCCGACGTGGTGCCGCCGACGGTGCAGGTGACGACGCGCTATCCCGGCGCCAGCGCCCGCACGGTTATCGACACCGTGGCGCTGCCGATCGAGCAGCAGGTCAACGGCGTCGAAGGCATGATCTACATGCAGTCCTACGCCGCCGCGGACGGCTCCTACAACCTGACCGTCACTTTCGAGATCGGGACGGACCTGAACTTCGCGCAGGTGCTGGTACAGAACCGCGTCTCGACGGTGCTGTCGTCGTTGCCGCAGTCGGTACAGGCGCAGGGCGTGGTGGTGCAGAAGAAATCGACCTCGATCCTGCAGATCGCGACGCTGACCGCCTCCGATCCGCGCTTCGACAGCCTCTATCTGTCGAACTTCGCCACCATCACCCTCAAGGATGAACTGTCGCGCGTGCCGGGGGTCGGCAACGTCGCGGTGTTCGGCGCCGGCCAGTATGCGATGCGGGTCTGGCTCGATCCGGAGAAGATGAAGGCGCGCGGCCTGAACGTGCAGGACGTGATCGGCGCGCTGCAGCAGCAGAACAGCCAGGTCACCGCCGGCCAGATCGGCGCCCCGCCGGCGCCCAACACGGTGCCGTTCCAGTACACGCTCAACGTCGCCGGCCGGCTCGACGACCCGGTCGAATTCGCCAATGTCATCGTCAAAACCGGCGCCACCGGCGAGATCACCCGCGTCCGCGACATCGGCACCGTCGAACTCGGCGGCCAGACCTACGGGCAGATATTCACTCTCGACGGCAAGCCATCCGCCGGCGTGGCGGTGTTTCTGGCGCCCGGCGCCAACGCGCTCAATGTCGCCACCGCGGTCAAGAAGCGCATGGCCGAGCTGTCGGCGGCCTTCCCGCCGGGGCTGCACTACGACATCCCGTTCGACACCACGATCTTCGTCAAGGCCTCGATCGACGAGGTCTACAAGACGCTGATCGAAGCGGGGGTGCTGGTGCTGATCGTCATCCTGGTGTTCCTGCAGGACTGGCGCGCCATGCTGGTGCCGGCGACGACGGTGCCGGTGACCATCATCGGCGCCTTCGCCGCCATGGCGGCGCTCGGCTTCACCGTCAACTTCGCCACGCTGTTCGCCATCGTGCTGGCGATCGGCATTGTCGTCGACGACGCCATCATTGTCGTCGAAGGCGCCGCCCACAACATCGACAAGGGCATGACCGGTCCGCAGGCGGCGATCGAGGCGATGCGCGTGCTGCTCGGACCGATCATCGGCATCACCTTGGTGCTGCTGTCGGTATTCCTCCCGGCGGCGTTCCTGCCCGGCCTGACCGGGCAGATGTACGCGCAATTCGCGCTGGTGATTGCGGCGACCGCGCTGATCAGCGCCGTCAACGCCGTGACGCTGAAGCCGGCGCAGTGCGCGCTGTGGCTGCGGCCGTCGGTGCCGCCGGAAAAGCGCAACTTCTTCTACCGCGGCTTCAACCGGGTCTATGCCAAGATCGAGCACGGCTATGCGGGGCTGATGGGGCGTACGGTCCGCCACGCCGCGATGATGACCATCGCCGCGCTGGCGATCATTGCCGTCACGCTGTTCGCGTTCTCGCGCATCCCGACCGGTTTCATCCCGATCGAGGACCAAGGCTACATGCTGGCGACGGTGCAGTTGCCGGATGGCGCCTCGTTGCCGCGCACGCAGGAAGTGCTCAACCGGGTCAGCGAACTGGCGCACAAGACGCCCGGCGTCGACAAGGTCATCACCATCGCCGGCGTGTCGGCGCTCGACAATAACTCGACGCTCGCCTCCGGCGGCGTCGCCTACATCATCCTCAAGGACTGGAGCGTGCGCGGCAAGGCGCAGGGCCTGCTGCCGACCTTCTCGGCGCTGAACCGCGCCATGAGCGGGATCGAGGAGGGGATCGTGCGCGTGCTGCCGCCGCCGCCGATCCAGGGCATCGGCAATGTCGCCGGCGTCACCATGCAGATCGAGATTCGCGACGGCAGCTTCGATTTCCCGAAGCTGCAGAGCGTGGTCGACAGCGTGGTCGCCAATGCGGGCGCGCAGTCCAGCATCCAGATCGTGCTGTCGTCCTTCCGCGCCGACGTGCCGCAATACACCATCGACGTCGACCGGGTGAAGGCGCAATCGCTGCAGGTCAGCATCGATCAGGTGTTCAACGCGCTCGGTGGCTATCTCGGTTCGGCCTATGTCAACCAGTTCAGCAAGTTCGGCCGCACCTTCCAGGTCTTCGTGCAGGCCGATTCGCAATTCCGCCTGCGCACCGAGGACGTGTCGAACCTGTCGGTGCGCAATGCTACAGGCCAGATGGTTCCGCTGGGCACCCTGGTCACGATCACGCCGGTGACCGGACCGGCGCTGATTAGTCTCTACAATCTGTATCCGTCGGCCACGGTGATTGCGATGCCGGCGCGCGGCTATTCGACGGGGCAGACCATGGCGCTGATGGAGGCGGCGGCCCAGCGCACCTTCCCGCCGCAGGTGAACCTCGCATGGACCGGTATGTCGTATCAGGAGAAGCTGGTCGGCGGGCAGATGTTCGTCGTGTTCGGCATGGCGCTGCTGCTGGTCTATCTGGTGCTCGCCGGCCAGTACGAGAGCTGGTACCGGCCGCTGTCGGTGATTCTGGCGGTGCCTATTTCGCTGGTCGGTCCGGTCGTCACGCTGAGCGTGCTTGGCATCGACAACAATCTCTACACCCAGATTGGCATCGTGCTGCTGATCGCGCTGTCGGCGAAGAACGCGATTCTGGTCGTCGAGTTCGCCCGCGAACTGCGCGACGAGGGCCGGACTATTGCCGAAGCCGCGGTCGAGGCGGCGCGCGCCCGCTTCCGGCCGATCCTGATGACCTCGTTCGCCTTCATCCTCGGCGTGCTGCCGCTGGTGCTGGCGACCGGCGCCGGCGCCAATGCGCGCGCCTCGATCGGCATCACCGTGTTCACCGGCATGATCGCCTCGACCTGTCTGGCGGTGCTGTTCGTACCGTCGTTCTTTGTCCTGGTGCAGCAGTTCGAGGAATGGCTGGCGGGGCGCGGCAAGCGGCGCGCCGCGGCAAGAGCACGCTAGGCACGCCACATTATGGTCGCACTCGACGGTCTATGGTACAGGACTGGCCCGATCACGGCCGATTGGCCGACGAATGAGCCGATGACAGAAAAAAAATCCCTCAAAGTCCCTGTGTTGACGTTGGCCGCCGCGCTGATCGCGACGGCTTTGCTCGGAGCGCCCGCGCAGGCGCAGCAGCAGGGCAATTTCCTCGACGACCTGTTCAGCCGCGGCGAGCCGCGCGGGGGCCAGCAGCAGGGCGCGCCGCGCGGTCAGCAGGCGCAGGCCGACTATGCCGATCCCGGCGCAATGACGGTGCGCCTCGACCGGCTGGAGAACGCGTTGCGGCAGCTCACCGGCACCATCGAGCAATTGCAGTTCCGCAATCAGCAGCTTGAAACGCAGCTCAAGCGTATGCAGGACGACAACGAGTATCGCTTTCAGCAACTGGGGTCTCGCGGTGGCGCCGCGACGCCGCCGGCGCGGGCCACCCAGCCGGCTGCGCCGTCCACAGCGCCGGCCCAGACGCCGGCTGCTTCTGGCCGCCGCGGCGATCTGTTCGATCCGTCGCAGAACCCCGATGCGCCCGGCGTGCCGCGCACGCTTGGCAGCACGACGACCATCGCTGCGCCGGAGCCGGGTTCCAACGAAGCGCCGGTCGGCGCTCCGGGCGGACGCGACGCCGGCGCGCCACTCGACCTGTCGACGCTGGCGGCCAATGCGGCGGCAACGCCGATGCCGGCCGCGCCACAAGCGCCGCCGCGCAATATCTCCACCTCCGGCACGCAGATGGCGACTTTGCCACCGACCGCCACGCCCCAGGACGAATACGACCTGGCCTACGGCTACGTCCTGCACAAGGACTATGCCCAGGCCGAGCAGGGCTTCCGCGACTTCGTGCGCAAGTATCCGAACGAGCGACTGGTGCCTGACGCGCAGTACTGGCTAGGCGAAAGCCTGTTCCAGCGGCAGCGCTACCGCGACGCGGCGGAAGCCTTTCTGGCGGTGTCGACCAAATATGAAAACGCCGGCAAGGCGCCGGACTCGCTGCTGCGCCTCGGTCAGTCGCTGGCGGCGCTGAAGCAGAAGGAAGCCGCCTGCGCCACGCTGACGGAAGTCGGGCGAAAGTATCCGAAGGCGTCAGCCAGCGTGAAGCGCGGCGTGACGCAGGAACTGAAACGCGCGGGCTGCTAGCGTATGATCCCGGACGGCGCGTCCACCCTGGTCGGGGACGGCGCCGGTTCTTGGGTTCGATGATGCCCTCACACGATTCCAGACCTGTCTCTGCCGCGGAAGCGAGGGCGATGTTCGCCGACCTGGCGTCCGTGCCGGCATTGATCCTCGCCGTCTCCGGCGGGCCGGATTCGGTGGCGCTGATGCTGCTGGCGGTGCGCTGGCGCGATCAGCGCGAGGCGGCGCCAAAGCTGATTGCGGTCACCGTCGATCATGGGCTGCGCGAGGAATCGAAGGCGGAAGCCGCGGCGGTCGCGCGGCTGGCGCGGCGGTTGAAGATCGCGCATCGCATCGTGCGCTGGACCGGCGTCAAGCCGAAGACCGGATTGCAGCAGGCCGCGCGCGCGGCACGCTATCGTCTGCTGGCGGCGGCGGCGCGCCAGGCCGGCGCCTCCCACGTCCTCACCGCGCACACGCTCAACGACCAGGCCGAGACGGTGCTGATCCGCATGGCGCGCGGCAGCGGCCTCACCGGCCTGGCGGCGATGCAGCGGGGGACCGCCCTGCCGGGCGATAAAGCCGAAGGGCTTTTGCTAATCCGCCCGCTGCTCGAACTGCCGAAATCCCGGCTGATCGCGACCCTGACAGCCGCCGGCACCCCCTACGCCGATGACCCGTCCAACCGCGATCCGCGCTTTACCCGGGCGCGGCTGCGCAAGCTGATGGGGGAACTGGCCGGGGAGGGGCTCGATGCGGCGCGGCTGTCGCTGCTGGCGCGGCGGCTGGGCCGGGCCGATCAGGCGATCGAGGCCGCCGTTGCGAAAGCTCTTGCAGAATTGCGGCTGGATTCATCGAAAACGGGTCTTATCGCGTTCGATTTGCAGGGGTATTGCCGGTTGCCTGCGGAAATTGCGTTGCGCCTGCTCGGCCGGGCCGTGACCACGGCCGGCGACGAAGGCCCGGTCGAACTGGCCAAGCTGGAAGCGTTGAAAGAGGGCCTCGATGCCGCCCTGAGCGGCAAACAACGGTTCCGGCGAAGCCTGGCCGGCGCGATTGTGACGCTGACGCAGGATCGGATCACCGTGGAGCGGGCCCCGCCGCGGCGCGGCAATGCCTTAACCACGCGTCGAACCGGCCCCGCCCGGCCGCCTCGAACGCGCTAGAATATGTGGGATTCGAGGGCTTTCCATGACGGCTTGCCGTCCCTACATTGTTCTCATAAACGACGCGAAGCCGCCAAACTTTCTGGGCAAATTAAGCATTCCACAGGGCCGCGACCTGAGCGCGGCGGGTAAGGACGCCTGATGAACGCCAATCTTCGTAATTTCGCCCTCTGGGTGATTATCGTCCTTCTGCTGCTGGCCCTGTTCACGCTGTTCCAGAACCCCGGGCAGCGCACCGCGTCGCAGGACATCTCGTTCTCGCAACTGCTCACAGAGGTCGACCAAGGCCGCGTGCGCGACGTGATCATCCAGGGTCCGGAAATTCACGGCACCTTCGCCAACGGCACCAACTTCCAGACCTATGCGCCGAGCGATCCGTCGCTGGTGCAGAAGCTGTACGCCAAGGGCGTCTCGATCACCGCGCGGCCGCAGCAGGACAATGTGCCGTGGTTCGTGTCGCTGCTGGTGTCGTGGCTGCCGTTCATCGCGCTGATCGGCGTCTGGATCTTCCTGTCGCGGCAGATGCAGGGCGGCGCCGGCAAGGCGATGGGCTTTGGCAAGTCGCGCGCTAAGCTGCTGGCCGAGGCGCATGGCCGCATCACCTTCGAGGATGTGGCGGGCGTCGACGAAGCCAAGCAGGACCTCCAGGAAATCGTCGAATTTTTGCGCGACCCCGGCAAATTCCAGCGCCTCGGCGGCCGCATTCCGCGCGGCGTGCTGCTGGTCGGCCCTCCCGGCACAGGCAAGACGCTGATCGCGCGTGCGGTCGCGGGCGAAGCCAACGTGCCGTTCTTCACCATCTCGGGCTCGGACTTCGTCGAAATGTTCGTCGGCGTCGGCGCCAGCCGCGTGCGCGACATGTTCGAGCAGGCCAAGAAAAACGCGCCCTGCATCATCTTCATCGACGAAATCGATGCGGTCGGCCGCCACCGCGGCGCCGGCATGGGCGGCGGCAATGACGAACGCGAGCAGACGCTCAACCAGTTGCTGGTCGAGATGGACGGCTTCGAGGCCAACGAAGGCATCATCCTGATCGCCGCCACCAACCGTCCCGACGTGCTGGATCCGGCGCTGCTGCGTCCCGGCCGCTTCGACCGTCAGGTCGTGGTGCCGAACCCGGACGTGGTCGGCCGCGAAAACATCCTCAAGGTCCACGTCAAGAAGGTGCCGCTGGCGCCAGACGTCAACCTCAAGACCACCGCGCGCGGCACCCCCGGCTTCTCCGGTGCTGACCTCGCGAACCTCGTCAACGAAGCGGCCTTGATGGCGGCGCGCCGCAACAAGCGCATGGTCACCCAGTCCGACTTCGAAGACGCCAAGGACAAGGTGATGATGGGCGCCGAGCGCAAGTCGCTGGTGATGACGGACGAGGAGAAACTCCTCACCGCCTATCACGAAGGCGGTCACGCTCTGGTTGCGCTCAACGTTAAGGCTACCGATCCGGTGCACAAGGCGACTATCATTCCGCGCGGCCGTGCGCTCGGCATGGTCATGCAGTTGCCCGAGCGCGACAAGCTGTCGATGTCGCTCGAGCAGATGACCTCGCGCCTCGCCATCATCATGGCCGGCCGCGTCGCCGAGGAAATGGTGTTCGGCCGTGAGAAGGTGACGTCGGGTGCGGCGTCCGACATCGAGCAGGGCACCAAGCTCGCCCGCATGATGGTGACGCGCTGGGGCCTGTCCGATGCGCTCGGGCCTGTCGCTTACGGTGACAACGGCGACGAGGTATTCCTCGGCTACCAGGTATCGCGCCAGCAAAGCGTCTCCGAGGAGACCAATCGCAAGATCGACTCCGAAGTCCGCAAGCTGGTCGAGACCGGTCTTGAGGAAGCCAAGGCGATCCTGACCGAGAAGCGTGCCGACCTTGAAACGCTGGCCAAGGGCTTGCTCGAATTCGAAACACTGACCGGCGATGAGATCAAGGAATTGATCAAGGGCAACCGCCCGGTGCGCGAGACGGTGATCGAGCCGTCTACGCCGCGCGGTTCCGCGGTGCCGCCGGCTGGCAAGCCGCGCCCGCGCCCCGATGCGCCGACCGGCGATGTCGCGCCGCAGCCGCAAGGCTGAGGCTTCACGCAAACGAGGACAAAAACGCCCGCCGCATGGCGGGCGTTTTTTTGCGGCTTCCCCCTCTCAACGGGCTGCGGTATGCGCGTTCAACCTGCGATGAAACGGCATGACCGCAAATAGCCCGAGCAATCCGGCCCCCCGCTGGACATTTGACGCCTTCCGGCTCGGCGCGCTGGCGACGCTGCCGATGATGCCGGGGCTGTTTGCCTTCGGCATTGCCGTCGGCACCGTAGCGGCCCGCAAGGGCTTCACGCTGTTCGAAACGATGGCGATGAGCGGCACTGTGTATGCCGGCATGGCCCAGATCATCGTGCTGGAAGCCTGGCCGGAGCGCCTGACAACGGCGGCCATCGTCGGCGCGGCGCTGGTGACCGGGATGGTGTGCATGCGGTTTCTGCTGATCGGCGCCAGCCTGCGGCCGTGGCTCGGGCACGAGTCGCCGGCCAGGGTCTATCCGATGCTCTATCTGCTCACCGAGACCAACTGGCTCTTGTCGATGCGCTACCGCGCCGATGGCGGCAGCGATCCGGCGTTTCTGCTCGGCAGCGGCGTCATGGTCTGGATCGGCTGGGTGGCGGCGGCGGTGCCCGGTTACTGGCTAGGGGCCTCGATCGGCGATCCGAGCCGGTTTGCTCTCGATCTGGTGATGCCGGTGTTCTTCACCGCCATGCTGGTGTCGTTATGGCGCGGCTACCGCCGCGCGCTCGGCTGGCTGGTCGGCGGCGCCGCCGCGGTCGTCGCCTATTACCTATTCGGCGGCTGGTGGTACGTGCTGGTCGGGGCGCTGGCCGGCAGCATCGCCGGGGGGCTGGTCGATGATCGAAAATGACCCGCTCGGTTTCATCGCCATTCTGGCGGCGATGACGTTGTCCGTCTTTGTCATGCGCGCCGGCGGCTTCTGGCTGATCGGCCATTTCACCCTGGGTCCGCGCGTGCACCGCATGCTCGACGCGCTGCCCGGTGCGGTGATTGCCGCGACGGTCGCGCCTATCCTGATCACGGGCGGGCTCAGCGCTTGGCTTGCGGTCGGCGCCGCCACCGGTGCCATGATTGCGACGCGCAATGATTTCGCGGCCGTACTGGCCGGTGTTGCCGCCGCGGCGCTGGCGCGGGCGGCTGGGCTGTAGCCGCCGGTTTATGCGAGAATGCGGCAATGCCGCTGCAAAACCGTGTCTCACCCTTTGGCGAATTGTTGGCGGTCCCGGCGCGCGGGACGCTGATGGGCAACCGCGGCGGACGGCTGCATGGCGCCGACCGGACGCTTGGCGCGCGGCGCTGGGCGTCGAAGCAGTGGATCTGCTGCAAGCTGGCGTTCAATGGCCGCCAGCGCGCCGTCTGGGGCGCGAGCTATACGGAATTGTTCTTCCTCGACGAGGTCACCGCCTTCGCTGCCGGCCACAGGCCCTGCTTCGAGTGCCGGGGGACGGCGGCGCAAGCCTTCGCCGCACTGTTTGCCGATTCGGGTCGCGCGAACGCGATGGATGCGGTGCTGCACGCCGAGCGGCTCGACGGCAAGGCCAAGCGCACGCACCGCCATCGCCTCGACGAACTGCCGGACGGCGCCATGATCGCCCTCAATGGAGATGCTTACGCGGTGCGCGGCGCGCATCTGCTGCCATGGACACCATCGGGCTACGCGGCACCGCAGCCGCGCCTTCGCGGCTTCGACATCGAGGTGCTGACGCCGCCGTCAATGCTGGCCGTGCTGTCCAGGGGCTACGCGCCGCTGTGGCATCCGAGCGCCGGATGACGGACTACGCCGCCGCAATCGGGATCGGCGGCGCGGGCGGGGCTGTGCGCGTCCAGGCGATGGCAACGACGGCGGCCATGATGAGCAGCATGCCCGATACCAAGGCCACGCAGGCCGGCCAGCCACCGAGGATCCAGGCCACGCCGCCGGTCGCGGCGCCGACGCTGCCGCCGAGATAGAAGCTGGTGACATAGAGCCCCACCGCCGACGAACGTCCCGCCTGCGCGGTGATGGTGACATAGCCGGTCGACACCGCCTGACAGAGCAATCCGCAGGCGGCCGACAGCGTCAGCCCGAGCAGGATGAGCCACAGCGGATCGGCCAGCGTCAGCAGCACGCCGACGATCCAAAGCAGGATCATGCCGACCATGAATTGCCGTCGGCCGAAGCGGCCGACCGCCCAGCCGGTCAGCGGCGCCAGCGTCGAACCGGCGAGGTAGACGACGAAGATAGCTCCGAGCATCGCAGCCGACAGATTGTAGGGCGGGGCGGCGAGGCGGAACGTGATGAAGGTGAACGTGCAGATGAAATTGAACAGCACGCCGAAGCCGACCGCATAGGTGGCGAGAAGCTGACGGTTGCGGAAATGCTGCAGCATTTGCCGCGCCGACGCGCCCAGTCCGCTCGAACGGACGAAGTTTCGTTCGCGTGGCAGCAGCGCCCAGACCGCCACGGCGCCGGCCACGGTCATGGCCGCGATGGTGAGGAAGGCATAACGCCAGCCGAACAGGTCGGACAGCACGCCGGCGACGAACCGGCCGCTGAAACCGCCAATGCTGGCACCGGAGGTGTAGACGCCGGCGGCGACGGTGGCCTCATGCGGCGGCAGTTCTTCGCCGATATAGGCGATGGTGACGGCTAACACCGGCGGCATCGCCAGGCCCTGAATGAAGCGCCACAACACCATCTCCGACAGGGTTGCCGCCATCGCCAGCATGATGGTCGGGATGGCGAGGGCGAACATGGCGCAGATGATAACGCGCTTGCGTCCGAGCACGTCGGAGACGGTGCCGGCGAATGGCGCGATCAGCGCTACCGCCAGCGTTCCGGCGGTCATGATGGTGGCGATTTCGGCGGCGCCGGCACCGAACTCCTGCGCCAGCAGCGGCAGAATCGCCTGCGGCGAATACATATTAATGAAGGTGAAAAAGCCGGCGAAGCCGATCGCAAGGTAGCGCGCGGAAAGATGTCGGCCTGGGACGATCGGTGTCATGAGTCGCGTTGAACCCGGGCAGAGGCTGAGGCAGCGCCAGCTATGCCTTGATTGTACGTCCGCCGCCAAGGAAAACGTAGGCGGAGCAGCGGGGCGTGCCACGCATGGCTGCCGGCGCCGTCAGCGGCCGAGCACCGCTTTGGCGCGGGCGAGGGTGTCGGCCGGCGTCCCGGAAGCATCGACGGTGTGCCAGTCCATGGTTCCGAGGTTATATTGCTCCTGCGTTCGCGCCACGGCGGCGTCGGCATCGGAAGCGTCGCCGCTGCGCGTGCCCACGCGGGCAATCCGCACGTCAAGCCCGGCGGTCAGAAACAGGCCGTGGAACGGCGTGTCACCGGCGATTTGTGCGATCGCGGCACGTTCGGACGGCACGGCGAACACGGCGTCGACGATCGCCGAATGACCGGCGTCGAGCACCCGGCGCGCTTTTTCGGCAAGCCGGTCGTAGACCTGTGCCGTCGCCTCGCGCGTATAGGCCGTTTCCGGCAGGCGTTCGGTTTCGCCGGCGCCGAACAGCGCCTTGCGCTCGACGTCACTGCGCAGCCAGACCGCGCCCGGCGCCGGCGGCAATTCGGCGGCGAGGTCGCGCGCCAGAAGCGACTTGCCGGTGCCCGAGAGACCGCCGACCGCCACCAGCGTTGGCTTTGGAGGGTGCAAGAGCTTTCCCGCCAGAGCGAAATAGTCGCGCGCGCTCTGCGCAATCTCAGGGTTGTCCGCATCGTTGGCGAGGCGTGCGGCCGTGACCTTGGCGCGGATCGCCGCGCGTACCGACATCAACAGCGGCAACGCCGCCAGCGCGTCGAGATCGGCGTCGCGCCGCGTCTCGTTCAGATAGCGGTTGAGCACCACGGTCGCGGCCGCGCCAAGGCCGCGCTCGATCAAGTCCATCAGCAGGAAGGCGAGATCGTACAGCACGTCGCCGGTAGCGATGGCCGGATCGAACTCGATGGCGTCGAACAGCACCGACTGGCCGTCGATCATAACGATGTTGCCGAGGTGCAGGTCGCCGTGGCAGCGCCGCACAAGGCCGGCGCTCTCGCGTTCGGTCAGTAGCAGGCGCACGGCATTCAGCGCCGCCCGCGTGTCGGCGGCAAGGGCTTCAATCAAAGGCTTTGAAAACAGATCAGGAAACGCCCGCAGCTCGGCCTCGTTCTGCGCGGCGATTTCGTACAGCGCATCGGCAAAGCCGTGGTCCTTCACCACGGGCACGCTTGCGTGCGCTTGCGTGATCGCGCGCGCCAGTGCGTCGGCCAGCGCGGCGTCGATCCTGCCTGCATCCGCCAGATGGTCCAGTGTCTGGGTTTCGTCGAAGCGGCCCATCTCGACCGCCCATTCGACCGGCTCACCCTGGCCGCCGATGGCGAGGCTGCCGTCGGCCTCGCGCGTGATCGCCACCACGCCCCGATAGATCGCGGGGGCATAAAGCCGGTTCACCGCGATTTCCGCCTCGCAGGCCGCCTTTCGTTTCGCCAGTGTCGAATAGTCTAGGAACGGAAAGCGCACGTCGCGCTTGATCTTGAGCGCGCGATCGCCGGCCAGGAATACCGCGGCCGCATGGGTGTCGATCCGCTCAACCGCAGCGCCGTCATGGGTGTCGCGGCGGGCAAGAAAATCGAACACAGCGCATTGCGAGGTTCCGGCCGTCATATGGTTTTACCTGTTCGTTGCAAACAGGATCGTTCCGTCCCGGCGCCGCCTTGCTGATCCAGATCAATACGGACCAAGCCGGGATACGGGCATGATGCCATTATACGTTCGTTTTTCCCCGCCGATGGAGACCTTGCCGTGACCGCTTTGCCGCACAATTTCAAACGCATCAGGCTCAGTCTCGCCCGCTCCAAAGAGTTCCCGCAAGGTTCGGAGCGGCATGGCTACGAATTTGTCGCACCGCTCGACGCCAAGGGCCATATCGATGCCGATCTCTGGCGCAAGCACCGCGACAACTGCCGCGTTCGCCGGTTCTGGGCGGGCGAGGATGACCAGATCGGATTCGTGGTGCACAAGCCGGGTGGCGTCGAACAGGCGCGCTGGGTATTCGACTACGACAAAACCGCCGAGGACGACGACGAGAGCGGATACCGCTTCGGCTCTCATGCGTTCGAACCGGGCGAATACGTCTCGATCCGCGACGACGACGGCGAGATGCACACTTTCCAGGTGATCTCGGTCGAAACCGCAGCCTGAGCGGCCTTGCTTGCGGCGTGACGGGTTGACCGGGCCGCAAACCGCCTTATGTCATTGCAGCGGGCTTCGCCACGGCAACGCCGTGGCGACACTTTTTGGCGCGCAGATTCTGCCGCAATGCAATGAGCGAGGGGCGTTGACCTCACCGATCGAAGACTACGCCATGATTGGCGATCTCGGCACCGCCGCGCTGGTCGCCCGCGACGGGTCGATCGACTGGCTGTGCTGGCCGCGCTTCGATTCCGATGCCTGCTTCTCGGCCCTGCTGGGGACGCGCGAGAACGGCCGCTGGCAGATCGCCCCCAAAGACGGTTCCGCCAAGATCACGCGGCGCTATCGACCGAACACACTGATTCTGGAAACCCGTTTCGAGACCGCCACGGGTGCTGCGACGGTGATCGACTTCATGCCGCCGCGCGACGGCAATTCGCATCTGATGCGACTGGTGGTCGGCGAGCATGGCCACGTCGACTTCCAGAGCGAGATGATCCTGCGGTTCGGCTACGGCGCCACGGTGCCCTGGGTCACGCGCATGGACGATCATACGCTGCGCGCAATTGCCGGCCCCGAAATGGTGGTGATCCGTTCGCCGGCGCGGCTGCATCGCCGCAACCTGATCACCGTCGGCGACTTCACGGTCGCCGCGGGCGAGTCGGTGCCTTTTTCCCTGACATTCGTGATGTCGCATGAGGCGCTGCCGGAGCCGGTCGACGTCGAGGATAGCCTGCGGATCACGGAGGCGTTCTGGACCGACTGGGCGGGCAAGAACCAGATCGACAGTCCGTGGAACGAGGCGGTGGTGCGTTCGCTGATTACGCTGAAGGCGCTGACCTTCGCGCCGACCGGCGGCATGGTGGCGGCGCCCACAACATCGCTGCCCGAGCGGATCGGCGGCGAACGCAACTGGGATTACCGCTATTGCTGGCTGCGCGATGCGACGCTGACGCTGCTGGCGCTGATGAATGCCGGCTACTACGAGGAAGCGCGGATGTGGCACGACTGGCTGCTGCGCGCCGCCGCCGGCAGCCCGCGCCAGATCCAGATCATGTACGGCATTCGCGGCGAACGGCGGCTCACCGAATGGGAAGTGCCGTGGCTGCCGGGCTATGAGAAATCCAGGCCGGTGCGGGTCGGCAATGCCGCCTACGACCAGCTTCAGCTCGATATCTTCGGCGAGGTGATGGATGCGCTGCACCAGGCACGCCAGGGCGGCATCGGGCCGCACGAGGCGGGCTGGGATCTGGAGCGTGCGCTGCTGCTGCATCTGGAAGAGATATGGTTCGAGCCCGACGAAGGCATCTGGGAAGTGCGCAGCGGCCGCGAACATTTCACCCACTCGAAGGTGATGGCCTGGGTCGCCTTCGATCGCGCCATCAAAAGCGCGGTCGCCCACAATCTCCCCGGCGATGTCGCGCGCTGGCGCGAACTGCGCGCCCGCATCCACAGGGATATCTGCGAGAACGGCTATAACGCCGAGCTTCGCAGCTTTGTGCGCATCTATGGCACCAAGGAACTCGATGCCAGCCTGTTGCTGTTGCCCGAACTGGGCTTCCTTCCGCCGGAAGATCCGCGTATTCGCGGCACCATTGAAGCGGTCGAACGTGCTTTGATGGTCGACGGTCTGATGCGCCGTTATGACACTGCGAAATCCGACGACGGTCTGCCGGGCGACGAGGGCGTGTTCCTGGCCTGCAGCTTCTGGCTCGCCGATGCCTATCTGATGCTCGGGCGGCATGACGACGCGGTGCGGCTGTTCGAGCGGCTGCTGTCGCTGCGCAACGATGTCGGCCTGCTCAGCGAGGAATACGAGCCGCGTTCGCGCCGCCAGGTCGGCAATTTTCCGCAGGCCTTCTCGCATCTCGCGCTGGTCAATACCGCCAGCAATCTGGCGCATTACCGCAAACCGGCCGAGCAGCGCTCCGAGCACAGTGTCGTGGCGCCTCCTGCCGTCCGCGCGTTGGATCCGGCGAAATAGGAATTCAGGGTTGCGCGACAAGTCTATTGACCGGCACGCCGCTGGCCGGGAGAGTGCGCCGCATCGCCGCGAAAAGCGGTAACTTGAGGGAGGCGCGCGTGCTGCTGGATGTCCGGACCTACAAGACCCTGCCTGGCCGCGTGCCGGCCCAACTCGAACTCTACAAGAAGTACGGCTACCACGTGCAGCTTCGCTACATGGGCGAGCCGCTCTGCTATGCCGCGGCGGAGAGCGGCGAACTGAACATCTTCACCCATATCTGGGTGTACGAGAACGCCGCCGATCGCGAAGCCAAGCGCGCCAGGATGCAGGCCGATCCGGAATGGAAAATCTACATCGCCGAGAACCTCAAGGCCGGCAACATCATCGAGCAGCGCACCTGCCTGATGACGCCGGCGTCGTTCGCGCCGCCGATCCCGATGCCGAAGATCATTCCGTAAGCGTCTTGTGCCTCTCCTCGTCTGCGGGGAGAGGAAAGTGGCCTCTTGAAATCGCACCCGGGAAGAACATCGATGGCTTCGAATGACGGCTCACGCACCGGCGGGGAAATCCTGGTCGACCAGTTGGCGATCCATGGCGTGCAACACGTGTTCTGCGTGCCGGGCGAAAGCTATCTGGCCGCGCTCGATGCGTTCTACGACCGCAAGATCGCGCTGACCGTCTGCCGCCACGAAGGCGCCGCGGCCTGCATGGCCGAGGCGGTCGGCAAGACCACCGGCCGGCCCGGCATCTGTTTCGTCACGCGCGGTCCGGGCGCCACCAATGCCTCGGCCGGCATCCATATCGCCAGCCAGGATTCCTCGCCGATGATCGTGTTCGTTGGCCAGGTCGGCCGCCACATGCGCGAGCGCGAGGCGTTTCAGGAGCTCGATTATCGCGCCGTGTTCGGCACCATGACCAAATGGGCGACCGAGATCGATGACGCGGCGCGCATTCCCGAACTGGTGTCGCGCGCCTTTCATGTCGCCTGCAACGGCCGCCCCGGACCGGTAGTGATCGCACTGCCGGAAGACATGCTGACCGATCGTGTCACCGTGCCGGACGCAACCGCCTTCGAGCCGGTGGAAATGTGGCCGGGTCTCACCGACATGAGCCGCTTGCAGAAGCTGCTGTGGGCCGCCAAGCGGCCGATCGTGCTGGCCGGCGGCAGCCGCTGGTCGGAATCGGCTTGCGCCGCACTGGCGCGCTTTGCCGAGCGCTTCGACCTGCCGGTGGCCACTACGTTCCGCCGCGGTCATCTGTTCGACGCGCTGCACCGCTGTTACGCCGGCGATGTCGGCATCGGACCGAACCCGAAGCTGCTGGCGCGGGTCAAGGGCGCCGATCTGGTGCTGATGATCGGCTCGCGCATGAGCGAGATGGCGTCGCAGAGCTACACGCTGTTCGATATTCCCGAGCCGCAGATGAAACTGGTGCACGTGCATCCGGGTTCGGAAGAACTCGGCCGTGTCTATCATCCGCATCTGGCCATCAACGCCGCGCCGACCGCATTTTGCTCGGCGCTGGAAGGCTTGCAGCCGCCGAACGATATCCCGTGGAAAGGCGAGGCTGACACGGCACATGCCGATTACATGGCCTGGACCGAGAAGGCGACGCCGGTGCCCGGCGCGGTCAATCTCGGCGAGGTGATCGTCTGGCTCAGCAACAACCTCAAGCCGGAATCCATCATCACCAATGGCGCCGGCAACTTCGCCGGCTGGATCCATCGCTTCTACCGCTTCCGCAAATACGCCACCCATGTCGGTCCGACCTCGGGCTCGATGGGCTACGGTTTTCCGGCGGCGATGGCGATGAAGACGCTGCATCCCGACCGTGCCGTGGTCTGCATCGCCGGCGACGGCGACTTCATGATGACCGGGCAGGATTTCGCCACTGCGGTGCAGTACAAACTGCCGGTGATCGTCGTCATCTCCGACAACGGCGTCTACGGCACCATCCGCATGCATCAGGAGCGCGACTATCCGGGACGCGAGATCGCCACGGCGCTGCGCAATCCGGATTTCGTCGCCTACGCCAAGGCGTTTGGCGGCTTCGGCGTGCTGGTGGAAAAGACCGCCGATTTCCCGGCCGCCTTCGCCGCGGCGCAGGCGTCGGGACTGCCGTCGATCATCCATCTCAAGGTCGATCCGGAAGCGATTTCGCCGACCATGACGCTGACCGGCATTCGCGAGAAGTCGCTTGGCCAGAAGCGGTAAAGCGGGACGAACCGGTAACGTCCCGGCAGTTTTACCGGTCCGAAAAGTCTGGTAATATTCACACTATGACAAAACTGCTTCGAGACGTGATCGGTCGCGTCACCGAGTGGCCCGAGGACCGCCAGGACGAGGCGGCTTCGGTGTTGCTCGATTTAGAAGCCCAGCAGGAAAACCGGTATCGGTTGACTCCGGACCAGATCAAAGAGGTTGAGGGCATCCAACGGCAGGTACGCGACGGCACCGCGGCATTCGCCACCGACGAGCAGATGGCCGCATTCTGGAAAAAGTGCGGCCTTTGAGATTGCGCTACACCGCCGCCGCGCTTGAGCACCTTGAATCGATTTACAGTTACATTGCAGAACGCAACGAACCCGCCGCACGCCGGATCGTGTCGGATATTCGCGGGGCGGCCGAGCGACTGCGCAGTTTTCCGCGCATGGCTCGGGCCGGAGGCGTATCCGGGACCCAGGAATGGGTTGTGCGAGGGTCGCCTTATTTGATTGTTTATGAGGTCGACCAAATGGACGGGGAAATTGTTATCCTCGCTGTCGTTCATGGCGCCCAAGACTGGCAGAACGCGCGGCTCTAGCAGCAGGCTTGCATCTACGTCGTGAATCACCATTCACTCGTATTCATGCCCTATCGCCGCACCGAGAACGTCTTCCGTCGCCTGGCCGAGCGCGAGCGATCGATCCTCGATGCGGCCGGCGCGCTGGCCGCCGAAGGCGGCATGGGCGCGGTGCAGGTGGCGGCCGTGGCCGCCCGGGCCGGGATCGCGGCCGGCACGGTGTACCGTTACTTCCCGTCCAAGACCGATCTGGTGGCCGAACTGGTCGCTGCCGTCGCCGGCCGCGAACTCGATGCCATGAAGGCCGCCGGCGACGCCGCGCCGGGTCCTTTGTCCGCGCTGGCGGCCTGTATTTCGACCTTCGCCGCCCGCGCGCTCAATCAGCGGCGGCTGGCCTGGGCGGTGCTTGGCGAGCCGGTCGATGCCGCGGTCGACGCCATGCGGCTCGACTTCCGCCAGTCGCTGGCCGACGAACTCGAGGCGCGCATCGCCATCGCGATCCGCAGCCGCCGTCTGCCGGACCAGGATGCGCGGGTCGCCGCGCCGGCGCTGGTCGGTGCGCTGATGGAAGGTCTGCTCGGTCCGCTGGCGCCGTCGCATGACGGCGATATCGCCGGCAGCCGCGCCGCGGTCCAGGCCGCGACCCTGCTTTCGCTGCGCGCGCTCGGCATGGTCGACGCCCAGGCCCGCGGCCTCGTGGCGCAATGTGTGTTGCCTTAGCTTCTTTGCCCCGCTGAGCCGGAGCCGGTCCAGACGCGGTATTCGCCCGGGATAAAGGTCAGGGAACCGCGGGCGCTGCTCCCAGCAGCAACTCCACCTGCTTGACGCCGCGCTCGCCCGGGTCGTCTTTGATCGCAAAGCCAAGTTCTTCGCACATCTGCAACATGGTGCTGTTCTCGGCCAGCACTTGTCCGCGCACGGATTCGAGGCCTTTGTCCCGGGCATAGGCGATCACGTGCTGCATCATCAGCCAGCCGAGCCCGTGGCCCTTGAGATGCGAGCGCAGCAATATGGCGAACTCGCCGTGTTCGCCGCCGGCGTCGTCGTGCAGGCGCACCACGCCAAGCAGTTTGCCGCTCGTCTCGTCGATCGCGGCGAAGGCCATGGCGACATCGGCGTCGTAGTGCACGAGCTGGTCGATCAGTTGCGGGCTGAGCGAGCGCATGGTCGAGAAAAAGCGCAGCCGCAGGTCGTCCTGGGTCACGTCGGCGAGGAAGTCGGGATAGAGCGCGGCATCGTCCGGCCGGAGTGGCCGGATCAGCACCGGTTCGCCGGTGAGCAGGACAACACGGGCTTCATTCAATAGCGCGTCTCCACTCCGCTCGCCCTCCGCGAACCATGGCCGCGTCGACCAAAATTCTACTGGACTCCGATCTTCGCGAAAAGGAGCGAAACAAGCGCTGACTGCTAGTGCGACATCAGCACCAGCACTGTCATCGACTCCAGCATGCTGCGGGTCATCCCGCCGAGAATGAATTGACGCAGCCGCGAGTGGCCGTAGCCGCCCATCACGATCATGTCGGCACTGGAATCGGCCGCATAGGACAGAATCGTGGACGCGACGTCGATGTCAGGCGAGGTGATGCGTTTCAACTCGACCTGCAAACCGTGGCGCGCGAGGTGCTTGGCCAGATCTGCGCCGGGAGCTTCGTCGGCTTTGAAGCCTTTGTCCGAGACCACCACGATCTCGACCTTCTTGGCCTTGTGAAGCAGCGGCATGGCGTCGGCGACGGCGCGGGCGGCGGCGCGGCTGCCATCCCAGCAGACCATGATGCGATTGAGCGTAAGACCGGTCTTCTGGATGTAGGGCACGAAGATGGCGGGCCGGCCAGAGTCGAACAGCACGCCTTCGTTGATTACCTCGTCAGAGCCGTCTTCCTCGCGCGTCGGCTGGCCGAGCACGGTCAGATCGAAGCGGCGCGCCAACTGGGCGAGGGCGCCGGTGCCGTCGGCAATGCCGTTCGTCAGGATTATTGTTTCGGCCGAAACGCCGGCGCGTTTGGCGGCCAGCTCGAAACGGTCGGTTGCGACCTTGGCAGTCCGTTCCGACTCGCGCCGTTGTGCTTCGATCAAGTCCGAGGGAAGGCCGCCCATCATGGTGGCGGGGAACACCGGTTCATAGGCAAAGGCGACGCCGAGGACATGCGCGTCGAAAGCCTCGGCGACCGAAATGGCAAAATCCCCGGCCGGATCGCGTTCGCCCAGGCTGAGATTGACGATGATATCCTTGATCATGACGATGTAGCTCCCGACTGGGCGTCCGTGCCCGACGGTAGCAACATGCCCGCCGCCGTGCGCCAAGACCTTGACCAAAGTCAAACGCGTCTGAGGAGCCGATCGATTCGCCCGATCGATGCGGCTGTATCTACTTTTTCTTGCCGTCCGGCCCGAACGAGATCAGATAGGCCCAGAGATTGTTGATTTCGGTTTCGTTCTTGATGCCCGGGAAGATCATCTTGGTGCCCTTGATCTTGGCGCGTGGGTCCTTGATGTAATCCTTGAACGTCGCCTCGTCCCAGGTCAGGCCGGAATTCTTGTTGGCCGGGGTATAATTGTAGCCCTCGACCGTGCCGGCCGGGCGGCCTTCGATACCATTGAGCTGCGGACCGACCTTGTTCTTGGCCCCTTCGCCGACGGCATGACACGCCAGACACTTCTTGAACGATGTCTCTCCGGCCGCCAGATCCTGGGCCTGCGCCCCCTGCGTCAGAGCCACCACTGCGACAACCGCTGCCAGTACCGATTTCATCCATCCACTCCGATCCTGCGTTTCGCCGCCCTCGTTGCCAACCCCTTTGGCATGGCCAGGTTCCCGGACAGTTGTGCCAGCCGCGGCGCCCTTTGTCAGCCCCAAGGTTTTGTCAGTCGACGTGTCATAGGATAAAGGACTGATATCGTTGCGTCTGGTGAACCGAGAGAACTGCTGAATGTCAGTCCGGATGCCCGCGGCGGACGCCGCCGTTTTGGCGAAGCGAGACCGGATCGTCGCCACCTTGCGGGCGATCGTGCCGGGCGAGGGCGTGATCGCCGGCGAGCGGGAGATGCGCCCGTTCGAAAGCGACGGCCTGACCGCCTATCGGCAATTGCCGATGGTGGTGGTGCTGCCGGAAACCACCCAGCAGGTCTCCGAGGTGCTGGCCTATTGCCACAGCGAGGGCATCAAGGTGGTGCCGCGCGGCGCCGGCACCTCGCTGTCCGGCGGCGCGCTGCCGCTGGAAGATGGCGTGCTGCTCGGCATGGCCAAGTTCAGCCGCATCCGCGAGATCGATTTCGAGAACCGCATTGCCGTGGTCGAGCCGGGCGTGACCAATCTGGCGGTATCGACCGCGGTCGCGCATGAAGGTTTCTATTACGCGCCCGACCCGTCGTCTCAGATCGCCTGCACCATCGGCGGCAACGTGGCGGAGAATTCCGGCGGCGTGCATTGCCTGAAATACGGCATGACCACCAACAATCTGCTCGGCTGCGAGATCGTGCTGATGAACGGCGAGGTGCTGCGCCTCGGCGGCAAGCATCTCGACGCCGCCGGCTATGACCTGCTCGGGCTGATCACCGGTTCCGAGGGGCTGCTCGGTGTCGTCACCGAGGTCACCGTGCGCATCTTGAAGAAGCCGGAAACGGCGCGCGCGGTGCTGGTCGGCTTTCCGTCGTCGGAAGATGCCGGCGCCTGCGTCTCGGCGATCATCGCCGCCGGCATCATCCCGGGCGGCATGGAAATGATGGACCGCCCGGCGATCCATGCCGTTGAGGAATTCGTCCATGCCGGCTATCCGCTCGACGTCGAGGCGCTGCTGATCGTCGAACTGGACGGGCCCGCGGCCGAGGTCGACCACCTGATCGAACGGGTCGAGGCGATCGCGCGGGACTGCGGCTCGACCACGTGCCGGGTGTCGCAGTCGGAAACGGAGCGGCTGCTGTTCTGGGCCGGGCGCAAGGCCGCGTTCCCGGCGGTCGGCCGCATTTCCCCGGATTATCTCTGTATGGACGGCACCATCCCGCGCGCCAAATTGCCGGAGGTGCTGGCGGCGATGAAAGCGATGTCTGAAAAGTTCGGCCTGCGCGTCGCCAACGTGTTCCATGCCGGCGACGGCAATCTGCATCCGCTGATCCTGTATGACGCCAATGTGCCAGGCGAACTGGAGCGGGCGGAGAATTTCGGCGCCGATATTCTCAAGCTCTGCGTCGCGGTCGGCGGCGTGCTGACCGGCGAGCACGGCGTCGGCGTCGAGAAGCGCGACCTGATGCCGGAGATGTTCTCCGAGATCGATCTGGCGGCGCAGCAGCGCGTCAAATGCGCTTTCGACGAAAAAGGCCTGCTCAACCCCGGCAAGGTGTTCCCGGTGCTGCACCGTTGCGCCGAACTCGGCCGCATGCACATCTCCGGCGGCAAATTGCCGTTCCCCGACATTCCGAGGTTTTGAACCGCGTGCGATCGTTCGAGCTTTTCGATCATGACTGAGGTTCTGAAACCCCGCGACGCCAAGGAGGTCGAGGACGCCGTGCGCTGGGCGCTCGGCAACGACAAGGCGCTCGAGCTGGCCGGACAGGGCACCAAGCGCGGCATCGGCCGGCCGAGCCAGACCGACGCCACGCTTGATCTGTCGGACCTGACCGGGGTGACGCTCTACGAGCCCGCCGAACTGGTGCTGTCGGCGCGCGCCGGCACGCCGCTGCGCGAGATCGAAAAGCTGCTCGACGACAACAACCAGCAACTGGCGTTCGAGCCGATGGACTACGGCCCACTGTTCGGGCTTGAGGCCGGGCAGGGCACGATCGGCGGCGCCATTGCCTCCAATCTCTCTGGCCCGCGCCGCATCAAGCAGGGCGCCGCCCGCGACCACTTTCTGGGCGTCAGCGCCGTCACCGGCCGCGGCGAGACCATCAAGTCCGGCGGCCGGGTGGTGAAGAACGTCACCGGCTACGACATGTGCAAGGTACTGGCCGGGTCGTGGGGCACGCTCGCCGCCATGACCGACATCACGATCAAGGTGCTGCCCAAGCCGGAAACCGAATCGACCGTGGTCGTGTTCGGCCTCGACGACGCGCAGGCCTGCGCCGCGATGGCCGCTGCCATGGGCTCGTCCTGCGACGTTTCCGGCGCGGCGCATCTGCCCGACCATGTCGCGTCCTATTTCGACGGCCTGCCGAAGCCGGAGGCCGCCACCGTACTGCGGCTGGAAGGCGTCGCGCCGTCTGTCAAACACCGCCAGGAGGCGTTGCTGGCCCTGCTGAGGCCGTTCGGACCGGCAGCCATGCTGGAGGCCAGAGACTCCACCGCGCTCTGGCGCGGCATCCGCGAGGTCCGGCCCTTCACCACCGCGGCGGCGCAGGCGCGGCCCCTGTGGCGCATTTCGACGGCGCCCGGCCAGGGCCATGCGGTGGCTGCGCGGATCACGCCGGCGGCGCAGATGTTCTACGACTGGGCCGGCGGGCTGATCTGGGCGGCGATGCCGTTTGCCGATGAACCCGACTCCGGCTCGATCCGCGGCGCGCTGGCCGACCTCGGCGGCCACGCCACCCTGGTGCGGGCACCGGCCGCGGTACGCGCCGTGGCCGATGTGTTCGAGCCGGAAACGGCCGGCCTGCGGGCGCTCAACAAGCGGGTGAAGGACGGCTTCGATCCCAAGGGCGTGCTCAACCCCGGTCGTATGTGGGCGGGGGTGTGATGATGACCGGCATTGCTCTTGGCCTGGCCCTTGGCCTTTTCCCGGGCGCGGTGCAGCGTGAAACGCTGCGCTGCAGGCCCGGGATCATGCCGACATCCGAATTTGAAAAGGCCCCGGTTCTGCAACGCCGCCCGCAGGCGCGCGGCGCTGCGCCCGGGGCACGAGGCCGCTGATGCAAACCACGTTCTCGCTCGCCCAGTTGCTCGACCCCCAGGTCGCCGAGTCGGAAAAGATACTGCGTGCCTGCGTGCATTGCGGATTCTGCACCGCGACATGTCCGACCTATGTCCTGCTCGGCGACGAGCTCGACAGCCCGCGCGGCCGCATCTACCTGATCAAGGAGATGCTCGAGCACGAGCGCCCGGCTACCGCCGACGTCGTCAAACACATCGACCGTTGCCTGTCCTGCCTGGCCTGCATGACCACCTGTCCGTCCGGGGTGCACTACATGCACCTGGTCGACCATGCCCGCGAGCACATCGAGAAGACCTACAAGCGCCCGCTGGCCGACCGGCTGATGCGCGGCCTGCTGGCGAAGGTACTGCCGAACCCAGGCCTGTTCCGGCTGGCGGCGGTGGCCGGCTGGCTCGCCAAGCCGCTGGCGCCGGTGTTCGATCTGATCGGCCTGCGCCGGATGGCGGCGATGGTGCGGCTGTCGCCCGGGCACAGGCTGGCGCCGCCGGCGGATCGCACCGGCAAGGTTCATCGGGCGGAAGGCCCGCGGCGCGGCCGGGTGGCGCTTTTGTCCGGCTGCATCAACCCGGTGCTGGCGCCGTCGACCAACGAGGCCGCCATCCGTCTGCTGAACCGCTACGGTATCGAAGTGACGGTGGCGCCAGGCGAGGCCTGCTGCGGATCGCTGTCGCACCACATGGGCCGTGAAGACGAGGCGCTGGCCTTCGCCCGCAACAACATCGATGCCTGGACGCGTGAACTCGACGGCGACGGCCTCGACGCCATCCTGATCACCGTGTCCGGTTGCGGCACCACCGTGAAGGATTACGGCTTCATGCTGCGCACCGATTCGGCCTATGCCGGCAGGGCCGCGCGCATTTCCGCCCTGGCCATGGACGTGACCGAGTATCTGTCCACGCTTAATTTGGCGAAGCCGGAAACGCCAGCCGCCCTTACCGTTGCTTATCATTCAGCGTGTTCGCTGCAGCACGGGCAGAAGATCGTGCGCGAACCGAAAGATTTGCTTTCCAAGTTCGGGTTCATCGTCAAAGATATTGCCGACGGCCATTTGTGTTGCGGCTCGGCGGGTACCTACAACATTCTCCAGCCGGCTCTGGCGGAGAGGCTCAGGGATCGCAAGGTCGCCAACATCGAACGGCTGAAGCCGGATGTGATCGCGGCCGGCAATATCGGCTGCATCACCCAGATCGCCTCCGGCACCGCCATCCCGATCGTCCACACAGTCGAATTGCTCGACTGGGCGAGCGGCGGCCCGGTGCCGGAACAGCTTGCGGCGTTGGCGGCTTCGGCGCCGGCAGCGGCGGGTTAGGGACGCCGGGTTCGGTAGGCCGCGTATTGTATTGCAAGCGTCAGGTTGAACCGGTTGGAGAACCACATGGCGAAGAAGTCGAAGAAGTCAGCGAAGAAATCGAAAGCGTCGAAGAAGAAGACCAAGGCCGCCGCCCCGAAAAAGAAGAAGGGGATGAAGACGGCGTCCAAGGCAAAGGCCAAGGCACCGGCCAAGAAGAAAGCCAAAAAGCGGGCAGCACCAAAGAAGCCCGCTCCTGCGGTTCCGGCCCCGGCCGGCCCCGGCCCGGTGACATCGACCCTCAACAGCATCTTCGGCACCAAGCTCGGCGAGTAGCCCGACACGACCCGGGTGGCCCCGCGCGAGCGGTGGCCCCCGGATCGCGCGATCCGTCCCCCAAAGCCTGGCCCGCGCCGGCTGTTCGCCGGCCGGTTTTCTGCATCGCGACATTTTCCTCAGGCGAAAATGCAAGCCCGCCGGTCTGCGCTATTTCGCGCGGCGGCCCCGATTGCATCGACATTTCAGGCCAAATAGCATAACCGCAACGGGAGGATCGGCATTGCGCCGGAACCTCTCGATAATCACCATGAGCGACAGGGAGCGGTAGTCATGCCGGCTTACAACATACTGATCTTGGGCGCGGCCTACGGGTCGCTGCTGGCCTCCAAAATGCTGTTCGGCGGCCACAAGATTCATCACGTGTGCCTGCCGGCGGAAGCCGATCTGATCAACGCCGAAGGCTTCAAGGTGAAGCTGCCGGTCCGGGGCCGCGCCGAACCGGTACTGCTCGATTCGCAGAAGCTGCCGGGCAAGGTCACCGCCGGCGGCGCTGCCGGGGTCAATCCGAAGGACTACGACCTGGTGGCTTTGGCCATGCAGGAACCGCAGTACCGCTCGCCCGGTGTGCGCGAACTGCTCGACTCGGTGGCGACCTCGAAGGTGCCGTGCATGTCGATCATGAACATGCCGCCGCTGCCTTATATCAAACGCATCCCTGGCCTCGATTACGAGGCGCTCAAGCCCGCTTACACCGACCCGACCGTGTGGGACAATTTCGATCCCGGCCTGCTGACGTTGTGCAGCCCCGACCCGCAGGCGATCCGTCCGCCCGACGGCAAGGCCAACGAGCTGCTGGTCACCCTGCCGACCAACTACAAGGTCGCCAAGTTCGACAACGACAAATACACCCAGATTTTGCGCGACCTCGAGAAGGATATCGACGCGGTGCGCTTCGAGGTGCCGGAAGGCAAGATCGAGCTGCCGGTGAAATTGCGCGTCAACGATTCGATCTTCGTGCCGCTGGCCAAGTGGTCGATGCTGCTGGCCGGCAACTACCGCTGCATCACCAAGGACGGCATGCGCACCGCGCAGGAAGCGGTGCACACCAACATCGAAGAGTCGAAGTCGGTGTACAATTTCGTGTTCGACCTCTGCGTCAAGCTTGGCGCGTCGCCGTCCGATCTGGTGCCGTTCGAGAAATATGCCGCAGCGGCCCAGTCGCTATCGCGGCCGGCCTCGGCCGCCCGTGCGCTGCAAAATGGTGCGCCGAACATCGAACGCGCCGACAAGCTGGTGCAGTTGATCGCGAGGCAGAAGGGCATGAGCAACGCCGCAATCGACGCGCAGGTGGCGCTGGTCGATGCCCGGATCGAAGCGAATCGGAAAAAGGCCGCTGCCTGACCCCCAGGGCCGCGCCGGTATCCCGGCGCGGCCCTTCAGCTTCCCAACAGCCGCGCGACGGCGCTTTATTAAGATATTTCAATCTCTTACGTATATCCTCGACGAGCCAGGCTCTCTGCATTGCGGGCGCAAGCCGTCGATGATTCGCAAATCGCAACGTTTCCTGAAGGTTAACGCTCCCCTACCGACAACACCGATATGGAACATGTGGCCTTTTAGTCACATCGTGACACTAAGATGTCGACAATGTCCCCGTTCGCCTAATAAGGCAGCAATTGCACGCCTTTTCGCCTTCCGCGTGGAACATAGCGGGATGTAGTTTCAACCGTAATGCACGTCCTTTTGCGTACGGTTCGATCGCACCTAACGGTTTCCGTACCCGAGAGTGAAATGCGAAATGGATCGGCAGAAGGCCGATCGAAACCGAAAAGGGGCAGGGTCCTATGAAGAAAGTTGTTTTGTCGGCAGTTGCGGCACTTGCGGTCACCGCGGGTCCGGCGTTTGCCGCCGATATGCCGGTGAAGGCCTACAAGGCTCCGCCGGTTGCCTATGTCAGCCCGTTCGATGTCGCCTTCGGCGCCGCATTCACGACGGACTACGTTCTTCGCGGTATCTCGCAGTCGAACCGCAAGCCTGCCGTGCAGGGCTACTTCGAGGGCCGCTACACCATCAACGACTCAATTCAACTCTATGCCGGCATCTGGGGTTCAAGCCTCGCCAGCTACCTTGCCAACGCCGAAATTGATCCGAACGCCGGCGTGCGCTTCACCTTCGGCGGCTTCGGCCTCGATCTCGGTTATGTCTATTACTACTATCCGGACGGCACCTCCATCCCGACCGGCTATGGCAGCTTCGGCGAGTTCTACGCCAAGCCGTCGTTCAAGTTTAACGACTGGCTGACCATTGGTGGCGTCATCACCGGCGGCAACAACTTCAATGGCGGTTACAACATCGTCGGCAGCAAGACCGCCTATTTCTACGCCGCCAACGCCACGATCTCCCTGCCGTGGCAGGTCAGCGGCGTCTCGGTCGCACTTAACCCCGAGATCGGTCGACAGGTTTTTGAATGCACCGGCTGCACCAGCTACACTTGGTGGAATGTTGGCCTGGTGTTCAACTACAAGGCCGTCACCCTCGATCTGCGCTACTGGGACACCAACCGCCACGGAGTGTACTTGGCGCCGGCTGCTTTCGGCGGCAAGGACCTCGCCGGCTCGACCTTCGTAGCCACCTTGAAGTTCGACACCACGCTGTTGGCGCTCAAGTAGTCTGACCTAACGGCAATATTGGCTGCGCTGGGCGGCGGTTCCTGATGGAGCCGCCGCCTTTTGCGTTTGGGCGTCGCTGCCGCGCCGGGCGGCGATTCTTTCTCAGGTCGGATCGAGACATTGCTGATGCAAGACAGACGGGCCTGGATTGCCGTGCTGGCGGGCGCCGCCGGGGCTGTGATCGCCATCGCCGCGATGGAGTTCTATGCCGCCCGCGCCGCCATGCCGGTAATGGCCATTCCGTTCGGGACCTCGATCGTGCTGGTGCTGGGCTCCCCAGGCGCTGACGCGGCACAGCCCCGCGCGCTGATCGGCGGCCATCTGATTTCGACGTTGGTGGGCCTGATCGTGGTGACGCTGGCCGGCCCGGAGCCCTGGGCGGCGGCGCTGGCGGTCGGCATCGCCATGGCGGCGATGCATGCTACACGTACCTTCCATCCGCCGGCCGGAATCGACCCGCTGTTGGTGGTGGTCAATGCCATGCCGTGGAGCTTTCTGCTGGTGCCGGTAGCGGCCGGCGCGGTGACGCTGGCGGTGTTCGCCTATGTCTGGCACCTGGCGGTGCGCCAGTTCGACTGGCCGGCGCGCTGGTGGTGATGCCTTCGGCTCAACTTCCGGCCGGCGTCATGCTGCTCTCGCGCAACGCGTAACCGGTGTCGACGCCGTCGCGGCTGAAGGCGAGGCGGCGGCGGTGGAAAGCGGAAAGCGTGGCGCGGTGGCCGATCGACACCAAGGTCGAGCCGGGCAGGCGCTGGTCCAGCAACTGATAGAGCGCCGCCTCGGCCGGCTCGTCGAGCGAGGCGGTGGCCTCGTCGAGGAACAAATAGTCCGGCGCATGCAGCAAGGCGCGGGCGACGCCCAGGCGCTGCTGCTCGCCGAGCGACAGTTGCCGATTCCAGTGGGCCTCTTCCTCGATTCGCGCTGCCAGTGCCGGCAGACCGACCGCGACAATCAGTTCGGCAACCGTGCCGGCGTAGAAGGTCCCCGGCTCGGCCGGGTAGGCGACCGCGGCGGCCAGCGGCGCGATCGGGAAATACGGCCGCTGCGGCAACATCATCACCTTCGCGCTCTTGGGGACGGTGATGGTGCCGGCGCCGAACGGCCAGACCCCGGCCAGCGCCCGGAACAGCGTCGATTTGCCCGAGCCGGACGGCCCGCTCACCAGCACGCGCTCGCCCAAGCCGATCGAAATGTCGGTGGCGGTGACCAGCGGCACTCCGTTCGGCAGCCGCACCGCCAGGTCCTTGAAGGTCACGGCGGTGCCATCGCCCGGCGTGACGGTGATGACCGGCGGCGTCACCGCCACGGCGTGGGCCGCCTGCACCGACTGATCGAAGCCGGACAGCCGCTCGATCACCGCGCGCCATTCCGCGAGGCTGCGGTACAGCGTGACGAAGATCGACAACGCATCCTGCACGCGGCCGAAGGCGTTTGCCGTCTGCATCAGGCCGCCGAGCTGAACGGCGCCCGAGAAATAGGCCGGACTGACCAGGATGAAGGGAAACACCACCGATGCTTGCGTGTAGCCGGCGGTGAAGAAGGTGAGCTTCTTCTGCCGCGACATGATCGCCATCCAGTTTGCCACCACGCTGCCGAACCGCACCAGCAGCCGGTCGCGCTCGGCCGGTTCGCCGTCGAGCAAGGCGATCTGTTCGGAACTCTCGCGCACCCGCACCAGGTTGAAACGGAAATCGGCTTCATAGCGCTGCTGCTGGAAGTTCAGCGCAATCAGCGGACGGCCAATCAGGTGGGTGAGGGCGGTGCCGATCACCGCGTAGATCAGTGCCGCCCACAACAGGTAACCCGGAATGGCGACATTGACGCCGAACACGATCAGCGGCGCCGCCGCCGACAACGACCACAGAATGATCATGAATGAGAACAGCGTGACCACGGCATTGAGCAGTTGCAGCCCGATATTGAGGGTGAACTGGATGAATTGCGCGACGTCTTCGGCGATGCGCTGGTCGGGGTTGTCGGCGGCGTCGCCGAGCAACTGCATGCGGTAGTGGTTGGCGTCGGCCAGCCACAGCTCGAGATAATGCCGGGTCAGCCAGCGCCGCCAGCGGATCTGCAGCCATTGATTGAGGTAGAGCTGGTAGACGGCGAGCAGGATGAAGGCGGTGGCCAGCACCGAAAAGTAGCCGAGCTGATAGACGAAGGCGTTCCAGTTCCGGTCCTGCAGGGCATTGTAGAAGTCGGCGTTCCAGCTGTTGAGCAGCACGGTCAGGCCCACGATCCCCAGCTCGATGGCGATGATGGCCGCCAGCAGCAGTCGGCCGGCCCAGCGCTCCTGCGACCGGAAGAACGGGCTGGAGATGCGCCAGACGGTGGCGAGGGTGGCGGCGATGCCTCTCACGGGCAGTCTCCCAAAGGCTATGCAAAATTGGCGGAGCGGAGGGCAACGCTACTCAAATTGCCTTGGTCCGTCCCGTTTTCGTTTTTATTCCCTGGCCGCAACGACAAAAAAGCGGAAAACCCGGCGTTTCGGACGGTTGCGAATATTGCGTCCTGTCGCCGCAACCCCTACGATTGTTGCTCAAGGGTTGCCCGATCCGGATTAAAAAAAGCCGGGTCGCGGAATAAGACCCGCCAAGAAGACTATTCAGGGATCATCCAAGGGAGGTTGAAGAATGACCAAGAAGATCAGCACGTCTGCGACTCGCCGCAAGTTCCTCGGCGGTGCCGCGGTTGCCGGCGTGGCCACCATCGCCATGCCGCAGGTATCGCGCGCCCAGACCGTGACGCTCAAGATGCAGACCTCATGGCCTGCCAGCGATATTTTCACCGAGATGGCTCAGCAGTATGTCGACCGCGTCAACAGCATGGCGGGCGGACGGCTGAAGCTCGATCTGCTCAACGCCGGTGCCGTGGTTCACGCCTTCCAGGTGCTGGACGGCGTCCATGGCGGCCAGATCGACATGGCGCATACCGTGACGGTGTACTGGTACGGCAAGCACAAGGCGGCCTCGCTGTTCGGCACAGGCCCGGTGTTCGGCTTTAACGCCAACGAAGGTCTTGGCTGGATCTACAACGGCGGCGGCAAGGAGCTGTTCGAAGAGCTTCAGACCAAGATCATGAAGCTCAACGTCAAGAGCTTCTTCGCCATGCCGATGCCGACCCAGCCGCTCGGCTGGTTCAAGAAGCCGGTTACCAGCGCCAACGACGTCAAGGGCCTCAAGTACCGCACCGTCGGTCTCGCGGCGGACCTGATGCAGGCGATGGGCATGGCGGTCGCGCAACTGCCGGGCGGCGAAATCGTGCCGGCGATGCAGCGCGGCGTGATCGACGCCTTCGAGTTCAACAACCCGACCTCGGACAAGCGCTTCGGGGCCCAGGACGTTGCCAAGAACTACATGATGGGCAGCCATCACCAGGCGACCGAATATTTCGAGATCATGATCAACCGCACCAAGTTCGACGGGCTGCCGAAGGAGCATCAGGCGATCCTGCAATACGCCGCCGAGGCTGCTTCCTCCGCCAACGAATGGAAGGCGTTCGACCAGTACTCGAAGGATCTCCAGGAACTGGTGACCAAGGACAAGGTCAACGTGATCCGCACGCCGCAGAGCGTGTTCGACGCGCAGATCAAGGCCTGGGACGGTTTGATCGCAACGCTCGGCCAGGATCCGTTCATGAAGCGGGTCATGGACTCGCAGAAGGAATGGGTGCGTCGGGTCGTCTACTACACCCAGCTGAACCAGACCGACTACAGGGGCGCCTTCGACCACCACTTCCCGGGTGTGCTGAAGACCTGATCGGCTCCGCCGGGCACGGCCTCGTGCCCGGGACATCGGAAGGGCGGCGCACCGTTGCGCCGCCCGACCCCGTTACGTGGGGATTCGCAGAACCTCTGGCGGATCGATAAAGCGCGGATCAGTCGAACATGACCACCTTCCTGCATTACATCGACTCACTGAGCACGTGGGTCGGCAAGAGTTTCGGCTGGCTCATCCTGGTGTTGACTTTCGGCACCTGTTACGAAGTGTTCATGCGCTATCTGCTGCGCGCGCCCACCACCTGGGCTTTCGATTTCAGCTACATCACCTATGGCGGCCTGTTCCTGATGGCGGGCGCCTATACGCTGTCGCGCAACGGCCATGTCCGCGGCGACGTGATCTACCGGCTGTGGCCGCAGCGCGTGCAGGCGACCATCGATCTGGTGCTGTACATCATCTTTTTCCTTCCCGCGGTGATCGCCTGGATCTACGCCGGCTGGCAGTTCGCCAAGATGTCGATCCAGTTCCGCGAAGTCAGCATTTTCAGCCCGGCCGGCGTGCCGGTGTTCCCGCTCAAGGCGCTGATCCCGCTGACCGGCGTGCTGCTGCTCTTGCAGGGTTTTGCCGAAGTGGTGCGCTGCATCGTCTGCATCCGCGACGGCGTCTGGCCGCAACGCCTGCACGACGTCGAGGAACTGGAGAGCGCCATCCTGCATGAGAAGGAATTCCAGAAGCAGCAGGCCCTTGAGGCCGCGCAGGCCGAAGCCGGCGGCAAGGGAGCCTGAACATGACCGATCCGCAAATCGGCATGTTGATGCTGGGGCTGTTCATCTTCATCATCATGCTCGGGTTTCCGATCGCCTTCACGCTGATCGCGATGGGCGTCGGGTTCGGCTTCTACGCCTATTACGACCCGACCCAGGATTTCTTCAACAACCGCGTCTTTACTCTATTGGTTCAGAAGACCTTCGAGGTGACGTCGAATGACGTGCTGATCGCGGTGCCGCTGTTCCTCTTCATGGGATATGTGGTCGAGCGATCGAACATCCTCGACCGGCTGTTCGGCGCGCTGCAACTGGCGATGCGCAATGTGCCGGGCGCGCTGGCCGTGGCGGCCCTGATCACCTGCGCCTTGTTCGCGACCGCCACCGGCATCGTCGGCGCGGTGGTGACGCTGATGGGGTTGCTGGCGTTCCCGGCGATGCTGAAGGCTGGCTACGACAAGAGCTTCGCCGCCGGCGTGATCTGTGCCGGCGGCTGTCTTGGCATCCTGATTCCGCCGAGCATCCTGTTCATCGTCTATGCCGCCACCGCCGGCGTTTCGGTGGTCAAGCTGTATGCGGCGGCGATGCTGCCGGGCTTCCTGCTGGCGGGCCTCTACATCATGTATGTGATCGTGCGCGCGATCATCAATCCGAAGATCGCACCGCCGCTGCCCAAAGAGATGACCGAAGTCCCCCGCCTGGTCGTCTACACCGCCCTGTTCACGTCGTTCGTGCCGCTCGCCGCTCTGATCCTGTCAGTGCTCGGCGCCATTCTGTTCGGGCTGGCGACGCCGTCGGAGGCGGCGGCGGTCGGCTCGCTGGGCGCGCTTGTTCTGGCCCTTATCTACCGGGCGCTGAGCTTCGAGCGCGTCAAGGAGGCGGTCTACCTGACGGCGCGGACCACGGCGATGGTCTGTTACCTGTTCATCGGCTCGTGGACCTTCTCGTCGGTATTCTCCTATCTCGGCGGCCATTCGGTGGTGGAGCACTTCATTCTCGGCCTCGATCTGTCGACGGTGCAGTTCCTGCTGCTGACCCAGACCATCATCTTTTTGCTCGGCTGGCCGCTGGAATGGTCGGAAATCGTCATCATTTTCGTGCCGATCTTCCTGCCGCTGCTGTCGAAATTCGGCGTCGATCCGATCTTCTTCGGTGTGCTGGTGGCGTTGAACATCCAGACCTCGTTCAATACGCCGCCGATGGCGATGGCGGCCTACTATCTGAAGGGGATCGCGCCACCGCATGTGCAGTTGACCGATATCTTCAAAGGGGCGCTGCCGTTCGTGTCGATGGTGTTCCTGTCGATGGTTCTCATCTACATTTTCCCCGGCATCGTGCTTTGGCTGCCGAACCTGTTGTACAACTAGCAATCGGCAACGCGCCGCCACCGATGCCGGAGGGGAATGAATGTCGTCATGCGCCTATTCGCTGACCGAGGCGGCCGAGCACGTCCGTGAAGGCCGGATCACGTCGGCCGAACTGGTGCAGGACTGCCTGGCGCAGGTCGATGAACTCGAACCGGCGGTGCAGGCCTGGGCCTTTCTCGACCGCGAGCACGCCCTGATGCAAGCGCGCGCCCTCGACCTGCACCGCGCCCAGGGCAAGGCGCTCGGGCCGCTGCACGGCGTGCCGGTCGGCATCAAGGATATCTTCGATACCTCGGATTACCCGACCGAGTTGGGCTCGCCGCTGTGGGCCGGCCGCACGCCGCGGCGCGATGCCGCCGCCGTGGCGCGGTTGCGCGCTGCCGGTGCGGTCATCATGGGCAAGACGGTCACTACCGAATACGCCTATTTTCATCCCGGCAAGACCCGCAACCCGCACGATCCGGAGCGCACGCCCGGCGGCTCGTCCAGCGGCTCGGCGGCGGCGGTGGCGGCGCATATGGTGCCGGGCGCGATCGGTACGCAGACCAACGGCTCGGTGATCCGGCCGGCCGCGTTTTGTGGCGTGGTCGGGTTCAAGCCGACGCACGGGCTGATCCCGCGCACCGGCGCGCTGCTGCTGTCGCGGACCCTCGATCACGTCGGCACTTTCGGCAAGACGGTCGAAGATGTGGCACTGCTGGCGGAAATTCTGGCGGGCTACGACGAGGAAGATCCCGACACCCGGCCTATGGCGCGTCCGCCGTTTGCCGCAGTCGCGGCGAGCGAGCCGCCGTTGCCGCCGCGTTTTGCCTTCGTGCGCTCGCCGGTCTGGGACGACTACGCCGAGCCGGCCACGCGCGAGGCCTTCGGCGAACTGGTCGAGGCGCTGGGCGAGCATGTTACGCAGGTCGACCTCGGCGAAAGCTTCGGCGCGGCGGTCGACTGGCACAAGAAAATCATGGAGGTGGAGATGGCCTACAATCTCCACCGCGATTACACCAAGGGCGGCGAACAGCTCAGCGAGCCCTTGCGCAAGCTGATCGAACGCGGCCGTGGCGTGTCCGCCGTCGATTACCTGGCGGCGGTCGGCGGCATTTCCCCGCTCAACGAAGGCATCGGTTCGATTTTCGACGAATATGACGCGTTTATCACGCCGGCGGCGCCGGGCGAGGCGCCGCGCGGCTTAAGCGCCACCGGCAATCCGATTTTCTGCACGCTGTGGACCTATCTCGGCACGCCGGCGGTGACGCTGCCGCTGATGCAGTCTGAGGCCGGTCTGCCGCTCGGGGTGCAGTTGGTGGGGCGCCGCCATAACGACGCACGGCTCTTGCGCAGCGCCCGCTGGCTGGTCAAGACTCTGGCCAAGGGACGCCGCCGCGGTTCACGGAAAGGAAAGTCGTCATGATGAGAGATTTCATCACCGGCATCATCGGCATCGCCATGGTGGTGACCTTCCTTGGTATAATGGTGTGGTGGGTCAAGGCGCTGCCGTTGATCGTCATTATCGTTTGCGTACTCAGCCTGCTGATCTACGATTGGATCAAGACCTTGCGCTACGGCGTCAGCGGCCCCGGCCGCTGACCGTCGGCCGGCTCCGCGCGGCGCACCTGCGTCAAGCCTTTGGCGGTTCGCCCAGCGTTTCCTTGAAGAAGGCGATGGTGCGGCTCCAGGCGAGATCCGCCGCCGCCTTGTTGTAGCGCGCCGCGCCAGTGTCGTTGTTGAAGGCGTGCTGCGCCCCAGCATACATGTGGATTGTGAACTTCTTGTCGTTGGCCTTCAGCGCCGCTTCATAGTCGGCAATGCCGGCGTTCACGCCGGCGTCGGTTTCCGCATAGTGCAACAGCAGCGGCGCCTTGATCGCCGGCACTTGCGCTGCCGGAATCTGGCGGCCGTAATAGGCGACACCGGCATCGAGCTCGGGGCTTGCTGCCGCCAGCCGGTTGACCATCAGCCCGCCGAAGCAGAAGCCGACCGCGCCGACCTTGCCGGTCGATTCCGGATGTTGCTTGAGGAACGATACCGCCGCCACCAATGCAACCACCGCGTCGTCCTGATTCATCTTCTGATGCAGGTCGCGCGCAGCGTCTTCGCTCGCAGGCGTGCCGCCGACCAGCGACAGCAGATCGACCGCGTAGGCGAGAAAGCCTTCGGCGGCGAATCGCCGGGCGACGTCCTCGAGATGCGGGTTGAGGCCGCGGTTCTCGTGAATGACCAGCACGACCGGACGTTTGGTCTTGGCTTTGGGCCGGGCGAGGTAGCCGTTGATCTTGCCCTTGGGCGATTCGTAGGCGGCGCGTTCCGTCACCAGCCGCGCGTCGTCGGCAGCGACGATGGCGGCCAGGGCATAGTCGTTTTGCAGCATCGGGAGCAGCGCCACCGCAGCGGCGGTGGAACCGGCAATCGTGGTCAGCCGGTCGAGGAACTGGCGGCGATCCATCCCGCCATGGGTGAACGTGTCGTAGAGATCGATGATGCGTTGATCCATGGCGCGGCTCCCGTTGTCCTGTCCACAATAACACAGGTGGCGGCGAGGGTATTCCACTGCCCGGCTTGACGGAACGGCGCCCCGGCTTCTAATCCAGCGTCACGGCGTCGCGTCCGCGTCCGCCCGATCCGGAGTCCCCCATGATCGACCTGAAAGCCGGGCGGTTTCTCATTGTCTGTGGATGGCTTGCCGCCGGCCTGTCGCTGGCCGTGCCTGAGCCGGGCCGCGCCGCGGACGCGTTTCCGTTCGGCGAGGAACTGCTGCTCGACACGCCGCCGATGCGGCCGGGCAAGCGCATGCCGGGCATCATCGTCGAACGCGGCGGCAACGCCGTGCTCGATCTGTGGTGCAAGAGCGTGCCGGCGCGGGTTGAGCTGACGGAGACCGCGATCAAAATCGAATCCGCGCCGCTGCCCGAGGAATTGCCGGCGATGCAGAGCCCTGCCCAGTGCACGCCCGAGCGCATCCGCGCCGATACGGAGCTGCTGGCGGCGCTGACGCAGGTGACGGCGTGGCGGCCGCAGAAGACGACGTTGATCCTGGAAGGGTCGACGACGATGCGGTTCAAGCCGGCGACGAACTGACGCCGCCACGAAAAAGGGCGCGGCCGAAGCCGCGCCCTTGACTGTGGTCGAATGGAGAAGGGGGCTTAGAAGCCCATCCCGCCGCCCATGCCGCCCATGCCGCCGCCGCCACCGGGCATCGCCGGCGCCGCGTCCTTCGGCAGTTCGGCCACCATCGCTTCGGTGGTGATCAGCAGACCGGCGACCGAACCGGCGTCCTGCAGTGCGGTGCGCACCACCTTGGCCGGATCGATGATGCCCTTCTCGACCATGTCGACATAGGTCTCGTTCTGCGCGTCGAAGCCATAGGTCTCAGACTTTTCGTCGAGGATCTTGCCGACCACGATCGAGCCTTCGACGCCGGAGTTCTCGGCGATCTGACGGATCGGGGCTTCCAGCGCCTTCAGCACGATGTTGATGCCGGCCTGGACATCCGAGTTGTCGTTGGTGAGCTTGCCGACCGCCTTCTTGGCGCGCAGCAGGGCCACGCCGCCGCCCGGAACGATGCCTTCTTCGACAGCGGCGCGGGTGGCGTTGAGCGCGTCATCGACGCGATCCTTCTTTTCCTTCACTTCGATCTCGGTCGCGCCGCCGACGCGGATCACCGCAACGCCGCCGGCCAGCTTGGCGAGACGTTCCTGCAGCTTCTCCTTGTCGTAGTCCGAGGTGGTCTCCTCGATCTGCGCCTTGATCTGGCCGACCCGCGCCTCGATGTCGGCCTTCTTGCCGGCGCCGTTGACGATGGTGGTCTTTTCCTTCTCGATCAGCACCTTCTTGGCGCGACCGAGCATGTTGAGCGTGACGTTCTCGAGCTTGATGCCGAGGTCTTCCGAGATCAGCTGACCGCCGGTCAGGATGGCGATGTCCTCGAGCATGGCCTTGCGGCGATCGCCGAAGCCCGGCGCCTTGACGGCCGCGACCTTGAGGCCGCCGCGCAGCTTGTTGACGACGAGCGTGGCGATGGCTTCGCCTTCGACGTCCTCGGCGATGATGATCAGCGGCTTGCCGGACTGCACCACCGCTTCGAGGATCGGCAGCATCGACTGCAGGTTCGACAGCTTCTTCTCCTGCAGGAGGATGTAGACGTCCTCAAGCTCGGCGATCATCTTGTCGGCGTTGGTGATGAAGTAGGGGGAGATGTAGCCGCGATCGAACTGCATGCCTTCGACGATCTCGACCTCGGTCTCCATCGCCTTGGCTTCTTCGACGGTGATCACGCCTTCATTGCCAACCTTCTGCATCGCCTGGGCGATCATCTTGCCGATGGTGGCGTCGCCGTTCGAGGAGATGGTGCCGACCTGCGCCACTTCGGCGGAGGACGAGACCTTCTTGGCGCGCTTCTCGATGTCCTTGACGACGGCCTGCACGGCGATGTCGATGCCGCGCTTGAGGTCCATCGGGTTCATGCCGGCGGCAACCGACTTGGCGCCTTCGCGCACGATGGCCTGCGCCAGCACGGTGGCGGTGGTGGTGCCGTCGCCGGCGAGATCGTTGGTGCGCGAAGCGACTTCGCGCAGCATCTGGGCGCCCATGTTCTCGAACTTGTCCTCAAGCTCGATTTCCTTGGCGACGGTGACGCCGTCCTTGGTGATGCGCGGGGCGCCGAAGCTCTTGTCGATGACGACGTTGCGGCCCTTGGGACCGAGCGTCACCTTGACGGCGTTGGCGAGGATGTCGACGCCGCGCAGCATGCGGTCGCGGGCATCGGTGGAAAATTTCACGTCTTTGGCGGACATTGCATGTACTCCGTTTGCGTATTGATCGCGTTCCTCTCCTTTGTCATCGCCGGGCTTGTCCCGGCGATCTCGCTTAGGAAGGCAGTGCCCTCCTGATCGGGATGGCCGGGTCAAGCCCGGCCATGACAAACGAAAGTTTCGCGGGTGTGACTAGGCGATCACGCCCATGACGTCGGATTCCTTCATGATGAGGAGATCCTCGCCGTCGAGCTTGACCTCGGTGCCGGACCACTTGCCGAACAGCACGCGGTCGCCGGTCTTGATGTCGATGGGGATCAGCTTGCCGCTCTCGTCGCGGCCGCCCGGACCGACGGCGATCACTTCGCCTTCCGACGGCTTTTCCTGGGCACTGTCGGGGATGATGATACCGCCTTTGGTCTTTTCCAAAGCGGTGATGCGGCGGACGACGATCCGGTCGTGCAGCGGGCGGAACTTGGTCTTGGCCATGTGTTTCCTCGGCGGTCAGAACTGAAACTGGTTATTCTGCAAATGCTTAGCACTCTAGTCTTGAGAGTGCCAACATGCTCCCCGGGACATATGGCGTCTCGCCAAAAGTGTCAAGCAAGGGTTATTGTCTTGCCGCCGCCGTGCTTTAGCCATGGCGTTAACGCTATGGTGTTAGATATCGCGCCAACAAAAGCTGTTTTCGGAAACGCGACGTCCCAGGAGCCCCTATGAGCTTATCCCGCCGCAACGGCCTGCCGGCCGCCCTGGTTTTCGCCATGCTCGCGCTGGGACTGGCCGGTTGCGCCACCGCGCCGCCGCCGGAGCCGCCGCCGCCGCCGGTGGTGCCGACGCTGCCGCCTGCGTTTCCCTCACAGGATATCGTGGGCCGCTGGGGCCTGACCGCCTATCACAACGCCGAGGACCGTGAGCGCACCGAGAAGGCTGCGGCCGGCCAATGCCGGCAGCCTTATGTGATCTCGATGGGCCCGACCGGCGGAGTCATGATGCATCTCGCCGACCAGGCCGTCCCGAGCGAACTGCGCCTCAAGGGTGCGCCGGGCGGCAAGACTTATATCGGCCCGGACGGCGAACCGCCCGGCAGCATGCAGGACCGCGAAGTGGTGAGCTTCGATGGCCGCGTGATGGCGCTGCGTTTTGTCGATCCCGAGGTGCATGGCCGTTACGGCACCATGGTCTATGTTCGCTGCCCGCCCGAAGGCGCGCGGCCGGCGGCCAAGCGACCGCCGACCAAGAAGCCGGCGGCAAAGCCGGCGACTTAGCCAACTGATCCCATCGGGGCCGCGCGCATAAGCGTCGCGGCGCCGGTGTGCTAGAAGCGTCGGCATCGTCTGCCGAGTTCGTTTCCGCATGGCCGCCTTCCGCGACTTCTTCATCGGGCCCTGGCGCGCGGTGCCGGTGCTCGGCCTCCGGCCTGCTCGCGGCCGGCCTCAGCGCGCCGTTTGTCGGCCGCTCGATTGACCGGTTCGGCGGGCATGTGGTGATGGCGGCCGGCTCGCTGATCGGCGCGCTCGGGCTGGTTCAGATCGGCTATGCCACCCATCCGCTGGCCTATCTCGCCGTCTGGATGGTGCTCGGCGTGGCCATGTCGGCGAATTTGTACGATTCCGCTTTCGCCACACTGGGCCGCATTTTTGGCTCGGCGGCACGGCGGCCGATCACGGCGCTGACATTGGCCGGTGGCTTTGCCTCGACGGTCAGTTGGCCCGTGACCTACTTGCTGCTCGAGGCGGTCGGCTGGCGCGGCACCTATCTGATCTATGCGGGCCTGTTGGCCTGTGTCGCCGCGCCGCTGCACGCCTGTCTGCTGCCGCGCAGCCGTTTCACCGTGCCGCCGCTGCCGCCCGGCGATACCCGAGTCGCCGACAAGGTGCTGCCGCCGCACGGGCTGCCGTTCATTCTGGTGGCGGCCGCCTTTGCCGCCTATGCCTTCGTGCCGTCTGGACTGTCGGCGCATCTGCTGGCGATGTTTGCGCGCTCGGGCATCGATGCCGGAACGGTCGTGTGGATCGGCGCGCTGTTCGGCCCGGCCCAGGTCGGCGCGCGCCTGATCGAGTTTTCGTTCGGCCGCAACCTGCATCCGCTCTGGCTGATCCGCTTCGCGCTCAGCGCTCTGCTGTGCGCCTTCGTGATGCTGGCAGTGCTCGGCCTGTCGGTGCCGGTTGCGGCGACCTTTGCGCTGCTGTTCGGCGGCGCCAATGGGCTGGTGACGATCACCCGCGGCGCGGTGCCGCTGGCCTTGTTTGGCGCGGCCGGCTACGGGCGTCTGATGGGCCGGCTGGCCAGTCCGTTCCTGCTGGTTCAGGCGGCGGCGCCGCTGGTGATGGCGCTGGTGCTGGAACGCACGTCCGACGCCGTCGCACTGGGCATGGCTGCGGGTTTTGCAGCCTTGGCGCTGGTTTGCTTCGTCGTGATCCGGCGGCCGAGGTAAGGCGCTCAGCCAAACATGGCGTCGATGTCGCGCTGGCTGGCGTGGCCGGAATCGCCGTCCAGTTTGGGACCGTTCAGCAGGCCGCCGCCGCGGGCAGGGGCTTCCGCGATCGACGATACGGGCGCACCATCGCAGCGCGCCAGCATCTGCACCAGAAGATCCTCGACCTCGTTCAGCGTGGCGATCACCTTGCCGATGCGCTGGCCGGCGAGATCCTGGAAATTGCAGGCCTCGAAAATCCGAACGGTGTGATCCTGAATGTCCTGTGCAAGGCCGCGTTCGTAGTCGGCCGTCAGCGTGGTGGCCAGAGCTCTGGCGCTGTCGTCGATGCTCTCGGCGGACATGAGAATTGTCTCAGCACCCTTCTCCATGCTTTCGACAGCGGCGCCGAGTTCGCCGCAGGCGCGCGCCAGCCGCCGGTCATTGGCGGTGCCAATCAGCGCAGCGAGATCGCGCTTGTGGCGGCCGAAGGCCTCCTGAAGCAACGCCAGTTCACTGATGAGCGGCTGCGTGGAATCGACGGGCCTTGACTTGCCCTGCGGCAAGTTGCGCGCGTCAACCGTGTGCCGGTGTTGAGCGCACACGGGCGCTGCCGACATACGTCTGACCGGCAGCGTCTTCTCGATTCGAAAAATCTTGCGCTGCACGTCACGCCCCCACGTGTCCCAATCAAACGAAAATAGAGGGTCTTGAATTAACGCTGGGTTGCGGTGCGAAACGTGGTGTTGCGTGTTGCGTGCGCAAGGTAAACGCCGGATTCACCATGACGCCGCGCCTTTTACGCAAAATAAAGCCTAGGGAAAGGAAACGCGCGCGCGCAAGCGGCAATGCGCCTGCAGTGCAGGCAAGGTTTACCAATCGATGTTTGGGTCGTTTGTACCGATCGAGAACCGCGTTCGAGAGTGACACCATGCAGCGTACATTTGTCTCCGGTTTGTTGGTCGCGCTGAGTTCAGCAAGCGCGTCGGCGCAGTATTATGCGGCCTCACCCCAAGGGCGGCCGATGCCGTCGACCCCGCCGATGGTGGTGGTGGCGCAGCCGCCGCAAATGCGCGCCGAAATGGGCGGCGGTTTCATCGAGTTCCTGTTCAGCGGCTCGTCACAGCCGCGCCATGCCGCACCGCCTCCGACATTCTATCACGAGCCTGCACTGCAGCCGGCGCCGCGCGCCGCCTATGCCAGTGTCGGTCCGATGCCGCATGCGCCGGATTACCGGAATGCCCCGATCGATCCCCGTTACCTGCGTCAGGAGGTCGAGTACTTCGGTACCGAAGCGCCCGGCACTATCGTCGTCGATACGCCGAACAAGTTTCTCTATCTGGTCGCGCCGGGCGGGCGCGCGATGCGCTACGGTATCGGCGTCGGCCGGCCTGGCTTCACCTGGTCGGGCGAGCATCTGGTCTCGGCGAAAAAAGAATGGCCGAGCTGGGTGCCGCCCGAAGAGATGCTGGAGCGTCAGCCGTATCTGCCGCGGTTCATGCCCGGCGGTCCGACCAATCCGCTCGGCGCGCGGGCACTGTATCTGGGCTCGACGCTGTACCGCATCCACGGCTCGAACGAGCCGTGGACCATCGGTCAGAACGTGTCCTCAGGCTGCATCCGGATGCGGAACGAGGACGTGATCGACCTCTACACCCGCGTCACTGTCGGCACCAAAGTGGTGGTAATATAGGCGTCAGCCGACGTCACCGAAGTCGCCGAAATCGCCATCGTCCAGTTCGGCGAAATCGGCATTGCCGTCGTCAAACAGTCCGGCGCTGCGGTCATTGCCTATATCGCGGGTGCCGGCATCACGGGCCAGATCGCTGCCGGCGGCATTGTCGCTGCCCCACGGGGATGCGGCTGACGATTGTTCGCCGGCGGCTGCATTCTTGCTGCCGAGCAGGGAACTGATCGAGCTGAACAGCAGCGCGCCACCGACCATGCCGGCGGCCGAAGCCGCGGCGGTGCCGAGGAACGAGCCGCCCTGGCCGGGCGTCGCCCCCTGAGCGCCTTGAGCCGCGGGGGCCGCGGACGCCAGTGCGCCGCCGGTGTTCCAGCGCGCGTCGTTGGGCGCGTCGGCGCGAACGCTCGGCACCGAACCCCGGCCGGACCCGCCGCCCAGGGCATTGCGCATTGTGTCGAGAAAGCCGCCGCCGGCTTCGCGCGCGCCGTCGTCCTCGCCGCTGAGTTCGCGGATGCGGGCATCGGCGCGCTTCAGCGCCTCTTCCTGCACCAGCACGGTCTGCACCAGCGCATAGACCGCGTTGGGCGCCTGGGCGAGACCGTCGGCGATCACGCGCTCGGCTTCGGCGTCGCGCGGGCCGTGCTCCAGCCGCGCCAGGCGGTCAAAAAGCTGGTCTACCAGTTGGCGTTCCTGCGGCGTCATGACGTTCTCCCAAGGCTGTGTGCCCCACTGCGTACCCCCTTATCTAGGGTGCCTTGCCGCCGCCGCCAGAGGGGTTGGCCAGCGCCACGCCGCGTTCGGCCAGCAGCCTGGGAAAAGCCTCCGAGTTGAAAAAGGCGAACTCGGACTCGCGCAAGGTGGTGAGCGGATCGAGCCGCTTCAGTGCGTCGTCGACGAATCCTGGATGGCACATGATCAAGCCGCCGTCGGGCAGGCCGGTGAGAAAGCGTGGAAAAATATCAGGAAAGTTCGCCGCAGCAGTGAACGCGTAGGCGCCGGCAAAGGCCGGGTTGGTGGCAAGGCCCAGCCGCTCCGCCTTGCCGCGAAACCCGATGCTGAGAATGTCGAGCACCAGCGCCTTGTTGTGGTGCAAACGTCTGGCGGCGCGGGCCCGGCCGCATTGGCGCACCCAGGCTCTCGGCGCCATGTCGGCCACCACTTTGAGAAAGGCATCGCGAATCTGCGGCAGCAACTGGACGTGCTGGTGGCCGTCGACGAAGTCCGGCGCACGACCGAAGATGTCGACGAAGGCGCGCATCTGCGCGGCGATTTCGCGGGCCAGTCGTTCCGGCCGGAGCCGGCGCAGCATCGCGGAGCGCATCAGATCCTTGTGCGGCAGGAAGGCGCCCTGGCGCAGCGGCGCAAAGCCTTCGCTGATCGGCTTGAACGGTGCGGTCAGCGTCACGTGCAGGCCGATCGCGGCGCGCGTGTCGCCGGCATTGGCCTGCATCAATGCCTCTGCCTCGGCCTGATCGAGATGCGGCACCGGAATCATGACCGAGGTGGCGTTGAGCCGGCCGCGCATGATCAATTCGCGGATCGCCGCATTGACGCCAGGCGCGATGCCGTAGTCGTCGGCGCACAGCCAGATCCGGCGCGGGGTTGCGGTCATCTGTCCTGATTTACTCCGCAGCGCGTGACGCGCCGCCCCGCGTTCGCGCACTGTCCCGGACCGGTTCCTTGACGGATTCGGTCTTTTCGGCGCTCTTGACGCTGTGTTCGGCGACGAAATAGACCGGCCGCGCCTTGGCCTCCGACAAAAGCTTGCCGATGTATTCGCCGAGCACGCCGATCATGATCAGTTGCACGCCGCCGATCACCATCACGCTGACAACCAGCGACGGATAGCCCGGTACATCCTGTCCGAACAAAATCGTTTCGATCAGAATCCAGCTGCCGAAAAAAAGCGCGGTAATAGCCAGCAGCAATCCGAGCAGGCTGGCGACGCGCAGCGGCGCCACCGAAAACGACGTCAGCCCTTCGATCGACAGGCCGATCAGCGTCCAGACGTTCCAGGTCGAGGCGCCGTGTTCGCGCAGCGCGGGTTCGTAGTCGACCCGGATCTGGCGGAAGCCGATCCAGCTCGACAGGCCCTTGAAGAAGCGGTTGCGCTCCGGCATCTGCCGCAGCGCCGCTGCCGCGCGCGGCGACAGCAGCCGGAAGTCGCCGGCGTCTTCCGGTATTTTCTGCCGCGCGCGCCAGTTGAGCAGCGCATAGAACGCCTTGACGCCCCAGGTGCGGAGTCGCGGCTCGCTCTCGCGGTGCGCCTTGGCGGTATAAACGACGTCATAGCCGTCATCGAGCCAGTGTCCGACCAACGTCTGGATCAGGGTCGGCGGATGCTGGCCATCGCCATCCATGAACAGCACGGCGCCGAGCCTGGCGTGCTCGAGGCCCGCGAGCAGGGCGGCTTCCTTGCCGAAATTGCGCGACAGTGTGACGACCTGGACGTCGAGCGGCAGCGCCGGCAGCGACTGCGCGATCCGGCTGGTGTCGTCATGGCTGCCATCGTCGACATAGACGACCTCCATGGCGAGGGCGTATTTGCTTTGCAGGTAGCGCGCCACTTCGGCGATGCGTTCGTGCAGGCCGGCGAGACCCTTGGCTTCGTTGAAAACGGGAACCACGATCGAGAGGCCCGGTGCCGCCGGCGATGGGTTCCGCGGCCGGGAAACGCGTGTGCCAGATTTTGCCGGTTTGACCGCCATTGATTTGCCTGTCTTTCGCAGTGACGCCGATCTATACCGCACCAAGGCGGCGCTGTCGCCTGCGCCGCCTGCCACCAAAGTTGCGCCGCCGATCGCGTCAACCGGGTCGATCCGGTGGCGGTGAGGTGTTAGGAAAGGCGATGATTCCGGCGCCCCTCAAGAACATCGTCGACCGCCTGACCGTGGCCTGGCACGAACGGGCCATCGCCCTGAAGGCGATCAGTTTCGCCATGGTCGGCGTGGTCAATACGCTGATCGATCTCGGCGTGTTCTGGACGACGGTGAATTTCCTGCAATGGTCGCTGGTGCCGGCCAACGTGTTCGCTTGGCTGGTGGCGGTGTCGTTCTCCTATGCGATGAACTCGTTCACCACTTTCGGGCCGGAATCAGGGCGAGTGCTGCGCTGGCGCGACTACGGCACTTTCGTCGCCTCGGGCGTCGCCGGCATGATCGCCAGTACCGTGACACTGGTTCTCTTGTCGTATGTGTTGCCGGTACTGGCTGCGAAGCTGATATCGATCCTGGTCAGTTTCGTCGTCAACTTCTCGCTCTCGCACTTCGTCGTGTTCAGGAAGCGCTAAACTACAATCCCGCCTCGAGCTTGGCGTAAAGCGGGTTGTCGCGCGCGAACACGTAATCGAGGTCGGCCACGGCGACCGCTTCGGCGCCGTTGTCGCGCAGGAAGCTGGTCAGCGCATAGACCTGACCGGGCGGGCAGTGCAGCGTCAGCATGCCTGACGAGGTCGGCCCGCCGAACGGCGTGCCGACGCCGAATTTCTGCTTTGCATTCTCAACCAGCGCGTTGTCGCAGGCGGCAAAGCGGGCACGCACTTCACGGAAGGCGCGGGCGCGGGCCTGCGCGGCGATGCGGTCGAGGATGACCCGCGCCGTTTCGCGCTCGCTGGGGCCCCAGTTGGCGGCGCGGGCTGCCACGAGATTGGCCTGCGAGCGCAAGATGGTGCCGTCGTCGACGATTTTCAGGCCATTGGCGACCAAAGTGTTGCCGGTGGTGGTGATGTCGACGATCAGCTCGGCGGTGCCGGCACCCGGCGCGCCTTCGGTCGCGCCGGAGCTCTCGACGATGCGATAGTCGATGATGCCGTGCGCGGCGAAGAAGTCGCGGGTCAGATTGATATACTTGGTCGCCACCCGCATTTTGCGGCCGTGGTGATGGCGGAAGGCGGTTGCGACATCGTCGACGTCGGCCATGGTGCGGACATCGATCCAGGCTTGCGGCACGGCGACCACGACATTGGCGAAGCCGAAGCCGAGCCCCTCGATCAGCACCACGCGCGTGTCGGCGTCCGGGATCATCTCCCGCACCAGGTCTTCGCCGGTGACGCCGAGATGCACGGCGCCGGCCGCGAGCTGTGCGGTGATTTCCGACGCCGAGATATAGGCAACCTCGACGCCGTCCAGCCCGGCGACGGCGCCGCGATAATCGCGGGCGCCGCGCGGCTTGACCAGATTGAGCCCGGCACGCGCGAAGAAGGCCTCGGCGTTTTCCTGCAGGCGGCCTTTGGCCGGCACGGCCAGCACCAGGGGCGAACTCATGATGCGGCTCCATACATCGCCAGCCGCTCGATCCATACCGCCAGGCCGACCGCGGGGATGGGGTCGCGGGCGCCGAGCCGCGTCAGCAGGCCGTCGTAGCGGCCGCCGGCCACCAGCGGATCGCCGACGCGGGCCGGATCGGTCAGTTCGAACACGAAGCCGGTGTAATAGTCGAAGCCGCGTCCGAATGCGGTGGAAAATTGCATGCGCTGGAGATCAACACCGCGGGCAGCGAGAAAACCGGTGCGGCTTTCGAAAAGATCGAGCGCAGGCGCCAGGGCGCTGGTGATGTTCGCGTCGGCGGCCAGCGCGCGCAATGCGGCGGCAGCCTGGTCGGGATCGCCATTGACCGCGAGGAAACGCTCGATCAAGGCGCGGACATCGCCCGGCAGCTTGGCACCGGCGCCCAGCGCCGACTGCTCGAGGAAGCGGTCGGCGATTTCGCCGACCGAGCGTCCGCCAACCGCGGTGATGCCGGCGATCGACAACAGGTCGGTGACCAGCGCGTGCGCGCCCTTCGGATCGGAGCCGGCCAGCGCCGCCAGCACGCCCTGATATTCCGGCCGTGCGCTGGTGCCGCCGAGCACCAGCCGGTCGAGGTCCTGCGCCAGATTGCTCTTGCGGTTGAAATCCTTGATCAGCCGCCGCTTCCACGCCGATGGCAGATCGAGCCCGGCCACCAGCGCGGAAAACAGCGCGACATCGCCTGTGCTGATGTCAGGCGAGGTCAGTCCGTAATGCGCGGTCGCCTCCAGCGCCAGCGACAGCATTTCGGCGTCGGCGGCGGCCTTGTCGGTGCGGCCGAAGGATTCGATGCCGGCCTGCAGGAATTCGGCGGGCTGGTCGGTGCGGTGACGGAAGACCGGGCCGAGATAGCTGAACCCGGCCGGACGCCCGGCCGCGGCCGAGGCGAGATAGTCGCGCGACACCGGAATGGTCAGGTCGGGGCGCAGACAGAATTCGGCGCCGCCCGGCGCGGTAGTCAGATACATGCGCTTGCGGATGTCCTCGCCGGACAGGTCGAGAAACGGCTCGGCGGGCTGCAGGATCGCCGGCGTGACGCGGCCATAGCCGGCGCGCTCATAGGACGCGACCAGCGCCTCCGCCCGCGCGTCGGGCCCTGGTGTCTGCATGGTGGCGTTCGCGTCCATCGTGCCTTCAGCCTTTATCCTCAACGAAGGCGGCCTTTAGCACGCTTGGCTTAAGGTTTCGACGCCGTTTCACCGGCGCCCTTAACACGGCCGCCGCGCAAATGGCTGGCGTCGTTAACGAATTCTCGCGCGGGGCAGGTATTCCGCATGGCGGTACACGGGTAAGACATTGTCAATACAACCACGGTTGACTAGGTGCCAACCGGAGACTTTAACGATGGCACCCCCTATTCACGGCGACATGACAGAACCGATCCAGCGCGAGGTGGTGGAGGCCTTCTACCGGGCCTATGCTGCCCGTGACGCCATGGCGATTGCGCCCTTTCTCGACGACAACATCGTATTCACCATCAGCGGGCCGGTCGATGTGCTGCCGTTCTGCGGCGTCCGCACCGGCAAGGCGGCCGTGCTCGATCTGATCGAGCGGCAGATGCCGGAAATTTTCCGAGTCTTCAGTTTTGTCACCGAAAACATGCTCATCGACGGCGACCGCGCCTCGACGCTCAACCGTCTGTCGGCCTGGCGCAACTCCGATGGCCGCGTCATCAGCTACCGGCTCGCCCACTTCATGCGCTTCCGCGACGGCAAGGTGGTTGAGAATCTGTCCCTGATCGACAGTTTCGACGCGGTCGAGCAGGTGATCGGCCATCCGCTCGATGTGCACGACAGCCGCGATGCGGCTCTCGACTGCGACCTGGTCGCGGTCTGACAGGCTTTACGCCGCCGGCTCAACCTCTTCCACCTGCTGCACGTCCTGAACGTGCTGCACGTCCTGTCCCGGCAACACCGTTTCCTCGGGCTCGGCCGCCGTCTGCATCGACTGCGGCGCGACGGCGCCGTCAACCGCCGCCACCGGCGCCTGCGCCGCGTGCGGGATCTCGCTGGCGTGCACGGTGACGTCGACGGTCATGCCGAGGAACTGGCCCTTGGTGCCGTCGAACACGCCGGAAATCGGGATCGCCTGCGACGGATCGCGCGTCACGGCGATGCGGATCAGGTTGTCGCCGGCAATCAGGCCGTTGGTCGGGTCGTATTCGACCCAGCCGGCGCCCGGCAGATAGACGTCGGCCCAGGCATGGGTCGCGCCGGAGCCCAGCATGGCGCCAGCGGCGCCGTCGAGCGCGGGGTCATACAAATAGCCGGTGACGAAGCGGGCGCCGAAGCCGAGGCTGCGCACCGCCTCGATGAACAGCAGCGCAAAGTCGCGGCAGGTGCCGCTCTGCCGCTGCAGCGTCTCGATCGGCGTCTGCGTGCCTTCTTCGTAACGGGTATTGTACATGAACTCCGTCTTGATGGCCGAGTTGATGCTGGCCAGAAGGTTATACGTCGACATGAAGCGCCCCTTGACGAAGCGCTTGGCCCAGGTTTCCACCAGACTTTGCGGGTCTGGATAATGTCGGTCGAGCAGGCGGCCGAGATCGCTGCGGTCGTTGGCTGAGTAGACGAAGGGGTAGACCTGCGCTTCGGCGGCGATCGGGAAGTTCGGCCGGGCGAGGCCGTAGTGTTCGAGATGCAGCGTGCTGACGATCAGCAGTTCAGCGGCATGATCGGCGAATTCGACGCGCGCGACCGAGTTGCCGAACACGTCATGCATCCAGCGTAATTCGCCGGGCGGCGACAGCGTCAGTTCGGCGCCGACCAGCCGCAGATCGTGGCTGTCGCGCGGCCGCAGCATGAGGCGATGCGCGCCGAACGGCACGGGATTGGAATAGCGGTAGCGGGTCTCGTGGCGCACCGTCAGATATTTCATGAATATGCGGGCCTGACGATGGTTGCCTAGTCGGTCGAACCGGGTTTTCGCTCCGGGGAGGCGTCGGGCAGGGGGGCCGCCTCAATCCTGGCATCGCCCTGTGCGGCGGCGGTCTCGGTGGGTTCTTCCGGCGGGCCGGGCTTGATCGCCGGCACCAGCGGAAAGCGGCAGCCGGTATGACGCTGCATCAACATTTGCACTGGGAACGGCCAACGCTCGTCCACGACCCCGGTACCTTTTCTTGTTTTGGCTTGTGCGGGGAGAATGCGCGGCGAGCGCAAAAGTTCCTTGCGGCGGCCGGGCCGCCAGAACGCCGTAATTCAGGCGATTCCGTGCCGGTCGAGGATGCGGCGGACCGCCGCGACCAGCTGGTCTTCCGGCACCGCGAACTGCGCCTCGGCCTGCTTTTTCAGGTAGTCGTCGCGGTCGGTCGTGTCGTCTGCGTGCCCGGCGCCCGCGATCAGGTCCCTGATGACAATCTGCGGGCCGGCCGGATTGCTTTGCTCGTCGCTGCCCTGAATCAGGGCGACAGGCGCATTGCGACGGCTTGCATATTTGAGTTGGGCCTGAAGATTGCTGTTCGGACTTCCGAGGTAAAGCTCCGCGCGGATGCCCGCGGTTCGTAGCTGCGACACAAAGCGCTGGTAGTCCGCCATCCGGGCAGGGCCTTTGTCCATGACCGTCATCACGACGGGACCGATGGGCACCGACGTGCCAAGTTTACCGAGCGCGGTCAAAGCGGCCTGGAGACGCGATACGCCGATCGAGAACCCGGTCGCCGGGACCGGCTGGCCGCGGAAACGCGACACCAGCCCGTCGTAACGGCCGCCGCCGCCGACCGAGCCGAAGCGCACCGGGCGGCCTTTCTCGTCGTTGATCTCGAAGGTCAGTTCGACCTCGTAAACGGGGCCGGTGTAATATTCGAGGCCGCGGACGACGGAGGGATCGATGCGGATGCGATCCTGATAGCCGGAAGCCGCAACAAGCTTCGCAATCTCTTCAAGTTCTTTGACGCCTTGTTGGCCAACATCGCTCTTGGCAAGATGGATGTCGGCAGCGGCAATCGTTTCCTGCCAATCATTTCTTTGTTCGACGACGCCAAGGACAATCTGCGCGTCGGTTGGGCTAAGCCCCGCGCCTTTTGTGTAGTCGCCGGACTCGTCTTTGCGGCCTTCGCCCAAAAGAGCACTAACGCCTTCGACGCCTAGCCGATCCAGCTTATCGATCGCTCGCAGCACGGTGAGTCGCTTGCCGGCATTCTCATCGCCGCCCAGCCCGATGGCCTCCATCACGCCATCCAGCACCTTGCGGTTATTCACCTTCACCACATAGCTGCCGCGCGGCACGCCGAGCGCTTCCATGGTGTCGGCGGCGAGCATGCACATCTCGGCATCGGCCGCCATCGAGGCCGAGCCGACGGTGTCGGCGTCGAACTGCATGAACTGGCGGAAGCGGCCGGGGCCGGGCTTCTCGTTGCGGTAGACATAGCCGTTGCGGTAGCTGCGATAGGGCAGCACCAGCCGGTCGGTGCCGTAATTCTCCGCCACATGGCGCGCCAGCGGCGCGGTCAGGTCGTAGCGCAGCGACAGCCATTGCTCGTCGTCGTCCTGGAACGAGAACACGCCTTCGTTGGGCCGGTCCTGGTCGGGCAGGAACTTGCCGAGCGCATCGGTGTATTCCATCGCCGGCGTCTCGATCGGGTCGAAGCCGTAGCGCTCGAACACGGTGCGGATGGCCTCGACCATCGCCCGCGTGGCGGCGATCTCGGCCGGGCCGCGGTCGGCCAGGCCGCGCGGCAGGCGCGCCTTGAGCTTCTGCGGCTTGGCGCCGGATTTCTTGTTCGCGGTGGGGTCGGCCATGGCGCTGGAACGGTCGCTTTGGGGGCAATGGCCGCGTGGTAGCAGCCACCCCGGCAGGCGGCAAGCAGGACCTCCGCGCCGCTATTGGGGCACCAAAGCCCGCAGCACCTCCACCGTCAGGCTGACGGCGACGGCGATGACCACGATCAGCAGCACCGGTTGCGATTGCTGGCGCCACGCCAGGACGGCCTTGCGGCGCAACGCGGTGAGGCGCGCCAGCGCGCGGCGCGGCGCCGAGTTGGCGCGAAACACCGGCACATAGCCGCCGCGCGGCAATTCGATCACCACCGGGTCGTCGCAACCGCCGTCGGTATAATAGTGATCGAGCGCGCGGCGCAGCCGGCCGGCCTCGACCCGCACGATCGGATCCTGCTGCGGATCGAAACTGGCGTCGCGGCCGAGCGCATCGGCGGCGATGGTATAGGCCTTGATGCGGTCGCTCTGGCCGGCTAGCGACTGCTCGACGACGAAGCGCAGGAAGGTGGCAAGCTGCGGCGATTTGTTGAGGTGGGAGCTGGAGACGATGCGATCCAGCGCCGCGCGGATCTCCGCTTCATCCGGTTGTCTGGCGGCGCCGTGGTCGGAACGTGTCAACGTGGCCTCGGGGGCTGCTGCAAACAGCGAAGGTACTTAGTTCCGCTTGGTCGGTGTCGTCGCGGAATCAGCAGTGACAAGGAATACCCTTGGCCTGTAGCGCCGTGCTGTACCAAATTGCACAGGCAGGACGGCGCGACCGTCGACGCTTGATTGGATCGTCATGCAGGACGACGTTCAACAGCGAACTGTGCACCTTGAGGTCGCCGTGCAGGTCGCCGTCGTATTCGATGAACCCGAGGCGGCGAAACCTGTTCATGAAAAAGCTGACGCGGGAGCGCGTGGTGCCGATCATGTCGGCCAGCGTTTCCTGGCTGAGCTTGGCGATCACCGGCTCAGGTTTGCCCTCCTTGCCGAAGTTCGCCAGCAACAGCAGCGTGCGGGCCAGGCGCTTTTCGCTGGAGTTGAAAAGCTGGTCGATCAGGTCTTCTTCGATGCGGCCGTTGCGGTGAAGCAGATGGGCAATGAACAGTTCGGAAAATTTCGGCTCGTCGTGCAGTACCTTGATCATGGCGGCTTTTTCGATCCGCATCGCTGAACATTCGGTCATGGCCCTGACCGTGCCTATGCGGCGGGGATGGCCGTTCAGACAGCCCTCGCCGAAAAAATCGTCCGGACCGAGGATGGCCAGCACTGCTTCCTTTCCGTTCTTGGAAAGGACCGTGATCTTGGCCTTGCCTTTCTGTAAGAAGAAGACGGCGTTGGCGACGTCGCCCTGCGCGAAGACAATCTCATTCGGGAGAAAGCTAACGTTGGTGCGTCCGGCTCCGATCCGGGTCAGGAAGGCCTTCGGGTCGAACCTGGCGGTCTTTTTCTTCCTGATGGCCACAGCGGTCTGGAACTCCCCGTGCGTCTGCAACAACACATAGGGGTGCAGCATCTCTCCGCGGGATACTGATCAAAACGGCTCAGTAACCAAAAGAATTACCGGGGATCGTTGTCCGATACCTCGTCGCGCAGCACGACGTTCAGCAGGGAGCTGTGGATGTGCAGTCCGCCATTGTATTCGATGAAGCCGAGGCGGCGGAACTTGTTCATGAAGAAACTGACTCGCGAACGGGTGGTCCCGATCATCTCGGCCAGCGTTTCCTGGCTGATCTTGGCGATCACCGGCTCAGGTTTGCCTTCCTTGCCGAAGTTCGCCAGCAGCAGCAGCGTGCGGGCCAGGCGTTTCTCGCTGGAATTGAACAACTGGTCGATCAGGTCCGCTTCAATGCGGCCGCTCCGGTGCAGCAGGTGCGCGATGAACAAGGAGGCGAAGTCTGGCTCGTCATGAAGAACGCGGATCATCGCTGACTTTTCGATCCGCATCACCGTGCAGTCGGTCATGGCGGTTGCGGTCGCCATGCGCCGCGGCTCGCCGTTCAGGCAGCCCTCGCCGAAAAAATCACCGTCGGTGAGGATGGCAAGGACGCCTTCCTTGCCGCCTTTGGACAGCACCGTGAGCTTGGCTTTACCTTGCTGCAGATAGAAAATTTCCCGGGCGTCGTCGCCCTGTGAAAATACGGTCTCGTTCGGGCGAAAGCCGATGCTCGACTTTCCCGCTCCGACCCGGGAGAGAAAAGTCTGGGAATCGAATATTGCCCGCTGCTGACGTTTGGCCATGGTCTACCCCCTGACAGGCAATCGGCATGGGATTGCGTTGTCCCTAGCGGTAAAGCCGCCGCGACCACTATGTCATCTATTGAACATAGGCGTATAGAACGTTTTCGTGTTCAGGCGAATTTTGAGGCCTGGTTGCCCCTTTTCGCGCCGGCCGATATCGCGATAGGTAGAAGCGGAATAACAGCTCCGAAGCTCCATAAATGGTTGCTTTGGCTCTATAAACAGGCGCTATGAAATCGGCCGCGCCGGGTCGTATAGTTACGCTAGAATTCAAATCAACGAATTTGGCCGAGTTCAGGAGAAAATCGATGCCGACGCAATCGAGCGCAGCCTTGAGCGCCCCGAACGATCTCGAGCCGTTCTGGATGCCTTTCACCTCCAACCGCGCCTTCAAGAAGCGCCCGCGGCTGCTCGCCTCGGCCAAGGACATGCATTACGCCACCCCGGACGGGCGCCAGGTGATCGACGGCTCGGCCGGACTCTGGTGCACCAATGCCGGTCATAACCGCGCGCCGATCGTGGCCGCGATCCAGGCCCAGGCGGCCGAGATGGACTATGCGCCGCCGTTCCAGTTTGCTCATCCCAAGGCGTTCGAACTGGCCGCCCGCATCGCCGCGCTGGCGCCGGGCGATCTCGATCACGTGTTTTTCTGCAATTCCGGCTCGGAAGCGGTCGACACGGCGCTGAAGATCGCGCTGGCGTTTCACAACGTGCGTGGCAATGCGTCGCGGGTACGGCTGATCGGGCGCGAGCGCGGCTATCACGGCGTCGGCTTCGGCGGCGTCGCCGTCGGCGGCATCGTCAACAACCGCAAGCAGTTCGGCGCGCTTCTCGCAGGCGTCGACCATCTTTCCACCACCTATAACCGCGCCGAACAGGCTTTCTCGGTCGACCAGCCGGAGTGGGGCGGACACCTGGCCGACGAACTCGACCGGCTGGTGGCGCTGCACGATGCCTCGACCATTGCCGCGGTGATCGTCGAGCCGATGGCGGGATCGACCGGCGTGATCCCGTCGCCGAAAGGGTATCTGCAAAAGCTGCGGGCGATCTGCGACAAGCACGGCATCCTGCTGATTTTCGACGAAGTCATCACCGGCTATGGCCGTCTCGGCTATGCCTTTGCCGCGGAACGTTACGGCGTGGTGCCGGACATGATCACCTTCGCCAAAGGTATCACCTCCGGCAGCGTGCCGATGGGCGGCGTGCTGGTGCGCAAACACATCTACGACGCCTTCATGCAGGGCCCCGAGCACATCATCGAACTGTTTCACGGCTACACCTATTCGGCGCATCCGCTGGCCTGCGCGGCCGGTCTCGCCACGCTCGATCTGTACCGCGAGGAGGGGCTGTTCGAGCGTTCCCGCAAGCTGGAGAAGCCGTGGGCCGATGCGGCGCTCGGTTTGAAGGGGTTGCCCAATGTGCTCGACATCCGCCCGGTCGGCCTGACCGTCGGTATCGATCTGGCGTCGCGGCCGGACGGGGCCGGCAAGCGCGGGTTCGAGGCGCTCGACGCCGGCTTCTTCGACCACGACATCATGTTCCGCGCCGTCGGCGATACACTGGCGCTGAGTCCGCCGCTGATCGTCAGCGAAAGCCAGATCGGCGAGATCTTCGACAAGGTGGCGAAAATCATCAAGGCGGTGGCGTAACGACGCCTCGTCCAAGCGGAAGGCGGACAGCCTTGCGCTACGTCAACATGCGGCCGCGGTTTGCAGCTAGTCGTATACGGCATGAAAAATCGGCGTTTCATTCTGGCCGTCGTGGCCGTGTTGTTGCTCGCTGGTGCCGCCTTCTGGTGGCTGGGGCAGGGGCCGCAGGTCAGGGCGGTGGCCGCCACGCGCGGCACCGCCGTCGAGATCGTCTACGCCACCGGCGGCGTCGAGCCGGTGCGCTGGGCCCGGGTCGCCAGCCTGATCCGCGACCGTATCGTCGACATCTGCGTCTGCGAAGGCCAGTCCGTCGCCAAAGGCGACGTGCTGGCCCGGCTCGACGACCGCGAGGTGCAGGCGCAGATGCGCGAGCTGAAGGCCCGCGAGGTGTTCCTGCAGCGCGAGATGGCGCGGGTGACCGAACTGATTTCGCGCAACATCGCCACCACCCAAGCGTATGAACGCGCGGCGATGGACCTGCAACAGGTGCAGGCGCAGATTATGGTGCAGCTCGAGAAGATCAACGACTTTACGATCCTGTCGCCCATGGATGGCATCGTGCTGCGCCGCGACGGCGAGATCGGCGAAATCGCCGAAGTCGGCCAGGTGCTGTTCCGCGTCGGCGTGCCGACGCCGCTGCAGGTGGTGGCCGAAGTGAACGAAGAGGACATCCCGCGCGTCGCGCTCGGCCAGAAGGTGCTGTTCCGCACCGACGCTTTTCCCGACCGTCAGCTTGAGGGCAAGGTCAGCGAGATCACGCCGATGGGCGACGTTACCGCCAAGACCTTCCGCATCAAGGTGGCTCTGGCCGACGACACACCGCTCAAGCCCGGCATGAGTGTTGAGGCCAACATCGTCACCCGCGAGAGGCCGAACGCCTTGCTGGTCCCGGCCGACGCCGTGCAGGGCGCGGCGGTGTTCGTGCTCGACGGCAACCGGGTGCGCCGCCGTGCGGTCACCGTCGGCATTCGCGGCACGCGCGCCGTGGAGATTCTGAACGGGCTCGCCGATGGCGAGCAGGTTGCGTCGCCGGCGGCAACCGATCTCAAAGATGGTGCGCGCGTCCGTCTTGTCGACGCGCCACCGCCTGTCAAATGAACCTGATCCTCGAAATCGCCTGGACCCATGTGCGCTCCCGCGTACGGCAGACCGGCTTTGCCGTCGCAGGTGTCGCCACCGGCGTCGGCTTCTCGATCATGATGGCGTCACTGATGCAGGGCTCGCAGGACGATTTCACCGAGCGCCTGGTCAACACGATGCCGAATATCACGGTGTCGGACCAGCGGCGGTCGGCGCCGCAGCAGCCGGCCGAGACGCTCTATGACAGCGCCGAAATCCGCGGCCTGACGCCGGAGGCGCGCCGCCGCGGCATCAAGAATCCGCTTGCCACGATGGCCGCGCTGGAGGCCTGGTTGCCGGGCGGCGTGGCGCCGTCGGTCAAGGTGCAGGGCATCATCCGCTACGCCAACCACGACGTCGGCGTCAGCATTACCGGCATCGATCCGCGCCGCGAGGGCCTGGTATCCGACTTGCCCAAGCAGATGCGCGGCGCGACGCTGACGGCGCTGTACCGCGCCACCAATGCGATCGTGATCGGCGACGGCCTGTCGGAAAAGATCGGCGCCCGCATCGGCGCCAATATCACCGTGCAGACCAGCGAGGGCGCCCGGGTCGGCGCCCAGGTGGTCGGCCTGTTCCGTACCGGTGTGCGGCAGGTGGACGAAAGCAGCGCCTATGTGCTGCTCAAGACCGGGCAGATTCTGTCGCAGCAAACCGGGCTGATCAACGAATTGCGGATCAGGCTGCGCGACCCGATGAACGCGCGCGCGGTGGCCACGCGAATCGAGAACGACACCGGCTACAAATCGGTATCCTGGCAGGAAGCCAACGAGGACCTGCTGTCGACCTTCATCATCCGCAACATCATCATGTATACCGTGGTCGGGGCGATCCTGCTGGTGGCGAGTTTCGGCACCTACAACATCATCTCCACCATCACCCATGAGAAGGCGCGCGATATCGCCATCATGAAGTCGCTCGGTCTGAGCGAATACACCGTGCGCTCGATCTTCGTGATCGAGGCCATGATGATCGGCGTCGCCGGCGCGCTGGCGGGCTTCCTGCTCGGCTATCTGCTGTGCTTGGCGCTCGGCACGATCAAGATCACCAATCCGTTTCTGGATTCGGACCGGCTGCCGCTGGCCTACAGCTATGTCCATTACGCGCTGGCCGGCATGGTGGCGCTGGTGTCGTCGGTGCTGGCCGGCTACCAGCCGGCCCGCAAGGCGGCGCGCGGCAATCCGGTCGAGATCATCCGGGGCGCGACGTGACCGTCACCGCGCAACCGCACACATCGTCCGCCGATGCCGTCGTGCCGCTGATCGAGGCCCGCGACGTCACCCGCATCCTGCCGGGCGTGGTGCCGACCACGCTGGTGCAGGGCGTCAGCCTCGCCATCGGCAGCAACGAATTCGTCGCCATCACCGGCCCGTCGGGATCAGGCAAGTCGTCACTGTTGTATCTGCTCGGGCTGCTCGATCTGCCGACCGCCGGCGAAGTGCTGATCCGCGGCCGCGCCACCGCGCATATGGACGAGCAGGAGCGCGCCGAGACCCGGCTGACCATGCTCGGCTTCGTGTTCCAGTTTCATTTTCTGCTGCCGGAATTCACCGTGCTCGACAATGTGATGCTACCGATGCGGGCGCTGGGACGGCTGTCGCTGGAAGCGCAGCGGGCGCGGGCGCGCGATCTGCTCGGCTCGCTCGGGCTCGGTGACCACACCGGCAAGCGGCCGGACCAGTTGTCGGGTGGCCAGCGCCAGCGCGTGGCGGTGGCCCGTTCGCTGGCCAACGAGCCGCCGGTAATTCTGGCCGACGAGCCGACTGGCTCGCTCGATTCCAAGTCCAGCGAGCAGGTGTTCGAACTGCTGCGCGACCTGGTCGACAAGCAGGGCAAGACCGTGGTTGCGGTGACCCACGATCTCGACATGGCCGACCGCATGCACCGCGAGATCAAGCTGATCGACGGCGCCGTGGTCGCCGATGAAAGGCAGATCCGTCGCTGACAAGGGACAGCGGGCTACCGGCGCGCCTCCGCGAAGGCCGGCTGCGGCAGCAAAATCGCCCAGCCGACCGTGCGGCTGGTGGCGCCGCGGCGGTCTTTCAGCGTGAACGGCGGCTGCATCGCCGCGTCGGCGGCGATGGCGCGAAATTGCGGCGGCAGATTATTGGGATCGCCGTCGGTCCACACCACCAGCGCGCCACGGCTCCTGAGGTCGGCAAGATCGATCCACGGCGCCCGCGCCGGCCGGCCATCGATCAGCACGCGCGGGCGGTCGGGCGAATAATGCGACGCGTTGCCGCCGTCCCACATGGTGCCGATCACATAGACGATCGGCTGGCCGGTAACAGCGCGGTAGCGCTGCGACAATTCGCGGCCGAGATCGTCGCCTGGGAAAAATGCCGCGCGGTAGCGCTGGTCGAACTGCGGCAGCACCGCATAATTGCCGACGAAGGCCAGCGCCAGACAGGTGAACACAATGGCCCACGTCGTCAGGATGCGGCCGAACCGCGCCGCGTCCAGCGTGCGGCGCGCCGTCAGCACCAGCCAGACGCCGATGAACAGCCACAGCGGATAGCCCCACATCGCCACCGTGCCGCGGCCGCTGAGCGCCGACAGCGCCAGCACCGCCGCCACCGGTCCAAACGCTAGCAGTGTGACGATGCGGCAGTCGAAGGCGTCGGGCTGCGCCACCGGTGTCTCGCCGTCGCCCCGGCGCGGCCAGAACAGCGGCAGTGCGATCAGCAAGGCCGGAATCAGAAAGAAGAATTGGCTGGCGGCGAATTGCAGCGGCCGCCAGATATGGTCGATCAGGCCGCGCGGCTGCACCGCTCGCTGCTCGGCATAGGCCAGCGGCAGGAAGTCGTTCTGCACCAGCCAGATCAGATGCGGCGCCACGGTCGCAAGCGCGACGGCGGCGGCGACGTAGGGGCCGGGCGTCGCCAGCGTCTTGCGGGCGTCGCGGTCGAGCAGCAGAAACAGCGCCAGCGGCCCCGCGAGCATGATGACGAAATACTTCGCCCACAGCGACATGCCGAGCGCGAGGCCGAGCAGGATCCAGTCGCCGAGGGCGCGGTGGCGCAGCGCGCGGTGGAAGGCGAACCCGGCCAGCGCCCAGAACGGCAGCTGGATCACGTCGTGATTGAACTTGGCGGCGGTGTAATTGAGATAGTGCAGCCCGTCGACGATCAGCACCGCGGCCAGCGCCCCCAGCGGGCCGAGCAGCGGCGTCGCCGCGCGCCAGACCAGCGCCAGCGCCGCCACCACCGCCAATTGCGCCAGCAGGTAATAGGCAAAATCCTGGCCGGACAGCCGGTAGGCCACCTCGACGAGCCACCAGGGCAGTGGCGGCAGCTTGTCATAGCCCAGTTGCCATTCGCGGCCGTAGATCAGCGCCTCGATCAGGTCGAGCGGCAGATTCGGGTAAAATAGCGCCGGCAACGCAGTCCACACCGCCGCATGGAGCAGCAATATGGCGGCCAAGGCGCGGCCCGGCGCTGCGGCCATGCGATCAAGGAGGGAGGCGCGAGCACGGCCGGGTTCCAACGCGTTAACTTCCTGCGAATAAGGGGCGATTTGTCGTTACCATAGCAGGTGTTCGAGGTTGCGCGGAACCGCCGCCTCATGGACATTGGGCGCAGCCATTGCGAATCAGGGTCGCAATGGCCGGCGGGACTTCGCCCGGGATCGATCCATGCGTCGTATCAGTGCCATCTTCATCGCCGTCTGCATGGTGATCGTCGCCGCCTCGCTCGGCGCGGGGCTGTATCTTGGCCTCGGCATCGACGCGACGCTGTCGGCGGTTGCGGCGCTGGGCGCGCTGACCGTCATGGCGCTGTACAACACCATCGCCAATCGCCTGCGCGACCGCAGCGAACTGGGCGACCAGATCGCCGATCTGTCGCGCGGCACCGCCGACCTCGCCCGTCAGGTCGCCGAAACCTCGCGCCGTCTCACCGCGCTCGAAGGCAACGTCAACACCACCATCAATCGCGCGCGCGGCGCGGTCGATCCGCTGGCGGCGGAGATCGGCGAATTGGGCGGTCTGGTGCGTCAGCTTGCCGATACCGTCGCCATGCATGAGGCGGCGCTGCACGGCACTGGCATGGCGGCCCAGCCTTCCGACGCGAGACAGAATGCCGCGCCGGCCGACGACATGCCGCTGGCGCTGAGCGAAAACGACGCCGTCACCGGCGCCCGCCGTTTCCAGGGTCTGTCGCGCGAGGGCATTGGCGACATGATCGGCCGGGCCGCCGACGCCAACCGCATCGACCTTTATCTGCAGCCGATTGTCACACTGCCGCAGCGCAAGGTGCGCTATTACGAGGCAATGTCGCGGCTGCGCACCGAGGACGGCGACATCATCCCGGCCGGGGATTTCATCGACTATGCCGAGACCTTCGGCCTGATGCCGAAGATCGATAACATGCTGGTGTTCCGTTGCGTGCAGGTGACGCGCCGCCTGCAACTCAAGAGCCGCGACGTCGGCTTGTTCTGCAACATCAGCGCCTCGACGCTGACCGATGCGGTGTACTTCCGGCAATTCCTCGATTTCGCCAGTGCCAACCGCGCGCTCGGATCTGCCCTGATGTTCGAGTTCACGCAGGAGGCCTATCGCGCCTTCGGGCCGATCGAGCAGGAAAGCCTGTCGGCGCTGGCCGAATGCGGCTTCCGCTTCTCGATGGATCACGTCACCGATTTGCGCATGGAGCCGAAGGAACTGGCGGACCGCCATTTCCGTTATCTGAAGGTGCCGGCCAAGCTGCTGCTCAACAAGGCCGCCAATGCGCACAGCGACATCCACCCCGAGGACCTCGCCGACCTGTTGGCGCGCTCCGGTATCGACCTGATCGCCGAGCGCATTGAAAGCGAGAGCATGGTGCTCGATCTGCTCGACTACGACGTCCGCTTCGGCCAGGGCTTCCTGTTCTCGCCGCCACGGCCGGTACGCGCCGAGGCCCTCAACACCGCGGCGGGCGAGCCCGGCCAGCCGATGACGCCGAGCCTGATGGCCGCGACTGTTCCGACCGGCTAGATCCATTGCCCAACCTCATTCCGCATTTCGCGTCCATCGCCGCCGATTACGACGTGCTTCTGTGCGACGTCTGGGGCGTCGCGCATAACGGCGTCGCCGCTTTTCCGAAGGCCTGCGACGCGCTGATGCGGGCGCGGGCGGGCGGCGCCACCGTGGTCTTCATCACCAATGCGCCGCGGCCGAGCCCGGTGGTCGTCCTGCAACTCGACGGTCTCCATGTGCCGCGCGAAGCCTACGACGCGATCGTTACCTCCGGCGACGTGACGCGTGGCGTGATCGAAACACGGGCGGGGCAAAGCCTCTATCATCTCGGGCCGGCGCGCGACCGGTCTATCTTCACCGACATGACGACCCCGGTGCGCTTTGCGCCGGTCGACAGCGCCGATTACGTGGTCTGCTCGGGGCTCGACGACGACGATGTGAACAAGCCGGAAGACTACCGCCGCGAGCTCGAGATCATGCAGGCGCGCAAGCTGTTCATGCTTTGCGCCAATCCCGACATGGTTGTCGATCGCGGCGACCGGCTGGTCTATTGCGCCGGCGCGGTCGCCGATCTCTATGTCTCCATGGGCGGCGAGGTTCTGTACGCCGGCAAGCCGTTCAAGCCAATTTACGAGATGGCGCTGGCGCGGGCGGAGCAGGCGCGCGGGCGAAAGGTCCCGCTCGACCGGGTGCTGTGCATCGGCGACTCGGTGCGCACCGATCTGCGCGGCGCCCGTGACGCCGGCTTCGATTTCCTGTTCGTCACTGCGGGGATACACGCCGAGGAACTGGGCGGGCGCGATGGGCCCGATCCCGAAGCGATCAGGACGGTGCTCGGCGCCGCCGGCGCGCTGCCGAAAGCGGTGATGCGGGATCTGGTGTGGTGAGGAACATCAGCTCAGGCTGCGTCCGGGAACACCGCGTCGATCTTGCTCTTGAGCGTCTGCGCGTTGAAAGGCTTGACGATATAGTTCGACACGCCGGCCTTCTTGGCGGCGATCACGTTCTCGGTCTTGGATTCCGCCGTCACCATGATGAAAGGGGTTTTGGCCAAAGTTGGGTCGGAACGGACTTCCTGCAACAGGTCGAAGCCGGTCATCGGCTCCATGTTCCAGTCCGAGATCACCAGCCCGTACTGCCGTGACCGCATCTTGTTGAGCGCTGCCGAGCCGTCGCTGGCGTCGTCGATGTTCTCGAAGCCGAGCTGGCGGAGCAGGTTGCGGATGATGCGGATCATCGTGTTGTAATCATCGACGATCAGAACCGGCGTCGAGACGTCAATGGCCATGGCGCGTCGCCCCTCTGGGGGCTCCCCTTGGAGTTCGATGGACGGTACCAATGGCGCTTGAATATCCCGTTAATTTGAAACTTTGTTTACGGCGCGGTAACCCTTTTGCCCGCCAGGACGGTGAGCATGCCGTTAACTTGAGCAATGTGACGCGATGAACGAACAGACTACGCCAGCCTCCAGCTTTACCGTCGTCCGCGATGGCGACATCGGCGTGCTGCAGGGCGCCGTGGTGGCGATCGGCAATTTCGACGGCGTGCATCGCGGCCACCGAACTGTCATCGCAGCGGCACAGGCGCGCGCGGTCAGGCGCAACCGCAAGGCTGCCGTGCTGACGTTCTCGCCGCATCCGCGGCTGTACTTCCGGCCGCAGGACGCGCTGTTCGAGCTTTCCAGCGGGCGCAACAAGTTGCGGCTGCTGGCCGGGACCGGACTCGATGGCGCCATTGTCATGCCGTTCGACGCCGCACTCGCCGCCACCTCGGCGCAGGATTTCATCGAGCGCATCCTGGTCGGCCGCTTCGGCATCGGCGGCGCGGTGATCGGTTTCGATTTTCATTTCGGGCAGAAGCGCGCCGGCTCGCCGGGCTATCTGGCGGAGCAGGGTGCGCGACTGGGCTTCAGCGTCGACGTGGTGCCGCCGTTGCGGGACGACGGCCGGCCGGTGTCCTCCGGCGAGGTCCGCAAGGCATTGGCCGAGGGGCAGGTGGAGGATGCCGCCGACCTGCTGGGCGCTCCCTGGTTTGTCACCGGCGCCGTGATCCACGGCGAGAAGCGCGGGCGCGAACTCGGCTTTCCCACCGCCAATCTCAAACTCGATCCGTCCTGTGGGCTCAGGCACGGCATCTATGCGGTGCGGGTGCAGCTCGATGGCCGGCTGCATGACGGGGTCGCCAGCTTCGGCCGGCGGCCGATGTTCGACGACGGCGCGCCGCTACTGGAGGTTTTCCTGTTCGACTTCACCGGCGACCTCTACGGCCGGGAGATCGATGTCGCCTTCATCGGCTGGATCCGCTCCGAGCAGAAGTTCGAGTCGATCGAGGCGCTGAAACAGGCCATGGACGGCGATGTGGCGCAGGCCCGCGCGGCGCTGACGCGCTCGAGCGGGGCGTTTCCGATTCTTCGGGAAATATAGGCTTTTCGGCCGGACGCGTGGCCTTTCCGCAGCGGAATCGGCCTGCTACATAGCGCCCCATGTCTGACCCCAAAGCACCGAAATCCGAACGCGATTACTCCGAAACCCTGTTCCTGCCGCAGACGGAATTCCCGATGCGCGCCGGCCTGCCGCAGAAGGAGCCCGAGCTTCTCAAGCGCTGGGCGGAGTGCGACCTCTACGGCCAGTTGCGCGCCGCGTCCAAGGGCCGCGAGAAATTCGTGCTGCACGACGGCCCGCCTTACGCCAACGGCAACATCCATATCGGCCACGCGCTCAACAAGATCCTCAAGGACGTGGTGACGCGCAGCCAGCAGATGCTCGGCTACGACTCGAACTACGTGCCGGGCTGGGACTGCCACGGCCTGCCGATCGAATGGAAGATCGAGGAAGAGAACTACCGCTCCAAGAACAAGGCCAAGCCGAATTTCTCCGACCCGGCCGCGATGGTGGCGTTCCGGCAGGAATGCCGCGCCTATGCGCAGAAGTGGCTCGAGGTGCAGCGCGACGAGTTCAAGCGCCTCGGCGTCGAGGGCGACTGGGACAATCCCTACACGACCATGAGCTTTCCGGCGGAAGCGCAGATCGCGCGCGAACTGATGAAGTTCGCCGCCAACGGACTGCTCTATCGCGGCTCCAAGCCGGTAATGTGGTCGGTCGTTGAGAAAACGACGCTGGCGGAAGCCGAGATCGAGTACGAGGACTATACCAGCGATACGGTGTGGGTAAAGTTTCCGGTCACGGATGCGGAGTTGGTCAATGTCCATCCGCAGGCGACTGATCATGACTTAGTCCGTATCAAAGAAGCCATCGAAGTCCTGAAGAAGAGTTCGGTTGTCATTTGGACAACCACGCCTTGGACGTTGCCAGGCAATCGAGCGATTAGCTTTTCAGAGCACATCCGATACGGCATTTATGAAGTATCGGAAGCGCCTGACGGGAATTGGGCTAAGGTCGGCGACCGCTTCGTGTTGGCTGAAAAGCTGGCGGATGATGTTTCTCGTCAGTCCAAGGCCACCTTTAAGAAGATTAGTGATGTCGAATTGGATGGTGGGCCGGCGAGCATTCTACTCACATGTGAGCATCCACTGAAAAAGCTTGGTGGCTACGACTTCGACGTGCCGCTACTCCCCGGCGATCACGTCACCGACGACACCGGCACCGGCTTTGTCCATACCGCGCCGGGCCATGGCCGCGAGGACTTCGAGGTCTGGAGCGACAACAAGGCCGCGCTGGAAGCGCGGGGCATCAATCCGGCCATACCCTACACGGTCGACGAGAATGGCGCCTTCACCGAGGCCGCGCCCGGCTTCACGGGAAAGCGTGTCATCAACGACAAAGGCGAGAAGGGCGACGCCAACAACGCCGTGATCGCGGCGCTGGCGGAAGCCGGCAACATCATCGCGCGTGGCCGCCTCAAGCATCAGTATCCGCATTCGTGGCGCTCGAAGAAGCCGATCATCTTCCGCAACACGCCGCAGTGGTTCATTGCGATGGACAAGGGTATCGACAAGGCTCCCGACACGCTGCGCGCCCGCGCGCTGCAGGCGATCTCGGTTACCCGCTGGGTGCCGGAGCAGGGCCAGAACCGCATCACCGGCATGATCGAGGGCCGGCCCGACTGGGTGATCTCGCGCCAGCGCGCCTGGGGCGTGCCGATCGCGGTGTTCATCAAGGAAAAGCCGGACGGGTCGGTCGAAATCCTGCAGGACCCTGCGGTCGAACTGCGTATCCTCGAGGCTTTCGAGAAGGAAGGTGCCGACGCCTGGTACAAGGACGGCGCGCGCGAGCGCTTTCTCGGCAAGCTCGCCAACGATGCGTGGAAGAAAGTCGACGACATCTGCGACGTCTGGTTTGACTCAGGCTCGACGCACGCCTTCGTGCTGGACGACCCGGAGCATTTCCCGTCGCTCGCCGGCATCAAGCGCAAGGCGGTCGGCGGCAACGACACGGTGATGTATCTGGAAGGCTCCGACCAGCACCGCGGCTGGTTTCATTCCTCGCTGCTGGAATCGTGTGGCACGCGCGGGAACGCACCCTTCGACGTGGTGCTGACGCACGGCTTTGTGCTCGACGAGCAGGGCCGCAAGATGTCGAAGTCGACCGGCAACGTCACAGCGCCGCAGGACGTCATCAAGCAGTCGGGCGCCGATATATTGCGGATGTGGGTCTGCGCCTCCGATTATGCCGACGACCTGCGCATCGGTCCGGAAATCCTCAAGACCACGGCCGACACCTATCGCAAGCTGCGCAACACGCTGCGCTGGATGCTGGGATCGCTCAGTCACTTCCGCGAAGAAGACCGCGTGA
>JAUXXH010000005.1 GCA_030684935.1 Pseudolabrys sp. | reverse complement strand
GCAAATGAGACGCCGCGCTGCTTGATCAGCCGCACAGCCTCAAGCTTGAACTCCCGCGTAAATTTTCGCCGCTCCATGATCCACCTCCGGTTCCATCAAAACACCTAACTCGGTGTCTTCGGAATCGGGTGCAGGCCAATGCGATGGGGTACGGTCTGCAAAAACACAGGAGAGCCGCTTAATCCTCCGATAGACCTACTCTCGGTCAGGTAGACCTCTTGATGCCCAAGGCTCTCGCCCAAATCAACGCTTCCCTCTGACATCGCCGCAATATTGCCAATTCTAACGATTGGTACATTCTTGGTCCTGCCGAAATGCGAAACGAGTAGCCCCGTAGTGTAAACTTGATCTCCAGCGCCGATATCATGCTCCGTAATGTACTCCGGAGTTACTATTCCGTCGCTCAGCATCACGCCGCGAAAATCAAACGTGTCACGGGACGCCGTAAATCCAGAAACTGCTACGTCACACTTCGGGTCGGTTGGGTGAAATTCCCAGTGGGCGGCATCGAGATTGCCAACCTGCGCTTCACCGTTTATATCGTTTACGCGAGCTACCATCTGACGTTTGGTAGATAACATATCGTCAAGAACGTGCTTTGCCGTGACCAAATACCCGAACAAAGAGCCTTCTGGACCATACATGACAATGAAGCCGGTCCCGTAGGGCGCGAAAGCGCCGTTGTCGTCTAGAATGCCCAGGAACACGACGCACTTTCTGGCCAGCTCATTTACACGCATCGACCGTCCTTGATAGTTCACGAGCCAGCGAGGCTCCGGACGAGACTCGCCTGTGAACCTCCATTCTGCAAGTGGCGCGCAGCCCCTCTCTGTCTTGGGGAACTGAGAAGCGCCTAATGAACAAAAACCTCGATTTTTCAAGCCACTACCTCACTTGTCGTTAGGGGATAAGCTGGCCGGTTTGTCATGGGCGGGCATCCGCCAAATATTCCTGTAATGATAAGCTTATGCGCCCCCTCGTCCTCAGCCCCCTATTCGCCGCGCTGACCAGCCTGCCCGGCATTGGGCCGAAGCTGGACAAGCTCTATGCCCGGCTGCTGGGACGCGAGGCGCCGCGCGTCATCGACCTGCTGTTGCATTTGCCGGCTGGCGTCATCGACCGGCGGGCGCGGCCCAAACTGAACGAGGTGCAGCCCGGCCAGGTCGTCACGGTCGCGGTCACGGTCGAGGAGCACCGCGGCCCGCCGCCGAACCGGTCGCGGGCGCCCTACCGCGTGCTGGTCAGCGACGACACCGGCACCCTGACGCTGACGTTCTTCCACGCCCGCAAGGACTTCATCGAGAAGCTGCTGCCGATCGGTGAGACCCGTTACGTCTCCGGCACCGCCGAGTTCTACGACGGCATGTTGCAGATGGTGCATCCCGACCGGGTGGTCGACGAGAAGGGCTTTGCCGATTTGCCGCTGGTCGAGCCGGTCTACCCGCTGACCGAAGGTCTGGCGCTCGGCAATGTCCGCCGCGCCATGGACGGCGCGCTGGCCCGTCTGCCCGCGCTGCCGGAATGGCAGGACGACGCCTGGCTGTCGCGCGAGCGGTTTCCGGCCTTCACCGATGCGCTGGCACAGCTGCATCGCCCCACCGCGCCGGGCGACATCGACCCCGGCAGCCTCGCCTGGACGCGGCTCGCCTATGACGAACTATTGGCCGGTCAACTGGCGCTGGCTTTGGTGCGCGCGCACATGCGCCGCCAGTCCGGCCGCGGCACCGCCAGCGAAGGGCTGCTGCGCGCCCGCGTGCTCAAGGCGCTGCCTTATGCGCTGACCCATTCGCAACAGAAGGCGGTCGACGAGATCGTCAACGACCTCGCATTGCCGCAGCGCATGCTGCGGCTGCTGCAGGGCGATGTCGGCTCCGGCAAGACGGTGGTGGCGCTGGCGGCCGCCGCCAGCGTCATCGAGGCCGGCCGGCAGGCCGCCATGATGGCGCCGACCGAAATTCTCGCCCGCCAGCACCTCAAGACGATTGCGCCGCTGGCGGAAGCCGCCGGCATCCGCGTCGCCATCCTCACCGGCCGCGAGCGCGGCGGCGAGCGCAAAGCCATCCTCGACCGGCTGACGCTGGGCGACATCGACCTGTTGATCGGGACGCACGCGCTGTTCCAGGACGACGTCGCGTTCCACGATCTGGCGCTGGCGGTAGTCGACGAGCAGCACCGCTTCGGCGTCCATCAGCGGCTGGCGCTGACGCAGAAAGGCGAGGCCGTCGACGTGCTGGTGCTGACCGCAACGCCGATACCGCGCACGCTGGTGCTGACCTATTTCGGCGACATGGACGTGTCCGAATTGCGCGAGAAACCTGCCGGGCGCCAGCCGATCGACACCCGCACCATTCCGCTGTCGCGCATCGACGAGGTCGAGGACGCCGTCGCCCGCGCCATCGCCGCCGGCCAGCGCGCCTACTGGGTCTGTCCCCTGGTCGAGGAGTCCGAGAAAATCGATCTGGCCGCGGCGCAGGAACGCCATGCCGAATTGAAAAAGCGCTTCGGCGCCAAAGCCGACCTGGTCCACGGCCAGATGAAGGGCAGTGAGAAGGACGCCGCCATGGCGCGGTTCTCCTCCGGCCAGTCGCAGTTGCTGGTCGCCACCACGGTGATCGAGGACGGCGTCGACGTCCCGGAGGCCACCATCATGCTGATCGAACACGCCGAGCGTTTCGGCCTGGCGCAATTGCACCAGTTGCGCGGCCGCATCGGCCGCGGCACCGGCGCGTCCACCTGCCTGCTGTTGTACAAGGCGCCGCTCGGCGAAACCGCCAAAGCCCGGCTCGCCATCCTGCGCGAGACCGAAGACGGCTTCCGCATCGCCGAGGAAGACCTCAAGCTCCGCGGCGAAGGCGACGTGCTCGGCACCCGGCAGAGCGGCCTGCCCGGCTTTCACGTCGCCCGGGTCGAGGCGCACGGCAAATATCTCGGTGCGGCGCGCGACGACGCGGCCCTGGTGCTGGCGCGCGACCCGTCACTGGAGACGCCGCGCGGCGAAGCGCTGCGCCATCTGCTTTATCTGTTCGGCAAGGACGAGGCGATCAAGCTGATCCGCGCGGGATAGCTATTCCGCGGCGGTGGCCGGCGACTTGACGGTCTGCTGCGCCAGTTGTGCGGCGCGGGCATTGGCGGCCATCGAGGCCAGCCGCTTCTGCGGATCGTTGTTCGGCTGCACCATGCCGGCCGAGATCAGCAGCGTCATGGCGTTCTCGACCGTAATGTCGAGCACGATCAGGTTCTTGCGCGGCACGAAGAAGAAAAAACCGGTGGTGGGGTTCGGCGTGCACGGCAGGAACACCGAGACGTGCTCGCCCTGCGGCAGTCGTTCGGCGAGATCCGGGTTCGGCGGTTGCGACACGAACACCAGCGACCACATCGACGGCGCCGGAAATTCCACCAGCGCCACCTGCCGGAAGCTCGAGCCTGTCTTCGAGAACAGCGTCTCGAAAATCTGCTTCATGGTCTTGTAGATCGGCCGCACGATCGGCATGCGGCTGAGCACGCCCTCGCCCAGCTCGACCAGCGTCCGCCCGACCAGGTTGGCCGTCAGGAAGCCGAGCAAGGTCAAGGCCACGACGGCGATGATCAGTCCGGTGCCAGGGACCGGCCACGGCAGGTAGGTTTCCGGCAGATACTGCGGCGGCAGGAACGGCCGGACCAGCGCGTCGACCCAGTTGACGAAGGACCAGATCAACCAGGCGGTGATCGCCAGCGGCCCGGCCACCACCAGGCCGGTCAGGAAATAATTGCGGATACGGCCGGCAACGCTGGTCTGCGACGCCACAGCCACTTCCGCCACATCGGCGGCCAGAGCTTCGCCGGGTTTCTTGTCGTCAATATCGCTCATGCGCCCGATCCTACTCTACCGTGACCGATTTCGCGAGATTGCGCGGCTGATCCACATCGGTACCGATGGCGGCGGCGGTATGATAGGCGATCAGTTGCACCGGGATGGCATAGACCAGAGGCGTCACAGTTGAGGCCATGTCCGGCAGCGTCAGCGTCACAGTCGACTCGACGGTCGCCTCGGCGGCGCCTTTCGGGTCGGTCACCAGAATGATGCGGCCGCCGCGCGCGGCGACTTCCTGCATGTTCGAGACGGTCTTCTCGAACACCCGGTCGTGCGGCGCGATCACGATCACCGGCATGGTCGCATCGATCAGCGCGATCGGACCGTGCTTGAGTTCGCCGGCGGCGTAGCCCTCGGCATGAATGTAGGAAATTTCCTTGAGCTTGAGCGCGCCTTCCAGCGCCAGCGGATAGCTGGTGCCGCGGCCGAGATAGAGCACGTCTCGCACCTTGGCGAGATCGAGCGCCAGCTTTTCAATCTCCGGCTCCAGCGTCAGCGCCTGCGCCATCAAACGCGGCACTTCGATCAGCGCATGCACCAGCTTCTGCTCGTCTTCTTCCGACAGGTGGCCGCGGGCACGGCCGGCGGCCAGCGCCAGGCAGGCCAGCACCGCAAGCTGGCAGGTGAAGGCCTTGGTCGAGGCAACGCCGATTTCCGGGCCCGCCAGCGTCGGCATGACCACGTCGCTTTCGCGGGCGATGGTCGAGGTGACGACATTCACGACCGACAGAATGTGCTGCTTGTGCTCGCGCGCATAGCGCAGCGTCGCCAGCGTGTCGGCAGTCTCACCCGACTGCGAGATGAAGATGGCGAGATCACCGGCTTCCAGCGGCGCGCCGCGATAGCGGAATTCCGAGGCGATATCGATTTCCACCGGCAGCTTGGCGAAGCGCTCGAACCAGTATTTGGCCACCAGCCCGGCATAGAACGCCGTGCCGCAGGCCGAAATCGACAGCCGCTTGATCTTCGACCAGTCGAACGGCAGCTCGCCCGGGAGCGCCACCTTCTCCTGGATCATGTCGATGTAGTGCGCCAGCGTATGGCCGACCACTTCCGGCTGTTCATGGATTTCCTTGGCCATGAAATGCTTGTGGTTGCCCTTGTCGACCATCTGCGCGGTGGCGGTCGACTTCACCACCGGGCGCTCGACCGGCCGGTCCTGCGCGTCGAAAATCCGGACGCTGCTGCGCGTCAGCACCGCCCAGTCGCCGTCGTCGAGATAGCAGATGGTGTCGGTGAACGGCGCCAGCGCGATGGCATCGGAGCCGAAATACATTTCGCCCTTGCCGGCCGCGCCCTGGCCGTAACCGATGGCGAGCGGCGAACCCCTGCGGGCGCCGATCATCAGGTTGTCCTCGCCGGCGAACAGGAAGGCGAGCGCAAAGGCGCCGCGCAGTTGCTTGAGGGTGGCCGCCACGGCATCGACAGGCGACTTGCCCTGCGCCATCTCGCGCGTCACCAGATGCGCCACCACCTCGGTATCGGTTTCGCTGAAGAACTTGGCGCCGCCGGCAATCAATTGCTCGCGCAGCTCGCGGAAATTCTCGATGATTCCGTTGTGAACGACCGCCACTTTCGCGGTCGCGTGCGGATGGGCATTGCTTTCGGTCGGCCGGCCATGGGTCGCCCAGCGGGTGTGGCCGATGCCGACATTGCCGGGCAGCGGCTCGGCATCGAGCCGCTTTTCCAGCGCCACCAGCTTGCCCTCGGCGCGGCGGCGATCGAGCCGGCCGTGGTCGAGCGTGGCGATACCGGCCGAGTCATAGCCGCGGTACTCGAGGCGCCGCAGCGCATCGACCAGAGCGCCGGCGACCGGCCTGTTTCCGAGAATTCCGACGATCCCGCACATCCGCCTGGATGGCCCTTCAAGTTATGGATGACGGTTAGCGGACAGCGATAACCGCAGGAAATCACAACACATTGCATGTTGTGACAGTGCATGGGCGCGGCGGCATACCGTCCCGCCGCAGGCGTCTATACACGGTCAACGTGACTTTTTGGTTTTCTTCTTTGCGGCCGTCTTGCCGGCCTTGGCAGCCGGCTTCTTGCCGGCGGTCTTGCTCAGCGCCTTGAACTCGCGCAGCCGCTTGGCCCAGCCTTCCTTGGTGATCTGCTGACCGCGCGCCAGCGCCAGCGCCTCTGCCGGTACGTCCTTGCTGATCACCGAGCCGGACCCGACATAGGCGCCGTCGCCGATCGTCACCGGCGCCACCAGCGACGCGTTCGAGCCGATAAAGGCGCGCTTGCCGATATCGGTGCGATGCTTGTCGACGCCGTCGTAATTGCAGGTGATGGTGCCGGCGCCGATATTGGCGCCCTCGCCGACCCGCGCGTCGCCGATATAGGCCAGGTGATTGGCCTTGGCGCCGGCCTCGATGGTCGAGGCTTTGATCTCGACGAAATTGCCGATGTGAACATCGGCGCCAAGGTCGGCGCCCGGCCGCAGCCTTGCATAGGGTCCGATGCGGGCGCCCTTGCCGATCCGGGCGCCTTCCAGATGTGAGAACGAACGGATCGTCACGCCATCCCCGACCGTAACGCCGGGGCCGAACACGACGTTCGGCTCGATGATGACGTCGGTGCCGAATGTCGTGTCTGCCGACAAAAACACCGTCTCCGGCGCGACCAAAGTGACGCCGGCTTCCATCGCGGCGGCGCGCAGGCGCGTCTGCAGGACCGCCTCGGTTTCGGCGAGCTGCGCCTTCGTGTTGATGCCGCGCACATCATCCTCCGCCGTTTCGATCGCCACCGCCTTCAAGCCCATGTCGCGGGCAATGGCAACGGCGTCGGTCAGATAATACTCGCCCTTGGCATTGGCATTACCGATGCGCTCCAGGATGGCGAGCGCATGCGCGCCGTTAAGCGCCATCAGCCCGCCATTGCAAAAATCGATGTGGCGTTCGTCGTCACTGGCGTCGCGTTCCTCGCGGATAGCAATCAGGTCATTGCCCTGCATCACCAGCCGGCCGTAGCCGTGCGGATCGGCGGCCGTGAAGCCGAGTACGGCCACGGCCGCGCCATCGGCCAGTGCCGCGCGCAAGGCACGCAGCGTCGCGGCCGTCACCAGCGGCGTGTCGGCGAACATCACCAGCACGTCATCCGCGCCCGCCGCCAGCGCGTCGCGCGCGGCCAGCACGGCATGGGCGGTACCGCGCCGCTCCCGCTGCTCGAAGATCCGGGCCCGCGGCGCGATAGCCAGCGCCGACTTGGTCACCGCGTCGTGGCCAGGTCCCACCACGACCGCGATATCGCCGCCGCCAGCGTCAACCGCCGTCGTCAGAACGTGCGCCAGCAAACTGCGCCCGCCGATGGCGTGCAGCACCTTCGGCAGCGTCGAGCGCATGCGGGTGCCTTCGCCGGCGGCAAGCACGATGGCCAAACAGGTTCGTCGATCCATTCGAAATTCGGCCCGCGCTGAGAGGGAAAATGCCCGGATGCCTATAGCGCACCGGCGGCAATGACGCGAAGCGCCACGGGATGAAAGCAAGCCTTGCCGGATTCTGCTAATGTTTTCAACGATGTGATTCGCGGCTGGGGATAATTGATGGCGATCGAGATGGAGCCGTCCGAACCTGATTTGCGCAATATCCGCAAGCATCTGCACCAGGGCGCATCGGCGCGGGGCGTGCTGGGCTGGGGCGGACTGGCGCTGCTGGCGCTGAGTGCGCTGGTGCTGACCAGCCAGACCCAGAGCGGCAGCGAACGGCTGCAGCAGGCGTTGGGATCGATTGCCAGCGAGCCTGTTGCCGTCGCCGTCAAGACGCCCGAGCCGGTGCGGCCCGTTGCGGCCTCTGCGCCGGAGAAGGATGCCGAGACACGGCGGCTGGAAGCGCAATTGCGCGCGCTGGAAGCCGATCGCGACCGCCTCACGGCGCGCATCGCCACGCTCGAGCGAAACCTCGAGGACATGACCGGCTCGATCCGGGCCCAGGCGGAACGACCGGCGCCGGTGGCGCCGGCCGCTGCTGCGCCGATGCCGGTCCCGAGCGCGCCGCTGACAATTCCGGAAACCCGTGCACCAGAAACCCGCGCACCCCAAGCAAGCGCGCCCGACACCGCGCCGCCGTCAGTTGCACAGCCAGCCGTACCAGCCCCGGCCCCGGCGACGCCGCCGCAGGCGGCCGCGCCCATTGTTGAGCACGTGCCGATGCCGCCGGTCCGGGTCGCGGTGGCGCGGCCTGCTCCCGAACCGCCGCCGGCCCGTGCCGAGTTCGGGATCGATCTTGGCGGCGCTCCCAATGCCGATGCCCTGCGCGCCCGCTGGACTGCGATCAAAGCAAATTTCGGCCCGCTGCTGGGCGGCCTGCATCCGGTTGCGGTGCGCGACCGGCGGGCCGGCAGCACCGAACTCCGTCTCGTGGTGGGGCCGTTGCCGACGGCCGCCGCCGCCCGGGACCTGTGCGCGCGCTTTGCCGACGCCCAGGCGGCTTGCCGCACCGGCCGCTATGACGGCGAGTCCTTCGTTCCCCGCTGAATGCCGCCTGTGTTGTGATGACGGCTGCGGACCGGCATAGTCCGATCCATGAAACTGTTCTTGCCCAGCGCGCGCGCCACCAACGCCTTGCTCATCATAGGCTTCGGCGCCCTCGGCTATGCCCTCTACATCCGATATCTCGGCATCGAGCAATCGGCGGTCGGCCTTGCCTGCGCCGCCGGCCTCGACACATGGCTGTGCGCGTCCCGCCGGATCGTGACCGCTATGTTCCAGAATTCGGTGTTCGGCGGCGGTGCGCTGCTGGTCGCGGCCGTCAATCTGCTCCGGCCATCGCTGGTCGGTTTCGCCGTCGCGCTGGCGCTCGCCTGCCTCGGCCTGGTGCTTTACAATATCGTGCTGTCGTCGCTGGCGATCGGGCTGCTGCTGCTCAGCTTCGCACGTCGCGCACCTGAGCCAGACTGAAGGCCAGCGCCAGCAGTCCCGCGCAGACCCACAGCGACTGCCAGTTGGCCAGCGTCTCGTTGAGCACGATATAGGGCACGGTCAGCGCCAGCAGCGCCGCGCCGCCGAGTTCAGCCGCGCCGCGCCCGCCGGCCGGCCGCGGCATCGTCAGGCTGTGCAGCACGAACGGCACGACCGCCGCGGTCAGCGGCGCGAACGGGAAATCGCGGTAGCGCGGGTCGAACACCAGGCTGAGCGCCACCACCAGCGCCAGCAGCAAGGTGAAGATCATGACGCTGCCAACCAGCCAGACCAGCGGATCGCGGCTCCGCTCCGCGGCCGGCCCCAGCAGGCGCGAGAAGCGCGGCAACGGCAGGCCGCGCATCACTGCGGCACTGACCGCCAGCGGCGACAGCACCGCGACCATCAGAAAGGCCAGCGAGCGCAGCCAGCCGCCAGGACCGAGGCTCTCGACCGGCAACCGGGCGACCGTCATGCCGAGCAACAATCCCCCGGCCAAGGCGCTGCCCGCGACCGCCAGCCAGGCTGACACGGGCACATCCCGCTGCCCGCGGGCGCGAAACGCGGCGCCGAACACCAGCACCGTGAAAGCAATGCCGCCGGCGGCCTGCCAGATCCACAACGGATGATTGGAGACCGCCTCGCCCCAGCCGAATTTGGCGGAGCGGCTGTCCTCGAACAGCCCCCAGTGGCCCCCGACCGTACCTTCCAGGGCCCGCTTCCAGGGCTGGTCGAAGGCTTCGATGACATTGACCTTGGCGCCATCGCGCTTGGCCAGCGCCAGAACGTCCTGGATCACCCGGGCCTGATTGGCCGGCGACGGCAGCGCGCCTTCGCGCATTCGGCCGGCGCTGGGCCAGCCGACCTCGCCGACGATGACCTCCTTGCCGGCAAAGGCAGCGACCATCTCACGCCGGATCTGGTCGACATGCGGCGCGGCATGTTTGGCGGGGATCGGGAAGTCTTCCCAATACGGGAGAATGTGGATGGTGATGAAATCGGCCGCGGCGGCGACGTCCCGGTTGCGCAGCCAAAACTCCCACACGTCGGCGTAGGTCACCGGCACCTTCACCTGCGCCTTAACGGCGCGAATATTGGCGGCGAGATCGGTGGCCGTCATCTCGCCACGCAACAAGACCTCGTTGCCGACGACGACCGCCCGGATCGTGTCCGGATAGCGGTTGGCCAGGGCGACCGCGGTCTCGATTTCCGCTTTGTTCCTGACGGAATCGGTCGACAGCCAGGCGCCCTGCAAAACCTTGAGGCCAAGTCTGGCGGCGATCGGCGCGACCTGATCGAGCCCCTGATTGACGGCGTAGATGCGGATACAATCGGTCAGCGCCGCAAGCCGGGTCAGGTCTTCCTCGATCTGAGCGGCGGGGACGTTGAGCGACGGGTTGAATGGGGTCTGCTGGCCGCGGAACGGGGCGTAGGAGACGCACCAGAGCTTCTCGCCCGCCCCGAGCGGTGCATTCGGCATGGCAATCGGCTGGCCGAGCCAGGCCCAGGTTGCGGCAATGATGGCGGCCGATGCGGCGAGACAGGCAATTCCAAAGCGCATCGGGACGATCCAAACCGGCAGGATTGGCGCGGCAGGATCGCTTATAGCGCGGAAGCGACGCTGCCAAGCCACCCGCCGCGGCGGCTGCGCCTACCCTCCTTAAGCAAGACCCGTCGAGATACTGGACAAAACATTGCCGGAAAGGCGACATTCCCGCGCCCAGTCATCGTCCGTTCACCTTCAATAGTTCATGTCAAACGTCGGTACGTCAGTTGACGGGGCGCCGCCGGCAATCGCCGGCTTATGCCGCATTAGTGTCCCATTCGGGCGTCACTGAAGGTTCGCTACCGGTTGGGAAACTCAATCAACATCGGCGGGACAATGGCGGTTTCCAGTTCCTTGCGTCACTTTGCGGTCATGACCTGCTTGGCAGCATATACATTTGCGGCCAGCGCCGCCTGGGCCCAGAGCGGCAATGGCAAGCCGCCTGAGGCACAACCGAAAACGCCGGCCGAATCCGCCAAGGAAAGCCAGCGCAAGGTCGACGAAATCGCCGAAGCAGCGACGGCCCTGCCCGGGACCGCCGGCCATCCCGAATGCGTCTGGCTTGGCCGCCGCGTCGTTGGCCTGCTGTGGCGCGACGACCTCGACACCGCGTTCCGCCACCTCGATCTCTATGACCGCTTCGCCTGCCCCAGCGCCCACGTTCAGGCCACATTCCGCTGCCTGATCCGGCAGGGCAACTTCGATCCCAAAGCCCAGGAAACCCTCAACGGCCGGGTGCACGCCTGCTGGCTCAATCCGGCCTTGACCCCGACGCCGCAAACCGACGCCCAGGCCCCCGCGGCCCCGGCCGCGCCGGCGGCCGGAACCCCTGCGCGCCAATGACGTTCTGTTTCTGAGAAATCGATCGCCGCCCGTGAAATACATCCCGGCGCCATGCAGCCGCCAAGGAATTGCCATGAGTGGGAATTACTTGAAAGTCTGCCCGCTGCCGAGATATGTTGCACCACAGCGGATCATGTTTCGGCTGAGCCCAGGGGACGGGTTCAACGGTCTGCCACTCTGCCCCATTTGGTATTGAGTCTATGCGCACCGTCGCTGCCGTGATCGCCCTCGTGGCGTGCGTGCAAGCCGGGTTGTGGGCGTTAACACGTGAAAGCGTGAACGCCCCCGACTTCTACGGACAACTTGCCAGCGTTTCCTATGCGCCGTTCGAGGGCTCCGCCCATCCCGATTCCGGCACCCGCGCCCGCTCGGCTCAGATCCGCGCCGACCTGAAGCAGCTGACGCCGCTGACCAAGGCGATCCGGACTTATTCGTCTACCGGCGGCGTCGAACTCGTTCCCGGCATCGCCGCCGAATTCGGCCTGCGCACCACGATCGGTGCCTGGATCGACAAGGACAAGGATCGCAACGAGCGCGAGATGCGATCCGTGATCGATCTCGCCAAACGCCACAGCAACGTCAACGGCATTATCGTCGGCAACGAAACCATCTTCCGCGACGAGCAAAAGCCCGAAGACCTGATCCAGATGATCCAGCGCGTGAAGCGCTCGACCAATGTCCCCGTGACGACCGGCGAAATCTGGCACGTCTGGATCGAGCATCCGGAACTGGTGTCAGCGGTCGATTACATCGCCGCGCACATCCTGCCTTATTGGGAAGGCTTCTCGGAGACGCAGGCGGTCGACCAGGCCATCATCATCTATGAGAAACTGCGCAGTACCTATCCCGGCAAGCGCATTGTCGTTGCCGAATTCGGCTGGCCGAGCGCCGGCTACAATTTGAAGAACGCCAACCCCGGCCGCATCCATCAGGCGGCGGTGCTGCGCGAGTTCGTCACCCGTGCCGATGCCTTCGGCATCGACTACAATATCGTCGAAGCCATCGACCAGCCGTGGAAGATTTTCGAAGGCGGCGTCGGTCCCTATTGGGGCTTCCTCAACAACGCCCGCCAGGAAAAATTCAACTGGACCGGGCCGATCACCAATCCGGATCATTGGCGGATCGCGGGTATTGCTCTGCTGGTCAGTGTCCTGATGTCGCTGCCGCTTCTGGCAATGAGCGGCGTCACCACCGGCCAGGCGCTGATGCTGACCGGCGCCGCCAATGTCGTCGGCGCCTGGTTCGCCGCGCTGTTCGCTTACTGGTATGGGCACTACTTCGTCCCCGGCGCCGCCTTCGCGCTGGGTCTCGGCACGGTGCTGCTGATCCCGCTGATCATCATCGCCATGGCACGGATCGACGAGATTGCCGCCATCGCCTTCGGCCGCAAACCACGGCGGCTGGTCGACTCGGTGCCGCTGGCGCCGGAGATTCCTGATAGCCACGCGCCGAAAGTCTCGATCCACATTCCGGCCTATCGCGAGCCGCCGGAGATGCTCAAGCAGACCCTCGATGCGGTCGCGCGGCTCGACTATCCGAATTTCGAATGCATCGTTGTCATCAACAATACGCCCGATCCGGCGCTGTGGATGCCGGTCGAAGAGCACTGCCGTTTGCTCGGCGAGCGCTTCAAGTTCTTGAATGCCGACAATCTGGAGGGCTTCAAGGCCGGCGCGCTGCGGTTGGCGATGAAGCACACGGCGGCGGACGCCGAAGTGATCGGCATTCTCGATGCCGACTACGTCGTGACGCCCGACTGGCTGAAGGACCTCGTGCCGCAGTTTCGTGATCCCAATGTCGGTTTGGTGCAGGCGCCGCAGGATCACCGTGACGGTGATCGCAGCGTGCTGCATCACGCCATGAACGGCGAATATGCCGGCTTCTTCGACATCGGCATGGTGCAGCGAAATGAAGCCAATGCCATCATCGTCCACGGCACCATGTGCCTGGTGCGCCGCGCCGCGCTGGATGCCGTCGGCGGCTGGTCGAGCGACACCATCTGCGAGGACACCGACCTCGGCCTGACGCTTCTGGAACTCGGCTGGCAGGCGCATTACACCAACCGCCGTTACGGCCACGGCCTGCTGCCGGACAGCTTCGAGGCCTACAAGAAGCAGCGCCATCGCTGGGCCTATGGCGGATTCCAGATCCTGAAGAAGCACTGGCGCCGTTTCCTGCCCGGCAACAGCCGCCTGACCCGCGACCAGAAGCGCGAATTCGCGTTCGGCTGGCTCAACTGGCTCGGCGCCGAAAGCCTCGGCGTGGTCGTCGCCATGCTCAACATCATCTGGGTGCCGGTCATCGCCTTCCTCGACATCGCCGTGCCGGACCGCATCCTGACCATCCCGATTCTCGCCAGCTTCGCGGTGTCGGTGGCGCACTTCGTCACGCTCTACCGGCTGCGCGTGCGCACCGAAAAAGGCCAGATGCTCGGCGCCGTATTTGCCGCGATGTCGGTGCAGTGGACGGTGGCGCGCGCCGTCGGCTTCGGCATCGTCAAGGACCATCTGCCCTTCGTGCGCACCGCCAAGGGCGGTTCGCGCCGCAGCACCGATTTCCATGCCTTCTGGGAAGCGGTCATCGCCGCTTTGCTGATCCTCGGCGCCATCATCCTGGTCGCAACCAACGTCAAGGAAGTGCGCGAGATCAACATCTTTGCGTTCGTGCTGCTGGTGCAGGCGCTGCCCTTCATCGCCGCGGTCGGGCTGGCGGTTATGGAGCGTACGCGGTTGAACGAGTTCGCCACCTGGCAGGCCGCGGATGCGCGGCTGGGCGAACTGTTCAGCTTCCGCCGCCGTGCCGCCGCCATCACCGCCGAGGCGGTGACGACGGCGCCGGTTCAGAAGCAGCCGGAAATGGCGCAGTAGCGATTTCGACAAGTCATGCGCGGGCGACCGCGCATGACCGTTGAGCCTCAGGCCGCCAGCGACTTCTCGACCAGCCTCACCCAATAGGACGTGCCGAACGGGATCACGTCGTCGTCGAAGTTATAGGCCGGGTGGTGCAGCCCGGCGCTGTCGCCGTTGCCAACCCAGATGAAGGCGCCCGGCCGTTCGTTCAGCATGTAGGCGAAATCCTCCGCCCCCATCATCGGCGGCAGATCGGTGTCGACGCGATCGACGCCGGCAACCTCCTGGGCGACCGAGGCGGCGAATTCGGTTTCGCGCGGATGATTGGACAGCACCGGGTAGCCGCGCCAGTAGTGCACCGTAGCCTTGGCGCCATGCGCGGCCGCGGTGCCTTCCGCCACTTCACGCAGCCGCTTTTCCAAAAGGTCGCGCACCTCCGGGTCGAACGAGCGCGAGGTGCCGCCGAGTTGCACCGTCTGCGGCAATACGTTGAAGGCATTGCCGGCCTGGAACATGCACACCGAAATTACCGCCGACTTCAGCGGATCGACCGTGCGCGAGACGATCGATTGCAGGTTGTTGATGATCTGCGCGCCGGTGAGCACGGTATCGATCGCCAGATGCGGCCGTGCCGCGTGGCCGCCTTTGCCTTCGATGTCGATGGTGAAGGAATCGGTCGCCGCCATCACCGGGCCGGGCCGGATGCCGAATGAGCCGACCGGCATGCCGGGATAGTTATGCATGCCGTAGAACTCCTCGATGCCGAAGCGCTTGACCATGCCGTCGTCGAGCATGGCTTTGGCGCCGGCGCCGCCCTCTTCGGCCGGCTGGAACACCACCACCGCGGTGCCGTCGAAATTGCGCGTCTCGGACAGATAGCGTGCGGCACCCAACAGCATGGCGGTGTGCCCGTCATGGCCGCAGGCGTGCATCTTGCCGGCCTCGGTCGACTGGTACGGCAGGCCGGTAGCCTCCTCGATCGGCAGCGCGTCCATGTCGGCGCGCAAAGCGATGGTCTTGCCGCCGGTGCCCTTGCGGCCCTTGATGACGCCGACGACGCCGGTGCGGCCGATGCCGGTTACCACCTCGTCGCAGCCGAACGCCCTGAGCTTTTCCGCGACCGACGCGGCGGTACGGTGCACATCGTACTGGAGTTCCGGATGGGCATGCAGGTCGCGCCGCCAGGCGGTGATATCGGGGTGGAGGTCGGCGATACGGTTGACGATCGGCATGAAGCTGGCTCCTGGCGCGGATTTCCGGCGCAAGTGTGCACTGTAGCAAATCGCGGCGGCCCGGCGCGAGATCAAGATGAGGGCCGATCGACGCGGAACAGCCAAGAGACGCCAGGAGACGCCAAGAAACAGCCGGAGCAGCCCCAAATCCGCCGTCGCGGGGCTATTGACCGTACCGGCCGGCCCCCCTACACCGGCCCGGCGCGATTGACCCGGCCTGCCGCCGGGGCCACATCAGCGCTTGGTGACGGGCGCGTAGCTCAGCTGGTAGAGCACACGACTTTTAATCGCGAGGTCCTGGGTTCGAGTCCCAGCGCGCTCACCAACTCTCTCAAACATGAGTCCGGATGGCCGGCGGCGGATTTGCCCGGACGGCGAAAGCTCTCGCTGCCCCTCAGGTATGATTCGAATCGTTTGGCGAATCGGCGCGCGCGCATCGTGGCGACACGTCGCGCATTCATCCGTGCGCCATTCTCACAGCGCAATTAAACTTTGCCTAACCATGCTGCCGCCGATTCGACGCGTGCGCGCAGCACCGCAGCAGCTACTCGATTACCGCTACACATGCCGAAGAGGTAACCGAAAACGGCAAAGTTGTGTTTTTGGAACCGGAGTTCCGTAAAGTGTGGCTGTACTACAACGGTGCAATGGCAAAACATTGCGCCAGTGCGATCTTAATTTTGTGCAAGTACTTAATCCGCTAAAACGCCGTCAGTTGAAATTTGGAGGCTCACTATGAAGAAGATTTTGATTGCGGCCGGCGTTCTCGGCCTGATGGCAGTTCCCGCTATCGCCGCTGACATGCCCCGCAAGGCTGCTCCGGCTCCGATGTATGCACCCGTGCCGGTGATGACCTGGGCCGGTTTCTACGCCGGTGTGAACGCCGGCTACGGCTGGGCCACGGGTGGTCTCGACGGCTTCGTCGGCGGCGGCCAGCTCGGCTACAACTGGCAGAGCGGCTCGCTCGTGTTCGGTCTTGAAGGCGATATCCAAGGCACGAACCAGAAGTCCTCCACCGCGCTCGGCGACGGATTCAGCGTCACCGAGAAGCTGCCGTGGTTCGGCACCGTGCGTGGCCGTCTCGGCTATGCCGCGGGCCCGTGGCTGCTGTACGCCACCGGCGGTGTTGCCTGGGTGAACTACAAGGTCGAGATCACCAACGGTGTCGCGACCGTCAGCGACAACGACACCAAGGCCGCGTGGACCTTGGGCGGCGGCGTCGAATACATGTTCGCCCCGAACTGGAGCACCAAGCTCGAATACCTGTACACCGACACGGGCAACACCTCGGTCACGCTGTTCGGCACCACCTACGATGGTCGCGCCAAGAACAGCATCGTCCGCGCCGGCCTGAACTACCACTTCTAGGCTTGCCGAACGACCGGCCGCCGGTGGCGGTCTGACGACAAAAAACGCCGCAATGCCAAACAGGCTTTGCGGCGTTTTCGTTTTTGCGTGGTTCTCTTCAATGCAGTGATGCTGCGACCGCAGTGGCGGCTGCGTGAAAACAATTTCGCCGATGCTGGCGACCTATAAAAATTCGACGTCGGAAAAGCCCAAGAAAATTCCTCAAGAAAAAACCCCGCACAAGGCGGGGCTCTAACATCGCTCAGAGTGCGCGGGCTTACTTTACTTTGATATTTTCCGCAGATTCCTTGCCCTTGTTGGCGACAAGTTCGTACTCGATCACTGCGCCCTCATTGAGCGTGCTCAAGCCCGCACGTTCGACGGCCGAAATATGCACGAATACGTCTTTGCCGCCGCCCTGCGGCTCTACGAAGCCATAGCCCTTGGTCGGATTGAACCACTTCACGGTACCGGTTGCCACAATAAGTCTCCACTGTTCGGCTTGATGCCGACCTTTAATATAGCAGAAGTTGCGGGATTTATCTAAAGAAAACCCCGCTGCAAATGGCCGCAAATGACCTGCTTTCCGCCGTTCAACACGCTTTGGGGCGTCCATCGCCGGTAAATTCGGGGAAATTGGGCGCTGCGAGGCAACCGCCGGCGGTTCCCGTCCGACACGGTTTCCAAATTGTTAACTTTTCGATTGCAATCTGACAGGTGTTGCCCGGGGGGACCGGAGGACAGCCAGAATGGATCGTCAGATCAACGAAGAGCCCTGCCCTGTACCTGACAATGTACTGGGCCAATTGTATCGCGCCAGCCCGCACGGGCTGATCGATCTGATCGAGCCGGTGCCGCCCGACGTGCGCGCCATGCTCGCGGTGTACTGCTATCGCCGCGCCCATCTGGCCAATATCGGCCTCGCCATTGCCGCCAACTGCGATGAGGCCAACCTGAGCTGGCACGGCGGCAATCTCGGCGCCGACCTGTTCATGAAATCCCGCACCGCCGAAACCGTCTCGGAAAGCTTCCATGCGCAGCGCCGCAAGGTGACGCTGTCGCGCGGCCCGATCCGCGAGCTGGCGCCGCTGGAAGACAATCTCGTCTAGCAGACGTGCCCGGCCTCGTGCCTTTGGACCCGCGGCGCCCGGCGCCCCGGTCCGCCTGCCGTATGGAAAACGCTCCCCAGCCTGCCTATCTTGGGCGGGCCGGGAGAACGTCCATGAACACAAACATGTCTGCCGACGAATTGCGCCGCTGGGCCGCGCAATGCGTGACCCGCATGAAAGACCCGCTCATCACCGGGGACGAATACGAGCGCCTGATCAAGATGCGCGACGGCCTGCTGGCCGTGGCCGAATCGCAGGCCTGGCTCGAGGGCGAGTCGAAAAAGAAGACAGGCTAGCGCGCCCTTGCGCACCGCTTAACCAAGGCGTCGAAACCGTGTCCGCGGGCTCGGCCAGCGCCGATCTGCGGTGACGAACCCATGGGCCGCGCAAGGTTTTTTGCCAGGCCGCCAATGCCGGCAGCGTCACGAAAGCTTATTGCTCCGGCCACCACAGTTCCACCAAAGCGTCGCGCCATCGCCATGATGCGCCGCTACCCATGAAGGTGTTCGGAAATGACTCGAACGCGAAGGAGGCCGAGACATGCAGTTGCAGATTCATCTGGCCAAGCTTTCCACCCTCCGCGCCTTTGCCGCCCCGGCACGCTGTCCTCAATGCGGCGACTGGATGGTCGCGCCGGTCAGCTCGGAATTCGTCGAAGGCGGTGAAATCCGCCATCACTGGCAGTGCGAAACCTGCGGCGAGGTGTCCGAAGCCTCGATCTCCCTCGACACCGACTAGCCCTCAGGCCTGTTGCCTGCGACGGCCCGCCGCCTGCCCCGGCGGGCTTTTTCGTGCGCCCGGCGCAGCTTTGCGTCCGTCCAGCCGGCGGCTTATCGTGCCGCCGAAATGACCCGCAAAGGGTCTGTGCTCGGCGAGGAAACGGCCCATGGCGCGAAGCAACGGATCTGCCCCCCTTCTCATCTCCGGCGGCGGCATTGGCGGCCTGGTGGCCGCCTATGCGCTGGCGCTCAAGGGCGTTCCGGTCCGGGTGTTCGAGCAGGCGGCCGAATTCCGCGAACTCGGCGCCGGCATCCAGCTCGGTCCCAACATCTTCCGCGTGCTGGAAAGGATCGGCCTCAAGGACGCCATCCTGGCCGACGTGCACCGGCCGCCGGCGATCGAAATGCGCGACGCGCTGTCCGGCGAGAAGGTCACCACCATCCCGCTCGACGGCGCCTTCATCGAGCGCTTCGGCCAGCCCTATGCGGTCACGCATCGCGCCGATATTCATGGCGCCTTCCTCAAGGCCTGCCAGAGCAGCAACCTGGTGTCGCTCGAAAACAGCCGCCGGGTCGACGGCTATGAGGACCATGGCGACCACGTCACCGTCACGCTGGAAAACGGCGAGCGCGCCGAGGGCCGTGGTCTGATCGCCTGCGACGGCATGTGGTCGCAGATCCGCGAGCGCGTCATCGGCGATGGCAAGCCGCGCGTGTCCGGGCACATCGCCTACCGGGCGGTGCTCAAGCACGAAGAGGTGCCGGCCGATCTATGGCGGCCCGACGTGGTGCTGTGGGCCGGCCCGCGCACCCACTTCGTGCATTACCCGCTGCGCCGCGGCGAACTCTACAATCTGGTCGCGGTCTTCCACTCCGACCATTACGAGGAGGGCTGGAACGCCGAAGGCAGCAAGGAGCTGCTGTGGAAGCATTTCCAGGGGCAGCGGCCGGAAGTGATGCGCATGCTGGAGCTGATCGACACGTGGCGGATGTGGGTGCTGTGCGACCGCGAGCCGGTCAAGAACTGGACGAAGGGCCGCGTCACGCTGCTCGGCGATGCCGCGCACCCGATGCTGCAATATCTCGCGCAGGGCGCCTGCATGGCAACCGAGGACGCCGTGATCCTGGCCGAGAAAGTGGCGGCCTCGCCCGACGATCTGCCGGCCGCGTTCAAGGCCTATGAGCAGGAACGCTACCTGCGCACCGCGCAGGTGCAGATCATGGCGCGCGTCTACGGTGAATTCTATCACGCCCGCGGGCCGACCGCCGAACTGCGTGACCGCATGTTGTCCGGCCGCACCACCCAGCAGTCGATCGAAGGCATGGCCTGGCTTTACGGCGGGCCGTGAGGACGCTTAACCGTCACCCTGAGGTGGCCGCGCAGCGGCCCTCGAAGGGCGACGGCCCCGGAGTCACCGGCCGTCTATCCTTCGAGGCTCGCTTCGCTCGCACCTCAGAGTCTGACTCAGAATGATCTCCATGATTTCAGGCTCTTGCAAGGCGGCGGATGAGGAGGCGGACGCTGGCGGCCATGACCCAGGCGTCGGCGCTGGCGATGGTGCCTTCGAAGTCTTTGGCCAGGCGGCGGTTGCGGCCGAGCCAGGCGAAGGTGCGTTCCACCACCCAACGTCGCGGCTCAGGTTTGAAGGTGCCGATGCTTTGCGAACGGGTGACGATCTGGATCGTCCACTTGCCGCAGCCGGCCACAGCGTTGCGCAGCTTGTCGCCGCGATAGACCCGATCGGCGAAGATATGGCGCAGTCTCGGGAAGACGCGCCGCGCCGATTTGAGCACCGGAACGGCGCCGTGGTTGTCCTGAACGTTGGCGGTGTGCACCAGCAAGGCCAGCAACGAACCATCGGTGTCGGTGACGATGTGACGCTTGCGTCCCTTGATCCTCTTGGCGGCGTCAAAGCCCCGCGGGCCGCCACTTTCCGTGGTCTTCACACTCTGACTATCGATAATGCCCGCGGACGGAATGGGGCTTCGTCCGGCCGCCTGACGGACTTGTTTGACAAGAGCATGATTGATCCAGCGCCAGGTTCCGTCGTTGCGACAACGATAGAAGTAACCCTGCACGGTCGAGCGCGGCGGAAACTCCTTGGGCAAGGCTCGCCACTGGCAGCCGGTCGCCAGAATATAATGGATCGCGTTCATCACCGCGCGAAGATCGACCACGCGCGGCCGTCCCAGATCCGAACGCTCCGGCATGAAGCGGACGAGGATATCCCATTCCGGATCGGTCAGATCGCTTGCGTAGCGGAGGCCCTCGCGCTGATATTGTCGCCGGGTGGTTTCAGTCCAAGACATTGTGCCCTCCATCGAATCTCGCAAATCCGACGGAATCACAAAGGGCTGAAATCACTCACTGCTTTTTCGGCCAGGCTCTCAGGATGACGAAGAAAGCCCCCTCACCTCGCCCAGCGTCAGCGGCCGCAATCCGGCACCGTCGAAATAGACGAACCGAAGGCGCCGGCGCTGCGCCACCATCTTGCCCGGCAGCGGGTCGTAGCGCAGCGTGCCGCCGCCGAGATGCGGCGTCAGCGAGCCGACATCGGTGACGGCGTCGGTCTCCACGCGCAGCAGCACCAGTTTCCGGCCGTCGGCGTCCGCCGCCTCGAACGGGATCCGGGCCAGCCGCAGAAAACTGGTCGGATCGCTGGTGCGGCTGAATCCTTCGACGAAGGCCGCCTCGACCAGATCGAGGTCGGGCTCGCCGTGTAGAGGCTCAGCCTCCGCAGGTTGCGCCTTGTGCGGCGTCTGCCACTGGACGACGTTCTTGACCGGACCGGCGTGATTGTGCCCCGCGCCGGCGCCATTGCCGTGGTGATGGTGGTCGTGGTCGTGACCCTGATGCATGTTCATTCTCCCTAGAACTTTACCGGCTTGTCGATCAGGTGCTTGTGGCTGCCCAACTTGCCGTGCGCGACCATCGAGCCGAGCGCCTCGGCCACCACGCGCACGCCGAACAGCGCCGTGATGTCGGAGGTGTCGTAAGGCGGCGAGACTTCGACGACCTCCAGCCCGCACAAGCCCTCGGCGGCGACCAGTCCCAATATCTTCAGCGCCTCGCGCGGCAGGAAGCCGCCGGGCTCCGGCCATCCGGTGCCAGGCACGAAGCCGCAATCGATCGAGTCGACGTCGAACGAGATGTAGACCGCGTCGGCATCCTTCCAGGCCAGTTCCAGCGCGATCTCGGCCGTCTTCTCCAGGCCGATCTTCTCGATGTCCGCGATGGTCAGCACATTGGTGTTGCGCTTGCGCGCCTCCTGCACGCCGTAGCGTGGCACCTGCCAGCCGCCAATGCCGAGCTGCACCAGATTGGTGGCGGACACGTTCGGCAGATTGGTGGCCCAGAACCACGGCGTGGTGTGCATTCGCTCGTCGAGATCCTTCTCCTGGCTGTCGATGTGGCGGTCGAAATGGATGATGCCGATGCGTTTGGAGGTGCACTCGGCAATGCCGCGCACGCAGGGAAATCCGATCGAATGGTCGCCGCCCAGCATCACCGGCAGCGCACCGGAGGAAAACACATGCGACACGCCGCGCGTGATCTGGTCGAAGGATTTTTCCAGGTTACCGGGAATGGTGAAGACGTCGCCGGCGTCGCACAGCGTCATCTGCTCGCGCAGGTCGACGCCGAGTTCGTAGTTGTACGGCGTATAAAGCGCCGAGATTCGGCGGATGCCTTGCGGCCCGAACCGCGTGCCGGGCCGGTAGGTGGTGCCGCTGTCGAACGGAATGCCGATTACCGCGGCGTCGTATTTGGCGACATCGCGCACGTCCTCGACATAGGGCGCCTTCATGAAGGTGTTGATGCCGGCGAAATGCGGCAGCTCGCCGCGCGAGAAGGTCGGGATCGACTTGTCGGTCAGGCTGTCGGCGCCGGGCAGCCCCATGTCGAGCGCCCATTTCTGCTCCTTGCGCCAGCCCTCCTCCGACAGCTTGCCTTCGGCGTCCAGCGACCGCCAGCCCTGCGTCGCCATCCTATCGAAGTCGGGATGGTGGCGGCGCAGACGTTCGCGGGGCGGAAACAGTCCGGCGGCGCGCGTGCCCCGGCTGCGGTGATGTCGTCTCATGGTCGTACTCCCTCTTGCGCGCCTTGGTGCGGCGCTGACCCGGCCTTCGATAACGGTTTGGTAAATCCCAGCACCGGCACCGCGCTGTCGCGGGTGAGGTCGAGATCATAAGTGATAATGGCGCCGAAGCGGCCCGGCGCCTGGGGATCGACGCGCTTCTTGTCGAGCGCGATCAGCCGCGTGCCGAGCGCGAAGGCTTCCTTGATGTCATGGGTGACCATGACGACCGTCATGCCGCAATCGCGCCAGAGAAACCGGATCAGCTCGTGCATCTGCGCCCGCGTGCCAGGATCGAGCGCGCCGAACGGCTCGTCGAGCAGCAGTACCTTCGGCTTCTTGGCAATGGCCTGGGCGATCGCCAGGCGCTGCTGCATGCCGCCCGAAAGCGCATAAGGATACTTGTCGCGGTGCTCGCTCAGGCCGACCTCGTCGATCAGCCGGTGGCATTCCGCAATGGCGTTCCGGCGGGCGACGCCGAACAGCCGTCCGGTCACGGGACTGGCCGCAAACTCGAAGCCGAGCAACACATTGCCGAGCACGGTCAGATGCGGGAAAACCGAGTAGCGCTGGAACACCACGCCGCGGTCCGGACCCGGCTCATGTCCCATCGGCACACCATCCAGCATGATCTCGCCGCGGCTCGGCCGCTCCTGCCCCAGCAGCATCCGCAGCATCGTGCTCTTGCCGGCGCCGGACGGCCCCACCAGCGAGACGAACGTGCCGGCAGCGATGGTCAGATTGAGCCGCTCGAGCACGATCTGGTCGCCATACTCGACCCAGACGTCACGAAAGGCGATGGTGCTCGACATCAGCGCCGCTCCGTCACATAGGCGAAGCCGAAGGCGCGCCGCGCCAGCGTCGCCAGCGCCCAGTCCATCAGAAACGCCAGCAGCGTGATCCAGGCGACGTAGGGCAGGATGATATCCATCGCCAGATAGCGCCGCACCAGGAAGATGCGGTAGCCGAGCCCGACGTCGGAGGCGATCGCTTCGGCCGCGATCAAAAACAGGAAGGCCGGACCGATCGACAGCCGCACCGCCTCGATCAGCCGCGGCATGATCTGCGGCAGCACCACCCGGATCGCCACCTGCCAGGTCGAGGCGCCCAGCGTCTGCGCCTTCACCAGTTGCTCCGGCGGCAGGGCGGAAATGGTCAGCGCCAGATCGCGGATCAGAAACGGCGTGACGCCGATCAGGATCAGCACGACCTTGGACAATTCGCCGAGGCCGAACACGATAAACAAGATCGGCAGGATCGCCATCGGCGGCACCATCGACAGGACACCGACCAGGGGCGCCAGCGTCGCGCCCACCAACGGCAGCACGCCGATGCCGAGTCCGACCGTCAACCCAATGGCGGTGGCGATGCCGAGGCCGAGCGCCAGCCGCCGCAGGCTGGCGGCGGTGTCGCTCCACAGCACGTATTCGCCGCTGCGCCGGTCGGGCTCGAAGGCGAGGCGATTGGCCGCCGCCACCATTTCGCTGACCGGCGGCAACAGCTTGTCGTCCGGATTGACCGCACGCCGCTCCGCCGACGCCGCGACGTAGATGAATGCGATCAGCACGAACGGCAGCAGTCCCAGCAGCAGCCGGATGCCCGGCCGCGGCGCGAGGTTCATCAGACGGCGCAACAGGGACTCCTGTAAATCGCGGGCGCCTCCGCCGATCTCCGTTCATTCCCGCGAAAGCGGGAATCCAGGAACTCCAACGACAGACCTGCGCATGTGGCTCCTGCGTCCCCGCTTTCGCGGGGACGAGCGGCGTGCATTGGCATTTAATGCCGGCGCTAAAGCTTCTTGTCGGCCGCCATCTTCATGTAGGTGGCGTCAAAGCGCAGCTTGACGTTCTTGGCTGAGCCCAGCGTCTTGCCGCCGGGAAAGCCGATACCGACGGCATCCTTGGACTTCACGTTGTCGCCGAGCAGATTGTGCTGGAAGCTGAAGGTCCGGACCATGTCCATGATCTTCGGCAGATCGCCGCTGGAGACGAATTTCACCGCATCGGCCGGATCGTAGAACATGCGGGTGGTCTTGAGCTGGGCTTCGTAGCCGGCAAGGTCGGTGCCCGAGGTCTTGGCCATCGCCTCGCGCGCGGCCTTGCCCTTCTCGGCATTGGCCATGATCGCCATGATCTCATACCAGGCGCCGACCAGCGCCTTGCCGAAATCGGGATTGTCCCGCAGCGTCTCGGTGTTCACCGACAAGGTATCGATGATCTCGCCGGGGATCTTGCTGGAGTCGAATACCGGCGTTGCGCCCAGCTCCGCCTTTACTTCCATCAATTGCGGATTCCAGGTCACCACCGCGGTCGAGTCCTTGGATTTGAAAGCGCCGACAATATCGGCGTCCGAGGTGTTGACGACCTTGATGTCCTTTTCGGTCAGCTTGACGCTTTCGAGACCGCGGGCGAGCAGATAATGCGACACCGACAACTCGACGAGGTTGACGCTCTGGCCCTTGATGTCGGCCAGCGTCTTGCCCTTCTTGAGCACGATGCCGTCATTGCCGTTGGAAAAAGAGCCTACCACCAGCACGGTGGTGTCGACGCCACCGGCGGCGGGAATGGTGAGCGCGTCCATGTTGGTCAGGGTGACGCCGTCGAATTTGCCCGCGGTGTACTGGTTGATCGACTCGACGTAGTCGTTGATCTGCGTGACGTTGATCGTGATGCCGTATTTGTCGGCCCACTTCTTGATGATGCCCTGCTCGGCCGCATAGGGCCACGGCATCCAGCCGACATAGATGGTCCAGGCGATATTGAATTCTTTCTTCTTGGCGGCGAAGGCCGGCGACAGCGGCGCGGCCGTCAGCAAAGCGGCAGCGGCAATAGCGACGGTGAGAAGTTTGAGAATTTTCGTCATATCCAGTCCCCTCAATAGGTGTGACGGCCGAGGACTGGCGAAGACACAGTGATGCCAATCGACGGCCACTGAGGTCTCCCGGGTTTTTATCCCGCCGTGCACCCGGACTGACGTGTTCCAGGCGGTGGCTCTCGGTCCAGAACGCCTGTGAAGGCCGGAACCCTAGCCACCAACTCGACCTGTGATCGAGCAAACTTCATGCCAGCGGAAATGTTCGGTTTGCGGCCATGCCGCCGGATGGCTCGCCTATTCCGACGGCAGGCTGGCCGTTTTCAAGGCACGGTTGCGGATGAGCCCTTTGGGGCCGCGCTGATGGCGGCACGCAGCAGCAGATAAAGCGCCACGCCATTCAGGCAGTGCCAGAGGAAATGGGTGCCCAGCGGAACGGCGCCGCAAACGGCCTGATCGATGCTGCGGAAGGTCAGTGATACCGCCAGCGTCACGCCCGCGGCCATCACCCATCGCCCGGCCTCCTGACGGCGCGCCAGCCAGCCGACCAGCAGCGTCGCCGCCAGCGCCGGCATGTAGGCGTAGGAACCGTTCAGCGTGCCGCGCGGCACGATCACCGTCACCCCGTAGGACAAGACGGCAAAGGCCGCCAGAACCGCCAGCGACAGGCTGAGCGACAGGCCGAAAAAACGCCGCACGGCGAGAAACAGATAGCCATAGATGAACAGCGCGATCGGCACGGTGTCGAACAGCACGGCACCGCGCGTCGCCACAGTATGGAAAATGAACGAGCCGACGCCGATAACAGCCGTCAGTGCAATCAGGATTGCTACCGGCCAGTCACGACCGCCGGCGCGCCGCCAGTGCAGAAAGGCAACCAACGCGGCGATCAGAAACGCCGCGTTGGTGAGGGCGTTAACCGGCTCCGCCCAGAACGACGGATCGGTGCGTTCGCAATAGATATCGACCGGTTGCGACCAGTTCACGGGAGCGTCAAACGGGCCGGTGCGACGCGGCACTTTTCCACTCCGATGAATTTACTTGCGCGGAATGCCGGCCTTGTCGATCACGGCGTTCCATTTCTTGATGTCGGCAACCAGACGCGCCTGCAATTCGGCAGGTGTACTGGCCTGCGCGACAACGCCGACTTTGCCGAAGGCGGCCTTCACGTCCGGCATGGCCAGTACTTCGACCATCGCCTTGTTCATGGTGTCGATCACCTCCTGCGGCGTACCGGCCGGCGCGAACACAGCGTTCCAGGACTCAACCTCGTAATCCTTGACCCCGCCTTCGGCGATGGTCGGCACGTCCTTCATGAACGGCGAACGCTTCGACGCGGAGGTGCCCAGCACCTTGAGCTTGCCGTCGTTGACCTGGCCCTGGACGGCTGGCGGAAATTCGAACATCGCCTGCACGTCGTTGCGCAGCAGGCCGATCACGATATCCGGCGAGCCTTTGTACGGGACGATCTGGACATCGACGCCGGCCAGCGACTTGAACAGCTCGGCGCCGAGGTTCTGGGTCGAACCGACGGCAATGGTGCCGATGTTGAGCTTGCCCGGCTCCGCCTTCGCCGCGGCAATGAAGTCGGGAAGCGTCTTGTACTTGGACTCGGCATTGACCACGAACACCAGGTCGAACAGGCCGACGGTCGACACCATCGCAAACTGCTTGACCGGATCGAACGGCAGGTTGTTGAACGCCGCCACGCTGATCGCGGTGCCGTTGGTGACCAGACCCATGGTGTAGCCATCGGCCGGCGAGGACACGACGCTGCGCGCGGCATTGATGCCGCCGGGGCCCGGCATGTTCTCGATGACCACGCGCTGGCCGAATTTGTCGCTGAGCTTCTCGGCCATGATGCGCGCGGTCACGTCGGCGACGCCGCCGGCGCCGAACGGCAGCACGATCTTGATCGGCCGCTCCGGCCATTTCGCCTGCGCGGCGCTGAATGGCGTCAGTGCCAGAACCAGAGCCGCCGGCAAGGCCAGCAGGGCGCTGCGACGGGCGATCCGCGACAAGTCCATCAGTTTGTTTGTCATTGTTCGTTTCCTCTCGCTAGGTCAAAAAATCAGTCGAAATCGTAAAGCCGGGCCGGATTGTCCACCAGCAGGCGCTGCTGCGCCAGCGGGTCGGATACGAATTGCGGCACCAGATCGACCAGTTCGCCCTCGTCGGCGTCGTGGGTGGCGTTGGGGTGTGGGTAGTCCGTGCCCCACAGCACCCGGTCCGGCGCGGCCTCGACCAGCGCGCGGGCGATCGGCACGGCCGCGGTGTAGGGCGGCATCGAAATGCGCTCGGAGCCGCAGACCTTGATCCAGCATTTTTCGAGCTTCGACAGTTCGATGAGCGCGCGCAGCGGCGGCTGATCGACCCCGGCCGCCGCCGGCACGCGGCCCATGTGATCGATCACGAAGGGCAGCGGAAATTTGCGGAAAACGTCCGACAGCGGAATGACGTCGGGCGCATCGACATGCAGCACCACGTGCCAGCCGCGATCCTTGATGCGGTCGAGGACGCGATCGATCACCGCCATGTCGGGCGCGCCACCGAGATGCTTGACGAAATTGAAGCGCACGCCGCGTACGCCGGCCGCATGCAGCGTGTCGAAATCCTTGTCGGTGAAGCTGTCGTCGACGATCGCCACGCCGCGATAGCGTTTGGGATCGGAGGTCAGGCAGTCGATCATGGCGCGGTTGTCGGTGCCGTGGCAGCTCGCCTGAACGATGACGGCGCGCTCAATACCGAGATAGTCATGCAGCGCGCGCAGCATTTCCTTCGGCGCGTCTTCCGGCGTGTAGCGGCGGTTCGGCGCGTAAGGAAACACGTCGCCCGGTCCGAACACATGGCAATGCGCGTCGGTCGCGCCCGCCGGCAGCTTGAAGCGCGGCTTGCGTCGTTTGGCCAGGAATTCAGGGGGTAATTTCATGGGCGTCCTTTGCGTGCCGGGGTGGCATACCGAAGGGGGGGCGGTGACACAACCCTCGGCATTCCTCAGTTCCGCGGCGAAATATCGCCCTGCTCCCATCCCGCCATGGTGGCGGCATGGTACCCGGCAAAGCCGCCGGCCGCGATCGCCTCGCGCATGCCGGCCATCAGCGCCTGGTAATAGGCAATGTTGATGGTCGACAGCAGCACCTGCCCCAGCATCTCGCCCGCCTTGGTCAGGTGGTGCAGGTATGCGCGCGAATAGATGCGCGCTGCAGGGTGGACGCTGTCTTCGTCGAGCGGCCGGGGATCGTCGGCATGCCGTGCATTGGACAGATTGACGGGGCCCCGCCCCGTGAACGCCATGCCGTGGCGGCCGTTGCGGGTCGGCATCACGCAATCGAACATGTCGACGCCGCGCTTGACCGCCTCCAGCATGTCGTGCGGCGTGCCGACGCCCATCAGGTAGCGCGGGCAATCCGCCGGCAAAGCTGGTGTCGTTTCCTCGACCACCTTCAGCATGACATCTTGCGGCTCGCCCACCGCCAGCCCGCCAATGGCGTAACCGTGGAAGCCGATGTTGGTCAGGCCCCGGGCGCTGGCCTGCCGCAAGGGAATATCGTCGCCGCCCTGGACGATGCCGAACAGCGCGTAGCCGTCGCGCGCCCGCGCCTCGAAGGCGCGCTTGGAGCGTTCGCCCCAGCGCAGCGACAGTTGCATGGCACGCTCGATCTCGTCGCGCGTCGCCGGAAGCCGCAGGCATTCGTCGAGCTGCATGGTGATGTCGGTGCCGAGCAGCGCCTGGATTTCGATGGAGCGCTCGGGCGTGAGATCGTACATGGCGCCGTCGAGATGCGATTTGAAGGTGACGCCTTTCTCGGTCAGCTTGCGCAGGCTGGACAGCGACATCACCTGAAAGCCGCCGGAGTCGGTCAAAATCGGCTTCGGCCAGTTCATGAATATGTGCAGGCCGCCGAGCGCGGCGATGCGTTCGGCACCGGGGCGCAGCATCAAATGATAGGTGTTGCCGAGCACGATTTCGGCGCCGGTCGCCGCCACCGCTTCGGGGGCCAGTCCCTTCACCGTCGCCTGGGTGCCGACCGGCATGAAGGCCGGCGTCTGCACCCGGCCGTGCGGCGTCGTCACCTCGCCGCGCCGGGCGGCGCCGTCGGTGGCTTTGAGGGTGAAGGAGAACGGTTCGGTCATTCTGGCTTTCAGGCGGCTGCTTTTCCCGGGCGCGGCGCAGCACCCCTTGGTGGTGCGCCGCAGACCCGGGATCGTCACGGGGCCGTAACGGTCCCGGCGCTGCACCGCGCCGCGAGCGGCGCGATGCGTCCGGGACACGTACCTCACCGCTGCGGATACAACAAACAGGCATCGCCGTAGGAATAGAACCGGTACCCGCTGGCGATGGCGTGGGCGTAGGCTTTCTGCATGGTTTCCAGCCCGCTGAAGGCTGCCACCAGCATGAACAGCGTCGAGCGCGGCAGATGGAAATTGGTCAGCATCAGGTCGACTGCCTTGAAGCGGTAGCCCGGCGTGATGAAGATGGCGGTGTCGCCGGAGAAGGCGCGCAATTGGCCATCTTCGCCAGCCGCCGTCTCCAGCGTCCGCAGCGCGGTCGAGCCGACCGCCACGATCCGCCCGCCCCGGGCGCGCGCGGCACTCAGTGCATCGGCGGTCTCGGCGGTCAGGGTGCCGAATTCGGCATGCATTTTGTGGTCGGCGGTGTCGTCGGCCTTCACCGGCAGGAAGGTGCCGGCGCCGACATGCAGGGTCACCTTGTGGAGGGCCACGCCCCGGGCAGCGAGCCGCTCCAGCAGCGCCGGTGTGAAGTGCAAGCCGGCGGTTGGCGCCGCCACCGAACCGTCCTCGGTTGCGAAAGCCGTCTGGTAGTCGGTGCGATCCTGCACGTCCGGCTTGCGCCGGGCGGCGATATAGGGCGGCAAAGGCATCTCGCCGCGCTCGGCGATGGCCTGGTCCAGAATCGGCCCATGAAAGGAAAATGAGAGGGTTACTTCGCCCCCTTCATCTTTCTGTGAAACTTTAGCATCGAGCTGGCCAAGGAAACACACCTGCCCTTCGTCGCCAAAGCGCAGCGTATCGCCGGCTTCGACCTTGCGGGCGCCGAGGATGAAGGCGCGCCAGCGCGAGCCGTCCAGCCGCTTGTGCAATGTCGCCTCGATCTGCGGCTCGGTGGTGCCCCGGCCGATCCGCCGCCCCTTCAGCCGCGCGGCGATCACCCGCGAGTCGTTGACCACCAGGCAGTCGCCGGGCTGGAGCAGGTCCGGCAGATCACGGAAGGAGCGGTCGTCGAGCTCAGGCTTCACCACCAGCAGCCGCGCTGAGTCACGCGGGCTGGCCGGCCGCAGGGCAATGCGGTCGGCGGGAAGATCGAAGTCGAAGAGATCGGTGCGCATGGTGTCTTCTTACCCTCTCCCCTTGTGGGAGAGGGTGGCGAGTTGCGAGCGCAGCGAGCAATGAGCCGGGTGAGGGGGAACGAGAAACGAAACGAGCCCCCTCACCCGGTTCCTCGCTTTGCTCGGAACCACCCTCTCCCACAAGGGGAGAGGGTTAGAAAAGTTCACGCCCCAAGGCTCGCCTTGATGATCTTGTCCGGGTTGGAGACCGGCTCGCCCTTCTTGATCTTGTCGACGTTTTCCCTGCCCTCGAGGACGGTGCCCCAGGCAGTGTACTGGTTGTCGAGGAAGGTCGCGTCGTCGAAGCAGATGAAGAACTGGCTGTCGCCGGAATCCGGGTTGGAGGCGCGCGCCATCGACACGGTGCCGCGCACGTGCGGCTCCTTGTTGAATTCGGCCTTGAGTTTCTTGCCCGAGCCGCCGGTGCCGGTGCCCTGCGGGCAGCCGGTCTGCGCCATGAAGCCGTCGATCACGCGGTGGAATACAATGCCGTCATAGAAGCCTTCCTTGACCAGCTCCTTGATGCGGGCGACGTGGCCCGGCGCGAGGTCGGGGCGCATGGCGATCACCACATTGCCCTTGGTGGTTTCGAGCGTCAGCGTGTCTTCCGGCTTGGCCATTGTCGTTCTCTCTTTTTGAGTTTTTGAATTTGCAATCGCGAATTATTTCGCGTCGGCGGCAACCTGCATTTTCACGATCAGGTCAGGATCCCGCACCGGCTCGCCCTTCTTGATCTTGTCGACCGCGTCCATGCCGGACAGCACCTCGCCGATCACGGTGTACTGGCCGTTCAGGAACGAGCCGTCGCCATACATGATGAAGAACTGCGAGTTGGCGGAATTCGGCGCGCTGGAGCGCGCCATGCCGACGGTGCCGCGCCTGAACGGCGTCTGCGTGAATTCGGCCGGCAAATTGGGATACTTGGAGCCGCCGGTGCCGTCGCCTTTGCCGCCGTCGCCGGTCTGGGCCATGAAGTTGGCGATCACGCGGTGAAACGGCACGTTGTCATAGAAGCCTTCGCGGGTCAGCGTCTTGAGCCGTTCGGCGTGTTGCGGCGCCAGGTCGTTGCGCAGCTTGATGACGACGCGGCCATGCCGGGTGTCGAGCAGCAGCGTGTTCTGGGGATCGGCCCCGGCCGGCAGCTTGACCTGGGCGGCGGCGGGCACGGCGCAGATCAGCGCAGCGGCAACGGCGAGAATGCGGATCATGGTCTCTCCCGGAATTGAGTTTGCAATGGCGCTTACTTGGCGAATTTCTGCTTCAGCCGCGCAGCCACCGCCGCCGGCACAAAGGACGACACGTCGCCGCCCATGGCCGCGATCTGGCGGACCAATGTGGCGGTGATCGGGCGCACCGCCGGCGAGGCCGGCAGAAACACCGTCTGGATCGCCGGCGCCATCGCCGCGTTCATGCCCGCCATCTGCATTTCGTAATTGAAATCGGTGCCGTCGCGCAGGCCGCGGATCAGCACCGTGGCGCCGGCTTCGCGTGCGGCCTCGATCACCAGCCCGGAAAAGGTGACGCTGGAAAGCTCACAGCCGGCCTCCCGCGCCAGCGGTCCGCAGACCTCCTGCAGCATCGCCAGCCGGTCCTCGGTCGAAAACAGCGGCGCCTTGCCCGGGTGCACCCCGATGGCGATCACCAGGCGGTCGGCCAGCCGCACGGCATTCCGAACCACGTCGAGGTGGCCGTTGGTCACCGGGTCGAAAGAGCCCGCATAGAGCGCGATTCTCGGCATAAAGGCGGTCTAGCCCGCCCGCCGGCCTCCGGCAAGACCATCGATTTGCCGTTATTTGGTCAGGCCCTGAACCTTTTTGACTTTGGCTCGTTAGTACCGCGAACACACGCTGCACATTTGAACCGATCGAGCCTGCCGGACGACACACAGTCGAACCGTCAAGGACAGGGGACTGCCATGCTCAAGACCATCTCAGCCGTTTTGACCGCCGCCGCCGTTGCCGCCGTTTTCACGCTGTTTCTGGCGCCGGGCGCGCCGGTTGACGCCGGCCCGCTCGACAAGCCGGATCAGGCCGTCCTGAAGCAGTGTACCCAGCAGGCCTGGCCCTACCTGAACTGCGTCGGCACCTCGGTCGGCAACCCGAAAATCCGGCTGGTCACCACCGACCGCCTGCCGGGCCGCTAAGCGCCCCAAACGAATAGGCCGCCTCGCGCGGTGTTGGTCCCCGGACGGGATATCGTCCGGGGATTTTTTTATGAAAATGCTGCTGAGCCTGCTTTTCGTGATTATGGCCGTTCCCGCCCTCGCCCAGGTGCCGCCATCGTCTGCCGAACTCGAGGCCTATCGCGGCCTGCATGCCGCGGCCGCCCAAGGCGACACGGCGGCGATTGGGCGGCTGGTCAAGGCAGGCGCGCCGATCGACGCCCGCGACAGCCATGGCCGTACGCCTTTGCATGTGGCCGCCTACCGCCGCCAGAATGACGCCGCGCGGGCACTGATGCGGCTCGGCGCCGATCCGAACGCGCTGGAAGCGCAGCAATATGACATCGTCACCATCGCTTCGGTCGCCGACGATGTGGAGATGCTGAACGTGGCGCTGGCCGGCGGGGCCAAGGCCACCAACATCACCAGTCCTTATCAGGGCACGGCGCTGATCGCGGCCGCCCATCTCGGCCACGACGCGGTCGTGCGCGTGCTGATCGCGGCCGGCGCACCGCTCGATCACGTCAACAATCTGGGCTGGACCGCGCTGATCGAGTCGATCGTGCTTGGCAATGGAGGTCCACGTCACACCGCCACGCTCAGCGCCCTGGTCAAGGCCGGCGCCAACGTCAACCTCGCCGACCGCCATGGCGACACGCCGCTGGCGCTGGCGCGCAAGCGGGGCTTTGCGGAGATGGTGGCCATTCTGGAAGCGGCCGGCGCCCGCTGAGCCCTACCCCGGCCGGCGCGCCAGCGACAGCCAGATGCCGCCGCCGATCAAGGCGAGGCCGGAAATCCGGTCCAGCCATTTGGCGCTGGCGCTGCGCAACAGAAACCGGCGCCCGGCCCCGGCGGCCATGGCCCAGCCGCAGTCGATGACGGCGGCCAGCGTCACCGCGACCGAACACATCACCAGCAATTGATGGCCGACCGGCAGCGCCGGGTCGATGAACTGCGGCAGGAAGGCCGTGAAGAACGCGATGGTCTTGGGATTCGACAGCGCCACCAGCACGCCGCGGCGGAAATGCACGCGGCCGGCGGGCGGCGCCGCCGCGGCCGCCTCCCCGGCATGACGCCAGGCCTGGATGCCGAGCCAGATCAGATAGGCCGCGCCGATCCAGCGCAGCCATTCGAAGATCACGCCGGCGTGCTGAATGACCATGTTCAGCCCGAGCGCGATGGCGGTGACCAGGATGGCATTGCCGAGCGTGCTGCCGGCGACCGTGATGATCCCGGCGCGCACGCCGCGCGTCGCCGCGGTCGAGATCACCAGCGTCACGATCGGTCCCGGCGTCAGCACCAGGATGACGGTCAACAGCAGGAAGGCGGAGAACAGTTCGAGGTTCATGGGCGCTACCGCATTCACTCCAACCTGTCATGGCCGGGCATAGCCGTTCGAAGAACGGCGTTCTTTGAGACCGCCTATGTCCCGGCCATCCCGGTAGGCTTGGCACTGCGTCCCTTGTCGAGATGGCCGGGACAAGCCCGGCCATGACAAGGTCATTCCGTACCCTCATCCTCGCTCAGCCGCTCGACCGACACCACGCGTTCGTCGTCGGCGGTGTCGAGCACGATCACCCCTTGCGTCGAGCGCCCGGCGATGCGGATGCCGGCGACCGGCGTGCGGATCAGCTTGCCGGCGTCGGTGACCAGCATCACTTGGTCGTCTTCCTCGATCGGGAACGAGGCCACCAGCCGGCCGATCTTCGGCTTCAGCTTGAAGGTGCCGCCGGACTTCTCCCAGATATCCATGGCGACGATGCCTTTGCCGCCGCGCCCGGTGATCCGGTACTCGTAGGACGACGAGCGCTTGCCGTAGCCGCGCTCCGACAGCGTCAGCACGAACTGCTCGGCTTCCGACAGTTCGACATAGCGCTGTTCGCCCAGCTCGATATTGGCGACGTCGGCGGTGTCCGGCGCCTCCTCGGCCTCGGGCAGCGCCGATGCTTCCAGTTCGGCGCCGGTGCCGCGACGGATGGCGCTGGCGCGCTTGAGATAGGCTGCGCGTTCTTCCGAGGTGGCGTCGGTATGGCGCAGGATGGTCATCGAGATCAGCCGGTCGTCGGAATCGAGTGCGATGCCGCGCACACCCATCGAGGTGCGGCCAGTGAACACGCGCACATCGGTGACCGGGAAACGGATGCACTGGCCACCGTTCGAGATCAGCAGCACATCGTCCTTCTCGGTGCAGATCTGCACGCCGACAATGCCTTCGCCGTCCGCCAGCTTCATCGCAATGATACCGGAGCGGCGCACGTCGACGAAATCCGACAGCTTGTTGCGGCGGACCGTGCCCTTGGTCGAGGCGAACATCACGTCGAGGTCGGCCCAGCTCGACTCATCCTCGGGCAGCGGCATGATCGAGGTGATGGTCTCGCCCGGATCGAGCGGCAGGATGTTGATCATCGCCTTGCCGCGCGCCTGCGGCGCCGCCAGCGGCAGCCGCCAGACCTTTTCCTTGTAGACCTGTCCCGCCGACGAGAAGAACAGCACCGGCGTATGGGTCGAGGCGACGAACAGCCGCGACACGAAATCGGCGTCGCGCGTCTGCATGCCGGAGCGGCCCTTGCCGCCGCGGCGCTGCGCCCGGTAGGTCGACAGCGGCACCCGCTTGACGTAGCCGAGATGCGACACGGTGACGACCATGTCCTCGCGCTGGATCAGGTCCTCGTCGTCGAGGTCGCCGATCGCTTCGGCGATCTCGGTGCGCCGCGGCGTGGCAAACTGGTCCTTCAACTTGGTCAGTTCGTCCTTGATGATGGTCTGGATGCGCGCGCGGGAGCGCAGGATCTCCAAATAATCGGCAATTTCGGCGGCCAGCTTGTCGAGCTCTTCCTTGATCTCGTCGCGGCCGAGCGCGGTCAGGCGCTGCAGCCGCAGATCGAGGATCGCCTGCGCCTGCTCGGCCGACAGGCGGGTATTGCCTTCCGGCGAGACCTTGTGGCGCGGATCGTCGATCAGCAGCACCATGTTGATCATGTCCTTGGCCGGCCAGTCGCGGGCCATCAGGGCTTCGCGCGCTTCCCTGGCGTCGGCCGAGGCGCGGATCAGCTTGATGACCTCGTCGATATTGGCGACGGCGATGGCAAGGCCGACCAAAACGTGGGCGCGGTCGCGCGCCTTGTTGAGCAGGAACTTGGTGCGCCGCGACACCACTTCCTCGCGGAAGGCGACGAAGGCGACCAGCAGGTCCTTCAGCGTCATGACCAGCGGACGGCCGCCGTCAAGCGCCACGGTGTTGACGCCGAAACTCGATTGCAGCGGCGTGAAGCGGTAGAGCTGGTTGAGTACGACGTCGCGCTCGGCGTCGCGTTTCAATTCGATCACCACGCGGTAGCCGTCGCGGTCGCTCTCGTCACGCAGGTCGGAAATGCCGTCGATCTTCTTGTCGCGCACCAGTTCGGCGATCCGCTCGACCATGGTGGCCTTGTTCACCTGGTACGGGATCTCGCTGATGATGATCGCTTCGCGTTCCTTGCGCACGGTCTCGAAGGCGACCTTGCCGCGCATGATCACCGAACCGCGGCCGGTGTGATAGGCGCTGTAAATGCCGGCGCGGCCGAGAATGATGCCGCCGGTCGGGAAGTCCGGCCCGGGCACGATCTTGATCAGGTCGTCGGTGCTGATGCCCGGGTTGTCGATCACCGCCATGCAGGCGTCGATCACTTCGCCGAGATTGTGCGGCGGGATATTGGTCGCCATGCCGACGGCGATGCCGCCGGCGCCGTTGACCAGAAGATTGGGATAGCGCGCCGGCAGCACCGCGGGCTCATGTTCGCTGCCGTCGTAGTTTTCCTGGAAGTCGACGGTATCCTTGTCGATGTCGTCGAGCAGCGCCATGGCCGGCTTCGCCAGCCGGCACTCGGTGTAGCGCATCGCCGCCGCCGGATCGCCGTCGACCGAACCGAAATTGCCCTGCCCGTCGATGAGCTGCAGGCGCATGGAGAAGTCCTGCGCCATGCGCACCAGCGCGTCATAGATCGCGCTGTCGCCGTGCGGGTGATACTTGCCCATCACGTCGCCGACGACGCGCGCCGATTTGACGTATTTCTTGTCGGGCGTGTGGCCCTGCTCGTGCATCGAATAGAGAATGCGCCGGTGCACCGGCTTGAGGCCGTCGCGCACATCCGGCAGCGCCCGCGACACGATCACGCTCATGGCGTAATCGAGATAGCTGCGCTTCATTTCGTCGGTAATGGAGACCGGACGCACGTCCGAGGGACTTCCGTCCCCGGATTTGGGAGTATCAGTGTCGGCCAAGATGGGGATCCCGAAAACGGTTTTTAATTCTGACAGTTTTGTAACTGATTCAATTGGCCTTTGCTACTCGAAAGCGGGGTCCGACGAGGCTATTTTTATATTACATTACAATATGTTAGAACGAGCTTTCGCGCGCCGGCACCGGCCCTGAGGGGCGCCGCTGCGCGGCGCCGTTTTTCGACCCCGCAGCACGCCAAAAGAGTAGTCTGAGAACACGCCATGCCGCTCGAATTCATCATCTCCGCGCTGGTCACGCTGCTGGTCGTGGTCGATCCGCTCGGCCTGGTACCGGCCTTCCTCGGCATCACCAGCGATCTGCCGGCGAAGACCCGCCGCAATGTGGCGCTGCGCGCCTGTCTGATCGCCGCGATCATTCTGGCCGGCAGCGCGCTGATCGGCGACTGGCTGTTGCGCACGCTGTCGATCACGATGCCGGCCTTCCGCATTGCCGGCGGCCTGCTGCTGTTTTCGATTGCCTCGGAAATGGTGTTCGGCGTGCGCACCGAGCGCCAGGCGCGCCAGGCCGAGGAAGCGGTCGAGGAACACGTGCGCAACATCGCCGCCTTCCCGCTCGCCATCCCGCTGATGGCCGGCCCCGGCGCCATCACGGCGACCGTGCTGCTGGCCGGCCGGGCCGCCGGCGACCCGGTCCAGCTCGGCCTGCTGCTCGGGGTCATCGCCGTGGTGCTCGCTGTGTGCTTTGTCGTCTTCGTGCTGGCGACGCCGATCGCCCGATTGCTCGGCAATACGGCCAATATCGTGCTGTCGCGCCTGTTCGGGGTGCTGCTCGCGGCGCTGGCGGTGCAGTTCGTCATCGACGGCGTGCGGGCGGCGATGGCGGCCTGACGGGAACAAGGGACGGATGGTCTATATCGAACTCTTTGCCGTTGCCGCGCTGATCGTGATCAACGGCCTGCTCGCGATGTCCGAACTGGCGATCGTGTCGTCGCGGCAAGCGCGCCTAAAGGCCTTGATCGATCGTAACGTCTATGGCTCGCGGCGCGCGCTGGCGCTGGCCATGAATCCAGGCCGCTTCCTGTCGACCGTTCAGATCGGCATCACGCTGGTCGGGGTCGTGTCGGGCGCCGTATCCGGCGTGACCCTGGGCGTCCGCTTGACCGGTGTGCTCGCCGGTCTTGGGGTGCCGGCCTATATCGCAGAACCCGCCGGCATTGGCATCGTCGTGGCGCTGATCACCTATGCCTCCCTGATCGTCGGCGAACTGGTGCCCAAGCAGATCGCCTTGCGCAATCCGGAGCGCGTCGCCGCCCGCGTAGCGCCGGCCATGACGGTGCTGGCGCGGATCGGCAAGCCGCTGGTCTGGCTGCTCGACTTTTCCGGCCGGGCGCTGCTCAAGTTGCTGCGCCAGGACAAGCCCTCGGACGGCGGCGTCAGCGACGAGGAGATCAGAACCATCATCGCCGAAGCCGAAACCGCCGGCGTCATCGAGACCGACGAGCGCAAGATGATCACCGCGGTGATGCGGCTCAGCGACCGCACAGTCGCCGGCGTGCTGACGCCGCGCACCGACGTCGACTGGATCGATCTCACCGCCAGCGACAAGGTCATCCGCGACAAGCTGAAAAAGACCCAGCATTCGCGGCTGCCGGCCGGCGAGTCGGTGGATGCCTTGCTCGGCGTGGTGCAGACGCGCGAACTACTGGCCACCGCTTTGGCGCGCAAGCCATTGGATATCCGCGGCCATATCCGGGCGGCGCCCGTCGTGCTCGACGCCGCCGACGCACTCGATGTGTTGACGGTGCTGCGCAACGCCGATGTGCCGATGGCGCTGGTGTACGACGAATACGGCCACTTCGAAGGCATCATCACGCCGGCCGACATGCTGGAAGCGATCACCGGCGTCTTCAAGGCCGATGCTGGCGGCGACGATCCCGAGGCGTTCCAGCGCCCCGACGGATCATGGCTGCTGGCCGGCGCGCTGCCGGCGGACGAGATGGCCGACCATCTTGGACTGACGCTACCGCCGCGCCGCGACTACGAGACGCTGGCCGGCTTCATCCTCGCCCATATCGGCCACCTGCCGAAGGCCGGCGAGGTTATCGCCGCCCATGGCTGGCGTTTCGAGGTGGTCGATCTCGATGGCCGTCGCATCGACAAGGTGCTGGCGACGCGGCTGCGCGCCCTGCACCGCGAAGCGCGCGTCACACCGGCCGAATAAGGTTCGCGATCAGAACGGAATTTCGTCGTCCATGTCGTCGCGCTTGCCGGCGCCGGCCATCGCCGGCTTGCGTTCGCGCGATCCGCCGCCGCTCGGGCCGCTGGAGCCGAAATCGTCGTCGCCGCCGCCCGAGCTGCCCGCCCCGCCGCCTTTGCCATCAAGCATGGTCAGCGACGAGTTGAAGCCCTGCAGCACCACTTCGGTCGAGTAGCGCTCGATATTGTCCTTGTCGGTCCATTTGCGCGTCTGCAGCGCGCCTTCGAGATAGACCTTCGAGCCCTTTTTCAAATACTGCTCGACGATCTTGCAGAGGCCTTCATTGAAGATGACGACGCGGTGCCACTCGGTCTTTTCCTTGCGCTCGCCGGTGTTCTTGTCGCGCCAGCTTTCCGAGGTGGCAATGCGCAGATTGGCGATCGGCCGGCCGTCCTGCGTACGGCGAATTTCCGGATCGGCGCCGAGATTGCCGATCAGGATTACTTTATTGACGCTACCAGCCATGATGCTCTCCAGATGGCGACGCGCAGTGACGGTCCAGCCGTCCGCGTTCGCCGTTGCGGGGCCGCCGCCGTGCGCGGCCCACAGAATTAACTTGTCACCCTAGTCCCCGGCCTTGCGGCGGCAACCCCGATTGCCCCTAATCCACAGGGCCGTCCGATTTATCTGCCAGCGTGACCACATGGCGACCCACCGTTGTTCCCGGTATGTTCTAATGCGTCCACACTGATTTTACAAGCCGGTTCGTGTCCGCCCTTTACCGGCCTGCCGATCGAGAACCTGAGCGGGTCGCAGATGGTCGACCGCGTGCTGGCGCTGCCCGACGTCACCCGCATAGATGTGTTTCATCCTTTCGTGCGCGGCCGCAGCGACAACATGAACGTCGCGCGCCTCGACCTGAACTACCGATTCTAACCGAGCGCATGATACCAAGCGGAAAAGCCAGGCAGAAAGCCCGGCCTTTTCATGACCCCGACCACGTCGTCCTACTGTGTGCTGAATTCTCCGGCGGGCGGACGCATATGCCGTGCATAGAACGCCAGCTCCGTGGCAACCCATTGGCGGAATGTCGTGCGCAGAAGATCCGTCGCCGCAGGAACGCCGGCGGCATCGAGCGTGAAGTAACCCTGCGCCTCGCCGATTTGCAGCACTTTCGTAACCTGGGTCTTTGAAAGGCCGAATGCTCTGGAAAGTTCAGCACGGCTCGGCACGGCCGTGCCGTCGATGTCGGCCCGCATGATCGCAAGCACCACCGCGCCCGCTCCCTCGCGCGTGCCAAAAAATGCAACCCATTCCGGCATGTACTGCACCAGCGGCCTGGCTGTCTCATGAGCGCGCCCCGACGACACCAGAAAGCGGTCGATGAAGCCGGGATCGTCCTTCCATAGTTGCGCGCGGCGCATGTCGGGTTCGAGGATATCAAGCGTGCCGGTGGCGTAGCGCAGCCACGGCTGCATGAAGTCCTGCATGCGTGGGGTCGGTTGATAGATTTTCGAACGGCTGTCACTTTTATTGCGCGCGACCGTCACGAAGCCGGTGAATTGCAGCAGCGCCAGCATCGTCTTCAGGACCCGCGGACTGATCTCCGGCGGGCGGTTGCACATCGCGAGCAGATGGCCGTAGGTCGCGCCGCCGTCGGGCCCGTAGCGTTCGCGGTCGGCGTTCAAATACAAAAGATAGCCGGCCAGCCGCCAGCGCGCGTGAGAAAAAATCAGCTTGTTCATCAGCCGATTGCTGCGCCGGAAACCGGTCATGCCGTCGATGTAGGCGCGAACCGCTTCGTCGAACGATGGCATGGCGGCAAACCGTTCCGCCTGCGCCAGGAGCAGGTCGGCTTCGTCGCTCCCCGGGGAACGATCCAGGGCGGCCTGCACGGTCTGAATAGACACGCCCGTCAACCCGGTTCGCGGAATAATAACGGGCCAAATTCCGTGGCCCGACGTTTTTAAAATATTCGACGATCACCCGTGGCAAAGCAAGGCAGTACCACCCTCAAATTCCTACGCCGGCTGCTGCCGTCCCCCCGCCTCCGCCGATCAGGTACGTTTGTGACCGCGCATGCCCGCAATGCCTCTTCTATTAATAGGCCCGCCAAGGCTTGTGGGGAGCGACGGTGGCGGCGCGGCGTGTAGAAAGACCCAGCGGGACGGGCGGCCGGTTGCGGGCCGTCCTGCTGGCGTCGACGGCCTTGTCGCTGGCGGCGATACTGCCGGCCGCGGCGCAGGACGCGACCTGGCTCGCCAGCCCCGGCACGGCCGACTTCAACACCGGCGCCAACTGGAGCACGGGTGCGGTGCCGACCGGCACAGCCTCGTTCGATACGTCCAGCCAGACCGCCCTGACCTTTTCAGCCGACGCCAGCTTCGACGGCTGGACATTCAATGCCGGCGCGTCGGCCTATACGTTCGCCAACAATCACGTCCTCACCTTCAACAGTGCCGGCATTGTCATCAACGGCGGCAGCGCCACCATCACCAACGACGCCTTCGGCGCCCTGTGGTTCAACAACACCAGCACGGCCGACGGCGCCACCATCACCAACAACGGCTTGCTGGGTTTCTCCAGCAGCAGTACGGCCGGCAGCGCTGCCATAGCCAACAGCAGCACCGTGCATTTCCTAAACACCAGCACGGCCGGCAGCGCCACTATCACGAACAACACCAGCGGCTTCCTGACTTTCTCCAACGCCAGTACGGGCGGCAGCGCTGCCATCACCAACAGCGGCGTTCTGACTTTCTTCAACACCAGTACGGCCGGCAGCGCCGCCATCACCAACAACGCCGGCGGCACGGTCGACATCTCGTTCAGCACCGGCCCCGCCGGCGACGGCAAGCTCAGCGCCGGCTCGATCGCAGGCGCCGGCCTGTTCTATCTGGGCTCCCGGCAGTTCACGGTCGGCAGCAACAACCTCTCCACCACGGTGAGCGGGGTGATCAGCGACTGCGGCGCGGGCGGCGTCGCCTGCAGCGTCGCCGGCGCGACCGGCGGCTCGCTGGTGAAGACCGGCACCGGCACACTGACGCTGACGGGCGCCAACACCTATACCGGCGGCACCACGGTCGACGGTGGCACCTTGAACATCGGCACCGCCGGCACAACAGGGTCGATCGTGGGCGCCGTGGCCGTCAACGCGTTCAACACGCTGAACTTCGTCAATGCCGACATCAGCGGCATCACCGGCATCACGACGGCCGGCTTTACGATCTTCCGCGAAGGCCAGAGCGCCGGCAATCTCAGCATCACCACCAGCGGCTTCGGTCAGGTGTCCTTCTTTGGCGGCAATTCGGCCGACACAGCCACCCTGGTCAACAACAGCAGCTCTGGCGCCATCGGTTTCGGCGGCGACAGCACGGCCGGCAACGCCACCATTACGAACAATGCCGGCTCCCTTGTTTTCTTCAGTACAAGCACGGCGGGGAACGCCATCATCGCCCTCACCGGCGGCAGCGCGACCTTCCTGCAAACCACCACGGCCGGCAGCGCGAGCATCACCATCTCAACAGGCAGCGACGCTGCCTTCACCGGTTCCAGCACGGCGGGCAACGCAACCATCGTCAGCAGCGGCGGCCTTTTCTTCGATTCGACCAGTTCGGCCGGCAACGCCACCATCACCAACAACGGCACTTTCAACCTCAGTGGCACCAGCACCGCGGCCAGCGCGACCATCGCCAACAACGGCAACCTGGATTTCTTCAACACCAGCACGGCTGCTAACGCCAGCGTCAACAACAGTGCTACTGGCAATCTGTTTTTCTGGGACACCAGCACAGCCGGAAACGCTGCCTTCACGAACGGCGGTAATATTTATTTTTCCCAAACCAGCTCCGCGGCTACCGCCACTTTCAACAACAGCGGCACAATCAATCTCTACGACACCAGCACGGCGGGCAGCGCCGCCATCGTCACCAATTCGTTCGGCTCCCTGATTTTTAACGGCACCAGCACCGCGGGCAGCGCGACCATCACCAACAACGGCAACCTGGATTTCTTCAACACCAGCACGGGCGGCAACGCCGCCATTACGAATAACCTTGGCGGCACGACCAGCTTTTGGAACACCACCACGGCCGGCGGCGCCAGCATTTCGAATGCCGGCACAGTGAGCTTCAACGGCACCAGCACGGCCGGCAGCGCCACCATCACGAACGCCAACACCGGACATGTGACTTTCAACGGCACCAGCACGGCCAGCAATGCCACTATGTCCGGCACCGGCAGTATTTTCTTCAACGGCACCAGCACGGCCGCCAACGCCACCATCACCAGCAACAATCTGAGTTTCAGCAACAGCAGCACGGCCGGCAGCTCCACCATCACTGCCAATTTCCAGTTGCAATTCTTCAACACCAGCACGGCCGGCAGCGCCACCATTACCAACAACAGCGTTATGAACTTCTTGGACACCAGCACAGCCGGCGACGCCACCATCACCAACAACGGGTTCTTGCGGTTCTACGGCAGCAGCACCGGCGGCCCAGCGCGCCTCATCAATAGCGCCGGCGCCACAATTGACCTGTCCGTTCTGACGGCCGCCGGCACGGCGGCCGGCTCGATCGAGGGCGCTGGCACGGTCGCGCTGGGATCGAAGAACCTGGAGGCGGGTGGCAACAATCTGTCGAGGACGTTCTCCGGCGTGCTGCAGGATGGCGGTTTCGGTGGCGGCAGCGGCGGCTCGCTGACCAAGACCGGCACCGGCACGCTGACGCTGTCGGGCAACAGCACCTATACCGGCGCGACCACCATCAACGGCGGCACGCTGGCGGTGAACGGCTCGATCCTGGCATCGAGCGGCATCACCGTGAACAGCGGCGGCGCGCTTGGCGGCACCGGCACCGTGGCCAATACGATCATCGCCAGCGGCGGCGCGCTGGCGCCGGGCAATTCGATCGGCACCATCACCATCAACGGCAACCTGACCTTCAATGCCGGCGGCATTTACACGGTTGAAGTCTCGCCGACCGACGCCGACCGCACCAATGTCACCGGCACAGCGACCCTGACCGGCGCCACCGTGCAGGCGGTGGCGCTCCCCGGCAGCTTCCGCGCTCAGACCTACACCATCCTCAACGCGACCGGCGGCTTGGGCGGGACTCAATTCGCAGGTCTGAATGTCACCGGCAGCAGCCTTTCTCCCGGCGCACGCAATCCGCATCTGACTTACGATGCCAACAAAGTCTATCTGGTGCTCGATCCCGGCATGATCCAGCTTCCGGCCGGCGCGGGCGGCAATCAGGCGAGTGTCGCCGGCGGCATCAACAAGGCGGTCGAGGGCGGCGCGACGCCGCCATCCGGCTTCGACACTTTGCTCAACATGACCGGATCGCAACTCACCAGCGCGCTGAATCAGATCTCCGGCCAGCCCGCGACCGGCGGCGCAACCAGCGCCACGCAGATGATGACGTCGTTCCTCGCCCTGCTGACCAATCCAAATCCCGGCGGCGGAACAACAACCGGCAGGGCGCGCAGCTTTGCGTCGGCGCCGGCCACATCGCCGGAGGCCGCCGCAGCCTATGCCGCCGTGACGCCCAGGGACAAGACGCTGGCCGCATTCGCGCAACCGCGCTGGTCGGTGTGGAGCCAGATTTATGGCGGTTACGACAAAACGACAGGCGACACCGCCGACACCACCGCGCGCACCTGGGGACTCGCCACCGGTTTCGATTACCGCGCCGCGTCCGACCTGACGCTCGGCTTCGCGCTCGCCGGCGGCAGCATGAACTGGGCTTGGTCGCAGGGTCTCGGCGGCGGCAAAAGCGACGTGCTGCAGATCGGCGCCTTTGGCCGCAAGGAGTTCGGCCCGGCCTATGTCGCCGGTGCGCTTTCGTATGCCTGGCACAGCATGAGCACCGATCGCACGGTGACGGTTTCCGGTACCGACAAGCTGACAGCGAGTTTCGACGCGCACAGCTTCGGCGGCCGCCTCGAGACTGGTTATCGCTTCGCGACGCGGTGGCTCGGCATGACGCCTTACGCTGCCTTGCAGATGCAGAGCTTCCGCACGCCGTCTTACAGCGAGAGCGCAGCGTCAGGCTCTAACGCCTTTGCGCTCACCTATGAGGCGCGCTCGACCACATCGACCCGAACCGAATTGGGCGTTTGGTTCGACAAAACGATCACGCTCGATAGTGGCAATACCCTTGCGCTGCGCAGCCGCGCCGCCTGGGCGCACGATTATTCAGATAATACCGCCCAAGGGGCACTGTTTCAGACCCTGTCGGGCTCGAACTTCACCGTCAACGGCGCGCAGTCTGCGCCGAATGCATTCTTGATCTCGGTCGGCGCCGACTACGGGTTCGGGCAAGGCTGGTCGGTCGCTACCAACATAGACGGCGAATTTTCCCGAACCACGACCGCCTACGCCGCAAAGGCCATGGTGCGCTACGCCTGGTAGGGCCCAGCGGCAACGCCTCGCGGTTCCCGGGTTATCCCCATCCCCCACACCAGGAATGCACGCCGGGGTCTGGCGAAACGCCGCCGTTCTACCTACGTTCTAAAAATCATCTCACCGGCGGCCGGGCTTTCCGGCGCATTTTGCCGTGCCAAAGTCCATTCCTGAAAGTCCGCAATGACCGACCCGTCTGCGAAAACTGACCCGTCCGCAAAGCGGGCCCGCGACTCGCGCGTCATCACCATTCGCGGCGCGCGCGAACACAACCTCAAGAACGTCGACGTCGTCCTGCCGCGCGACCAGCTGGTGGTTTTCACCGGCCTGTCCGGCTCCGGCAAGTCGTCGCTCGCCTTCGATACGATCTATGCCGAGGGCCAGCGCCGCTACGTCGAGTCGCTGTCGGCCTATGCGCGCCAGTTCCTCGAGATGATGCAGAAGCCGGACGTCGACCAGATCGACGGCCTGTCGCCGGCCATCTCGATCGAACAGAAGACCACCTCGAAAAACCCGCGCTCGACCGTCGGCACCGTCACCGAGATCTACGACTACATGCGCCTCTTGTGGGCGCGCATCGGCGTGCCCTATTCGCCGGCCACCGGCCTGCCGATCGAGAGCCAGACCGTGTCGCAGATGGTCGATCGCGTGCTGGCGCTGCCGGACGGCACCCGCATCTATGTGCTGGCCCCCGTCGTGCGCGGCCGCAAGGGCGAGTACAAGAAGGAACTGGCCGACTTCCTGCGCAAGGGCTACCAGCGCGTCAAGATCGACGGCGCCTTTTACGAGATCGGCGAGGTCAAGCCGCTCGACAAGAAGTTCACCCACGACATCGACGTCGTGGTCGACCGGCTGGTGGTGAAATCCGACATCGGCCAGCGCCTGGCGGATTCGCTGGAGCAGTGCCTGAAGCTCGCCGACGGCATGGCGGTGATCGAACTGGCGGATGCGGCGGCTTCTCTTTCTTCACCTCCCCCTGGAGGGGGGAGGTCGACCGCGAAGCGGTCGGGAGGGGGTGAATCGCGAAGCGAGGCTACTCACCCCACCCCGGCGCTACGCGCCGACCCTCCCCCTCCAGGGGAGGGTAAGAAAGTCACCAAGCTCGCCGCAGCCGCCGCATCCGACGCGCGGCGCATCGTGTTCTCCGAGAAATTCGCCTGCCCGGTGTCCGGCTTCACGCTGCCGGAGATCGAGCCGCGGCTGTTCTCCTTCAACAATCCGTTCGGCGCCTGCCCGGCCTGCGGCGGCCTCGGCGTCGAGCAGCACATCGATGCCGACCTGATCATCCCCGACCGCGACGCCACACTGAAGAAAGGCGCCATCGCGCCGTGGGCGAAATCGTCGTCGCCTTATTACGTGCAGACGCTGGACGCGCTCGGCAAGCATTACCGCTTCACGCTCGACACCAAGTGGAAAGACCTGCCGAAAAAGACCCAGGACGCCATCCTCTACGGCTCCGGCGAGGACGACATCAAGTTCGTCTATGACGACGGTATGCGCGGCTACACCACCAAGAAGCCGTTCGAGGGCGTCATCACCAATCTCGAGCGCCGTTTCAAGGAAACCGAGTCCGAATGGGCGCGCGAGGACCTGCAGAAGTATTTCACCAACGTGCCCTGCGCCGACTGTCACGGCGCCCGGCTGAAGCCCGAGGCGTTGTCGGTCAAGATCGCCGGCAAGCACATCGGCGAGATTTCCGAGCTGTCGATCAAGAAGGCCGGCGAATGGGTCACCGACCTGCCGCAGCATCTGACCGCCAAGCAGAATGAGATCGCCGTCCGCATCCTCAAGGAAATCCGCGACCGGCTGCGCTTCCTGGTCGACGTCGGCCTCGATTACCTGACGCTGGCGCGCGCCTCCGGCACGCTGTCCGGCGGCGAAAGCCAGCGCATCCGCCTCGCCTCGCAGATCGGCTCCGGCCTCACCGGCGTGCTCTATGTGCTGGACGAGCCCTCGATCGGCCTGCATCAGCGCGACAACGAGCGCCTGCTGATAACATTGAAACGCCTGCGCGATCTCGGCAACACCGTGATCGTGGTCGAGCACGACGAGGACGCCATCCGCACCGCCGACCATGTGCTGGACATCGGCCCCGGCGCCGGCATTCACGGCGGCCATATCATCGCCCAGGGCACCATGGACGACCTGATCGCCGCGCCCGAGTCATGGACCGGCAAGTACCTGTCCGGCGAACTGACGGTGCCGATCCCGGAGCGGCGCGCGCCGAACAAGCGCCGCGCCATCAAGGTCGTCAACGCCCGCGGCAACAACCTCAAGAACGTCAGCGCCGAGATCCCGCTCGGCTTGTTCACCGCCATCACCGGCGTGTCCGGCGGCGGCAAGTCGACGCTGCTGATCGACACGCTGTACAATTCGGTGGCGCGCAAGCTCAACGGCGCTTCGCTCGCGCCGGCGCCGCACGACCGCATCGAGGGCCTCGAGCACATCGACAAGATCATCGACATCGACCAGTCGCCGATCGGCCGCACGCCGCGCTCCAACCCGGCCACCTATACCGGCGCCTTCACGCCGATCCGCGAGTGGTTCGCGGCGCTGCCCGAATCCAAGATGCGCGGCTACGAGCCGGGCCGCTTCTCGTTCAACGTCAAGGGCGGCCGCTGCGAGGCCTGCCAGGGCGACGGCGTCATCAAGATCGAGATGCACTTCCTGCCCGACGTCTACGTCACCTGCGACGTCTGCAAGGGCAAGCGCTACAACCGCGAAACGCTCGAGGTGCTGTTCAAGGGCAAGTCGATCGCCGACGTGCTCGACATGACGGTGGAAGAAGCGCTGGAGTTCTTCAAGGCGGTGCCGCGCGTGCGCGATGTGCTGGCTTTGCTCCACCGCGTCGGCCTCGACTACATCCATGTCGGCCAGCAGGCGACGACGCTGTCGGGTGGTGAGGCGCAGCGCGTCAAGCTGGCCAAGGAGCTGTCGCGCCGCGCGACCGGACGGACGCTCTATATTCTGGATGAGCCGACCACGGGTCTGCACTTCCACGACGTCGCTAAATTATTGGAAGTGCTGCACGAGTTGGTCGAGACCGGCAACACCGTGGTGGTGATCGAGCACAATCTCGAGGTGATCAAGACCGCCGACTGGGTGATCGACTTGGGGCCGGAAGGCGGCGACGGCGGCGGCGAGATCGTCGCGGCTGGAACGCCGGAGGATATCGTCAAGGTAGAGCGGAGTTATACCGGGCGGTTCCTGAAGCCGGTGCTCGGGCGCAAGGAGAACAAGAGGAAGAAGGGGCAGCAGGCGGCGGAGTGACTTCGGTCATTCCGGGGCGCGCCGAAGGCGCGAACCCGGAATCCAGAGCCATGAGAGTATTCCGCGGCGCGCGCTTCCCTGTCCCTCCCCCTTGTGGGGAGGGTCGGCGCGCCCTTCGCGCGCCGGGGTGGGGGTGGTTGCGATGAGCGAAACCTTGCGCCGGATACAAACGCTCGTGCTCGCGGGCGACTATCTCATCTCCGACCACGGCTATGATGAACTCGCCAAAGATGGCATTATGCCTGTCGATACCCTGGCGGGGATTACCCGGATCGTGTGCGTGGCCCGAGCGTTCTCGCCTTGCAACACGACGGCGCCGGTCGGCCCATTCACGTTCTCTGGGGCATACCGGCGGGTCGTCGGCATCCTGCGGTGTTGGTGACCGCGTATCGACCCGATCCGGAGCTGTGGGATAGCGATTTTAGAAAGCGACTGGTGCCATGACGCGCAAAAGCATCAAACTCATTCATGAAGGCAGATACGCCGCCGAAGTCCCGGTCGAGTTGATCGAAGACGACACGGCGTGGTCCCCCTATCTCACGCCCGCCGATGTGACGAAGCTCGACATCGTCCGCCTGGCCTTGCGCCGGGGCGATATCGCCGAAGCCGCCAAGCACGGCCACGTGTTTGAACTGACCCCGGTGGCGGCGAAGTAGCGGTGGCGAGAAAGCCTGCCCTCGGGCTTGACCCGAGGGTCGTGCAGGGCACGCCGGAGGAGATTGTGAAGGCGGCGGCCTCGTCGGGCCGAAGCCCGAAGGGCGAAGGCCGAAGTTATACGGGGGCGTTTTTGAAGCCTGTGTTGGGAAGGAAGGAAGGAAGGAAGGGCCGAAGAAGAAGGGGCAGAAGGCGGCGGAGTGATGCGGGCTTGCAAATAGACTCTGACGAAAAATATGCGCTCGTCGCAATTCAAAGCGACATTGCCTCCCTGGCCTGCACCCGGTTTCGTTGACACCCGCCTAAGCTAATCCAGCCTGCCTCTCGAACTCCATAGGGCTCATATAGCCGATCGTCGAGTGTCGCCGTTTGGGATTGTAGAAGCGTTCGATGTAGTCGAACACGTCCGCCT
>JAUXXH010000020.1 GCA_030684935.1 Pseudolabrys sp. | reverse complement strand
AGGAGGGCCTTCCATGCCGTGGCAAGAGGTGTCGGTAATGCAGCAGCGACAAGAGTTTGTTCGACTTGCAATTCAGCAAGGGGCTAACCGGCGGGAGCTGTGTCGCCGGTTCGGGATCAGCCCGGAGATCGGTTACAAGTGGCTTAATCGCTGGGCGGGCGGCGACGCGGTTTTGAGGGACCGCTCCCGCCGCCCGCAGTGCAGTCCGGCACAGACCTGCCCTGGAACCGAAGCGTTGGTGCTGGCCGTGCGCGATGCGCATCCGGCATGGGGCGCGCGCAAGATCGTCCGGTGTCTGGAACGTGACGGTCACGACACGCCAGCGGCCTCGACCGTGCATGCGATCCTGGTCCGGCATGGCCGCGTCGTGCATCCCGGCAGAACGCCAGGCGCGCGTTGGCAGCGCTTCGAGAAGGAAGCGCCCAATCTGCTATGGCAATGGACTTCAAGGGCCGGGTGCCGCTGACCGATGGGACGCCGTGCCATCCGTTGACTGTGGTGGACGATCACTCCCGCTATGCCTTGTGCCTGGAGGCTTGCACCGATCAGCAAGGCATGACGGTGCGGGGGCGTCTGGAGAAGATCTTCCGCCGCTATGGCTTGCCCGACACGTTCTTCCTCGACAACGGCACCCCTTGGGGCGATTCCGGCGGCGAACAATGGACACGATTTGGCGTGTGGCTGCTCAAGCTGGGCGTCGGGGTGATCCATAGCCGGCCCTACCATCCGCAGAGCCGCGGCAAGAACGAGCGCTTCCATCGCACCTTGAATGCGGAGGTGTTCGCACTCCAGCGCTTCCGGACGGCTCAAGCGATGCAGCGCGCCTTCGACGAATGGCGCACCGTCTACAATCTCGAGCGCCCGCATGAAGCCCTGGACCAGGACGTGCCGGCCAACCGCTATCGGCCGAGCTCGCGCGCCATGCCGGACCGCCTTCCCGAGATTGAATATGACGACGCCGTCGTGCGGATCGTGCCTGCGACCAAGGACTACGTTGCCTTCAAAGGGCGGCGCTGGCTGGTACCTCGCGCCTTTCGAGGCGAACGCGTCGCGATCCGGCCTCTAAACACCGACGGACACTACGGCGTCTTCTTCGGTGCCCACCAGATCGCAACTATCGACTTGACCAACCCAAAAAGTGTCAGTCATGTCCCCGAACAGGTGTCCGCTATGTCCACGGGCTGAACATCAAGCCCGCGCATCCATGATGACACGCGTCTGCGCAGACTTTACTTGTGCTTCATCTGAGGAGCCGCATCGTGGATGGCCGGGTCACGCCCGGCCATGACGGCGGAGAGGTCCGCGCGGTTATCAGGAATCGGGTGGCCCCCAAAAACAAAAACGACCACCCATGAGAGACGCGGGTACATCCGCCGTCGCCGCTCATCGTGGCCGTTGGATGCCGGGACTTTACGCAACGCGTACCCGCCACCACTTGGGCTATGATATAGACAGCAACTGTGACGGCCAAATGACGAAAAAAGCGGCAAAGATCTACACCGGTGTCGGCGGCTGGACCTATGCGCCATGGCGCGGGGTGTTCTACCCCAAGGGCCTGCCGCATGCGCGCGAACTGGAATATGCCGGAGAGCATCTCACCTCGATCGAGATCAACGGCACCTTCTATTCGACGCAGTCGCCGAAAACCTATCGCAAATGGGCGAGCGAGGTGCCGGACGGCTTCGTGTTCGCGCTGAAGGGGCCGCGCTACGCGGTCAACCGCCGGGTGCTGGCGGAAGCCGGCGACTCCATCACGCGTTTTCTGGAGTCCGGCATCACCGAACTGGGGCCCAAACTGGGTCCCCTGCTCTGGCAATTCGCACCGCACAAGAAATACGACGAGGCCGACTTCGGAGCCTTCCTCGATCTGCTGCCGAAGGCGTTCGACGGCCAAACGCTGCGCCACGTCGTCGAGGTCCGCAACGACACCTTCAAGACGCCCGGCTTCATCGCGGCGCTGCGCCAGCGCAGGATCGCGGCCTGCTACGCCGAGCACGACAGCTATACCGAAATCGCCGACGTCACCGCCGATTTCGTCTATGCGCGCTTGCAGAAGGGCGACGAAAGCCTCAAGGCCGGCTATCCGCCGAAGGCGCTGGATCAATGGGCAAAGCGCGCCGAGGCCTGGGCAAAAGGTGGCGCGCCGGACGATCTGCCGTGCGTCGACAAAAAGGCGGCGGCGAAGACGCCGCGCGACGTCTTCATCTATTTCATCCACGAGGCCAAGCTGCGCGCGCCTGCTGCGGCCATGGCATTGATCGAGCGGCTGAAATAACGCCCGGCGTTATTCGGCCGGCTGCGCCGCATGATGGCGGGCCTCGATGCCGACGATCATCCAGGTCATCGCCACGGTGGCGAGGCAGATGATCAGCGCGATCACCGCGTTGACGCCGAGCACCAGGGTAAAGCCGCCGCTCTTGTGCAGCAGCGAGATCATGCCGATGGCGGCGCCGGCGCTGATGAACAGCAGGAAATAGCGCACCGCATAGACCCGGCCACGCCAGGCATCGGCGGTATAGCGCGCCAGCACCATGTCGTTGACCGTCACCTGGCCGTAGATCGCCGCCACCGCGATGGCGAGCGCGATCAGAAGGCTGACGCCGCCGCCCGCGGTCGCCGCCCACAGATTGCCGAGAAAGCCGATCACGGTGACGATGGCGAACAACGTATGCGGCGCGATGTGCTCGACGATGCGGCCGACCGCGAGCTGGGCGATGGCGCCGCAGATCAGCACCGCGGTGGCGACGCCGCCGACGAACAGCAGCGGCACCCCGTCGCCCATCCGCTCGTCGACAATCTTCGGCAGCGCGATGGTCAGAATGTGGAACGTCAGTCCGGCCGACAGCGCGATGACGATGAACAGCGCGAACAGCGCCGCCATCCGCCGCGGCGACAGCGTCACCGCCGGCACTTTCTTGCGCGTGCCGGACTGGTGCAGGTCGCCGGGCGTCATCCACACATAGAAGATGCCGACCACCAGGCACACCACGGCGGGCGCGATGAAGGCCGCGCGCCAGCTGATCCAGTAGGCCAGCGCCGCGCTGATGCCGGCCGCCAGCGACACGCCGAGATTGCCGCAGACGCCGTTGAAGGCGAGCGTGCGCCCGCGCGCGCCGGAGGCCTCGATCAGGATGGCCATGCCGACCGGGTGATAGATCGCCGCAAAGGTGCCGAGCGCGAACATCGCCACCGCCAGCATCAGCAGGTTCGGCGCCACCGCAACGCCGACCAGCGACGCGGCGCAGCCGAAGAAGAACAGCGCCATCATGTTGCGGCGGCTCCAGCGGTCGGCCAGCCAACCGGCCGGCAGCGAGAACACACCGAAGGCGATGAAGGCGGCGCTGGAAAGCGCGATCAGCTCGCTGTAGGGCCGCTGGTAGACGACCTCCAGCCCGATCACCACGGTCGGGAAGATGAGCAACACGAAGTGGTCGAGCGCGTGCGCCCAGTTCAGGAAGACGATGGAGCGTTTGCGGGCCGCGTCATCGGCGGCTGTGGCGGCAAGGCTGGCGGTCGGGTTCATGCGGGCAATTCTTCAACGGCTATGGCGCGGCACTGCCGCACCCAGAATCGTACCTTAGCGCTTGCCTTTTGGCGATGTTCGGTCGATTTTCGTCGCCAGAGGGCCACGCCATGTCCGAACGCCTACCTGTATACCGCCAGAACCTGGATAACGCGCCGCGCCCGGTCGCGGTGATGGCGCGGGCGCTGGAGCCGGGCCACAACATCCCCCTTCACATGCACCGGCGCGGCCAGTTGCTGCATGCCGTCGCCGGCATCATGCGGGTCGAGACCGCCGAAGCGGCCTGGATCGTGCCGCCGGCCCGCGCGCTGTGGCTGCCGTCGCGCTGGCCGCACAGCGTCACCATGCGTAGCCACGTCGAAATGCGCACCGTCTACATCGACGCCACCGCTTGCGAGACACTGCCGAAGCAGCCGGTGCTGGTGGAGATTTCCGGGCTGCTGCGCGAGCTCATCCTGGCGCTGCTGGAAGAGCCGGCCGATTATGCCGAAAACGGCCGCGGCGGCATCGTCGCCCGGCTGATGCTGACCGAACTGGCGCGGCTGCAGGAGCGCCAGCTCGACGTGCCGATGCCGCGCGATGCGCGGGCGCTGCGAGTGGCCCGCGCCCTGCTCGACAATTCCAGCATCGATCACGGCCTCGACCGCTGGGCCGATCAGGCCGGCGCCAGCCGCCGCACGCTGGCCCGCATTTTCCGCAGCGAGACCGGTCTCGGCTTCGCCGAATGGCGCGCCCGGCTGCGCGCCATCGACGGGCTGGCCCGCCTGTCCGACGGCGCATCGGTGGCGGAGACCGCCGCCTCGGTCGGCTATGCCAGCCCCAGCGCCTTCTCGGCCATGATCCACCGCACCTTCGGGAGCCCGCCGCGGCGGCTGAAGCAGGCCGGGTAGCGCCGCCGCAAGATCACAGGTTGTAGACAGAAACCCGATATCCCGCTTTAGTTGCATTTGCATCCCGGCGGGTTGCGCCGGGCCGGCGAGGCTCGGGGGCCTCCATGGTTGGCGGAAGGCGCGTATGCGCGGCGACGACCGTCGCCGCGGCCTTCTTTGTCTGGTCCTGCGTATCGGCCGGCACCGCCCGGGCCGACGCGGACGAGTCACGCCGCATCGTTTTTTCCGGCCGCGACGTCTGGCGCCATAGCGTGTTCGCGCATGGCGGCCTTCTGCTCGCCCCGGGCGGCTTCGCGCAGGACGGGCTGATGCTGAAGCTGCTGCTATCCACCGGCGCCTACCGCTATCACGCGCAGAACCTTGGCCGGGCCGTGACCGGCTATGAGGGCAAGGCGCAATTGCTGCCGGGCTGGCGCATCAAGCGCGGCAATGCCGAGATGAAGTTCTTCTTCGGCCCGGAGTTTCAGTACCATTATTTGTCACCCGACGATCCGGACAACCGGCTGCGCGGCCGTTCGTTCGGCCTGCGTGTCGCCACCGAGCTCTGGTACGAGCCGACCCGAACCACGCTGGTTGCCGGCGACGCGTCGCTGACGTCGATCGGTGCCAGCCACTCGGTGCGCCTCGCACTGGGCATGCTGGTGTTCGGCGAGATGATCGATGCGCTTTATGTCGGACCGGAAACGCAGGTGTTCGGCGCCGACGGCTATCGCCAGATCCGCTTCGGCGCGCACATCACCAGCATGAAAACCGCCGAAACCGAATGGTCGGCGGGCATCGGCTGGGCACACGATTCCGACGGCCGCTCCAGTCCCTATCTGCGCATCAGCGTGATGGCGCGGCGATAACCGGAGTCAGCCTTTGGCGTCGCAGAGGAAGGTGCGGATCACGCACTCCTTGCCGCCTTCCTTGTAACAGATGCGCAGCGCCTCGTTCTGGCTGGCGCCGAGCCGCGGCGCCTGGCCCCAGCCATGGGCGCCGCAGGGATCGACGAAATCGACCGCAAAGGCTGCGCAACCGCCCTTGATCGTGGCCACCACGCGGCAGCTGTCGCCCTGGCATTTCGACTGCGCCACCCGGCGCGCCTCCTCGATGCTCGGGAAGTCAAAGGCCTCGCCGAAAGCGCCGCAGGCGCCGATGGCCAGCGCGCCGGCGGCCCGCGCCGTGTTCAGCGTCACCATCATCAGCATGGTCGTCGCCAGCAGCAGGCTGGCAACGACAAGCGCGCGCATGAAAGGCGTGTAGGTGTCCGTCATCGTCCCTTACCCGAACTTCGGTTCCAGCTAAGGGCTGAGTCGCGCCGCCGATCAATGATTCGAGTCTCAGGCGCGTTCGATTTCGGCCTTGACCGCCGACAGCGACTCGGGGGTATCGACATCGGTCAGCGCCGCATCGCCGGTCAGCGGCACGTCGACCACGGCTTCGGCATAGCTGCCGATTAAATGGCGGGCGCCGATGTCGCCACTGATCGCCATCAGTTCGTTGAAGAATCGCCGCGCCCACACCACCGGATTGCCCCGGCGGCCCTCGATGCTCGGTACCACCACCAGCGCGCCCGAGTCCGGATCGAAGGCGGCGATCAACTGATCGATCAGCGCGCTGTCGACCTGCGGCATGTCGCCCAGACACACGATCACGCCATCGGCCTTGTCCGGCACCGCGGCGATACCGGCCTTCAGCGAGGTGCCGAGGCCGTCGGCATAGTCTGCGTTGTGAACGAATTGCACCGGCAGACCGGCCAGCGCCGCCTCGACGCGCTCGCGCTCATGGCCGGTGACGACGATCACCGGCTTGGCGCGCGACGCCAACGCCTGCTCGGCAGCGATGCGCACCAGCGGCTTGCCGCCGATCTCGGCCAGCATCTTGTTGAGTGCGCCCATGCGCGTGGAGCGGCCCGCCGCCAGCACCAGCGCGGCGATCGATTTGCCTTTTTCCGGCGCCGGCTCGGCGCGCAGTTGCGGCCGCGTCACGATCTCCATCAGCAGGCCGCCGACGCCCATGCCGGTGATGTCCTCGCGCGTCACCGGCAATCCGGCCAGCAGCCGCGTCAGCACCCAGTCGAAGCCGTTCTCCTTCGGCGAGCGCGCACAGCCCGGCGCGCCGATGATCGCGGTGCCCTTGATCCGGCCGATCAGCATCAGGTTGCCCGGATCGACCGGCATGCCGAAGTGCTCGATCTCGCCGCCGACCGCCTCGATCGCCATCGGGATCACATCGCGCCGGTCGGCAATGGCGGACGCGCCGAACACGATCACCATGTCGGCGCCGGCCTTGAGCACGTCCTCGATCGCACCGGCCAGCGCCTGCTGCTCGTGCGGCACGCGGCGTTCGGCGACGACGGTGGCGCCGGCCGGCGCGAGGCGCGCTTCGGTGACGCGCAGCGTCTTCTCGACCACTTTCGGCGCCAACCCCGGCAGCAGCGTCGAGACGATGCCGAGCTTGCGCACAACGTAAGGCGCGACGCGGATCACGGGTTTGGCTTTGCTCGCTTCCTTGACTGCCGCGTCGCGCGCGGCGCCGGGAACGGCGAAGGGAATGATTTTCACGGTGGCGACCATCTCGCCCTCGACCACCGGCTTGAAAGCCGGCAGCGTCGCCAGCGTCACTGCCTCGTCGATGCGGTTGATCCGGTCGATGGCGTCGCGGTCGACCACCAGCACACCGGCGGTCTCGGCAAACAAATTGCACCGCCCGGTGAAGGCGCGGTCGGCGCGCAGGCCGTCGCCTTTGGCCGCGGCGGCGATATCGGCGGCGGCGGCATCTTCGGATACGTCGCCCGGCTCCAGCCGCGCCACCACGATCGCGGCGACGCCGGCAGCCTCCAGCGCCGCGGCTTCCTTCGGGCCGATCAGCGTGCCCTTCCTGAGCACGAGATCGCCCTGCCGGATCGAATGCACCGCGGTCGCGCCTTGTGCCTCGGCCGGGGCGACGGGTCCGAATTTCATGCGGCTTCTCTTTCTTTACCTCCCCCTGCGAGGGGGAGGTCGGACAGCGAAGCTGTCCGGGTGGGGGTCGGTATGCACAGGTCCAAAGACAAGATTACCCCACCCCGGAGCGCCTTTGGCGCTCCGACCCTCCCCTTTCAGGGGAGGGAACAGAAGAGACATCGGCCTTCACCCGCAGCCGCTGCGTGATCTCGCCCATGATGGCGACCGCGATTTCGGCCGGCGACACGGCGCCGATGTCGAGCCCGATCGGCGAGTGGATGCGGGCAATGTCAGCGTCGGTCATGCCGGCTTCCTTCAACCGGACCACGCGCTTGGCGTGGGTCTTTCGCGAGCCGAGCGCGCCGATGTAGAAGCAGTCGCGCTTGAGCGCGTGCAGCAGCGCCGGATCGTCGATCTTCGGATCGTGGGTCAGCGCCACGAAAGCGGTGTAGTGGTCGACCTTGAGCGGCGGCAGCGCCACGTCCGGCCACTCGGCGATCACCTTGACGTCGGGAAAGCGCTCGATCGAGGCAAAGGCGGTGCGCGGGTCGACAATGGTGACGTCATAGCCGAGCAAGAGCCCCATCGGCGCCAGCGCCTGGCTGATATGGACCGCGCCGGTGATGATGAGTTGCGGCGACGGCACGTGCACGGTGACGAACACCTTGCTCGACCCGACCTCCTCCATGCCGCTCTTGGCCATGCGCAGGCGCTTCTCGATGGCGCCGCCGAGCGGGTCCTTGGCGATGTCGGCGGCCTTGACCAGCCGCTGCTCGCCGCTGGTGATGTCGGTGACGACGACCACCGCGCGCCGCGCATCGCGTTCGGCGTTCAGGGCACTGAGAATGTCGAGATTCATGGGGCTAGCTCACCTTCTCGACATAGACCCGGATCGTGCCGCCGCACGACAGACCCACTTGCCACGCCGTCTCGTCGGCGACGCCGAATTCCAGCACCTTGGGCTTGCCGGTCTCGATCACGTCGACCGCTTCGGTCACCACCGCGCCTTCGACGCAGCCGCCCGACACCGAACCGAGGAAGTTGCCCTCATTGTCGATCACCAGATTGGAGCCGACCGGACGCGGCGCCGAGCCCCAGGTTTCGACCACGGTCGCCAGCGCCACGCCGCGGCCGTCCTTGCGCCAGGTCTCGGCGGCTTTGAGAATGTCTTCATCGCGCGACAGCATGAGAAACCTCCGTTACCGACCTCGTCATGCCCGGCGTTATGCCGGGCATCCACGACTTACTTGAAGCGAGCAAGGCGTGGATGGCCGGGACAAGCCCGGCCATGACAGAAAAACTATTCCGCAACCTGCCTCAGCATGGCTTTCGGATCGTGGCCCGCGACTGACGCGCCCGACAGCGCGCGCACCAGGTCGGTCATGGACTCCAGATTGTGGATCGGCCGCAGTTCATCAACATGCGGCAGCATGGTCCGCACGCCCTTGGCGCGCGCCTCGAAACCCTCGAAGCGCAGAAGCGGATTGAGCCAGATCAGCCGGCGGCACGAGCGGTGCAGCCGGTCGATTTCGAACGATAGCGTATCGTCGCCGTCGCGTTCAAGCCCGTCGGTGATCAAGAGCACCACCGCGCCCTGCCCGAGCACGCGGCGCGCCCACTGCTTGTTGAAGACGTGCAGCGAGGTGGCGATGCGGGTGCCGCCCGACCAGTCGGTGACATGCGAGGTGCAGGCGGCCAGCGCCTCGTCCGGATCGCGCTGGCGGATGGCGCGGGTGACGTTGGTCAGCCTTGTGCCGAACAGAAAGGTCTGCACGCGCTTGCGCGCGTCGGTGATCGCATGAAGAAAGTGCAGGAACAGCCGTGTGTACTGGCTCATCGAGCCGGAAATATCGAGCAGCGCCACGATCGGCGGCTCCTTTTCGCGCGGGCCGACATATTTCAGGTCGATCAGCGCCCCGCCCGCCTTCATGCTGGCGCGCAGCGTGCGCCGCACGTCGATGATATGGCCGCGCCGGCTCGGCGCCATCCGTCGCGTCCGCACCAGATCGAGCGGCAGCGCCAGCTTCGCGATCGCCTGCTTGGCGGCGGCGATCTCGGCCGCGCTCATCTGCGCGAAGTCCTTGGTCTGCAATATCTCGCGGTCGGACACGGTCAACCGTGAGTCGATCTCGATTTCGGACTTCTCCTCGCGCTCGTTGACGCCGGAGAACAGGGCCTCCTGGATGCGCTGCGCGCCAGGCGGCGGCTTCTTCTCCTCGCCGGGGGGCGCTTCCGGCAGCATCGCCGCGATCAGCTTGTCGATATAGCCGCGCTTGCGGAAGAAAATTCGGAACGCCTGATCGAACAGGATGGTGTGTTCGTGGCGCTTCACGAAGACCGCATGCAGAGTCCAGTAGAAGTCCTGGCGGTCGCCGATGCGGGCGACGTTGACGGCCTCCAGCGCATCGATCACCGCGCCGGGCCCGACCGGAATGCCGGCGGCCCGCAGCGCGCGGGCGAAGTAGAGAATGTTTTCGGCAAGCCGGCCGTCTCTTCCTTCACCTCCCCCGCCTGCGGGGGAGGTCGATCCGGCGAACCCGGATCGGGTGGGGGAAACTTCATCGCTCATCGAACATCACCGCTTCCAGGGAGTGGCTTGCCCCCTCCCTAACCCTCCCCCGCAAGCGGGGGAGGGAATAAAAAGAAATCACTCCGCCGCTCGCAGCTCCGACTTCACCTCGTCGAGCAGCGCCTTGACCTTGGTGCCGTCGAGCCGGGCGATGTCGTCCTGATACTTCAACAGCGCGCCGAGCGTGTCCGACACGGTCGCCGGATCGAGCGCGACCACGTCGAGTTCGGTCAGCGCGCCGGCCCAGTCCAGCGTTTCGGCGACGCCGGGCGACTTGAACAGGTCCTCCTTGCGCAGCGCCTGCACGAAGGCGACCACCTGCTCCGACAGCTTGCGGGAAATGCCCGGCACCTTGGTGCGCAAAATCTTCAGTTCGCGCTCGGCGTTCGGATAGCCGACCCAGTGATAGAGACAGCGCCGCTTGAGCGCGTCATGCACCTCGCGGGTGCGGTTCGAGGTGACGACGACGATCGGCGGCTGCGCCGCCTTGACGGTGCCGAGCTCCGGCACGGTGATCTGGAAATCCGCCAGCACCTCCAGCAGGAACGCCTCGAAGGCCTCGTCGGTGCGGTCGATCTCGTCGATCAAGAGCACCGGCGGACCGGCCGGGTCCGGCTCCAGCGCCTGCAGCAGCGGCCGCTTGATCAGGAACCGCTCGGAAAACACGTCGTGCTCGATGCGGGCGCGGTCGCCCTCACCCTGCGCTTCGGCCATGCGGATGGCGATCATCTGCGCGCCGTAATTCCACTCGTAGACGGCGGAGGAAATATCGAGCCCTTCGTAGCATTGCAGCCGGATCAGCCGGCGCCCGAGGGCCGCCGATAGCACCTTGGCGATTTCGGTCTTGCCGACGCCGGCCTCGCCTTCGAGAAACAGCGGGCGGCCCATGCGCAGCGCCAGATACAGCACCGTCGCCAGCGCGCGGTCGCCGACATAACCGGCCTTGGCCATGAGTTCGAGGGTCTCGTCGATGGAGGTCGGCAGCGGCGTGATCGTCATAATAGCCTTGCTTCTTGCGGGAGCGGGGACGGTCTGGACACCGGTCCCCGCCTTTCCGGGATCGGGGGACTTTATCCGATCCGGCGTGCATCTTACATGTGGGGATCATAGAGCCCCGCAGCCAGCCAGGATTTACTCCATGTCAAAACCCGAGACGCTGGAAAAGGACGCTTTGCGGCTCCCAGCCATCGATTCCGGCGTGCGGATCGGCCATGTGCACCTCAAGGTCGCCGATCTGCAACGGGCGCTGGATTTCTACTGCGGCGTGCTGGGCTTCGAGGTGACCACCACAAGGCCCGGCGCTGCCTTCATCTCGGCCGGCGGCTACCACCATCACATCGGGTTGAACACCTGGGAAAGCCGGGGCGGCGCGCCGCCGGCCAAGGGCACGACCGGCCTCTACCACACCGCCATCCTCTACCCGAACCGGCGGCTGCTGGCCGACGCGCTGCGCCGGCTGATCGCCGCCAAGATCCCGCTGGACGGCGCCAGCGACCACGGCGTCTCCGAGGCGCTGTATCTGCGCGACCCGGACGACAATGGCGTCGAACTGTACTGGGACCGGCAAAAGGAGAAGTGGCCGAAGACAGCCGACGGCAGGCTGGAGATGTTCACGCGCCCGCTCGACCTGCACGCGCTGCTGGCGGAGCTGGATCGCTAGCTCAACGCGGGCTGGCCGCGACCGCGTCCGGGCCGATGGCGGCCAAATCCTTGCAGCCGGTCTGCACCATGGTGATTTCCAGTTCGGCGCGCAGCATGCGCAGCACATGCGCCGCGCCGGTGGCGCCGGCGGCGGCCAGACCATAGGCATAAGGCCGTCCCACCAGCACCGCCTTGGCGCCGAGCGCCAGCGCGGTGAACACATCGCTGCCGCGCCGGATGCCGCCATCCATGAGCACCGGCACGCGCTCCTGCACCGCCGCGACAATCGCCGCCAAGGCGTCGATGGTCGCAGGCCCATGGTCGAGCGTGCGGCCGCCATGGTTGGAAACGATGATGCCGTCGACGCCCTCGCCGATCGCCAGCAGCGCGTCTTCCGGTGTCAGGATGCCCTTCAGCAAGATCGGCAGCGTGGTCAGCGACCGCAGCCAGGCGATGTCTTTCCACGTCGGCGCGGCGGCGAGCAGCGGTCCGCCGAGCAACAGTGTGTCGCTGTCGACGGGTGCTGCGGCAGGGACGCGCATGCCGCGCAGATTAACCGCCTCGGCGCCGGCCGGCTGCTGGAAGCCGGCGCGCTGTTCGCGGTTGCGGATGCCGTTGACCGGCGCATCGACGGTCACCACCAGCGCCTTGTAGCCGCTGGCCTCGGCGCGCCGCACCAGCGCCGCGGTGAAGTCGCGGTCAGGCTGGATGTAGAGCTGAAACCACAGCGGCGTCTTCGCGGCGGCTGCGATGTCCTCGAGCCGGACGCTGGCCTGCGTGCTGACGATCATGCCCGCCTGCATCGCCGCCGCCGCGACCACCGTCTCCAGCTCGCCCGCTGGATGAAACAGCGCGTGATAGGCGACCGGCGCCAGCAGGATCGGATAAAGGAAAGACTGGCCGAACAGCGTCAGCCGCGTGTTGCCGCCGCTGAGATCGCGCAACACCCGCGGCCGCAGCGTCCAGCGGTCGAAGGCCGCGCTGTTCTCGCGCAGCGTCCACTCGTCCGCCGAACCGCCGGACAGATAGGCAAAGGCGTAAGGCGACATCCGCTCGCGCGCCAGCGGCTCGTAGTCGGCCACCGACGCGACCGACGGCGGAATTTGCTGCAGCTTGGGAAGCGGTGCGTCCATCGGGCGGCGGTCCACTCAGGTGACCGCCCAGCCGCGCGGCAAATTGTGATCGCAGAACAGGAGCACCGGAATTTCAGCCATCCGCCGTCTGTAAAGATGACAGCTTAGGTCCGTGCGACGGCGTTATCAACGTCGACGCGCCGACCCGTCTTCACCACTGATACCGCACCCGCGCGGTGCCGGCGTATCGCTGTGATGTCTCCGCGAATTCGCCTTGCAGCGCCGCGCCAATCGAGATGCCGTTGCCGAATGCGACGTCGGCGCCAACCGACGCCAGCAGCAGATCGGTTGCCGGCTCGGCCCCGACGACCGTGAAGCGGAATCCTGGCAGAATGGTGAATTGCGCGGTTTTGTCCAGCCCCGTCCAGTGGTCGTGCGCCCAGGCGGCGGCGGCGCGCAGCGACAGTGTGGTGGAGCTGTCGATCAGCACACTCCAGTCGGCGCGGGCGCCGACTTCGGTGCGCAGCGCCGTGGTGTTCTGTGCGTCATAGGACAACGAAAAGATCGACGGCGTCAGCGACGAACTCTCGGAATATGACGGCGCGTAGAAGTTTTGCACCTGCGCCGCCACATAAGGCGTCAGCCCGAACCGCGCCTCCCAGCCCCAGGTCGGCATGGCGAAGCGATAGCCAGCCTCCAGACGGCCGCCAATGCTATGCGCGGAGTAATCCGCGGTCAGGCGTTCCAGGCCCGCGAATGCCAGATCGCGCTCGGTCGATACGCTGTGCCAGCCATAGGCGACCGCGGCCGAGAGATAGGCCCGGTCGATCCAAGTCGTGGCGTAGGCCGCCACCTGGAACAGGTCGCTGCGGCCGCCGCCGAGGCCGTCCGACAGCCCGAAATTCGAGCCGCCGCCGCCGACCGCGATACCAATCGTGGTGTCCGGCGTCAGGCGATAGTCGAGGCCGGCCGCATAGCCATAGGTGCGCACCGACCGGTCGTGGGTGCCGAAAGCGCTGGCGCCGGTGTCGGTATGACCGCCATAGGCCGCCGCCCAGAGGCCCCAACGGCCGGGGTCGTAGGATGTGGCGACCGACTTGGTATAAATCGGCGCCTTGTAAAAGCCCCGCCGCGGCGGCGGTTGCTGCTGCCCGAAATTGCGCTCGGCGTTCGGGTTGGTCAGCATCGACAGCATCGAATTCATGCCCTGGACGCCGGCCACGGCGGCGCCTGTGCCGATCTCGCCGGACAGCCGGTTCAACGCGTCCGCCAGTTCGGCCGGTGGCAGGCTAAACAGATTGATGAAGGCCAGCGGGATCAGGCCGCCACTGGCCAAGAACGCCTGAATCAGGGCATTGACGCTTTGATCGGAGGCGGATGGTGTCGCCGGGCCCACGATCTGGGCGCACAGCGAAATGCGATTGGTGTCCAGCGTCACCGCGCCGTTCTGGGCGAAGGCCACGCCGCAGATGATGCTGGCGCCGGTGTTCAGCGTGATGCTGGTCAGGGCGAGGATGTTGCCGGTGAAGGCGACGTTGGTCCCCAGCGTCGCCGAGCTGCCGACGCGCCAGTACACATTGTTGCCCTGCGCACCGTTCAGTAGCAGGATCGACGACGAATTCGCCACCGTCAGCGTACTGCCGATGTTGAAGATGAAGATCGAGCTGGGGTCGTTGAGGCCGTTCAGGCTGAGCACGCCGGTCAGATTGGCCGAGGAATCGAAGGCGTAGACGCCCGGCAGCAAGGTCATACCGCCGAGATCTTGTCCCGTCAGATTGGCGGTCGGAGTCCGTCCCGCCAGATCATTGTAGGCGGCGAAAAAATCATTGCGCGCGATATTGGTGACCGCATCGTTGATCGGATGAATGATGCCGGTCGCCAGAATGCCCGGCGGAAATCCGGTGATGGAGCCACCGATGCTGCCGATGTCGCCCGGGGAACCAGGAATGCCGGTAATGACGCTCGGTCCGGTATTTGTAATGCCGGTGCCTGAGATAATCGCGTAATCGATGGAAGTGCCCAGCGCCGGCGCTTGCGCAAAAGCCGAACCATCGGCAAGCGCCGCCATCAATCCGAACGCAACAAGCGCTGGTGCATGGACGGGCTTGACGCGGCGCCTTGGCCGCGGCGCGCTGTAACGGTCACAGCCGCCTTGTCCAGCGGCCAGCGCGCGGCGCGCAACGCCGTCGCGAAGACGCCTCAGGAAAGACGGGTGTTTCGTTTTGATGTGCGACCTCGACAAACACGGTTGAGTCACCGTCTACGCACTCCTGAAGAAGCACGGGCCAACCTGTTCGAATCAGCTTCCGAATCCGTTAAAGAATGCGGAGACGCGAACGCTTATAACATTAGTAGTAATACTTACGGGGTGCTGCGCTACCGCATCGTAATATTCCGTCGCGATGTCACGGGCTTTACGTACCGCACGTAAAAGGCGATGGTCGCCCCCTAGGGTAAAGGGGTACGGCAATGATCTTGCTATCCAACGGCGGGCACAACACGCACCGCGCAGCTAAGCGATCGGACACCATTGTCGTCGGCACTGTCGACGGTATTGCCGTGCTGACGCGGTCGGAGAGTGGCTGGTCCGTCACGCACCGCGCGCTGGCCGGCTGCTTCGTGAGTGCTGTGACAATGGCGGACGACGGCACGCTGTTCGCGGCCACGCATGGCGTCGGTGTCGCGCGCAGTAGCGATGGCGGCCAGACCTGGGCCTGGGTCAACCAGGGCATCGACCGTCATGATCTATGGTCGGCGCGTGCCGGCAAGCTGCACGGCAAGGACGTGGTGCTGGTCGGCGCGCTGCCGGCGCATCTCTATATCAGCGAGGACAATGGCTCTTCCTGGCGCGAACTGACCGCGCTGCGCGAGGTCGCCAGTGTCTCCGGCTGGTGCTTTCCGCCGCCGCCGCGCGTCGGCCACGTCAAGGACATCGTCCTCGACGGCGACCGGCTGCTGGTCGGAATCGAAATCGGCGCGCTGCTGGTGTCGACCGATTTCGGCAAGACCTTTTCCGATCTTAAAGTCGACCCGCTGGTCGGCGACAACGACATCCATCGCATCCTCGTCAATCCGGCGCGGCCCGACCGCATCCTGGTCGCCAACGGCATTGTCGGCGTCATGACCAGCGACGACAACGGCAAGAGCTGGCGCAGGAACCCGATGCCGGCCGATGCCAACTATCCCGACCCGATGGTGCTCCATCCCGATCAGCCCGATCTGGTCTTCCTCACCGCCGGTGTCGGCTGGCCGCCGCACTGGTACAAGCTCGGCCGCGCGCGCGGAAAAATGTTTCGCAGCCGCGATGCGGGACAGACCTGGGAGCGGCTGCTCGGCGGCCTGCCGAACGGCCAGCGCGCCACCTTCGGCGCGCTGACGATCGAGACCTGGGACGGCGGCTATGGGCTCTATGCGGCTGACACCGACGGTCAGATTTTCGAGAGCCTCGATGGCGGCGACAGCTGGTGCATCATCGCCGACGTGGCGGCGGTGTCCAAAGGCGAATTCTATCGCGGGCTGCTGAAGAACCGCGTGCCGCTCGCCACCGTCGATGACGTCAAATTCAATCCGGCCGCCGCCGCCCGGCTGGACGCGGTCAAGCTTTAGGCGCGCCGGCACAAGAGCACAGGCCCAATCCTGCAATTGACAGATCGGGCCGCTTTGTCCGGCTTCTAGAACGAAACGTTAATCGACCCATCCCTAGATTACCGCCAACCCAAGGATGGAACTATTTGATGCCAAAGGCACTCGCAATTCGCGCTGGCGAGGTGGACCATTTCTCACACGACTCCACGGCCGCAGCGCTTGACCGGTTGACGGCGCTGGTCGAGGCGCAGGCGCGCACCATCCGTGAGTACGAGGCATCGGTGGCCCAGAGCCGGCATATTTTCGAAGCCGCGTCGGCAGCCGCCCGGCTCGGCGTCTGGGAGTGCGACCTCGCCAGCGAGAAGCTCACCTGGTCAAACGGCACCTACGACCTGTTCGATGTGGAGCGGGGCACGCCGCTGGTCCGCGAGCGGACCCTGGGCTTCTACGAACGCGAGTCGCTCCAGACCCTGCAGACGGTCCGGAGCCGCGCGCTGCAGGAGCGCAAAGGGTTCACCCTCGATGCCGCCCTCCTGACGCCGAAGGGCAACCAGCGCTGGATCCGCATTCACGCTGCCATCGAATGTCCGGGCCACCGGCCGATCAAGATCTTCGGCATCAAGCAGGACATCACCGAAGAAAAGCAGCGGACCGAGCAATTGCGCTACCTGGCCGAGGTCGATGACATGACCGGCCTCGCCAACCGCAACAAATTTCGCGCCCAGTTGTCACTGCTCTGCGGCGGTGAGCCCGGTTTGCAGGCAAGAGGCGCGCTGCTGCTGATCGACCTCGACGGCTTCAAGGACGTCAACGACACGCTCGGCCACCTGGCCGGGGATGAGTGCCTCAAGGAGGCCGCGCAACGCCTCAAGATGGTCTGCGGCAAAGCCAGCATCGTGGCGCGCGTCGGCGGCGACGAATTCGCGGTCCTGCTCGACGCGCCCTTCGTCCGAACCGCACCGCAACTCGCGGACCGGATCATTGCGGCGTTGAGCCAGCCGATCGAACGCGTGGGGCGGCGCTACCAGATCGGAGCGTCCGTCGGCATCGCGGCCCTTGATGGCTGCGACGGGCCGGAAGCGTTCCGGCGCGCCGACGCCGCGCTTTATGCGGCCAAGGGCAGCGGCCGTGGGACTTACCGAGTCTTCCGCACCGCCGGCCGGGCCGGCTGACCGCGTCCTGAAAACGAAAAAGGCCCCGCCATGCGGGGCCTTTTCATTTTCAGAAGCCGGCGGTGCTACGCCGTCGCCTTGGCCAGTGCGCGGCGGGCCAGCACGCCGACCAGATGCGCGCGGTATTCGGCGCTGGCGTGAATGTCGGCGTTCATGCCGCTGGCCGGGATGGTCAGGCCTTCGATCGACTTCGGCGAGAAGCGCTTCTTCAGCGCCTCCTCGAACGACGGCACCCGGAACACGCCGTTCGAGCCGGCGCCCGTCACCGCGACGCGAATGTCCGGGCCGCGCTTAGACACGAACACGCCGACCAGCGCAAAGCCCGACGCCGGATGCTTGAATTTCTCGTAACCCGCCTTCTTGGCGACCGGGAAGCTGACCCGCACGATGATCTCGCCCTCTTCCAGCGCGGTCGAGAACATGCCGGTGAAGAAATCATCCGCGGCGATGCGGCGCTTGTTGGTGATGATGGTGGCGCCCAGTCCAAGACAGGCCGCCGGATAATCGGCGTTCGGGTCATTGTTGGCGATCGAGCCGCCGATGGTGCCGCGGTTGCGGACCTGCGGGTCGCCGATCGAGCCCGGCACCGAGGCCAGCGCCGGCATCACCTCTTGCAGGATCGGCGAATTGGCGACATCGGCATGCCGCGTCATGGCGCCGATCGACACCGAGCGGCCCTTCAGCTCAACGCCGACGATGCCTTCGACCAGACCGAGGTCGACCAGCGCGGCCGGGCTCGCCAGCCGCTGCTTCATCACCGGGATGAGCGAGTGGCCGCCGGCCAGCAGCTTGGCGTCCGGATTGCGCGCCAAGAGGCCCGCCGCCTGGCGGACGGTGGTCGGACGGTGGAAGGTGAAATTGTACATCGGTCTCTCCTGTTATTCTCTTTAAGCCGCCTGGCGCGGCTTGGCGCGTTGCAGCGCCGCCCACACCGCGTTGGCGGTCGCCGGCATTGCCAGCTCTTCGGTTCCGATCGCGTCGGTGATGGCATTGATCACCGCGGCGGGCGAGGCAATCGCCCCGGCCTCGCCGCAGCCCTTGATGCCGAGCGGATTCGACGGCGCCTTGGTTTCGGTCAGGCCGACATGAAACGACGGCAAATCGTGGGCGCGCGGCATGGTGTAGTCCATGAACGAGCCGCTCACCAGCTGTCCCTCGGCATTGTAGACCGCGCCTTCCATCAGCGCCTGGCCGACGCCCTGCGCGATGCCGCCATGGACCTGGCCCTCGACGATCATCGGGTTGATGACGGTGCCGAAGTCATCGACCGCGGTCCAGTTGACGATCTCGGACTTGCCGGTCTCAGTGTCGATCTCGATTTCGCAGATGTGGCAGCCGGCCGGGAAGGTGAAATTGGTCGGGTCGTAGAACGAGGTTTCCTTCAGTCCCGGCTCCAGCTCGGCGCCGGTGAACTTGTGCGCGATATAGGCATTCAGCGCGACCTCGCCGAAGGCCGCCGACTTGTCGGTGCCGGCGACGGTGAACTTGCCGTCCTTGAACTCGATATCGCCTTCGGCCGCCTCCATCATGAAGGCGGCGACCTTCTTGGCCTTGGCCTCGATCTTGTCGAGCGCCTTGACGATCGCCGACATCCCGACCGCGCCGGAGCGCGAGCCATAGGTGCCCATGCCGAACTGCACCTTGTCGGTGTCGCCGTGCACGATCGACACGCTGTCGAACGGAATGCCGAGCCGCTCCGACACCAGTTGCGCGAAGGTGGTTTCGTGGCCCTGCCCGTGCGCGTGACAGCCCGTCAGCACCTCGACGCTGCCGGTCGGGTTGACCCGCACCTCGGCGGACTCCCACAGACCGACACCGGCCCCGAGCGAACCGACAGCCTGCGACGGCGCGATGCCGCAGGCCTCGATATAGGTGGAGAAGCCGAGGCCGCGCAGCTTGCCGTGGCGGGCGGCTTCGCGCTTGCGCTTGGCGAAGCCCTTCACGTCGGCCATCTCGATCGCCTTCTTCATCGAGGCGTTATAGTCACCGGCGTCGTAGGACATGATCACCGGCGTCTGGTGCGGAAACGCCTTGACGAAATTGCGCCGCCGCAGTTCGGCCGGATCGATCGCCATCTGCCGCGATGCCACCTCCACCAGCCGCTCGACCACGAAGGTCGCCTCGGGCCGACCGGCGCCGCGATAGGCGTCGACCGGTGCCGTGTTGGTGTAGACCGCGTCGACCTCGCAATAGATCTGCGGGATGTCGTACTGGCCCGACAGCAGCGTCGCGTAGAGATAAGTCGGCACCGATGACGAGAAGGTCGACATGTAGGCGCCGAGATTGGCGATGGTCTTGGCGCGCAGCGCCAGAATCTTGCCGTTGGCGTCCAGCGCCAGTTCGGCGTGCGTGACGTGGTCGCGGCCATGGGCGTCGGTCAGGAAGGCCTCGGAGCGGTCGCAGGTCCACTTGACCGGCCGGCGCACCTTGCGCGCCGCCCACAGGCAGACGACTTCCTCCGGGTAGATGAAAATCTTCGAGCCGAAGCCGCCGCCGACATCCGGCGCGATCACCCGCAGTTTGTGCTCCGGCGCCATGCCGACGAAAGCCGCGATCACCAGACGGGCGACGTGCGGGTTCTGCGACGTATTCCACAGCGTCAAATTATCGGTGCCGGCGTCGTATTCGGCCAGCGCCGCGCGCGGCTCCATGGCGTTGGGCACCAGCCGGTTGTTGACGATGTCCAGCTTGGTGACGTGCTTGGCGTTGGCGAAGGCGGCCTCGGTCGCCTTGGCGTCGCCGAGATGCCACTGATAGATCGTGTTGTTGGCGATGTCGGGATGGATCTGCGGCGCGCCCTTGGCCTGCGCCTTGGCCGGATCGACCACCGCGGTCAGCACTTCGTAGTCGACCTTGACCTTTTCGGCCGCGTCCTTGCCCTGCCCGACCGTCTCGGCGATCACCACCGCGACCGCATCGCCGACGCAATTGACCTTGGAGGCCGCCAGCGCCGGATGCGGCGCCATCTTCATCGGTGTGCCGTCCTTGGAATGGATCATCCAGCCGCAGATCAGATTGCCGATCTTGTCGGTGGCGAGCTGCGCGCCGGTCAGCACATCGATCACGCCGGGCATTGCCTTGGCGGCGCTGACGTCGATGCTCTTGATGTTGGCGTGGGCGTGCGGCGAGCGCACGAACACGGCCCGGGTTTCGCCCGGGCGCACCACGTCGTCGGTGTACTGGCCCTGGCCGGTGATGAAGCGGAAGTCTTCCTTTCGGCGCACCGCCGCGCCGATACCGGTCGCGCTCATGGCGGTCTTCCTCCCGTTCGCGTTTTTAAGTTTTATTCGGCGGCTTGTTGCGTCGCGCCGCCTTTACCCATCTCCTTTGCGCCCGCCGCAATGGCTTTGACGATGTTGTGGTAGCCGGTGCAGCGGCACAGATTGCCGTCGAGCTGTTCGCGGATGGTGTGCTCGTCGAGATCGTTGCCGCGGCGGCGCACGATATCCAGCGCCGACATGATCATGCCCGGGGTGCAGTAGCCGCATTGCAGGCCATGATGCTCGCGGAAGGCTTCCTGCATCGGGTGCAGCGGCCCGTCGGGTGCGGCCAGGCCTTCGATGGTGGTGATCTTGGCGCCCTCGCACTGCAACGCGAGCAAAGTGCAGGATTTCGCCGCAATACCGTCGACGTGGATGACGCAGGCACCGCATTGCGAGGTGTCGCAGCCGACATGGGTACCGGTCAGCCGAAGGTTCTCGCGCAGGAATTGCACCAGCAGCGTGCGTGCCTCGACATCGCCGGACACAGCCTTACCGTTCACAGTCATGGACACCGCTGGCATGACTTTCCTCCAAAATATGGGGCCAATGGCCCTCTTTTTGCCTCGCCCGCACAGGGCGCAGCGCATCGGGACGCAAATCGCGAGGATTTCGGCCGGATGCGCTTTGGAACTGTCCTAACTCTGAACCGTCACGGCGGTCCCGGTCAAGCGATCAAAAGGCGCAAAGCCGGTAAAACCGGGAACGGGCACCGCCTGCCGGTTGCATTGCAAACATACATTTTAACCGGCGGGGAACCTCTGCGCCTGTCGGCACTTGTAGACGTGGGGTCAATGCGAAAAGGGTTTCTCATGCGGTTCAAGATCATGGCCTGTGTCGCGGCGGCGACGCTGGTTACATCCAGCCTGGCCGTCGTTTCGTCCGCCGACGCCCAGCGCCGGCACTATCATCGCGGCGGAGGTAACAACAGCGGCGCCATCATCGGCGGCCTGGCCGCCGGCGCGCTTCTCGGCGGCATCATCGCGTCGCAGCCGCGCGGCTATGCGTATGGACCTGGCTATGCCTACGGACCGGGCCCTGGCTATGCCTACCGGCCGGGCTATGTGGTCCAGGACGACGCGATCGCCTACTGCATGTCGCGGTTCAAGTCCTACGATCCGCGCTCAGGCACGTATCTCGGCTATGACGGCTATCGTCATCCCTGCCCGTAGCCTTTCCTGACAACCACTGAAAACGCCGCTGGCACCCGCCAGCGGCGTTTTCACGTCAGGCAGCGGGCGGCGGCGGCGAGTTGATGGCCGCAGCGAAGTTCTTGAAGAAATCGTCGGCGATCTTCTTGGCCGCGCCGTTGACCAGGCGCTGGCCGAGCTGAGCCAGCTTGCCCCCGATCTGCGCCTCGACGTTGTAGGACAGCAGCGTGCCGCCATCCTTCTCGGTCAACGCCACGGTGGCCCCGCCTTTGGCAAAGCCGGCGACGCCGCCATCGCCCTCGCCGGAAATCCGGTAGCCGTTCGGCGGGTCGAGATCGGTCAGATGGACCTTGCCCTTGAAGCGCGCCTTGACCGGGCCGATCTTGGTGACGGCAACCGCCGTCATCTCGGTGTCCGAGGACTTTATGAGTTCCTCGCAGCCCGGAATGCAGGCCTTCAGCACGTCCGCGTCGTTGAGCTTCGCGAACACGACGTCGCGGGGTGCGGCAAGCTGTACCTCGCCGGTCATTGTCATCGCCATCGGCATCGTCTCCTTGATCACGCCGGCCTGCGGGGCCTTCGAGGGTTGGCATAAGCCCTCGCGGGCGCGCTGAAAAGGGCTTTGCAGCGGGCGCCGACCGCTTTAAGGGTGCTCCAGCGCATTCCGCCCAGACAAAATCCGGTTTCAGGGAGACTATTATGCCGACGATCACCACCGATGACGGCTGCCCGATCAATGTCGAAGTCGCCGGGAGCGACACCGCGCCGGTGCTGATGCTGTCGAATTCGCTCGGCACCAACCTGCATATGTGGGACGAGCAGGTGCCGGAATGGTCGAAGCATTTCCGCGTGGTGCGCTACGACCGCCGCGGCCACGGCAAGTCGGGCGTGCCGAAAGGCCCCTACTCGATGGAGCGGTTCGGCCGCGACGTCATCGCCGTGCTCGACGGCCTCGGCATCAAGAAGACGCACTGGTGCGGCCTTTCGATGGGCGGCATGGTCGGGCAGTGGCTCGGCGCCAACGCGCCCGGCCGGATCGACAAGCTGATCCTGTCCAACACCCACTTCAACTACGCCGACAAGCAGCCCTGGCTCGACCGCATCAAGCTGGTCGAGGAAAAGGGTCTGGCGCCGCTGGTCGATCCGAACATGGAGCGCTGGTTCACCAAAGGCTTCCGCGAGCGCGCGCCGGAGGCCATCGCCCGCATGAAGGAGATGTTCGGCAGCACCGCGCCGGCCGGCTATATCGCCTGCTGCCAGGCCATCGTCGCCATGGACTTCACCGCCTCGAACCCGACCATCACCGCCCCGACGCTGGTGATCGTCGGCGCGCAGGACCCGGCGACGCCGCCGGCCGCCGGCGAAGCCATTGCCAAGCAGATCAAGGGCGCGCAGGTGGCGTCGATCGACGGCGCGCATATCGCCAACATCGAGCAGCCCAAGGCCTACACCGAGACCGTCCTCAAGTTCCTGCGCTAGAGGCTCCCGCCATGGACGAGAAGGACCGCTACGACAAGGGCATGACCCAGCGCCGCAAAGTGCTGGGCAACGCTTGGGTCGACGCCGCCAACGCGAAAAAGACCGCGTTCAATTCAGAATTCCAGGAGTTCATCACGCGCGCCGCCTGGGGCGAGATCTGGACCCGGCCGCATTACGACGAGCGCACGCGGCGCATTCTTGTCATCGGCACCATGCTGGCGCTCGACAAGTGGGACGAGTTTCGCATGCATGTGCGCGCGGCGCTGGCCGAGGGCGGCTTCAGCGAAGACGACATCAAGGAAATCATCATGCAGCAGGCGATCTACTGCGGCGTGCCGGCGGCCAACCATGCCTTCAAGGAAGCCGCCGCGGTGATCGCCGAACTGGGTCAGGCGAAGTAGCCGCCCGACGCCTCAGCGCCAGGGCGAGAACCAGGTGGCGTTGGCCGGGATCGCAACGGCCGGCGCTGCCGCCTCCGCATCGGTGCGGGCGTAGCTCCGTTCAAGCGCACAGAGCGCCACCGCCAGCGCGGCGAAGGCAAGCTGGATCAGTTGCCCGCGCACCAGTTCCGGATTGTGCGACAGCACGGCCGGGACGACCGACGCCAGACCGATCAGCCCCACCAGGATCAAGCCGCCATCCAGCAGTTCCGAATTGGCCTTGCCACCGGCGGCCAGGGTGCGGAAACGGTCGGCGATGTGCACGGCACAGATGAAAGCCACCGCCAGCTTGAGAATGCCGACGAAGGCGGCCAGCTTGATCAGGCCCGTCGGCGCAAGACCGATCAGACTGCCGATGCCGAAAATGGCCTGCGACCGCCACACGTCGTCCAGCCCGTAGGTCGGCGACGTCAGCATCCGCAGCGCATCGTGGCCCCAGAACAGCGTGAAATAAAGTGCGACGCCCATGATCATGGCGACACTGACACTGGAAATCCTTCGCATGAGCTTCTCCCCCGGACAGATTGTCACGGGTAAGCCCTTCAAATGCCGAATTCAAAGCAAACCAAAATTTTACCTTACCGGTTAAGCAGGTTTGACGCCGCACCGGTCCCCGCGCGCACAAAAAAGGCCCCGCCTCGCGGCGGGGCCAATCTGAGAGGGGTGTTTAACTAGCGGTTCTGGTTCTGCCCGCCTTGACCGCCCTGCTGACCACCCTGTCCGGGGCGATCCGACTGCTGCTGCTGGCCGGGCTTCTGGCCACCACCTTGCTGCTGTCCGGGCTTCTGGCCGGGCTGATTGCCCTGCTGCTGTTGGTCCGGGCGCTCATCAGGCTTCTGATTCTGGCTCATCCGGTATTCCTCCAACACTTGTTGGCGTCGGTGTCCCGAAGATCGCCCTCGGGACTGTCGTGCCGCCGGGATAACGCCGCCCAAAACCCATTCGTTCCTGCGCGACCGCCAAGCGGTGTTTCCGGAACCGGCGCACATCTGCCGCAGTTCCCCCATCATTGCCGCTCCCGCCGCGCCCTGTTAATCATGGTGCTTCGACCATCGGTCCTCGCCCGGGGGGATGTCGGCAAGGCGAGTTGGACGCTATGGAAGTTTTTCTCCAGCAGTTGATCAACGGCATCACGCTCGGCTCGATCTACGGCCTGATCGCCATCGGCTACACCATGGTGTTCGGCATCATCGGCATGGTGAATTTCGCCCATGGCGACGTCTTCATGGTGTCGGCCTTCATCGCACTGATTGCCTTCCTGATCCTCACATCCTGGCTCGGCATGACGTCGATCGCGCTGGCGCTGCTGATCGTGCTGGTGGTGGCGATGGTGTTCACGGCGATCGTCAACTGGATGATCGAGCGGCTCGCCTACCGGCCGCTGCGCGGCTCGTTCCGGCTGGCGCCGCTGATCTCGGCGATCGGCATGTCGATCTTCCTGATGAATTTCGTGCAGGTCAGCCAGGGCCCGCGCAACAAGTCGATCCCGCCGATGATCCAGGGCGACTTCGTGCTGCTCGACCGCAACAACTTCGCGGTGACGCTGTCGTTCAAGCAACTGGTGATCTGGGGCGTGACCGCGGTGCTGCTGGTGGCGTTCTGGTATCTTGTGGCGAAGACGAGGCTCGGCCGCGCCCAGCGCGCCTGCGAGCAGGACCGCAAGATGGCGGCACTGGTCGGCGTCGATGTCGACCGCACGATCTCGATGACCTTCGTGATCGCGGCCATGCTCGCCGCCGTCGCCGGCACAATGTACCTGATGTACTACGGCGTGGTTTCCTTCGCCGACGGCTTCGTGCCGGGGGTCAAAGCCTTCACGGCCGCGGTGCTGGGCGGCATCGGCTCGCTGCCCGGCGCGGTGATCGGCGGCATCCTGATCGGCCTGATCGAGACCATGTGGTCGGCCTATTTTTCCATCGACTACAAGGACGTCGCCGCCTTCTCGGTGCTGGCGATCACCCTGATCTTCCTGCCGCAGGGCCTGTTCGGCCGCCCGGACGTCGAGAAGGTCTGAGATGCAGGACGGCGCGCGCTCTTTCTTTACCTCCCCCCTGCTGCGGGGTGACGACCGATAAATGGCTCCTGAACCGCTCAACGCTGTCAAAAGCCGAGGCGCGGATCTCACCCGCGCGCTGCGGGACGCGGTGCTGACCGGGCTTTTGGCCTTTGTGCTGTTCCTGCCGCTGATCGGTTTCCAGACCGTCACCAACATGCGCGGCGACCTGGTGCTGAACACGCGCTGGGGCCTGCTGTTCTCCATCGTCGCCGTGATCGCCGGCGCGCGCCTCGCCTATGCCGTGCTGCTGGCGCCGTGGCTGAGCCAGCGCAAGCTGCGGCCGGTCGCGGTCGCGCCGTCGCCGTGGCGCGACTTTGCCGGCAAGTGGATCATCCCCTTCGCCATCGGCTTTGCCATCGTCTACCCCTTCGTCGTGGTCGGCACGGTGGGCTTCGGCGGCGCGGTGAAATGGATCGACAATTTCGGCATCCAGGTCCTGATCTACGTGATGCTCGGCTGGGGCCTCAACATCGTGGTCGGCCTCGCCGGCCTGCTCGATCTCGGCTACGTCGCCTTCTACGCCGTGGGCGCCTATTCCTACGCGCTGCTGGCCAAGGAATTCGGGCTGTCGTTCTGGATCCTGCTGCCGCTGGCCGGCATCCTGTCGTCGTTCTGGGGCATCCTGCTCGGCTTTCCGGTGCTGCGGCTGCGCGGCGACTATCTCGCCATCGTCACGCTGGCCTTCGGCGAGATCATCCGGCTGGTGCTGATCAACTGGGTCGACCTGACCAACGGCTATGCCGGCCTCAGCGGCATTCCGCGGCCGACCTTCTTCGGCATTCCGTTCAACGCCAATGACGACGGCTTTGCCGCACGGTTCGGCCTGGAATTCACACCGGTCTACCGCACCATTTTTCTCTATTATCTAATCCTGGCGCTCGCCTTCCTCACCGCCTTTGTCACGGTGCGGCTGCGCCGGCTGCCGGTCGGCCGCGCCTGGGAGGCGCTGCGCGAGGACGAGATCGCCTGCCGCTCGCTCGGCATCAACACCACCAACACCAAGCTGACGGCGTTCGCGACCGGCGCCATGTTCGCCGGCTTCGCCGGCTCGTTCTTCGCCGCGCGGCAGGGCTTCATCTCGCCTGACTCATTCACCTTCCTGGAGTCGGCCAGCATCGTCGCCATCGTCGTGCTCGGCGGCATGGGCAGCCAGGTCGGCGTCGCCGTCGCCGCGCTGGCGATGGTCGGCGGCACCGAGCTGATGCGTGACCTCGACTTCCTCAAGGCGATCTTCGGGCCGACCTTCGATCCGACGCAGTACCGCATGCTGCTGTTCGGTTTCGCCATGGTGTTGATCATGGTCTGGCGGCCGCGCGGCCTCATCTCGACCCGCGAGCCGACGGTCTACCTCAAGGAGCGCAAGACGATTTCGGCCGATCTGGTCGGCCAGGGCCACGGCTGATGGCGAACGCAGGCGACATCCTGTTGCGGGTCGAACATCTGACCATGCGCTTCGGCGGGCTGGTGGCGGTCGACGACCTGTCGTTCGAGGCGCGCCAGGGCAACATCACCGCGCTGATCGGACCGAACGGCGCCGGCAAGACCACGGTGTTCAACTGCATCACCGGCTTCTACAAGCCGACCGAAGGCCGCCTCGGCCTGCGCCACGGCGGTCCGGGCGTCTGGGAGGTGCTGGAGACGCTGACGGATAGCGGCCGCCGCAGCATGCGGCATGCCGACGGCGCGCTGTATCTGCTGGAACGCATGCCGGATTTCCTGGTCACCCAGCAGGCCCGCGTCGCGAGGACCTTCCAGAACATCCGGCTGTTTCCCGGCATGACGGTGCTGGAAAACCTGATGGTGGCGCAGCACAACCGGCTGATGCTGGCGTCGGGCTACACGCTGCTCGGGGTGTTCGGCGTGCCGTCTTATGCCGCGGCCGAGCGCGCCGCGATCGAGCAGGCCCGCGTCTGGATCGAGCGCGTCGGTCTGACCGCGCGCGCCGACGATCCGGCCGGCGACCTGCCTTACGGCGCCCAACGCCGCCTGGAAATCGCCCGCGCCATGTGCACCGATCCGGTGCTGCTGTGCCTCGACGAGCCGGCCGCCGGCCTCAATCCGCGCGAAAGCGCCGAGCTGAACGAGCTGCTGCTGACCATCCGCAACGACTACGGCATGTCGATTTTGCTGATCGAGCACGACATGTCAGTGGTGATGGAAATCTCCGACCACGTCATCGTGCTCGACTACGGCGTCAAGATCGCCGACGGCAAGCCGGACGAGGTGCGCAACGACGACAAGGTGATCGCCGCCTATCTCGGCGTCGCCGATGACGAGGTCGCCGAGGTCGAGGCGGAGGTGGGGCTATGAGCACCACCTCGTCGGAGAACGGAGGCCGCGTCATGACCTCCCCCCTTCTCACCGTGCGCGGGGTGAAGACGTTCTACGGCCGGGTCATGGCGCTGAAAGGCGTCGACCTCGACATCAACGACGGCGAGATCGTCACGCTGATCGGCGCCAACGGCGCCGGCAAGTCGACACTGATGATGACCATCTGCGGCAACCCCCGCGCGCGCGAAGGCAGCATCGTGTTCGACGGCCAGGACATCACGCAGATGCCGACGCACGAGATCGCGCGGCTGCGGCTGGCGCAGTCGCCGGAGGGCCGCCGCATCTTCTCGCGCATGACGGTGATGGAAAACCTGCAGATGGGCGCCACCATCGCCGACCCGGCCGTGTTCGCCTCCGATCTCGACCGCGTGCTGACGCTGTTCCCGCGCCTGAAGCAGCGCATCGGCCAGCGCGGCGGCACGCTCTCCGGCGGCGAGCAGCAGATGCTGGCGATCGCCCGCGCGCTGATGGCGCGGCCGCGTTTGCTTTTGCTCGACGAGCCGTCGCTCGGTCTGGCGCCGCTGATCGTCCGGCAGATCTTCGACGCCATCAAGACCCTCAATGCCCAGGACGGCCTGACCGTGTTCCTGGTCGAGCAGAACGCCTATCACGCGCTCAAGCTCGCCCACCGCGGCTATGTCATGGTCAACGGCCTGATCACCATGTCGGGCGGCGGGCGCGAGCTGTTGCAAAGGCCGGAGATCAAGCAGGCCTACCTCGAGGGCGGGGCCTGAGCCATGGACACGGTCGCCACCGCCTTCTCAATTCCCGAATTCTTCTACGAGGAGGATTCGTTCGGCGTCTTCCTGCTGGTGACCCTCATTCTCGGCGGCGGGGCGGCCTGGCTGGCCGGCCGCGCCATCGCCCTGACTTGGCGGCCGCTGTGGCAGGTTGTCGCCTATGGCCTGATCCTGGGCGGCGCCGTGCGCTTTATCCATTTCAGCCTGTTCGGCGGCACCCTGTTGTCGGCGCACTATTTTCTGGTCGACAGCGCCTTCTGTATCGGCTTCGGGCTGCTCGGGTTTCGGATCGCCCGCGTCCGCCAGATGGTCTCACAATATCGCTGGATCAACGCGCCCGCCGGACGTCTGCGCTGGCGCCGCAAGCTGCCCTGACATAACATCGCACCAATTCTCGTTTTGCCGGCACCACCTTGAAGGGGAAAATCGGATGAAGAGGATCACCACACTCGCACTCGCTACCGGATTTGCGGTCGCACTGTCGGGCGCCGCCCAGGCCCAACTCAAGCTCGCCGTCGCCGGGCCGATCACCGGACCCAGCGCCGCCACCGGCGCGCAGATGAAGAACGGCGTCGACCAGGCGGTCGCCGACATCAATGCCGCCGGCGGCATTCTTGGCCAGAAGATCGTCGTGTCCTACGGCGACGACGTTTCCGATCCGAAGCAAGGCGTATCGGTCGCCAACAAGTTTGCCGCCGACGGCGTCAAATTCGTGGTCGGCCATTACAATTCCGGCGTCAGCATTCCGGCGTCCGACGTTTACCAGGAAAACGGCATTCTCCAGATCACGCCGGCCTCGACCAACCCGACCTTCACCGAGCGCAAGATGTGGAACACGTTCCGCGTCTGCGGCCGTGACGACCAGCAGGGCGCGGTCGCCGGCGCCTACATCGCCAAGCACTTCAAGGGCAAGAAAGTCGCCGTGGTTCACGACAAGACCACCTACGGCAAGGGTCTGGCCGACGAGACCATGAAGGCGATCAACAAGGCCGGCATCAAGGAAGTACTCTACGAAGGCGTCAACACCGGCGAGAAGGACTATTCGGCGCTGGTGTCGAAGATCAAGCAGTCGGGCGCCGATCTCATCTATTGGGGCGGTCTCTACACCGAAGGCGGCCTGATCGTGCGGCAGATGCGCGACCAGGGCGTCAAGGCGGTGCTGATGGGCGGCGACGGCATCACCGACAGCGAGTTCGGCTCGATCGGCGGCCCCGGCGTCGAAGGCACGCTGATGACCTACGGTCCCGATCCGCGCAACAATCCCGCGGCCAAGGAAGCCGTGGCGAAATTCCGCGCCAAGAATTTCGACCCGCAAGCCTACACGCTGTACAGCTACGCGGCGGTGCAGATCATCAAGCAGGCCGCGGAAGCCGCCAAGTCGGTCGACCCCAAGAAGGTCGCCGAGAAGATCAATTCCGGCCAGAAGTTCGATACCGTGCTCGGCGAGCTGTCGTTCGACAAGAAGGGCGACATCACCAAGCTCGATTACGTGATGTATGTCTGGAAGAAGGACTCGACCGGCAAGATCACCTATGTCGAGTGCCCGAATTCCGACTGCACCAAGATGTAATCGGCTCTTGCTTCAGCGATGACGGAAAGCCCGCCGCGTTGGCGGGCTTTTCTTTTGCGTCAGCCGATCCGCCCCAGCGCCGGAAAGGTCTCGAGCAGCCATATGCTCATGTCGGTGATGCTGCCGGTGAGAAACGCGATGCCGGTCAGCACCAGCAGCGCGCCCATCACCTGTTCGACCCGGCGCAGATGTTTCCTGAAGCGCGCCAGAAACGCCGCGAAAGGCTCGACGGCAAAGGCCGCGAGCATGAACGGGATGCCGAGGCCGAGCGAGTAGACCGCCAGCAGGGAGGCCCCCCGCGTCACCGTCAGTTCGGAAGCCGCCACCGCCAGGATCGCGGCCAGGATCGGGCCGATGCACGGCGTCCAGCCGAAGGCGAAGGCCAGCCCCATGACATAGGCGCCCCACAGCCCGACCGGCTTCGGCACCGTCAGACGTTTCTGCCGGTGCAGCATGGCGATCTGGGTGAGGCCGAGAAAGTGCAGGCCCATGATGATGATGGCGATGCCGGCGATGGTCGAGAGCGTGCCGGAATAGGCTCGCATCAGCGATCCGATTGCGCTGGCGCTGGCGCCCAGCGTGACAAACACGGTGGAGAAGCCGGCGACGAACAGCGCCGCCGCGATCACCGTCTGGCGCTTGACCACCGGCTCGGGCTCGCGGTCGGCGAAGCGCTCCAGCGAGGTGCCGGCCAGATACACCAGATATGGCGGTACCAGCGGCAGCACGCAGGGCGACAGAAAGCTGACAATGCCGGCGATCAGCGCGGCGAGGTAGGTGACGTCGGAACCCATGGCGGCTACATGCGCCAGCCAATGTGGCCATGGCAAGTCATTCGGCCGGCCGCTGACCTTGAAGTGATCGGCCGTGATCGGGCAAGTTGCTGACGGAATCGGAAGGAGACAATATTTTGCGCAATCTCATCACCGATATCGCGGGCATCCGCGTCGGCAATGCCTCAGATGACGCGCTTGGCTCCGGCAGCACCGTGATCGTGTTCGACGCGCCTGTGGTGGCCGCCGTCGACGTGCGCGGCGGCGGGCCCGGCACCCGCGAGACGGCGCTGCTCGACCCGGCGCAGACGGTGGAAGGCATCGACGCCATCGTGCTGTCGGGCGGCTCGGCCTTCGGCCTCGACGCCGCCTCCGGCGTGCAGGCCTGTATGCGCGAACAGGGCCGCGGCTTCCGCATCGGCGACGCGGTCGTGCCGATCATTCCCGGCGCCATCATGTTCGATCTGCTCAACGGCGGCGACAAGAACTGGGGCCTCTACCCGCCCTACCGCGATCTCGGCTACAGCGCCGCGAAGAATGCGAGCGCCGACTTCGCGCTCGGCAATACCGGCGCCGGGCTCGGCGCCACCACCGCGACACTCAAAGGCGGGCTCGGCTCAGCGTCGGCGCGGACGCGGGACGGCATCACCGTCGGCGCCATCGTCGTCGTCAACGCCGTCGGCACCACCACCGTCGGCGACGGCCCGCATTTCTGGGCCTCGCCTTTCGAGCAGAACGGCGAATTCGGCGGCCGCGGCTGGCCGGCGGCGTTCACGCCGTCCGACCTCGCCATCCGCGCCAAAGGCGGCCCGCGGGAAAACACCACCATCGCGCTGATCGCCACCGACGCGCAGCTCAGCAAGGCGCAGTGCAACCGCCTCGCGGTGATGGCGCAGGACGGCTTTGCCCGCGCCATCTATCCGGTGCACACGCCGCTCGACGGCGACGTGGTGTTCTCCGCCGCTACCGGCGCCAAACCGCTGGCCGATCCCTATTACGGCCTCGCCGAACTCGGCATGATCGCCGGCAATGTCATGGCCCGCGCCATCGCCCGCGGCGTCTACGAGGCCACCGCTTTGCCCTTCGCCGGGGCGCAGCCGAGCTGGCGTGACCGTTTCGGCTGAGGCAACCAAGGCGGCAGTGGCGCGTTGTTGGGCATGCCGTCCAGTGTCATCGAGTCGATCGAGTACCAGAGCGATCATGCGCGCCTGACCGTCGTGTTCACGACCGGCCGGGTTTACGAGTATTATCTGGTGCCGCCGAGCGTCGCAGCCGCGTTCCAGACGGCTTTCTCCAAGGGCACGTTTTTCAACAAACAGATCCGCGATCGCTTTGCCTGTCGCGAGATCGCGCCCGATCAGCCGAAGCGTTCGGCGCTGTAGGCGGCGGGATCGCAGAACGGCGTCACGCCCGTCACCATGTCGGCGATCAGACGTCCGGTCACCGGCCCGAGCGTCAGCCCCCAATGCGCATGGCCGATCGCCAGCCACAGGCCCTTCTGGCCCGGCGCCGCGCCGATCACCGGCCGCGAGTCCGGGAAGCAGGGCCGGCTGCCGAGCCAGGTCTTGTCGTCGGCGCGCGCGCCGAGCGGAAACAGCGCCTCGGCCTTCGGCATCAGGCGGTCGAACTGCACCGGCGTCGGCGCCGCATCGCGCGCCGCGAACTCCGCGCCGGTCGTCAGACGGATGCCCTGCGCCATCGGCGTGATCAGGTAGCCGGGCTCGGCATCGACCACCGGCCGCGCCAGCGCCGCATTGCCTTCCCCGCGAAAATGCCGGTGATAGCCACGCTTGAACGCCATCGGCAGCCTGATGCCCATCGGCTCCAGCAGGTCCGGCGCCCACGGCCCCAGCGCCACCACCACGTTCGGCGAATCCAGCCCGCCTTCCTTGGTCTCGACCCGCCAGCCGCCACCGGAGCGGTGCAGCGAGCGGGCATCGCCGGTGAGCGTGACACCGCCGAGCGCGACAAAGCGCGCCGCATAGGCCCGCGTCACCGCCAGCGGATCGCTGATGCTCGCGGCCTTCGGCCAGAACACACCGTTGCGGAATACCGGCCGCAGCGATGGCTCCAGCGCCTGCACGCCGGCCGTATCGAGGCTCTCCAGCGGCAGGCCGAATTCACCGGCCAGATCGAATTCGCGCTTCAGCGCGGCGAAAACACCTTCGCTGCGGTACAGCTTGAGCCAGCCGGTGCGGCGCAGGTAGCGCTCGGCGCCGGATTCCTGCATCAGCGTTTCGTGCTCGGACAGCGCGCGGGCAAACAGCGGCCGGTTCAGCCGCGCCGTCTCCACGATGCGCTTCGGGCTCGACGCGGCGCGGAACGCCAGCAGCCACGGTGCCACCTGCGGCAGGAACGAGACATGGTAATTGGCATCGCTGGCGCGCTTGAGCGCGACCTTCAACAGCCCGCTCAGCGTCGAGGGAAAGGCCGGCGGCAGGATGGTGCTGCCCTCGATCACCCCGGAATTGCCGTAGGACGTCGCCTCGCCGATGCCGGCGCGGTCGACCAGCGCGACGCTCAGGCCGCGCTTGACCAGATGCAGCGCGATCGAGGTGCCGACAATGCCGGCCCCCAGCACGATTGCGTCGGTGCGTGCCATATTTACTTCCTCCGCCGGCGCGTTCCGGCCGGCCTGTTTTATAGATGGAATGGACCGGGCACAGGCGCTATGACCGCTTCACTACGCCGCGCCGGGAGTCGTGACCTATGCCTTTCCTGAATGGGCTGCGCGCCGCGCTTGCATGGCTCGGCCGGCAAGGCACGCGCGCCCTCGCGGTCTCGATCTTCCTCGGCCTCACCGTTCCCCCGCTCGCCGCCTATGTGAAGCCCTATCTGGGCGAACTGGTGTTCGTGCTGCTGCTGTTTTCGTATTTGCGCACCGATCCTGCCGCCTTCCGCCGTTATGTCCGGTCGCCGGGCCTGACCATCGTCGCCTCGCTGTGGGTGATGGTGGCGATCCCGGCGCTGTTCGGCGTCGCCTACGGCCTGTTCGGCATCCACGAGTCGATGCCGGCGCTGTACGTGATCATGATCCTGCACATCGCCACCGCGCCGATCTCGTCGTCGGCGGCTTTTGCCGCGCTGATGGGGCTCGACGTCGCCTTCTCGCTGTTTGCTCTCATCGTCTCCAGCGCCATGGCGCCGGTGACCACGGTCGCCTTCAGTTATCTCTTCCTCGGCACCTCGATGTTCTCGCCGATCGAACTCGGCATCAAGATGTTCCTGTTCTTCGGCGCCTCCGGTGCTGTCGCTTACGGCATCCGCCGCGCCGTCGGACAGGACTGGATCGAACGCCAGAAGGAGCCGATCGACGGCGTCAACGTGATCATGGTCTTCATCTTCGCCATCGCCGCCATGGACGGCGTGCCGCGGATCGTGATGGCGGACCCGCTGTTTGCCGTTGGGCTGCTGGCGCTGATCGCGGCGCTGACCTTCGCCCTGATCGGGCTCAGCACGCTGGTGTTCCTGAAAGCCGGGATCGATCGCGGCCTCGTGATCGGGCTGCTGGCGGCGTTCCGCAATCTGGGCGTGGTGATGGCCGCGCTCGGCGCGACGTTGCCGGAAACCGCCTGGTTCTATTTCGCCATGGTGCAGTTTCCGATCTACCTGACGCCGTCGCTGGTCAAGCCGCTGGCGCGCTGGATGGCCGAAAAGCGTTGACGGACCGCGCTTTTGCGCCGCCGCACGTTGCCCGCCCCGGCGGCGCGTGTTACCCGGACGGCATCCGGAGGCTCCATGCGCCCACTTACCATCGCGCCATCCATTCTGGCCGCTGACTTCGCCCGGCTCGGCGAGGAAGTGCGGGCCATCGACGCCGCCGGCGCCGACTGGATCCATGTTGATGTCATGGACGGGCATTTCGTCCCGAACATCTCGTTCGGGCCCGACGTGATGAAGTCCGTGCGCGGCGCCACTCAGAAAATCTTCGACGTCCATCTGATGATCGCGCCGTGCGACCCTTACCTCGAGGCCTTCGCCAAGGCCGGCGCCGACATCATCACCGTGCATGTTGAATCCGGCCCGCACGTTCACCGCTCGCTGCAGGCGATCCGCGCGCTCGGCAAGAAGGCCGGCGTCACGCTCAATCCCGGCACGCCGGTGAGCACGCTGGAAAACGTCATCGACCTGGTCGATCTCATTCTGGTGATGTCGGTCAATCCCGGCTTCGGCGGCCAGGCTTTCATCCCGTCCACGCTGGACAAGATCAGTGCCGTGCGCGCGCTGGCCGGCGGCCGCCCCATCGATATCGAAGTCGATGGCGGCATCACCGCCGCCAACGCCGCCAAGGTCGTTCAGGCCGGCGCCAATGTGCTGGTCGCGGGCTCCGCGGTGTTCAAGGGCGGCAAATATAAAGAGAACATCGCGGCGATCCGGCAGGCCGGTTCGCTCGCGCGAGGCGAAGCGGCGTGAAGCGTTTCGTGCCTCTCGATTGTCATGGCCGGGCTTGACCCGGCCATCCCGATCAGAAAGGCATTGACCCTCCTAAGCGAGATCGCCGGGACAAGCCCGGCGATGACAAGCCCTCAGATGACGCACGGAAACCCGAGATGATCCCCCGTTATTCCCGTCCCGACATGGTCGCGATCTGGTCGCCGGAAACCAAATTCCGCATCTGGTTCGAGATCGAGGCGCATGCCGCCGACGCCATGGCCGAACTCGGCGTGATCCCGAAGGAAGCCGCCAAAACCATCTGGGCCAAGGGCAACGCCGCCACCTTCGACGTCGCGCGCATCGACGCCATCGAGGCGGAGGTCAAACACGACGTCATCGCCTTCCTGACCCATGTGTCGGAAATCGTCGGGCCGGAAGCGCGCTTCATGCATTCAGGCATGACCTCGTCGGACGTGCTCGACACCTGCTTCAACGTCCAGCTGGTGCGCGCCGCCGACATCCTGATCGCCGACACCGACAAATTGCTGGAGGCGCTCAAGCGCCGTGCCTTCGAACACAAGCTGACGCCGACGGTCGGCCGCTCGCACGGCATCCACGCCGAGCCGACCACCTTCGGGCTCAAGCTGGCGCAGGCCTATGCCGAGTTCGCCCGCGGCCGCGAGCGGCTGGTTGCCGCGCGCAAGGAAGTCGCCACCTGCGCCATCTCCGGCGCGGTCGGCACCTTCGCCCAGGTGGATCCGCGCGTCGAAGCCCATGTCGCCAAGGCCATGGGGCTCGCGGTCGAGCCGATCTCGACGCAGGTGATCCCGCGCGACCGCCACGCCATGTATTTTGCCACCCTCGGCGTCATCGCCTCGTCGATCGAGCGCCTTGCCATCGAAGTGCGTCATCTGCAGCGTACCGAAGTGCTGGAAGCGGAAGAGTTCTTCTCCGAGAAGCAGAAGGGCTCCTCAGCGATGCCGCACAAGCGCAACCCGGTGCTGTCGGAGAACGTCACCGGGCTGGCGCGGCTGGTGCGCGGCTATGCCCTGCCGGCGATGGAGAACGTGGCGCTGTGGCATGAGCGCGACATTTCGCATTCCTCGGTCGAGCGCATGATCGGACCCGACGCCACCGTGACGCTGGACTTCGCGCTGGCGCGGCTCACCGGGCTGATCGACAAGTGGCTGATCTATCCGCAGAACATGCAGAAGAACCTCGACAAGCTCGGCGGCCTGATCCATTCGCAGCGCGTGCTGATCGCGCTGACGCAGAAAGGCGCGCCGCGCGAGGACGCCTACCGGCTGGTGCAGCGCAACGCCATGAAGGTGTGGAGCGGCGAGAGCAACGACTTCCTCGGCCTGCTGAAGGCCGATCCGGAGGTCAAGGCGCGGCTCACCGACGCCGAACTCGACGCCAACTTCAACCTCGATCACCACTTCCGCCATGTCGACACCATCTTCAAGCGGGTGTTCGGCGCGAGCTGACCAATGACTGGAAATGCCATGGGGCGCGTCGTCGCCGTCTGTGTCGACAAGGGCCATCACTTCAGCAAGCCGCTGGCGTTGAGCATCCGGTTGCTGCCGGGTCTCGGCGTCGAAGGCGACGCGCACCTGGGTGAAAAAGTGCAGCATCTCTATCTTCAGCGGAAGAATGCCGACGCGCCGAACCTGCGCCAGGTGCATCTCATGCATACCGAGCTGTTCGACGAGGTCCGCGCCAAGGGCTTCGACGTCAAGCCTGGCGACCTCGGCGAGAACATCACCACCGAAGGCATCGACCTGCTCGGCCTGTCGCCCGGCACCAGACTGTATCTCGGCGATGAGGCCGTCATCGAGGTCACCGGCCTGCGCAATCCGTGCCACCAGATCGACAGCTTTCAGAAGGGCCTGCTGCACGCCACGCTGGACAAGGACGCCGATGGCAAACTGGTGCGCAAGTCCGGCATCATGAGCATCGTGCTGACCGGCGGCGACGTGCGGCCCGGCGACACCATCTGCGTCGAGCCGCCCCCGGGACCGCCGCAGCCATTGCCCCTGGTGTGATCATGCGCGACGCCGCCAACGACTATGACCTGCTCGTCCTGCCCGGCCTCGGCAATTCCGGCGGCGAGCACTGGCAGTCCTACTGGTGCCTGGCGTTCCGCAACGCGACGCGCGTGCTGCAGAACGACTGGGACGATCCCAAGCTCGAAGACTGGCTGAGGAATCTGGATGCGGCTGTCGCCAATGGCACGCGGCCGGCGATTCTGGTCTGCCACAGCCTGTCCTGTTCGCTGGCCGCGCACTGGCTGGCGCGCAAGGATCCCGGCCGCGTCGTCGCGGCGCTCCTGGTGGCGCCGTCCGACGTCGAGTCGCCGGCGCATACGCCGGAGACGACGCGCGATTTCGCGCCGATGCCGCGGGCGTCATTGCCGGTGCCGTCGCTGGTGGTGGCCAGCACCAATGATGAGTTTGTGACGCTCGAACGCGCGCAGGACTTCGCGCAAAGCTGGGGTGCGGATTTCTGCAATGCCGGAGAGCTTGGCCACATCAACGCGGCCTCGCGGCTGGGCTACTGGCCGCAAGGCCTCGTGATGTTCGGGCAGTTGCTGGCGCGCCTCAAGCGTTAGGTGCGCCATCCGAGTTTTGTTAATCTCTCTGACACTTGCGGCCACCACAAACTCTGAAACTTGGCGAACTTGATTTCATGCTTGGCCAAGAGCACAGCATGCTCGTCAGGCTCGGCGAGAATAAGCCAGTCGGTGCTTTCGGGTACGATTCCAAACAACCCTGTCAAATGATATACTGCCAAGAATGAGGCCTGCTGATCCGCGCCGTCGCGCAGATTTCGAGAGATCAGACTTTCATCATCATTGGACAGCACTTCGATAACGGCAAGCGGGTCCCGCCCCCTTGGTTTCGTGTGAAGCGAGCGGTAGTTCCAGATGAAACATCGTTCTTCGGCAAGGTGGCGTAACATTGCCGGAAGCCTGCACAGGCTGCTCTCATCAATGACATCGAAATAGAACAAGTCGCTTTTCTTATCGTAAGCAAGCCGATCAATATCCCGCCATTCAAAACCGTTTTCCCTTAGACGCGATGGCAAAAGTGACGCCACCCTTTCTACCTCGACAGCATCAGTCACAAGTTTCATTGGCGCCAACCTTTTTCCGCTGGGACGAACACTCTATCATGCCTTGCGCCGTCCGATGTCGAGTCGCCGGCGCATACGCCGGAGACGACGCGCGATTTCGCGCCGATGCCGCGCGCGGCATTGCCGGTGCCGGCGCTGGTGGCGGCCAGCACCAATGATGAGTTTGTGACGCTCGAACGCGCGCAGGATTTCGCGCGGAGCTGGGGTGCGGATTTCTGCAATGCCGGAGAGCTTGGCCACATCAACGCGGCCTCGCGGCTGGGCTACTGGCCGCAAGGCCTCGCGATGTTCGGGCAGTTGCTGGCGCGCCTCAAGCGTTAGGCGCGCCAGCTCTTTTCGTCTAGCGGAAGTGACGCAGCGGGAGATTGCCCGGGGTGCCACGCGGTCCGGGGGCCGCTGCACGCGGACCGGGGCGCGAACCGCCACGGTACTGCGGTCCGGGACCGCGGACATTCCCGCCGCGATAGTAACGCGGGCCGCTATGGAAACGGGGTCCGCTGCGATAGGCGTAACCATAGCCGAACACCGGCGGTGCGACGACGATCGGCGGCGGAGCGACCGCATAAACCGGGCCGCCGGCGACATCGAGATAGCTTCTGCTGGCGAAGCCGACCGAATTGCCCCAGCCGACGCGGCACCACGAGCCCGAGCAGCTCAGCACATCGACGGTCGAACCGCCGGGCAGCACATTGACGACGCCGTAATTGGTGCCCGGACCGCTGCGCAGATTGAGATCGGCGGTGACCAGCGCCGGCGCGGCCGCGGCGATCGAGGCGGAACCCAGCAGCAGGCCCGCGGTGAGAACCAGATGTTTGAATTGCATAACGTAAAACTCCATGTCGCTGTCACGCCCCTCTTAATGAAGAAACGACCGGGAACCGCATTCCCTGCTGTGGCCCATTGTCACGATGAATTGCGCGTGTTTTAGCTCGTGAAACCAATGACTCTTCCCGATTCGTCTACTGACGCGGCCGCCATGTCCGAAACCGCACCTGCGACCGTTCTGGTGTTCGATTCCGGGCTGGGCGGTTTGACCGTGTTCCGCGACATCGCCGCCGTCCGGCCCGATGCGCGCTTCGTCTATCTCGCCGATGACGCCGGGTTCCCCTACGGCAACCTGCCCGAGGCCACGCTGATCGCGCGGGTGCGCGATGTGCTGGGTGCCGCGATCGCGCAGCATGCACCGGATCTGGTTGTGGTGGCCTGCAACACCGCCTCGACGCTGGCGCTGGCGGACCTGCGGGCCCGCTTCGCCGTGCCCTTCGTCGGCACGGTGCCGGCGATCAAGCCGGCCTGCGCGCAGTCGGTCTCCAAGCGCATTGCCGTGCTCGGCACGCAGGCGACCGTCAGCCGCGAATATACCCGCGCGCTGATCCGCGAGTTCGCCGCCGGTTGCGATGTGGTGCTGGTGGGGTCGCCGCGTCTGGCCGGTTATGCCGAGGCCGAGTTGGCCGGTCATCCGGTTGCCGATGCCGCCATCGCGGCCGAGATCGGCGCGTGCTTTGTCGAGACCGAGGGCCGGCGCACCGACACCGTGGTGCTGGCCTGCACGCATTACCCGCTGCTGATCGACCGCTTCCGCACGACGGCGCCGTGGCCGGTCCACTGGCTCGATCCGGCGCCGGCGATCGCGCGCCGGGTCGGCGCCCTGCTGCAGGACAGGCCGCCGGTATCGAACGCGCCGCCGCCGGCGATCGTCTTCACGTCGGGGCAGGCGCCCTCGCCGGCTCTGGCGAAGGCGCTTCAGGCGTTCGGCTTCCCGGTTTAGCCGACCGCGTATTTCTGCAGTTCCCAGGCGCCGCGCCAGATCATGTCGCCCGCGACGTAGAGGATGATCGCCAGGCCGACATAGGCGATCCAGCGGTGTTTGGTCAGCAGGCGCGCGATGAAGGACGCGGCGACGCCCATCAGCACGATCGACAAAGCGAGGCCGAAGACCAGCGCGACCGGATGCTCGCGGGCGGCGCCCGCCACCGCCAGCACATTGTCGAGGGACATCGACACGTCGGCGATGACGATCTGCCAGGCGGCCTGGGCGAAAGTCTTCTGCGGCGCACCGGGATTGGCGGCGTCGACCGGCGCGCCGCCCTCTTCCAGCGCCGCCAGTTCCACCTCCTCCGGCGGATGACGCAGCTCGCGCCACATCTTCCAGCACACCCAGAGCAGCAGCACGCCACCCGCCAGCAGCAGGCCGACGATTTCCAGCAGTTGCACGGCGACCGACGCGAACATGATGCGCAGCACGGTGGCGGCCAGAATGCCGAACATGATGGCCTTGGTGCGCTGCTTGGCCGGCAGGCCGGCGGCGGCAAGCCCAATGACCACGGCGTTGTCGCCGGCCAGCACCAGATCGATCATAATGACCTGGCCGAAGGCGACCAGCGCCTCGTGGGTCAGGCCGGAGAAGATATCGGTCAACATGGACAGGTTTCCTGCCCGCGGCCACAAGGGCAGCGGGTTAAAGGGTGACGACTGGGACAGACGCTGGGTCCATCGGGCCAGGATCGGTTTGATCAGTCCGACATCGCAGCGGGGAGCTGCCAGAGGGGCCCGGGCTGACGGCGCTATCCATGCCAACCGTCGCTTCAGCGGGCAAGACAAATCGTCGCAGCCGCGACAAATTTCCCACTTGACGGCGATATGGCCGTTTATGCCGCCTCCGGCGCCGGGTTTGACACCCGGCCGCTTCCCCCCTAGAACCCGCCGGTCTGCCCAGCCCCCTTGGGGCCGGACAGGCGTTTCGCGACCCGTGGTACGGCCTTGCGCTATCGAGGTCTGCCTGTCGGTTCCGGAGTGATCCGGGACAGAGGAGGGCGCGGTTCCTCACCCCTAAATCGAACTCGACGAGGACGCGATGACCAAGCGCATGGAATCAAAGTACAAGATCGACCGCCGGATGGGCGAAAACATCTGGGGTCGGCCGAAAAGCCCGGTCAACCGGCGCGAATACGGCCCCGGCCAGCACGGCCAGCGCCGCAAGAGCAAGCTCTCCGACTACGGCGTGCAGCTCAAGGCCAAGCAGAAGCTCCGCTTTTACTACGGCAACATTTCCGAGAAGCAGTTCCGCGGCATCTACGACGAGGCCATCCGCATGAAGGGCGACTCGGGCGCCAACCTGATCGGCCTGCTGGAGCGCCGCCTCGACGCCATCATCTTCCGCGCCAAGTTCGTGCCGACGGTGTTTGCGGCCCGCCAGTTCATCAACCACGGCCACATCACCGTGAACGGCAAGCGCGTCAACATCGCGAGCTACCGCGCCAAGGTCGGTGACGTGATCGAGGTCAAGGAAAAGTCCAAGCAGATGAACCTGGTGCTCGAAGCGCAGGCCTTGTCCGAGCGCGACGTGCCCGACTATATCGACGTCAACACCTCGAAGCTGACCGCAACGCTGGCGCGCGTTCCGGCCTTCGCCGATGTGCCCTATGCGGTGAAGATGGAGCCGTCGCTGGTGGTCGAATACTACTCGCGCTGATCGTTCAATCGCGCCGATCCGAATACCAACCCCCCGCCCGAAAGGCGGGGGTTTTGCGTTGCGGGATTCGGCTCTGTCCGCGCTTGCGGCGATGTCAGTACGGCGCCGGCATCGCCGTCAGCACCAGCGCGACAATCGCAGGCAGCCAGGCGACCAAGAGACCCGGGCCGGTCTTGCCGCGGCTGTTCAGGACAAATCCCGCAACCGGCGCTGCCACGCAGGCGATCACTGCCGCGCCATAGGCCACGGCGGCCAGCGGCCCGGCGTTCATGCTCTGCGGGCCGCCTCCGAACAGAAAGCCGGATACGGCGATGAGCAAGACCGCAAGCGCTACGCCGACAACCGTCGCCAGGACGAGGAAGACCTTCGCCACAGCACGATCATCCGCTCAGGCGGTCTGACGCGTTGCGACGCCGGCGTCCTTGAATGTCTCCTGCAACTCGCCGGCCTGGAACATCTCGCGGACAATGTCGCAGCCGCCGACGAACTCGCCTTTGACGTAAAGCTGCGGAATGGTCGGCCAGTTCGAATAGGCCTTGATGCCGTCGCGCAGATCGTCGGATTCCAGCACGTTGAGCCCTTTGTAGCTCACGCCGAGATGGTCGAGAATCTGCACCACCTGGCCGGAAAATCCGCATTGCGGAAACTGCGGCGTGCCCTTCATGAACAGCACGACGTCGTTCGCCTTCACTTCGTTCTCGATGAATTGTTCGATAGCCATAGGTTCCGGTCCTTTTGGGCGGCGCCGCGCACGTCGACTTTCGGGCGGCCAAATCGCCTGACACCGATATATGTAGCGCAGAACCGGCCACCACCCCAAGGGGGGTATTGCGGGGTATTGCAGGGTTGAGCGGCCGGAAACCCCGATAGCCGTTAGCGCGGCCCGGCCGGGGCGTAAAACGTTCCCTCGACCTCGAAAATGTCGTCCTGGTTGAGCCCGGCAACCTCGAGAATGGTGCGCGGCGGATAGGGTCCGCCGGCCCACAATTCCTCCTGCACCTTGTTCACCAGCGGCCGCAGCGCCGCCATGGCGGTGACATAGACGGTCAGGCGGACGCAATCGGTCAGCCCTGCCCCCTCCGATTCGGCGATGGTCTGCATGTTGATGAAGCCCTGCCGGATTCGTGCCTCGTCGCCCGCCACCAGCGTATTGGTCGCCGGGTCGATGCCGCGCATGCCGGCCACGAACACAAAGTCGCCGGCGCGCGTGCCGACGCTCCAGGTTCCGGTCGGAGCGATGGCGCCGTCGGGCGACAGAATGCGGACCGTGCTTGTCGCGGCCATGCGTCAGGGCGTGCCGGTCTGCAGGGCGAGGGCATGCAGCACGCCGCCCATCTGGCCCTTGAGCGCCTCATAGACGATCTGGTGCTGCTGGACCCGCGACTTGCCCTGGAACGATGCCGAAATCACGGTCGCGGCGTAGTGGTCGCCATCGCCGGCCAGATCGCGGATCGTCACCTGCGCGTCAGGCAGCCGCGCCTTGATCAAGCGCTCGATTTCTCCGGCATCCATCGGCATGACAGGCTCCTTCCGGCGCCACGATACGCCGTTGCCGGCAAATTCGTCAGCCCCTCCGGCGGCAATGTGCACCCAAATATTTCCAGGTGACAGCATGCTGCGGCCCTTAGCATAATCGCCGCGAGGGCTGTTCGCGGCGCTCACCGCCGCGGCGCCTGTCGAAACGGGGGCGAAGACCATGCGGCAATCCCTTGCACACCGAACCATCCTTGCCGGCATCGCGGCGGCGGTGCTGGCGCTGCTGAGCGAAGCGGCCGTGGCGCAGATCACGCCGGAGCAGCAAAGCGCCATGCGCGCCAACTGCCGCTCCGATTTTATGTCGAAATGTTCCGGCGTATCGCCCGGCGGCAAGGAAGCTCTGGCTTGCCTGCAGAAGAACGTCGCCAGCCTGAGCAGCGGCTGCAAGGCGGTGGTCAGCGCCACGTTGCCGCCGCCACCGGCACCGGCCGCGGCCACACCCCCGCCCGCCCCCGCCGTACCGGCCCCGGTCCCCGCTGCGGCACCGCCCGCCCCGCCACCGGCCGCCGCG
>JAUXXH010000048.1 GCA_030684935.1 Pseudolabrys sp. | reverse complement strand
GGATCGACGAACTTCGCCCGTGGTATCCGACGGGAACGTATTTGTAATTCGGCAGCAGCGGATTGTCGGGGCGGAGCAGCTTGCCGGCATTGCTGGCGTGATGAATGCCGGCAAAGAAATCCGTGAAGCCGCCGATGCGGGCCGGCAGATGCATCGCGCATTGGCTCTTCGGATGGAGCCATTGTTCGACGATGGACCGGTTCGGCGCGCCGGATGCAAGGAGCGCGGATAGCGCTCGCCGCAGCGACCGGCGCATGTGGGCCGGCAGGCCCATGAGGGCGTTGAGCGTCGATGCGCGCCCGGTTGCCGCGGCCGTTGCGCCGTCGCCCGACAGCAGTCCTGAGTCCGACAGCGCGGCGAGGTCGAGGATCTGATCGCCGATGGCCACGCCGCTGCGCGGCGCACCTCCCGCATGGCTGAAAATGCCGAACGGCAGATTCTGGATGGGGAAATCCGCATGACCGTTGGCGGATTCCACCCAGCTCTGGAGCCCTGGATCGTGAGTCTCGTCGATCGCAGATCCCTTTGGGGCGCCGCTGGCTTCAGACATAAATGCCCTCGTTGGGTTCTGCCGATGGTGTGCCGGTGCGCGAGTTATCGGCTATTGATTGCTCTGCCGGCCTTCAGGCAGATCGAGCGCCCGGTTCGCCGCATTCAAAACATTGGTGCGAGGCAACGCGTCCGTTATTTCGTCAACTGTGGCGCGTGCCCGGGCGGCATCGACCGCTGCCATCATGCAAATTTTGTGGCCTCTTCCAGCCAGCGCCGCGGCGGTTCCTGCCAGCCGCCGATCTGGAAATTCGGCACTTCCCAGCACAACGGCTCATCTTCTATGTCGATGGTCTGATAATGCGTCGGGAACAGCTCGACACGATGGCCGTCCGGATCGCGCAAATAGAGAAAACGCGCCAGCCCCGGGCTGAAATGACGTGCCGGGCCAAACTCGACCTGCGACGCAAATCCGGCGCGCACGAACAGATCCGCCGTCAACATCAGTGAGCTGGTCTCGGGCACCGTATAAGCAAGATGATGCAAGCGCGGTCCTGGCGAGTCGGTGAAGACGATGTCGTGCGGATTGCCCTTCCGTTGCAGGAAGATCATCAACAGGCGTTGGCCGCCTTCATGCAGCACATACTCTGATAGGCGGAACCCGATCGCATTGTAGAAATCGAGAGATTCGCGAACCTTGGGCGTCAATATCTGGAAGTGGTCGAGCCGCTGCGCCGCCGCCCCGCGATAGGCCTCGACATGATGAAAAAGACGCGGCCGCGTTTCCATGGTCGCGCAGAATTCAAGCGGTGTGCCGGCCGGATCCGTGGTGTGCAGCGTGCGTCCTTGATGGGCGACATCGACCCAGGCAACCGGAAAGCCCGCATCGCGGAAATGAGTATGCGCGAGATCGAGGTCCTCTTCCGTCAGCACCCGCATGCCGACGCGTTCGCAGCTCGGCTCGCCAACCTTCAGGACCAGACTGTGATGGCAGCCCTCTTCCATGCCGCGCAGCCAGAGCGTGTCTTTCGATTCGTCGCTGACGGCGAGACCAAGCAGATCGACGTAGAAATTCCTGCTGGCGGCAAGATCCTTGACGCGGTTGACCACATGACTCGCGCGCGTCACCGCGAATGATGGTTTGTAAACCGGTGCCGGAAGGTTGACTGCCATCGGTTGTGTCCCCGCTGATGTCCCATTGACCGCGGGACGAGAGTTCACCTTAAGCCGAATAATTTTGCCTTGTCGATGATGTCGATGTCCTGCATCGCGAGCCAATCCGCGCCATGCGTCCTCGCCATGCGTCGCTTTCCACAACCTGGCGCTTTCGCGATGTAGCCGATGGCAGGGCGACAATGTCGCCCTTGGCATATTTCTCGCGGGCCGGCATTGACGAGTCCCGTGCGTCCGCTGAACCCCCGCCGCTGAACGATTGGCTTGCAGGGGCAGGGCCGTTCCGCCCGGATGCCTGTCGTACTGCGGTCGCACCGCCGACAGTCCGTGCCAGCGCGGCCACGAGCACTGCGTCGAACGCCGATGCGGCAAGCTCCGCCTTGTTTGATGACTTGGGGAGCCGTATAGGCCTTAAAGTCGCCTTCGTGATTGCATGGGGTCTCTGCTGAAGGACGCCGCAGGGCGACCAATGAGTCTCGTAAATGGTTGATATTAATAGACAATTCTCAGTCGCGCCGATGATGGAAAGGGTGAGCTGAGCGGGAATTCATAATTGAAACAAGGCACTTAGCATGGGTGCGCGAGCACCATGTTGTACCGCTCGGCGTACTTTCGTTCGCGATGTGGTCGTCTCCTGGGAATTCCGCTCCTGACCCAAAGCGGACATTGTAAACCCGCGCAAAAAGGCGCCCAATTCCATAAATCTAGGTGTTTGTTTTCGGAATTGAACGGCTGACGAGCGAGGCAACCATTTGCGCGGTCGCGCCCGACAGCGTCCAGCCGAGATGGCCATGCCCGGAATTGTAGAACACCCGGGCGGTTCGGCTGCAACGAACCGCCGGCATCATGTTCGGCATCATCGGACGCAAACCGCTCCATGGAACCACACTATCCGTGTCGAGACTCGGGAAAAGCCGCCGCACCCAGTTCACTAACGGTACGATGCGATCCGCCCGGATGTCGCGGTTGGGACCGTTGAACTCTGCGGTGCCGGCAACGCGGAATCGATCGGCGCCAAGGCGGCTTGTGACGATCTTGGCCTCGTCGTCGAGCAGGCTCACCCACGGCGCGGCATGCCGGCTGGCGTCGTCCGCCAGGTTGACCGTGATCGAGTAGCCCTTCACGGGATAGATGTTGACGCGGTCCCCCAGAGTTCTTGCCAGCGCACGGGTGTCGATGCCGGCACAGAGCACGACGCCGTCAAACTCCAGATGGTCGGCATACAGAACGTTGCCACCCGCCTCGACGAGCGCCGCGGTCTTCATTGCAATCTTATTGCGGCGCTGTTGGATGCCCTCAGTGGCGGTTTCATATCGGAAGCGGACGCCGCGCTTTTCACAGGCTTTGGCAAGCCCTCGGGTGAATTTGTGAATGTCCCCCGTGCAATCCGAGGGCGTATAAAGTCCGGCATAGTAGGAACTCTGGATCGCCGGCTCGATGCTGCGGATTTCCTCGCCGGCGACCGCGCGGCGATCCAGGCCGCCTTCCACCAGAAGCGCGTTGACGTCACGCGCACGTTCGAATTCGGCTTGCGTGCGATAGACGTGGAGAATGCCGCGGCGTTCAAGGTCGAAACCGATGCCTTCGCGTTCGGCCATGGCGAACAGCTCTTGGCGCGCGGCGATAGCGAGCCGCGTCGTCTCGACGGTGTTGGCGCGATAGTGCTGGATGTTCCAGATGAATTCGGCGAACCATGAATACTTGTGCCAGTCCGGCGACAGGTTGACCAAGAGCGGCGCGTCGTTGCGCAGCATCCAGGCCAGGCCTTTCAACACGGTCGACCATTGATTCCAGACCTCGGCGTTGCTGGCGGAAAGCTGTCCGCCATTGGCGAACGACGTTTCCATGCCGGCATAGCGTTGCCGGTCGATCACGGTGACGTCGTAGCCTTGCTGCGACAGCGCATAGGCGGTGGTAACGCCGGCAATTCCGGCGCCAATGACGGCGATATGGGGCGGCATGGTGGGCCTCGCGGCAACGGAGTACGACTGGCCTGGAATGTCCAGGCCGGCGATCCCCATCTGTCCGCGGTACCTTCTGATCGAATGAGCCCTATCATAAAGCAGAACATCGCGGGTCGCGAAGGAACAAATAGGCGTTGACCGCACGCTTGCTCGCATTGCCCGTACGGCGGATCGTTGCCGATCTATTGCGGCAATGGGAATACGATGTGTGTCCGCTTTCCGACGGAGCCGAAGCGCTCTGCAATCTAGCTGCCGGGGTCGTACAATACGACCGCGACCTACGGGGGCGGCTTCTACCGGGGGCGTACCACCTACGAGCCGGGCGCCCCTATCGTTCAGGTTCGCACGATAAAGGACTGGCGGTCGCTATGTTTCGAGAAGGCGATACGGGCGCACAGCAAGCAATTTCTGCCCGCGAGATGCTAGGTCCGGAATGGGCGGATAAAGTCAAAAGCGGCGTCCGCACCTGCCTTTAGGCGATCGAGGGCGCTGCCGTGCAGCTTCGGCCAGGCGTCACGACACGCGATCTCGCGGAATTGCCTTCGGGCGGTTTTGTAGTTTGGAGATGATGATCGGGAAGGAACCGCGCGATGTCATCGGGCAGCAGTTCGCGGCGCCGAACTCAGCAGCGGTTTCAAAAAGCTGGTGATATGATGTCGCCGTAGAGCGTGAATTGCTGATTCGCTAGAGCGTCACGCCCGGCAGCCCGAGGGCCTGTCTGATCCAATCTTCAACCAGGGCCTCGTCCAGATCGTCGCCTTCGTGGATGTTCAGATAGCGGGTCCCTTCCGTTTTGGAGCTCGTGGGAGGGACAGGTGACAGCGACGTCCCGCGCATGAAGGTCAGTTGAACATAGCGCTTGTAACAATACATCGAGAAGAACCAGCCATCCTCCTTGCCATAGAGCGGCGTGTTCCATTTGACCGCTTTGGTAACCTCGGGAAAGACACGCTCTACGATTTCGTCGAGCTTGCGCCCGATCTCGCTTTTCCAGCCGGGCATCGCGGCAATGTATGCCTGGATCGGCGCGTCGCCGTCGCCCTTGGCGATCTGGGGATTGCCACTCGACAGTAGCTTCGGTTTCTTGTCATCGGTCATCTTTGGCATCCCTCCAGATTCCTTAGGCGCATGGGCTACGTATCCGCGCTGGAGGCAAAATTGGTGCAAATCGAATTGTACCATGAACAGGGGAATAACGGCCAACCATGTAGTTCTTTCGTTTTATTTAGTGCGTGTCGGCCCGCCCGACCGGGTTCTATGGGCTGCCGCTACCGAGCCGGGAGCGATTGCCGCCAAAGCCGCGGAACGCCGTCTCCGCCCGCCTGAACTTCGGTGATACTGTAGAGATTGCACATGGGGACATATGGAGTTCGAGCGGCAGGCTGGATTAGCTTAGGCGGGAGTCAACGAAGCCGGGTGCAGGCCAATCTGCTTTTCTGAGCAGCCCGCGAAGGATGCTGTTCGCCCAGCGGCGTCGAGCAACCGCGGCATGATCGTGACACCCATGCGGCGCAAATCTACGATGCTGCGGCCGCGGTTGGGGAAAGGATCGGCGCTTAGCATGAGACGGCCGAGTAGAGAATTCCGCGTTGCCGACATCAATCTGAGAACGCGAAGCCACCACCATGTGCTGCGGGTAAAGATATGCTCGGGAAACAGTCTGTGGTTCGGGCCTTGGGCAAGAATGACCTCGTGCGTTCCCGAAAGTTCGACAGAGATGTCACGCCCGGATGCGCCGTCGCCAACGTCGAGCACGACGCCCTTGGGTATGTCGTGCGGGTTGCGGTACGTTTCTGACGTCAGTTGAGTGACGGTACTGTCAAAACGGGTGGCGATCGCTGGAATCAGGGGCTGCTGGAACGCACCTGTAGCAATGATGACAGCCCGTGCTGCGACATCCGCTCCGTCTTCAAGGTTCGCACGCTGAAGGCCCGAGGTGTAAAGAGCGTGAGCGAATCGTAACGCTTGCGCCAACTTTCGCCGATCCGTCGGGAGCGATCGACAATGAAAAAGGAAAGGTTGGTCTTTCTGAGGTGGAAGCCTGCAGCGAGGCCCGCCTGACCCGCGCCGATAACCAGCACGTCGGCCTCCTGCACGCCAGCCGGCAACCGCCGGCTGATATCAGAAGCCGAACCGACGCTCATGGATAGCTCGCATAGACCTCGGTCGTGCCGTCCTTGCGCACGAGCAGCACTTTGTATGGATCAGCGTCCGGACCTGCCTCGCCCATTCCGGGCGAACCGTAAGGCATGTCGGGCACAACGATCCCGATTGCATCCGGTCTCTCGAAAAGCAGCCGTCTGATCTCGCGGACCGGCACATGGCCTTCTACGACGTAGCCTTCGATAAAGCCGGTATGGCAGGAGGTGAGCCCGAGCTTCAAACCGGCTTTCACTTTTCGCTGCCACAGGTCAGCCATGGGCAGGTTTCGGAGGCTGGTGACATAGCCATTCTTTTTCAAATAACGCTCCCAGGCGACGCAGCAACCGCAGCCTGAGGTCGACAGAATCTCCATCGTCTGCGCGGCCAATAGAGTGCCGGTCATCAGAAGCATGGCAATCGCCGCGACCATTCCCTTGAAGGCTCCAATCATCGTCGATCCCTTCTCTCTATGTGTTGCCGCCAGCAAGTCGGCGGAGCTTTTGCAATCTCGTCTTACGGGGCTCGTGCATATCCAGCATGCCAGCGAACTTGCCTTCGGCATCCATGAGATAGACGCCGGCCGTATGATCCATCGTGTACTGACCTCCTTCCAAGGGGACCTTGCGGGCGAACGCTGCAAAGGCTTTCACCACGGCATCGGTTTCCTCCTGAGTTCCACGTAGCGCCACGATCCGCTCGTCAAACGACGTCATGTAACCGGCCAGAAGCTCCTGAGTATCCCTTTCCGGGTCCACTGTGATGAAGATCACATTGAATCTGTCGGTTGCGGCGCCAAGCTCAGTCATGAGTTCGGTAAGTTCGAAGAGCGTCGTAGGGCAGATGTCAGGGCAATGGGTGAAGCCGAAGAAGGCGAGATAGGGCTTACCAGCGAGGCGAGCATTGTCGAACGGCTCCCCATTGTGCGACGTCAACTTAAACGGCCCGCCAATGGCGGCGATGCCGGCCGAGGTAATGGCCGGTTGCCCCCGCTGTTGACCCGGCATCAGACCGCTGAGGCCGAGGAACAACCCGCCGGCCACGGCAACTGCGCCCCAAACAATCAGGCGGAAGAGCTTGAGTCCAGTCATTGCGGGGGCGCTCCATGGCCCTCGTGCCCGCTTTTTCCGGCAGGTTGGGCGCCCATGCCCTGGACCATAAATTCGATCATGAGGGACCCCGCCTTCTCGAAGAGGAGAGTGGCTTCAAACCGCTCTCCCTCCTTGAGGGGTCGGATCGGCTTGATGAACATGATGTGAGCCTGGCCAAGCTTCAATTCAACGGTTTCTCCGGCATTGATCGTCAACCCGCCCGGGAGCGGTCGCATCCGCGCGATTCCGTCGGTCACTGTAGACTCGTGTAGTTCCACCTTCTCGGCGATCTCGGACGAGACAGCGAGAAGTCGATCAGGCTCCTCGCCCAAATTGATCAGTCTTAGATATCCCCCGGCCACCGGAACGACAGGAGGCGTCGCCCGTGACCATGGATGGATGACGCGGATAGACCCGATCTTATAGTCGTGAGCGGCCGAGGGCGCTGCCAGCATGGCTAGTCCCGCGCAGGCGGCCATCGCTTTCAGTCTCAACGTTCGCAAGTCGAAGTCCTTTCTAGCGGGACGGACGATGGGCGAGGAGGCGCAACGCATTGGCGGTGACAAGCACCGTCGCGCCGGTGTCCGCAAGGATCGCCATCCAGAGCGTCGTGACGCCGAACAGCGTGGTCGCGAGGAACACAGCCTTGAGGCTGAGAGCGATCGCGATGTTCTGCCAGATATTGGCGAGCGTCGCCTGTGATAGAGCGATCAGCTCGGCCACGCCCGTCACGCGGTTCTTGAGCAGCGCGGCGTCGGCCGTCTCCAGCGCGACATCCGTGCCCCCACCCATGGCGACGCCGACCGACGCCGCCGCCAGCGCCGGCGCGTCATTGATGCCGTCGCCCACCATGGCGATCGCCCCGGCTTCCTTGAGCCTGCCGATCTCGGCGAGCTTGGCGTCGGGCAGAAGTTCCGCGCGGGCCTCCATGCCGAGCTGACCTGCGATGGCATCGGCTGTGCGTCGATTGTCGCCGGTCAACATCACAGCCCGGATGCCGCGGTTCGTTAGTCTCTTCACGCCTTCTATCGCGTCCTCGCGCGGCTCGTCGCGCAGCGCGATCACGCCGTCGATGGTCTTGCCCGACAGCAGCACCACGACGGTCTTGCCGTCGCTCTCAAGCGCGGTGATTCTTTCCACGAGATCCGGTGAGATTGTCGTTTGCTCTGCCGCATAGCGCGGAGAGCCGACCGAAGCGAAGCCGTCCTTCAAGCGCACCGTCACGGCCTTGCCCGGCGTGGCGATGCCGCCGCCGAAGGTTTCGGGCAATTCGAGACCGCGAGCGGCGGCGGCCTCCATGATCGCGACCCCGAGCGGATGGCTGGTGTTGCGCTCGACCGCCGCCGCTCTCGCCAGGATGACGCTCTCACTCCCGGAGATCGCCACCACGTCCGTGACTCGCGGGCGGCCGCGCGTCAGGGTTCCGGTCTTGTCGAAGGCGACCGTCCTGACCTTGCCGAGCGTTTCAAGGGCCGCCCCGCCCTTGATCAGCAATCCCCGGCGCGCTCCCGCGGCAAGGCCGGATGCGATCGCGGCCGGCGTCGAGATCACAAGCGCGCATGGACAAGCAATCAGCAGCACGGCCAGGCCGCGGTAGATCCAGGTCATCCAGTCGGCGCCGAAGCCGAGCGGAGGAATCACGATGATCAATAGCGCAACCAGCATGGCGCCGGGCGTGTACCAGCGACTGAAGCGATCGATCATCCGTGCGGTCGGCGCCTTCGATTCCTGTGCTTCCTCCACCATGTGGATGATGCGGGCGATGGTATTGTCGGCAGCCACATGGCTGATTCTCAAGCGTAGTTCGGCGTTGGCGTTGATGCTGCCGGCATAGACCTTCGCGCCGGGCTCCTTGAGCACGGGCACCGATTCTCCGGTCACCGGCGCTTCGTCGACATCCGACGCGCCGTCGATCACCTCGCCGTCCGAGGGAACGCGATCGCCGGGGCGCACCTGGACGATATCGCCAACGGCCAGTTCGTCCGCCGCCACCTTCTCGACCACGCCGCTGCGCTCGCGGAAGGCCACGCGCGGCACGAGGTCGATCAGCGCCTCGATGCCGGCGCGGGCCCGGCCCGCCGCGACGGTTTCGAGAAGCTCGCCGACCGCGAACAGGAAGATGACGACGGCGGCTTCCTCTGCTTCGCCGATCGCGACCGCTCCCAGCGCTGCAACCGTCATCAGCGTTTCGATGGTGAACGGCGACCCGGCCATCGCTCCGGCCAAGGCCCGCCGTGCGAACGGGGTCACGCCGGCAAGGGCGGCGGCCGAGTAGAGCCAGCGCTCCCACGCGGGAAGGAACTGGGCGAGGACCAAGGCAATGAGGAACAGGGAGCCGGTGCCGATGACGAGGAGCCCTTTTCGCCCTCCCCACCAGGGTTCGTGGCTGCGCTTTTTCGGGCCGCTCGTCTCGGGTTCGGTCGCGGCGCCGACCGGCATATAGCCGAGCGCTCTGATCTGCTCCTCGATCATGCGCGCGGAGGTGTGGTCCTCGTCCAGCTGCAGGGCGAGCGTCCCGGCGCTGTAGCTGACATTGATGTCGCTGACGCCCGGCAGCCGGGCCATCGCGTTCTCGATTTTCAGCGCGCAGGCAGCGCAATCCATGCCTTCCACGCGCAACTTGATAGGGCTGATCGCCGCCATGCTGTCACCTCGACAATCCCGATGTGACACCTCAGATAGACCCTGTAGCAACTACTGGGTCAAGCCCCACGCTGACGGGATCGCCTTGTTGGCCCCGTCGGGCCTCGTTCACGGAGCCGGGAGCCGAATGAATGAATCTTGACCCTGTAGCTGCTACAGGGTGCAGGCTTGAAAACAAAGTGATTCGTGAATCCAAGGGCGGATGCGGTGAGTCCGTCGAGTCTGGCCTGCCGCCCCCTTTCACCTAAGGGCCGACTTCACGTCTCGGGGGGCACGGCGAAGAATGACGAGAGAAGAGATTTGCCCATGACGAACACGGCAGCGGGCGCGCCTGACGGTCATGCTTGGGCATTTTTGTTCGCTGCGTGGATCATCGCGCTCGCGGCGACGCTTGGGGCGCTCTTCGTCGGCGAGATCATGGGCCAGTCGCCATGCAATCTGTGCTGGCATCAACGAGCTTTCATGTTCCCGCTCGCGGTTGTCCTGGCTGTGGCGAGTTTCCGTGGCGACCCCGGCATCTGGCGCTACGCGCTGCCTCTCGCCGGACTGGGTTGGCTCGGCGCCGCCTTCCACACACTGCTCTATGTCGGCGTCATTCCCGAAGCCATTGAGCCCTGCGGGCAGGGACCCTCCTGTTCGAGCGCGGATATGACCATTCTCGGTGGCCTCCCGCTTCCCTTTCTTTCGCTCGCGGCCTTCACGGGCATCGCCATTCTTCTTGTTCTCGCCCCCCGGAGGATTTCGGCATGACCAGGCGCTCGATTGTCGTCATCACAACTCTCGTAGCGGTCGTCATCTTCGCCGGTTCTGCTTTCCTGTACGACCGTTACAACGTCAGTCGCGCGCGCGTGGCACCGACGGCCGTAGGAAACGAACTCATCCGACCGCACTCGCCGATCATTGGTCCGGAGGATGCGCGGGTTACGATCGTCGAGTTCTTCGATCCGTCATGTGAGGCGTGCCGGGCCTTCCACCCGATCCTGAAGCAGATCCTTGCCGCGTTTCCGAACGAGGTGCGTCTGGTCGTGAGATACACGCCCTTCCACCAAGGCTCGGACGAAGCGGTCAGGATACTTGAGACCGCTCGGATACAGGGGAAGTTCGAGTCAGTTCTCGAAGCACTGCTGGCGAGACAGCCGGAATGGGCGGATCACGCCGGCCCTGACCTGAACAAGGCATGGGAATTTGCCCGGGCAGCCGGCCTCGATACCGAGCGCGCCCGGCGTGATGCCACTTCGAGCGAGATCACACGTGTCCTTACGCAGGATATGGCCGACGTTAAAACGAACAACGTTCGGAGAACGCCAACTTTCTTCGTCAACGGCAAGCCGTTGCCGTCATTTGGAGTGCAACAGCTGTATAATCTTGTCCAAAGCGAGGTGCAGCGCACCAGGACGGGGTCGTGATACGGCTCGCTTCCCCGTTCCTCTAGGTGACTGGACTAAACGATGAGCGGCCGGACACTAACGATCGGTCACCTGGCAAGACAGACAGGCACCAAGGTCGAGACGATCCGCTTCTACGAGAAGAGCGGGCTGTTGCCCGAGCCGTCTCGCACGGAGGGAAACTATCGCGCCTATAGACCTGAGCATCTCAATAGGCTGAGCTTTATTAGGCGTGCGCGGGATCTCGGATTTTCACTTGAACAAGTCCGTTCACTGCTAACTCTCTCCGACGACCGAACCCAACCTTGCACAGCGATAGACGCGATCGCCAATGAGCATCGGACAGCAGTCGAGCGAAAAATTCGCGACCTTCAGGCACTCAAGGCCGAGCTGGATAGAGTCATCAACCAGTGCGGCCACGGAATCGTCGCCGATTGTAAAATTATCGAGACCTTGTCGCCTGCAAACACATGAACGTGTGTGCGATACAAATGCTTATTTTACGCGCGGCCTGTAATATCGCGGGATGCACGTAGGCCCTCGACGAAATCGCAGCACCGGAAATTTGCGCTTACTGCCGCATGCCACGTTCTGGAGCCGCTCAGCCGCCGGCACCCAATGTACACACAACGGTAGCAGGAGCGTCATCCAACTATAGCGCTATACGATCATATTGATCACCCATTGCTATGGCTGAAAACCATTTTTTTATTTGCGAACTTTAGCTAAGAGAAGTTCTCTCACGAAAGAACCGCATGAGCACAGAAACTGTTCCGGTCGCGATGGATATCGATTGGGATGTCCCAATTCGGATGGACGATGGCGTCACCCTGCGTGCGGACGTGTATCGGCCGAAGCTGAGGGGCCGCTTCCCCGCTATCGTCAGCTACGGCCCTTATGGCAAAGGTCTTCATTTCGAGGACGGATACAAGACCGCTTGGGACATCATGGCCAGGGACTTTCCCGATACTGTCACAGGCACCACCAATGCCTATCAGAACTGGGAAGTCGTCGATCCGGAGAAATGGGTACCACACGGATATGTTTGTGTTCGCGTCGATAGCCGCGGCTGCGGCCGTTCACCGGGCGTAATTGATCATCACTCGCCGCGCGAGACGCGGGACTTCCACGACTGCATCGAATGGAGCGGCACGCAATCGTGGAGCAACGGCAAAGTCGGTCTCGCCGGAATCTCCTACTACGCCGCCAACCAGTGGCGCGTTGCAGGACTCCAGCCGCCGCATCTCGCCGCGATTTGCGCGTGGGAGGGCTTCGCAGACCGTTACCGCGACGCATGCCACCACGGCGGTATTGTCTCGACCTTCCAGAAGCACTGGCAAACCATGCAAGTCATGACAGTGCAGCATGGCGTTGGCGGGCGGGGCAAAAAGAGTCGCGCGACCGGCGAACTTGTCTGTGGGCCGGAGACGCTTTCCGAGGAGGAACTCGCACGCAATGTCACGCCGCTGTGGGAAGAGATCCTCGGCCATCCCTTCGATGACGAATACTACAAGGTCCGCTCGGCCGACTGGAGCAAGGTGAAGGTCCCGCTGCTTTCTTGCGCCAATTGGGGCGGCGCGGGTCTGCATCTGCGCGGCAATGTCGAGGCTTTCGTGCAGGCCACGTCATCCCAAAAATGGCTGGAGTTTCATGGCGGTACGCACTGGGCGATTTTCTACACCGACTATGCGAATGCCCTGCAGAAGCGCTTCTTCGATCATTTCCTGAAAGGCGAGCAGAACGGTTGGGACAAGCAGCCACGCGTGATTCTGAATGTACGGCACCCTGGTGAAAAGTTCGTGCGTCGCGACGAAGCAGAATGGCCGATCGCGCGAACGCGTTGGACTGCGCTGCACTTACAGCCCGACGGAAAGACGCTCGCTGATGCTCCCGCTAGCCGTGGTCAAGTTTCGTTCGCGGCGCACGGCGACGGACTGACGTTTTCGACGACGCCCCTAACGCACGAAACGGAGATCACGGGGCCGCTGGCTGCGAAGCTTTCTGTGTCGTCATCGACGGCAGACGCAGACCTGTTCCTGGTGCTCCGCGTATTCGATCCCGATGGCAAAGAGGTAACGTTTCAAGGCGCGCTCGATCCTCATGCTCCAGTCGCACAAGGCTGGCTACGCGCCTCGCATCGCAAGCTCGACCTGGAACGAAGCCTTCCGTATCGGCCGTACCATGTCCACGACGAAAAATGGCCGTTGACACCAGGCCAGCCGGTCGAACTCGATATCGAGATCTGGCCAACGTCAATCGTTGTGCCAACAGGTTACACACTCGCTCTGACGGTACGCGGCAAAGATTATGAATGGGATGGGCCGCCCGGCGCGCTCTCGAACATGAAGAATCCTATGCGCGGATGCGGTCCGTTCGTACATGATGAACTGCTCGACCGGCCGCCCGACATTTTTGGCGGAGAGACGACGTTGCATTTCGGCGAAGGGTTCCCGTGTTACGTCGTGTTGCCGGTCATTCCAAAGATCTAGGATGCCACTGCCCGGAATCGCTTCGGATGCCTTGCGCAGAGTTCCTGCGTGCCCACCGCGATCATCGCGATGAATGCCTGCAGCGCGCGAGTTGGGGGGCGGTCACGTCGTTGGAAGAGCGCACGAGAGACCGTTAGTCCTTTCACCGGAGCGCCGCGGAATTCACCGCTCTCAAGTTCACGTTCGACCGAGATGTGCGGTGTCACAAAAAAGCCGGCCCCGGCGCGCGTTGCCTCCCTTAATGCGGAGAGTGAATCCGCTTCAACGACAATCCGGAACGGCAGACGACGCTCGATGCTGACCCGGTCAAGCGCAAGCTTAAGATAGCTCGACAACAACAACTCCCGGTCACGCAGAACGTCAGGCGATAGGCTTTTCGAGTTGCCGAACGTCCAGTCCGATGCCCGCGTGATGAGCCACAGATCCTCCTCAAAAAGAAACTGGGCGTCGAGATCCGGGTGGTCCGCCTCAGGGCTCATGATAGCGACATCGATTCGTCCGGCCAGCAAGGAATCTCTAATGCTTCGCGAGAAACCTTCTTGTAGATAGAAAGTCACACGTGGATGCCGCGGCACAAAATCGGATAACAGCCGACCGATGAACAAAAGGCCGACGGAAGGCGGAAAGCCAAACCTTATTTGTCCCGTCGGCTCGTTGATCTGCGACTGAACTTCGGACTCGATTTCGCCCGCCATCCGCAGCAGGACTTCCGCGCGCTCGAACACCAAGGACCCTTGTTCGGTCGGTTCGACGCCGCGCCGGTGGCGCATCAGTAGCTGCGCTCCGAGACTTTCCTCGAGCAACTGGACGCGCCGCGTGAGCGCGGGTTGCACGACGCTAAGCGTTGATGCCGCTTTCGAAATGCTACGTTGGCGGACGACTTCATTGAAATACCGTAACGAGAGCAAGTCCATCGGCGCCCCCTCAGATATGCCTATACGCTATCGTATCGATCATATCATACTATTATCAACATATCACGTAGCGAGAGATACTGTAGCCCTAAGCGCGGCCGACTACGGGTAACACGCGCATTCATGGAGGAATCGATGCGGCTCGTTCTGCAGGCTTTCTTCTCTCTGGCGTTCGCGACGAACGTATTCGCTCAGGCTGAGTCCTATCCGAACCGTCCCGTGCGGGTGATCGTGCCGTTCGCGGCCGGCGGACCAACGGACGCGTATGCGCGTCTCATGGCCGAGAAGCTGCAAGCGGCGCTCGGCCAGCCCTTCATCGTCGAGAACAAGGCGGGAGCGACTGGCACCGTCGGCGGACTGGCAGTAGCGACTGCCGCGCCCGATGGCTACACGCTACTGTTTGCCTCGAACAGCAGCCACGTCATCAGCCCGTTGCTGCAGAACAAGCGGCCATTCGAATCGAAGGACTTTCGCCCTCTCAGCATGCTGCTTTACTATCCCCTCTATCTTGTTGTGAACAACGACGTCCCGGCGAAGACCGTCGCGGAGTTCGTTGCCCACGGCAAGCAGCCGGGCAAAGGGCTCAACTTTGGTAGCCCGGGGACGGGCAGCGGCGGGCACCTCGTCGGCGAGATGTTCAAGGGCGCCGCCAGCATCAATGCGGTTCATGTACCGTATCGCGGCGTCGGCCCGGCCCAGGTCGATCTGATGGCGGGGCAGATCCAGTTCATATTCGACAGTGTGCTCGGCTCGCAGCAGTTGGTCGATGCCGGGAAGATTCGCGGTATCGCGGTTACGGGCAGCCAGCGGCTCCCACGCGTTCCCAATATTCCGACACTGAAGGAGTCTGGTTACGACGGCTTCGAGGATGTCGTGATCTGGCTTGGCATGCTTGCACCAGCGGGATTGCCTGAACCGATTGCCGCGAAACTTGAGTCAGAGCTCGCTAAGGCCGCACGCTTGCCTGACATTGCGAAGCGCGTTGCCGATTCGTCTTCCATCATTGTCGGCGGGTCTGGTGCCGAGTTTGCAACCTTCATCGAGCGCGAAACGCCGACTTGGGAGACGATCATCAAGAAAAACAACATCAGTGCCGGAAATTGAAGAGATTGGCGTGATGATGGCCCATATGAAGGACTGTCCAGCTTTCCTGTTGTTTCCGGGCAATTATCGGTGGTAGTTGGGGTTGATGATTCGCCTCAGCGGTGCGCCATGGAGCGGTGCCGAGATCACGAGGTCAATCGTGTCGGCACCGCGCTGCGTCCGCCTGTCGGCGACGATGACTCCGGGTTCTCCGAGTGGAAGCGGATGGGCGACACGGTCGCGGGCCTCGGTTTTGAAGTCGAGAAGCGCGGCCATGAGCAAACGGCGGCATCCTGCTTTCCTAAGCGACCCGCTACTATCAGACCGGCGAGCGCTTCCGGCAACCTAAGGACGCTACTGTGATGGAGGTATATGCGAAGTCCGTGGCGCACCTGGAAAAATGATTGGGCACGGGCCCGCCCAATCTAGAGAAACTGGTTTGATAGACGCTTGCGGTCTATCGAGGGCTTCGAAACTGTTGCACTTGCGAGTTTGATCGGGGAAAGTGCGCGGCATGACCCGCGTGTCTTCGAGCAAGCCTGCGAAACGAAAAGGCCAGTACCATCTGGCGCCGGGCGCGGCGCGGCAGATGCTGTTGCGCTCGGCGATCAAACTGTTGAACCGCGATGGCCCCGGCCATGTCTCGCTCAACGACGTCGCGCGCGACGCCAAGCTTAACCCGGCGCTGGTCAAATATTACTTCGGCAGCAAGAGCAAACTTTTTCACGCAGTGCTCGAGCAGGTCGTAGGCGAGTGGCGCACCGAGATCCTCGCCGCCGTCTCCGAGACGATGCCGCCAGTCGAGGCACTGCGTCGGCGCGCACGCACGACGATGGAGTTTCTGCGGCGCTATCCATCGCTGACGCGGCTGATGCATCAGACTATGATGACCGACACTAAGGAGGGGCGCTTCTTCGTCGAGACCTTCGCGCGCGTGAATTTCGAGGAGCACCGCCGTATCCTGCAGCGCGGCATCGCAGATGGCAGCTTCCGGCCGGTCGACCCCGCGTTCTTCTTCATTAATTATGTCAACAGCGGCGACCTGTTCGGCCTGGCGCTTCCTATCATGCGTCGCGTCTTTGGCAGCAAGCGGCCGGATGACCAATTGTTCCAGGCCTTTTCAGCCCATGCCATCGACATGATGATTGACGGCATTGCCGCCCGCCCGGTCAAGCGCCGAAAAGCCAAAACCTGACATTGCCCGCCCGTAATGCGGGGCAGCGCCGCCCTTTACACGGGGCAGGCCTTCGATTTAAATGCTCGTATAAATATAGACGGCAGGGAGCCACCGCTTGTTCACCCAGAGCTGGTCCACGTCGCAGCCGGTCGACGGCATTGTCCGCGACCGCGATATCTCAATTCCGCTGTCTGACGGCGTCACGCTCGATTGCGACATCGTGCGGCCGGACCGGCCGGGGCGCTTCCCGGTGCTGCTTGGCGTCCACGCCTATTCCAAGGCCGATCAGTTCACCGACCTGATGCCGGAAGGCATGAGCCACAAGCGCGGCCACATGGAAGCCGGCGACAGCGCCTTCTTCGCGCGACGCGGCTATGTCCATGTCGTCGCCAATATCCGTGGCACTGGCGGCTCGCAGGGTTATTTCGGCAATCTCGACGTCCGCGCCATTACCGACATTGCCGAAGCGGTGGAGTGGCTGGCCGCGCAGTCCTGGTCGAGCGGCAAAGTGGCGATGACCGGCGTGTCGTATTTCTCGATCGTTTCGCAGCGCGTCGCTGCCTTGAAGCCGCCGAGCCTGAAATGCATCTGGGCGCCGTATGGCTGGAACGAGGCCTATCGCGACCGTTATTATCACGGCGGCATTCTCTCTTATGGTTTCATGCGCGGGTGGCTACGTAATGTCGCCAATATTAGGGTGTCGCCAGAGCTCGCCGACGCGATGCGGACGCCGGCGATGCGCGACAGGATCGAGCAGTTGAAGGCCGATCCGGAAATAGCCCCGGTCGAGTATTTGTCTGATATTCTGAAGGCGCCCGACCAGGGCACCAACCCGATCATGGTCGAAATTCTTGCCCATCAGCTGGATGGCGAGTTCTGGCGGCAGCGTTCAGTTGATTTCACCAAGAACATCGATGTGCCGGCAAGCTTCGGCGGCTGCTGGGGCATTTACGGCCTGCATCTGCCCGGCGCTTTTCGCGGCTTCGACAAGTTCGCCGGCCCCAAGCGCATGCTGATCGGCCCTCCGGTCTATCTCGATCGTCCCGTGTACCAGTATCAGTACGACCAGTTACGCTGGTTCGATCTCTGGCTCAAGGACAATGACACCGGCATTCTCGACGAGCCGAAAGTGCAGCTCTTTGTCGACGGCATTGGCGCATGGCGAGATGGCGATCAGTGGCCATCGCCGGAGGCGCGCTGGACGCGGTTCTACCTGCACGAAGAAGGGCTGCTGTCGGAGCGCGAGCCGTTCCGCGGTTCCGACACATCCGTGCTCGAGGATGCGCCGGCGTCCCATGGCGAACTGCGTTTCACCACGCCGCCGATGGTGGAAGCAACGGAAATCTGCGGCCCGATCGCGCTCAAGCTGTTCGCCTCGACCACCGACAACGAAGCGCTGTGGTTCGTCAGCCTGTTCGAAATCGATCCGCAAGGCGGCGATCGCCTGTTGACGCGCGGCTGGCTGCGCGGTTCGCAACGTGCGCTCGATCCGGCGTCGAGTAAGCCGTGGCTGCCTTATCACACGCATGCCGCGCGCGATCCGTTGACGCCGGGCGAGGTGACTGAGTTCGATATCGAGGTGCGGCCCTATGCGCTGCAGCTCAAGCCGGGGTACCGGCTGGCGCTGCGCTTGAAGTGCGCCGACGGCGAAAAGCCGGAGCACGATCTGCAATGGATCGCGCAGGGCCATCTCAGCCGGCCGAAGCCTGCGACGGTCACGGTGCACCATAGTAACGCACATCCATCGCATCTGCTACTGCCCATCACCAAGGGTAACCGCATCGGCACCTTCATGTCCGGCGGTGTGCCGCGTCTGTCTTCTTGACTTTCAAACAAAAATCAAGAGCGAGGGAGAAACGATGAAACAGACACTGGGAATTCTCGGCGTTGCCGCCTTGTTGCTCGCTGGTCCGCAAGCAAGGGCGCAAACCTATCCGGAGCGGCCGATCCGTATAATCGTGCCATTCCCGGCGGGCGGCGTGCTCGACACCATGACACGCGCAATTGGCGAGCAGGCCCGCGGCACGCTGGGCCAGCCCGTGATCGTCGAGAACAGGGCGGGTGCTGCGGGGTCGATCGGCTTGCAGGCTTGCTCCAATGCCGAACCGGACGGCTACACATTTTGCGCGGTGACGGCGGAGGCGATGTCGGTCACGCCGCATCTCGAGCCGCAGATGTGGGTGAAGTACAGGTCGCTGATCCCCGTCAGCCAGTTAGTCACGGCGAGCGGTGTTATCTATGCCAATCCGGCGTTGAAGGCCAATACGCTGGCTGAGGCTCTGGCTGTCGCCAAGGCCAATCCATCGCAGCTGAATTATTCGTCATGGGGTCTCGGCACGTCGCCGAACCTGCTCTTCGAATGGCTGAAAAAGACGGCCAATGTCGAGATCACCCATGTGCCATACAAAGGCTCGATGGATGCTCTCAATGATGTCGTCGCCGGCCGCGCCCAGTTATCCTACGTCGCGCTCGGTTTTGTGTTGCCGCAGATCGAGGCCGGCACTTTGAAGCCGCTGGCCGTTATTGGCGACAAGCGTTCGCCGCGTCTGCCCAACGTGCCGTCGCTAAAGGAGCTCGGTTACAATTTTCCGTACAAGAATGCCTGGTTTGCTCTGATGGCGCCGCCGGGCACGCCGCTGGCGATTCGCGAGAAGGTGGCCGTCGCCGTGAAGGTCGCGGTCAATGCGCCGACGCTGCGCGTAAAGTTTCTCGATCCGCAGGACCTCAACCCTGTCGGCTCGACACCGCAGGAACTGGAGAGGGTGCTCAAGGCCGAATACGAGCATGGTGCGGAGATCATCCGCGTGACCGGCATTCGTAAGGAATAGCTTTCCGCGCTGACGTAAGAAAAATGCGGAGGGTTTCGCATGCGGTTATAGGGCGAATGCAAGTTCGAATGTGGCGTGTGATGGAGAGGGTGAGCTAGTGGGAATTCATCAATGAAACAACGCACTTAGAACGGGTGGGCCAACGCTATGTTGTACCGCTCGGCGTACTTTCATCCGCAATGCGGTCGCGTCTCCCGGGAATTCTGCTTCTGACCCGAACCGGACGTGCGGTTTCGATCGAGGAAGTCACCAGCGGCTCGATGCGATCCCCGTGCCGATCAGGATGCGGGTCAAGCCGAAATCATGATGCGCATCGCCTCCGAATTCGGCTTTACGCCCGCGAGCAGAAGCAGGATTTCCACACTAGAGAAGGCCTCCGCGCCTTCGCCAGACCTCTTTAGCAACGCGAATAGCGAAAATAGTGATCCGGCATTTAGCGCGGGTCCGAACCGGCAAAACTGAAAAAATGTCCGCTTCTGAGCTCGTCCTTCCGCTTTCGACGGGAGAGGCAGTGGAAGCCGCTATGGTCGGCGGGACAGCATAATCCAACGTCAATGCACTTGCGGCCAGCAATAACGAACGACGGCCTCAAGGATTTTCTAATGACTGAACAACCGGTGCACACCGTTTGGTCAGAAACACAACTTCGATTGGCGATACTGCGGCAGGCGTCTCTCTGTAGTCGTGGAACGTAGACAACTGACCATAGATCAATCGGCGCGTCAGCGAGCCGTGGAAACTGCCGTGCGATAGCAGCTCGAATGTGCCATCGCTTAATAATCGAGGGCGGGATGGTTCATGCATCAAGGTAAGCAATCGTGCGTTGGTCGGGAAGGACAGAGCCGATCAAGCCGGCGAGAGGATTATTTCTTGGCTTCGGCGAGTACTTTCTTGCAAGCCTCCGAGAGCTTGGCTTCCACCTTGCCCAGGCATGCGATGATGCGACCGCCGCCGGGGATCGTGCCATTGCAGAATTTTACGTAGTCGGCTTTGCAAGCGTCCCGTTGCGCAGCGGTGATATCCTGCGCTGCGACGGACGTAACAGAGGCGATGGCAACGGCGGCAGAAAGCAGAGCTACGCGCATCGAGATCTCCTTGTTTACCGGTCTTCTTCCCAGACCCACTTATCGTGCCAGTAGGCTTGCGCTTGTGAATGAAGGCGCAGAGCCTCCGTAGGCGTCGCGCGCCATCATGTTCTCGGTCATCACCTCTAGGCGAAGGTGTAGGCCGCGGACAGAATCAGTCACGCCGATCTGATATAAGCCGCCAACTGGAGCGATCATGAACACATCGCCGATCACTTTCCCGATCCGTTCTGACTTTTCGGCGGTTTCATAAAAGATGCCATCTGGTCTCACCGTTTCTCAAATCTAAAATAGGCCGCTATGGGTCGCAACAGGCCAGTACCTATTTTTTCCATTTTTTGCGTGAGCTTGGCGAGATGCAGCACCCTAGCCACGCTTGCTATTGAAAAACGACACTAAGTAGATGGAACTTTACTCGTCAAGCTCTAGAAGAATGCTGCATATTTCCGTTGAATAGAATTATGCATCCGGTTCTGCGCTCTGGGAATCGTGATGGAACTTGCGCGATTTCATCGGGTCGTAAGCAGTGGGCGAGGTCGCCCCTTTATTACAAATGCCAATTTCTGTAATCGGCCACGCCCTGGTGTGCGTTCGCCAGCCATTGGCCGTTAAGGCGCCCTCGCGCGCATCCCCGACGCCCTTACCCGGCAGGACAAGACAGCTGATGGCTTGACCGGACAAACGCTGCTGCAATAATCAACGAAAAGAAAAGACGCTAGGGGGAGGAAAATCACGATGCACTAGGCACCAATTCATCGCAGTCGCGCTAGCAGTGCTTTTCTTAATGGCGCTCGCACCGATGGCGAGCGCAGAAGTGCGGGTCGCCGTGATAGGCGACAGCAATGCCTACGGCAAGGCGTGTCGTCTTCCGACAACTATCCGACCCAACTAGAGCAGCGATTTAAAGGAAAAGGTCCAGACGTCTCGAACGGTGGCCGCAACAGCGATTGGTGATTGTGAAGATGCCGCGGTCTTTAACTTGAAATGGGGCTTGAAATGCGGTTCAGCTTTGTGATGTCCGTTCTGGTGGCCGCGTCGCTGGCGTTGCCTGCAAGTGCCATGGAAGGCGGACAGAGCGCCTACCTCAAAGGCTATCGTGATTTTCTCACAGGGGTCATCCCGAGTCCGGGCGTGCAGATACGTCACGATTTGTATGTGTATGGCGGAACCGAACGCACGACCATTCCTCAAGGCCAGCTCAAGCTCGGCGTGAAACAGGTGTCAAATGTTCTCGGCGTAACGGTGGTGACGCCCTATCGGATCTTAGGTGGCCATTACGCCTTCGCGGTTCGCGGTGGCGTTAGCGATGTCGACGTCGATCAGACGATTGTCACCCGCATCGGCACCAACAGGCGCAGCGGCGGCCTGACCGCTGTCAACGATGTAGTGATCAATCCGGTCACAATCGGCTGGCACGCCGGTCATTTCCACTGGAATATTCTCACCGCCGTGTTCTTACCCGCGGGCGATTACGACAGAACCAGGCTGCCCAATACCGGCCGCAACGCCTGGGCGCTCTCTCCGCAAGCAGGGATGACTTATTTCGATCCGAAATCGGGCTGGGAAGTGTCGGGCGCCGCGATCTATTTGTATAGCTTTGCCAATACCGACACCAATTACAGATCCGGCGACATGCTCCATGTCGATTTTGCTGCCGGCCGAATGTTGACCCGTGCATTCAAGGTTGGCGTCGTCGGCTATTACGCGCAGCAGCTAAGCCCGGATAGCGGCGCTGGCGCCATTCTGGGGAGCCGGAAATTGCGAGTGGCCGGCATCGGCCCCGGCGTCACCTACACATTCACGCTCCACGACACGGTCGTGAACCTGGTGGCGAAATATTATCGCGAGTTCAGCGCGCAGAACACATCGCAGGGCGATTCCGGAACATTGTCACTGCGGGTCAAGTTCTAGCTTAGCCCGCTTCCGCGACGGTGACGGTTTGCCGGTTCGCTGTGGATCACAGGCGCCTTTGGGCGGGCAGCCGCTCTTATGCGTTGAACTGTCGGGAAATCGATAGTGCTTCCTCGTGGCGTTGTCTTGCTTTGGTAAGATCGCCAGCGAGCAAATGGGCAGACGCCAACGCACTTAGGCAGCGTGCTAAAGTCTTGCTCGCACCAAAGGGCTTCAGCAGCGCGTATGCCTTGAGCAACAAAGGTTCGCTTTCTTCTCCATTGCCGGGAAGCAGCCTTGCGCTGCCGGCGCGCAGCAACGCCTGACCTTCGGCGAACGCATTGCCGAGTTGTGCGTGCAGCTCTGCCGCGCGGATAGCATCGTCGTAATCGGTCGGGTCGTCGATATCCTTAACGTCGCCTGCGTGCCAGGACAGAAGGCGCGCGATGGTTTTCTTCGGCGTCGTGTCGTGTACCCGTGCAAGCGCCGTCTGCACCCACTGGCGGTGGTCGGCTGTGAGCCCGAGTTCGCCCCATATGACATGACTGTTTGCGACCAAATCAAGCGCCAGGACATCGTCACCTTGCAAACTAAAGGCCCAGTGCAATGCCGTACGAATCTCATCGACGTCGGGTCCGTAGCGGTCGAGCCATTGCGCGGCGGACATGGTTTCCCATTCCACCGTGGCTTGGGCCATCCGCGCGCGATAGAAATCTGCGTGGTACTCTCGTAAGAGAAGCGCTGCATCATGCCCGAGTTTCTGTCGTGCATAGTCGCGGTTAGATTCGAGCATGCGGTAGCGAAGATCGCCGTTACTGCGTTCGGTCACAACCAGCGATTTTTCGATTAACGACAGCAGCAGATCGAGCGTTTGAGTCTCCGAAAGCTCCGGCCGCGCTGCCACCGCAGTAATAGCCTCTAGTCCGACAGTGCCAGCGAAGACGGAAAGGCGTCGAAACAAGAGCTGTTCTTGCTCGTTCAGGAGCGCATAGCTCCAGTCGATCACGGCCTCCAAAGTGCGGTGGCGCGGCAGCGCCGTGCGGCTGCCTTCTGCCAACATTCGGAACCGATCTTTAAGCCCGTCCGCGAGTTGAGACAGCGACAGGACGCGTAACCGTGGCACCGCCATTTCGATCGCGAGAGGGATGCCGTCGAGACGCCGGCAAATCGAAGCAACGGCCGGCGCGGTCGCATCGGTGAGGCGCCAGTCTTCGCCCATTCCGCGCGCGCGCTCCACGAACAATTGGACCGCTTCGAAGTCCTGTGCCTGTGCTGCGGTAAGCGACGCGGCTGTTTCCGGCATTTTTAATGACGGCACGCGTACAACGTTCTCGCCTGCGATCGCCAGTCGCTCGCGGCTGGTGGTCAAAATGGACAGGCGAGGGGCCGCGCGCAGCAAGGTCTCTGCAACGGTTGCCGCTTGACCGATGACGTGCTCGCAATTGTCAAGGATCAGCAGGAGGTGCTTGTTTGCAAGCGCTACCGCGGCCGCAGCGAGAGGCGCGCCGCCCGCCAATTCGATTGCCAGAGCTTCGGCAATCGCGGCCACGACGAGTTGGGGATCCTGAATCGGGGCCAACTCTACGAGCCAGACTCCATCGGGATAATGGGCCGCGAGTTGCCAACCTGCCTTAACGGCTAGGCGTGTCTTGCCAACGCCGCCGGCCCCGGTCAGCGTCACAAGGCGCTGGTGCTGGAACTGGCCGGCAATCTGGCCAATTTCCTGCTGCCTACCGATGAAGCTAGTCAATTGCTGCGGCAGATTGCTGGTTCGAAGAGGAATGGCCGAGGCAGGCATGGCTGGCGCCACGGCAAGTGTGGTGTTCGGGCTTTCTGTCTCGATCGGCGCCACGAACCTATAGCCGCGTCCCGCCACGGTCAGGAGAAACGTTTTGGAATCGCCGGCCGAGCCGAAAGCTTTGCGCAAAGCCGATATATGGACCTGGAGATTGTTCTCTTCGATAATCACGCCGGGCCAGACCTGGGACATGATTTCGTCTTTAGTAACGAGTTGACCGGCGTGGCTGACAAGGATCAGGAGAATTTCTATTGCACGCTGCCCTAGCGCGACCGGAATTCCATGAAGCAGCAATTCGCGGCGGTGGACGACCAACCGAAACGGCCCGAATATGAATGCTGCGGGGGCGGTCATAATTCAGGCCCACGCGGCTGGCGTTTTCGCGCGATCAAATCTGAGGGTCAGAAGATTATGGTCGCCGCGCCGTTCGTAACGCATTTCCGACGAATACAGCCGGATGAGGTGGATGCCCAATTCTCCCACGCGCGTTTTTTCAAGCGAGGCGGGTTTCTCCCGCAGAGGCACCTGAGTTGGATCAAACGGCGGCGCGCCGTCCATGACGGTGGCGGTTATGATCCCACCCGAATGCGCGATTTCGATCGCAATCGGTGCGGCTTCCTGCAAGCCGCTATACATCACGATATTGGCCACCGCTTCTTCAAGACAAAGCTGAACGGCAAAGGCCATGTCATCATGGAGGCCCGCCCCGCGGGTCACATGTTGCAGCCATGTCGTCAGCCGTTCAAGCTCAGGCAACGCCGTCCGCAAAACCAGCCGTTCGCTGCTAACTGTGCGTGTGGGTTGCATGAAATCAGCTAACGGCGGCGGTAGCCGCACTTAGGGTTGGATAAACCGGAATAAGGTCGCTCGTTCCTGCCCTCGTGAGCACTTTGCTGACTGCCGTATCGGGACAAAAAATTACCAACTTGGCGCCTTTGCTCATGGCGATCTTGCCGCCCCTGAGCAAAACGCGGATACCGTAGGAAGACATAAAGGTGACGTTGGAGAGGTCGATGACGAGCGCCCGCCGTTCATTAGCCAGCGTGTTGAACGGCAGTTCGATGGCAATGGCTCCTGTCGTGTCGAAACGACCGCTCAGCGAGGCCTTGGTGTGCCCTGGGAGGTCTTCGATTGTTATTTCCATCGCGCGCCCCACCGTCGGTCGTCATTTTTCCCGCCTCGTAATTAATAGCCGCAAATACCGGACGTATGAAATGCTAGAGCGACCTCATTTGGAACAATTCATAGAATCAGACTGTGTCCGAGGACCGTAAGGCCGGGAGCAAGGTGGTTTCAGCGTCGTTGGGACGCTGTTACGCGTGATTTCGTACCGCACTGCAAAGAGGGACCAAGCCGATGGCTTTTGCGTTCAGATTGACGGTTCCCGTCGAACCATTTCCGGTGACAGGCAGGCCGCGCCCTGCCATCTTAAACAGCGGGCTTTTTCAGTAGGATGCGGCAGGGGGGGGAGATTGAAGGAAATTGAGATCCGCATCGTAAACCGTCAGGAAGACATGCCGCGCGCGGTCGGCATGATCAGCCGCTTTGTCGCCGAAAACGAACTCGCGCCTGCCATGCACCACGACCTGAATGTGGTCGTCGACGAAGCGCTGAACAATATTATTAGCCACGGCTACGACACCGACGCAGCAGACGAAATTACGATCCGGCTGGAGCACCGGCAAAACAAGATAGTTGTGCAGATCGAGGATGGGGGGCGCACATTCGATCCGCTGCAGATTGCTTCGCCGGATTTCGACGCATCTTTGCGGACGCGTAAAGTGGGCGGCCTCGGGGTTCATTTCATGCGCAGTTTGATGGACAACCTTAGCTATAAACGTATTGACGGCAAGAACCGGCTTGAGCTCACTAAGACGATACTGCCTTAGAACCGCGACAGGGGAATGAAGTGGAGCTGATTGAATCGCAGCAGGCCGGGGTGACGATCGTCGAGCCGCAAGGCAGGATCGATACGATCGGAGCCAAGCCCTTTGGCGATCGGACAGTTGCGCTCATCAACGCGGGAACGCACCATCTTTTGATCGATCTTCGCCAAATCTCATACATAAGCAGCGCCGGCTTCCGCGCTTTGCTGATTGCCGCCAAGATGATGGACCGAGCCAATGGCAAGCTCGTCTTGTGCGGAATGTCGCCGGAGATCAAGCGTTTGTTCGAAATCGGCGCATTCACGAACCTCTTCACTATCTGCGGGACCCGCGACGAAGGCATTACCAAAGCGACATAAAAATAGCAGCGCGAACGGGGGGCGGCAATTGATGGACCGCTATAGTGGGCAATGCGGCCGAGCAATCTGATCTATAGTGTTGACGAAAGACCGCCAGCACTGATCTGCTTCGCCAATGCGGCTCAGCAGATGACAGTGTTGGCGCCGATTTTGGTCTTAACGATCCTGGTCATGCGCGGTAGCGGCGCTAATGAAGAAGTCGTCGCTCAAGCTGTCAGCCTGACTTTCCTGGCGTGCGGCGTCGGCACCATACTGCAAGCCTGGCCTGGAAAATGGCTGGGTTCCGGCTTTCTGATCACCTCCGCGCCTGCGGCGCCCTACGTCCCGATCAGCATCCTCGCGCTTAAAATGGGCGGCCTGCCGCTGCTCGCAGGCATGACCATGCTCGCCGGTATATTCGAGGTCGGGTTTGCACAAATTATACGGCGATTCCGGCCTTTCTTTCCGGCTGAAATCTCTGGCCTCTGCATTCTGCTCATCGGCATGTATGTCGGCATCCTTGCTATCCAGGCAATCTTCGGTCTGGACAAGGAGACGATGCAGGCAACCGCGACCGGCACCGAACTTCTTATTAGCACTGCGACGCTTGCTCTGATGATCGGCCTCAATCTGTGGGGCAAAGGGCCTCTTCGGATGCTTTGCGCCATCATCGGTGTGGTCTGCGGCTATTGCGTTGCCGTTGCGGCGGGCGCCTTCAATCCAGAGTCGATGCGGGTTCTTGCCAACGCCCCTCTGTTCGCGTTGCCGGCGTGGACGCTGAAAATGCCGCAAGTGAGCTTCGAGCTCATCGTTCCGTTCATGGCCGCCGCACTCACTTGTGCACTGCGCGGCATGGGCGACGTCAGTGTCGCGCAGATGATCAATGACCGGGACTGGATCCGCCCCGACATGACATCGATCCGAAAGGGCATTACAGCCAACGGCATGGCAACGATCGTTGCAGGCTTGGTAGGCAGTATCGGCGGCAACACGCAGTCGTCGTCCATCGGCATGTCGAATGCCACTGGAGTGACATCGCGCTGGGTCGGGTTCTGGCTTGGCGGGCTGCTGATATTATTTTCAGGGTTTCCGGTGGTGTCGGCGACCTTCGTCGCCATGCCGCGCCCGGTGATCGGGGCCGCGTTCCTGTTCACGGCCTGCTTCATCATAGTGAGCGGGCTGCAGATCCTCACCAGCAGGCTGCTCGATGCTCGCCGAACTTTCACTGTCGGGATAGCGCTTACCGCCAGCCTGGGTTACGAAATCTTCCCGGCTCTCTATTCAAAGGCGCCAGCAATTCTTCAGCCCTTCGTCGGCTCAGGGCTCGTCGTCGGGCTTGTGAGCGCGCTGCTATTGAATGCGATCTTTCGTATTGGCGTAAAAACGCGAGCCTCGGTGTCGCTTGCGTCGGATGTCGATAATCACGATGTAATCCGCGCATTTCTTGAACAGCAGGGCGCCAAATGGGGCGCCCGCCGCGACGTGATCGAACGGGCGATCTTCGGGGCCGCGCAGTCAGTCGAGAGTATTGTCGATCATTGCAGCGTGCAGGGGCCGATAACTCTCGAAGCCTCGTTCGACGAGTTCAACCTCGATGTCCGGCTAAGCTATCAAGGCGATGATTTCGTGCTGCCCGATCGCCGGCCAAGCGATGAGCAGATTCGCGAAACCGACGAAGGTTTAAGGCTGTTGGCCGCCTATCTGATTCAGCGCAATGCCGACCGCGTCCGCGCCACCCGCAAGGGCGACCGCACCATCCTCGATTTCCATTACCAGCATTGATGGGCGTTAAATGACAGACGTCCCACCAATGCCCCGCATCCTCGTCGTCGATGACAATGAAGATAACCGCTACACGCTAACGCTATATCTCGATCTTGAGGGCTATACCGACATTGCCATGGCTGAAGACGGCGAGCAGGCCATCACAAAATTGACCAGCGACACGTTTGACCTCGTCCTGCTCGACGTGATGATGCCCAAAGTGGACGGCTATCAGGTGCTGACATGGCTGAAGGGCCAGGAGCGTCTCAATGACCTGCCGGTGATCATGATTTCGGCGCTCAACGAGATGAACAGCGTGGTGCGCTGCATCGAGTTAGGCGCCATCGACTATCTGCAAAAGCCGTTCAACCAGCATTTGCTGCGCGCGCGCCTGGGCGCCAGTCTCGACAAGAAGCGGTTGCGTGACCAGGTGAACGCCCATCTTGCTCGTCTGGAAAACGAATTGCAGGCCGCCAGAAACCTGCAAATGTCCATGCTGCCGCAGGAGTTCCCCGAGCCGACCCAGAATTGCCCGGTTGACATCCATGGGTTGATCCAGCCGGCGAGAGAGGTCGGCGGCGACCTTTATGACTTCTTCACCACGGAAGACGGCTCGCTCTGCTTCTTTATCGGCGACGTATCTGGCAAGGGCATGCCAGCAGCCTTGTTCATGGCACGCACCAAGAGCCTGATCCGTATCACGACAGAGTTGCTGCGAAGTCATGACATCGCGGCGGCACCGGCGGACATCATCGGGCGCGTCAATCGCGAACTCTGCCAGAACAACAATGACATGATGTTCGTGACGCTTTTCTTCGGTATGCTCTCGCCGACAACAGGTGAGGTTCTTTATTGTAACGCCGGACACAACGCGCCTTACCGCATGGGCGGCGGGGTATTGGCTGCAGTCGAAGAGCCCAAGGGCATAATTCTCGGCGTACGGCCGCAGGCGGTCTACCAGACCGGCCGTCTGACGCTGGCGCCCGGCGAAACGTTTTATCTGTTCAGCGACGGCGTAACCGAGGCCAACGATCCGGCGGGAGCTTTGTTTTCGGAGCAGCGCCTGGAGATGGAGTTGCATGCTGCGGCGGGGCTAAGTAGCCGGGCCGTGATCGAGATGGTCAGCGAGGGACTCAAAGGATTCGTCGGGACCGCGCATCCCTCAGACGACATCACCATGCTTTGCTTGCGGCGTGTTGCTGCGGCGGTCTGAGTGCGGAGGGCACGATTCAGAACTTTTAAGAACGGCCCCAAGGACTCGGGAATGCAGCGGGACAATGGTCGGAGCGAAAGGGCGGTGGTAGATAGCTTTAGCAAGGCACGAGACGTTTTTCACGCCTACGAGGTGATTGAATGATCAAGCGGCGAGAATTCATCGCGGCTCTCGGTGGACTCACCGTTAATGGTCTGCTTTACGTCGGCGCGGCTCGGTCGCAAGCCGTACCGGCTCAGCGAATGGCGCGCGTGCTGATCATCATGCCGGGTTTTGCCTCCACGACGCGCGTGCAGCCGATGCCTCTGTTCCTACAACGGATGGCAGATCGCGGCTGGCGAGTTGGGGACAATATCGATTTCGATTTTCAGGTCGTCGCCGACGAGACGTCAGCCGTGAGCGAGCTTATGCGCGGCCGTACAGGAGGGACGATCGATGTCGTCATCGTGCTGACCCTGACGATGGCCTTCGCGGTAAAGGAGGTGACTCCGCACGTGCCCATTGTGGTGATCGCCGCCAGTGACCCTGTCGCCGTCGGCGCAGCGGCAAGTCTTGCGCGCCCCGGCGGCACCATCACCGGCACCTCGCTGATGGCGCCAGAACTCGCCGCGAAGCGGCTCGAATATCTGCTGGCGTTCCGCCCGCAGCCGCGGCGGATTGCATTCCTGTACAATCCGGTGGCAGCCCTGGATCTGCAGCTGGCAGTGGATCCGGTTAGGCGGACCGCAACGGACATGGGCACGGAATTGCGCCTATTCGGCGCCAGCAATCTTGAGGAGCTTGAGGCGGCCGTGAGCGCGATTGCCGACTGGAATGCCGAGGGTGTCGTGGTCATGGATAACGCTTTTATCTTCGTCGCGCGCGCGCCGCTGGTCGCCGCCATGATCCAGCGCAAGCTGCCGTTCGCCTGCCCATTCCCCGAGATGGCGCGGGACGGCTGCCTGTTCTCTTATTCGGCCAGCGTTTCGGAGCGCTTCCTGCGTTGCGCCGACTATGTCGACAAGATTCTGCGCGGCGCCAATCCCGGCGAGCTTCCTTTCGATCAGCCGACCAAGTTCGAGCTCGTCATAAATCTGAAAACCGCCAAGGCGCTTGGAATCACGCCTCCGGAAATCCTGCTGACGACAGCCGACGAGGTGATCGAATAAGCTGGCACACGCCGCGAACCCCTGCGGTGCCGTCTTTCAGGACTTTTCAGGACACTTCAAGTGTGGCCCAAGGCTTTTGGCCGGTGCAGCGCGCATTCTCCTCCTCACAGCCGCACCGCGGCGCCAACACCGAGGAGACCGCATGAACCGCCGCCCGATCTCATTCAACCACCGCGACGCCCTGATTGCTCAGGCTTATTCAGCCGCTGAGTGCTGGTTCGTCGTTTCCGCCGGCGCGCTGTTCACTTTGCTGGCCGGCCAAGTCTGGAGCGTCTGATTTGAATACCCCGACCGACATTCAATTTTAAGCCACCTCCGGAGGCGCACCATGCCAAAGAGCCTGACCCTTGCAGCTTTATGTGGCATTCACGACACCGACCAAAGGCATTGATCTTTTGTCAAGGTGGCGCGGAGCGCCTTGGCCGCCAAGTCCGGCTAAAGCCGTCACCCGCGAGACAGGGGAGCGACGCTTGCGGCGACAACGCTGCAAAATCTTGATAAGCTTGTCGGTAAGGTCATAGGCATTCGGGATTGTGCGGGATCGATGAACGTTTCCAACAGGCCGATCGACACTGCGGCTGCTGGTTCGCTGGAGGGGGCTGGGCCCACGCCGGCTGTCTCGCCTATGGGGATGCGGAGCCGCCTGTTCGGCAAATACGTCGGGCTGTTCGTGGCCGTGGTTGTTGTTGCGTTGCTGGCGAACGGCATTTTCGACGTGTCCTTCTATTATAAGGAACACAAGGTCGCACTCGTCCGCATTCAGCGCGAGCAGGCCGAGGCGGCCTCCGCCAAGATCAGCCAGTTTATCGCCGAAATTGAAAATCAACTCGGTTGGACCACGCAATTGCCGTGGTCGGCCGGAGCAATCGATCAACGCCGCTTCGACGCTCTGCGTCTGTTGCGGCAGGTTCCCGCGATAACCGAGCTGTCGCAACTTGACTCCACAGGCAAGGAACGTCTTCGGGTTTCGCGCCTGTCAATGGACGTGATCGACAGCGGCGTCGACTTTTCGAAAGATCCGAAATTTACTGAGGCCGTGGCTCGCAAGGTCTATTACGGCCCGGTGTATTTCCGGCGCCAGTCCGAGCCTTATATGACTCTGGCCATCGCCGGTACCAGGCGCGACGCAGGGGTGAGCGTGGCGGAGGTCAATCTCAAATTGATCTGGGACGTCGTCACCCAGATCAAGGTTGGCGCTAAAGGTAGCGCCTATGTCGTCGGCCCTGACGGCCGATTGATCGCGCATCCCGACATCAGTCTCGTATTGCGCAACACCGACATGTCGAATCTCGCACAGGTGAGGGCCGCGCGCGCGGCCGAGACCGGCGATCCCAGTGATCCGCTTCAGGTCGTCAAAAATATTCAGGGCAGCGACGTGCTGACCGCCTTTGCGCCTGTCAAACCGCTGGGCTGGTTCATGTTTGTGGAATTGCCCGTTACCGAGGCTTACGCACCTCTCTACGAAGCGTTGCAGCGGCTCGCCCTAGCATTAACCGTTGCGATGATTTTCGCCGTGCTCGCTGGCATGTTCCTCGCCCGCCGAATGGTTGGGCCGATCCAGGCGCTGCGTGCGGGCGCTGCCCGCATCGGTAGTGGCGATCTCACGCAGCGTATCTCGATCAATACCGGCGATGAGTTGGAGGCGTTGGCAAACCAGTTCAACGACATGGCGGCTAAACTGGAGGAATCTTACGTCGGCCTCGAAAACAAGGTCGATGAACGCACGCGGGAATTGACCCAGTCGCTGCAACAGCAGACTGCGACCGCCGACGTGCTGAAGGTGATAAGCCGTTCGACCTTCGATTTGCAAACAGTGCTCGATACCCTTGCCGCGTCTGCAGCCCGTCTTTGTGTAGCAGACAAGGGCGTCATTTTTTATCTGGACAAGGATGTTTACCGGCTCGCCGCCAACTATGGTTTTTCGCCTGAAGCTGAGGCTTACGCACGTGATCACCCCTTGGAGCCGGGAATGGGGAGCGTCACCGGGCGGGTCGCCTTGGAGGGACGCACGATTTACGTTCCCGACGTATTGGCCGACCCCCACTACCAGGAAAGTGGCTACCAGAACGTATTCGGGTACGGCACAAATCTTGGCGTACCGCTTCTTCGTGCTGGCACGACGATCGGCGTCTTCGTCCTTATACGAGATGCCGTCAGGTCGTTCACCGAACAGCAGATCGATCTGGTATCAACCTTCGCCGATCAGGCGGTGATCGCGATTGAGAACGTGCGCCTGTTCAACGAAGTGCAAGAGAAAAGCCGGCAACTTGAAGTCGCCAGCCAGCACAAGTCGCAGTTCCTCGCCAATATGAGCCACGAACTGCGGACACCGCTGAACGCTATCATCGGCCTAACCGATATGATGGTGGCTAATGCCGCACGTTTTGGCACTGAGAAAGCTATTGAGCCGTTGCGGCGCGTGCACCGCGCCGGCACACATCTGCTCGGCTTGATCAACGAGGTGCTCGATCTCTCCAAGATAGAAGCCGGCAAGCTCGATCTCAATCCGGAATCGGTGAGTATCGCGCCGCTGGTGGACGAAGTCATCGGCACGGCCCGGCAACTGGCGGAGCAGAACGGCAACAAGCTCACGGTCGAATGCCAGCCTCATCTGCCGCCGATCCTAGTCGACCCGATGCGACTCCGGCAGATTCTGCTCAATTTGCTCAGCAATGCCTGCAAGTTCACCAAGGACGGCGAGGTGTTGCTTACGGTTGAGCGTCGAGCAAAAGGTGGCCAGGGTATTGTCGAATTTTCCGTGCGCGACACCGGCATCGGCATGACGGCCGAACAGCAGACTAAATTGTTCCAGGAATTCACACAGGCCGAGACCACCACGGCGAGGCGGTTTGGCGGAACCGGCCTCGGCCTCGCCATTACGCGCAAGCTCGCGCTTATGATGGGCGGTCATGTGACGGTGACAAGCGAGCCGGACAAGGGCTCGGTGTTTACCGTGCAGTTGCCTGGCGGCGCTGAACCGCAAATCGCCACGGCCGACGAAATGGAACGTCCGCGTTCGGAGTGCATTCTAGTGATCGACGATGACGCCACCGCGCGGGATCTCATCACCGAGCAACTGACGGCTGAAGGGTTCAACGTGGTCACGGCTAATGGCGGTCTGGAAGGGATCAAAATCGCCAGGGAAGTGAACCCGGTCGCGATCACGCTTGATGTCATGATGCCTGATCTGGACGGCTGGTCGGTACTGGCTGCACTCCGGCAGGATGCTTTACTCGCTGATACTCCAGTCATCATGGTCACGATCCTCGACGAGCAGCGCCGGGGTATGGCGCTCGGTGCTGCCGGTTACCTGGTCAAACCAATCGAGCGCGAGCGGCTGCATAATCTGGTGCAGAAATTTCGGTCGTCGGCACCGCCGACGCGGGTGTTGCTGGTCGACGACGATCCCGTCCAGCGTGAACGGGTCGGCTCGTGGCTCGAAGGGCAGCATTGGTCCATTATCGAAGCTGCGAACGGCCGGGACGCTATGGCTCGGATAAACGAGGCTAAGCCCGATCTGATTTTGCTCGACCTGATGATGCCCGATATGGACGGATTTCAACTGGTCGCCGCGCTTCAGCAAAACGCCGAATGGCGCGATATTCCTGTGATAGTCGTAACGGCTCATGATCTCGACAGTGCCGAACGCGAACGATTAAACGACGGTGTGCAAACCGTACTGGTCAAAGAGTCGTTCAAGCCCTCCGATCTGGTCGCGCGCATCCGACGCCTGATCGGCCATGGCAAAGTCATAACAGCCACGGAAGCCGTATCGTGATCAAGATTCTGTATGTCGAAGATAACGATGACAATGTATACATGATCAAATTGCGTTTTGAGCTGCTCGATGAATTTGAAGTGGTCGTGGCGGAGGATGGCGAGAAGGGCTGTGCAGCCGCGGTCGCGGAAAAGCCGGATCTGATCCTGATGGATCTCGACCTGCCCGTGATCGATGGCTGGGAAGCGACCCGCCGCCTGAAAGGCAATCCCGAGACCCGCGACATTCCTGTGATCGCGCTGTCGGCGCATGCGCTGACCGGCGCGCGCGAGAAGGCACTCGCGGCCGGTTGCGACGAATTTGACACCAAACCGGTGGAATTCGGGCGGCTGCTCGGAAAGATCAGGCAGCTTTTGAAGCACTGATCGCGCCGCTACGCCCTCTTGGATTTCAAACAATCTGGACCGACCGTTGTCGATACTGGACCGCTGGGCTCGCAGGGGGGGTGGCTACGCGACCCCGCGGCGCCGATCAGTGTAATGAATGCCCGCCGTCTCATTCGATCACCTCGTCGGCGCGCGCGAGCAACGTTAGCGGAATTTCGAACCCTTGTGCCTTGGCGGTTTTGAGATTGATCAGCAGTTCGACCTTGGTCGACTGCTGTACCGGCAGATCGGCTGGCTTCTCGCCCTTGAGGATGCGTCCAGCGTAGATGCCTGCCAGGCGATAGGCATCGTCGGGGCTGCCGCCGTAGCTCATCAATCCGCCGGCCTGGGCAAAATCGCGCAAGAAGTAGATCGCTGGCAATTTGTGCTCGGCCGCCATCGCTATGATCTTGGTGCGTCGGCTATTAAACAACGCATCGGCTGCGACCGCGACAGCGCCGACGCGGCGCTCGGCGAACGTGCCCCAGGCCTTGTCGATTTCGCCGTCGCTGCTGGCATGTTCGAGATGTATGGCGGCGCCCAGTGCACGAGCCGCATTCTGCATGTCCGAAGTTTCCGCCTGGGCGGATGGGTTCTTTGGATTGACCATGAGGCCGATCGTTGCGCCCGCGGGCACAAGTTCGCGCACGAACTCCAGCCGCTTGGGCCCGAGCGAGTTCACCAAGAAGGTTGCGCCGGTGACGTTGCTGCCGGGACGCGCCAGGCTCTGCACGAGCCCAAGCCGCACCGGATCGCCTCCGATGGAAAACACGATTGGAATGGTGGATGTCGCGGCCTTGGCGGACAGTGGTGCGCGTGGACTTTGCATCGCGAGGATCAGCGCGACCTGACGATCGACCAACTCCGCCGCCATCGCTGGCAGGCGGTCGAACTGACCGTCGGCCCAGCGGTATTCCATGGTCACGTCGCGGCCAAGCATGAACCCGGCTTCTTTCAGTCCCTGCTCGATCGCCGCGATCTGGCTCGCTTCGCGGTCGGTGCCACTGAGGAGGCCGATCACCGGTCGGGAGGATTGGGCCGATGCGGTGAGCGGCCACACGATCGAGGAACCCGCCACGGCACCGAGGAACCTGCGTCTGTTCATTGTTATTTCCGCTATTTAGGATTTCGATGGTAACGCAATTCGGCGCAATACTACCGGGAAAGAGGGGGTCCGTACGGCGCCTCTCGCCGCACGGACCCTCTTAATCACCGGCTGGCCGAAGCTGCCGCTCCTTGCAGCTGCGTGGCGACCAACTGCTGGCCAATCTTGCGGCCCATGTCCTTGGCCACCTCATTGGAGAAGCGGTAGTGAAATCCGCCATAGATGCGTGCCATCGAAACCTCGTCGGCGTAATCCGACAACCGGTTCCACTTGCGGACGACGCCGGGTGCCGTCGGGCTGGTCAGCGAGAACGACACCTCGTCGCCCACAGCGGCCTGCAGCACCGTGCTCACCGTCGCGGACACGATGCAGTGCGCGCAGGGATATTCCGGGTGCATCGGAGTTTCGCCGAGCGCAATCCAGGTCGCGTCGCGCGGCGTATCCATGTTGCCGGTCTGGTCGGCGTTGCGGATCGCGGTGATCGGGCGCCAGAATTTGTAGTGGTACTTGGCGTCGAACACCGCGGTGATCGCATCGCTGCCGCCCATGGTCACCAGCGCGAATAGGCGGGCACTGTCGACCAGGTCGAGCTTCTTGGCGCTCACGATCTGCCGCACAATTGGATTGTACGTCGGGGGTCCGGTGAAGAACCAGAACCGCCCGATTTCGGTCTGTTCGGCAGTGCGCGTTTTGCTGTTGCGCCCGCCATATTCCCGAATCTCGTTCAAGTCCCTGGCCCAGGTTGCGGAGTGGAGCGCCGGCGGTGCGGCCGGGCGGAACTGGGCTGCGCTGGTCATTGACCATGGCGTCACACCGCCCATGATGGAATTCACCGGAATGGTGGTCGGCACATAGACGCCGGGCTGAGTGGTCGGGCGATAGCTTTCCCGCGCGTTCAGGCCGTCGTTGGCGCGCATCGCCAGCACCTGGGCGGCGGCCCGCCTGCCGATTTCCAAACTTTTGGCCTTGGCCTCGCCATCCGGAATCGGGTTCCAGCGATGCTCGCGACCGCCACTCAGTGATTCCTCGAGGAAGGCATCGAGCCTGTCCGTCTGGTCGGGGTAGAGCGTGACTAGCACGGCGTGCGCCGCAGCAGCGGCAGCCGCTTCCTTCGAGGCGTCGCGGTCGGCGCTCAGCTTGAACTTGTAGGAGGCATATCGGCGTTCGATGGCATTGACCGCCTCGAACATGGCAAGGTGGACGGCCGCGAGGCGGGTGGGATAGGCCGCCTGGCTGTCGCGCTTTTGCAGGGCGATCCAGTCCGCCTGCTCGTTCCATTCCGAGATCATGTCGGCCTGCGCACCAGGAGAGGCCATCAGCGCGCCGGTGAACGCGCTCACCAGAAAGGCCGCCTTCCAGACGTTGCTCTGGGTCGCACTGGGCTTGGAAATCCGGTTCATGGTCTTCTCCCTTCGCTAGGGCAGCATCTGCTGCCATCGAGGGAGCTTGACCCAGTCCGTATGGCCGGTCCTTGGGACAGACCTGAAATGTTCTGAAACGCCGGAGGACGCTATGGAGCGAGCAGGGTGGACGGCAACTCCACGCGCCGTCCTTTTCCCAAAGCGAATCTTTCCGAATGCATATTGGCATGGTATCGAAAATGATGGGAACGGTAGCAACGTCGCAAAACCTTGATTTCGTGAGACAATTCTCCATCGCCCCGATGATGGAGAGGGCAGGCTGAGTCGGAATCGGCAATAGTTCTACGCACTTTGCTAGGGTGGATCGCTGTGATGTTGTAACCGCTCAGCGTACTCCTCGCTGCCTGTTCGGATTTAAGGGCCGCGCCTGTGCAGTACAATCGACCGTTCCCATGAGCCACCATCGTGGGCGACAGAGGCTATGACAGTAACGCCGTCTTCGATTTGATTGCACGCCCAGGCGCTCAGCATTCCGGGTTGCTCGCGGCGCCTCGTGCGGCGGACCGTCGATCCGGTCAACTACAGGCAACGCAACCTAATCGAGCGCTTCTTCTGCAAGCGAGCAGTTCCGACGCATCGCCACGCGCTTCGACAATCTGGCGCGCAACTTCCGTCTTGATCGCCTCAACAAGGAGATGGCTTAGGGCTCATGAGTCCACGCCCTAGTCGACAACGTTGGCGGCTTCTGCCGATTTTCAACGGGGCATCGGTGGCTGAAGCCCCGCCAAAATAAACCTTGCAAATTGCGGTATATGCAACAAAATGGAGTCAAATATAAGAAAACAGCAATATCATCTATCGGCAGCGGCTCCCCTGAACCGGCGGGCGGTCCCAGGCGCAGAGCAAGAGCCGCCGAGCCAAGGGAGGACGACATGAAGGCTGTTGCTAAAGCCGTGCTGGCTTGCGGCTTTGTCTGTGCCGCGGCGCTTGCCGCGAACCCGGCCGCGGCGCAGAGCTTCCCGACGAAAACCATTAAGCTTGTGGTTGGCTTCGCCGCCGGCGGTCCGACCGACGTGATCGCGCGCATCGTCGCGCAAGACATGTCGGTGACCCTTGGCCAGTCGGTGGTGGTCGAGAACAAGACCGGCGCCAACGCACTGCTCGCCACCGAATATGTCGCCCGCGCCGAGCCGGACGGCTATACGCTGCTGTTTGCATCTCTGTCGCACATCGTGAATTACCTGATCGCGCCCGGCGTCAAATATCACCCGCTCAAGGACTTCGTGCCGATCAGCAATGGCGCGCTGCTGCCGATGCTGGTGGTCACCAAGGCGGATTCGCCTCTCAATTCCATTCAGGATCTGATCAAACAGGCGAAAGAAAAGCCCGGTGAGGTTCTCTATGGATCGGCGGGCAATGGCGGCTCTGCGCATCTGGCCGCGGCCGTGCTGGAGCGGGCCACGGGCACCAAGATGAGCCACGTTCCGTTCCGCGGCAATGCGCCGGCCTTGTCTGAGGTTATGGCCGGCCGTGTGACCTTCATGTTCTACCCGGTCATCGGCGTCGGCGAACTGGTGGAGGGCAAGAAGCTGAAAATCCTGGCCAGCGGCACCAAGCAGCGCAACCCGGATTTCCCCGACGTCCCGACATTGGCTGAGGCGGGCCTGGATGGCTTCGAAGACACCGCGCCCTGGGTCGGGATGCTGGCGCCGGCGGGCACGCCACCGGCGACCGTTGCGCGACTCAGCGATGCCATGCGCCAATCGCTGGCAAAGCCGGAAACCCGGGCGCGAATTGCCAAGCTCGGCGGCATCACCGTCGGCGATACGTCGGAGCAGTTCTACTCCTTTCTTGAAAAAGACATGGAGCGGTGGGCGCGTGTGATCAGCGCCTCGGGGCTCAAGGCGCAGTGATTGCCGATAAGTGCCGACGGGCGCTCAGTTTGCGTAAGCCGTAGCTCAGGAGCTGCGATGGCGACGTGCGGTCTTGCGCTGCGGTTTGGGGCCGTCGATCTTCGGCACGAACTTGAATACGCGCTTGTGAACTTCGAGTATCGAGCGCGTATTGACCCGGACGATGCCTTCGACTTTCGACAGAACGTTCGTCAGAAAATCGACCAGTTCCTCGTTGTTGCTGAATGTCGCGCCGGCGAAAATGTCGAAACTTCCGGTCGTGATGTAGACAAAATAGATTTCCGGAATTCGCGAGAGATCCTGGGCGGCCTGACGAATCCGACGGGTTTGCACCTCGATTTCCATCATCACCCACACGGGCTGGCCCAGCCGCAGCGGATTGGTCAGCGCGACGAACTCGATCACCCCCGATTCGACCAGCCGCCCGAGGCGGTGGCGGACCGTCGATTCAGGCACGCCAAGTCCATCGGCGACCGCCTTGACCGGCGCGCGGGCGTCCAGATGCAAATGCTTGATGATGCCGACGTCCAGGTCATCGAAAACGGCCACGCAACCCCCCCGTAAAAAGAGCCAAGCGTCGTTATGCGGCACGGCGCGCGATTTTGGCAAACTCCGGGCCGGCGCCGGCCCTGTAAAGGCCAAACGCGGGTTCCGATCGGATATTCTTAATCCGCCAAATTGATGATAAAAAATTGCGTTATATGCAATAAATGTTTGATATTTGTGTTGATACGGCTACTTTCGCTGCTAGCCGGCAATCGCAAAAAGACCGGCCTCTCGCCCGGCCAACCGTCCGGGCGCGGTCCAACATCGAGGGAGGACGACATGTGGAGGACGCTTTCTAGGACCCTTTTGGGCACGGCCGCCGTCGGGCTGGCCATCATGGCCGGTGACGCATTCGCGCAATCGCCGGCCGATAAGTACCCGGACAGGCCGATCAAGATTATCGTGCCGTTCGCGCCGGGCGGATCGGTCGATGTGCTGGCGCGTTCGATCGGGCAAAAACTCACCGAAGCCTGGGGGCAAACGGTTCTTGTGGAGACCAAGCCGGGTGCCAGCACGATGCTGGGTACTGCCGCCGCCGCCAAATCAGACCCGGACGGCTACACGCTGATCATCGTGGTGAGCAATCATGCCACCAATCCGGCGCTGTATCCGAAAATATCATATGACGCGATAAAGGACTTCGAGCCTGTCAGCCTTCTGGCGCGCACGCCAATCGTCGTTTACTCAAACCCGAAATTTCCCGCCGCCAATCTCAAGGATCTGGTCGCCATTGGCAAAGCAAAATCGGCAGTTCTGAATTTTGGTTCTGCCGGGGTCGGCAGCATGACTCATCTCACCGCCGAAATGCTGAAGATCCAAGCCGGTGTCGAGATGACGCACGTCCTTTATCGCGGCGGCACTCCCGCGCTGATGGACGTGATCGGCGGACAAATTCCGATGACTTTTGCCACCGTCGCGCAGGCGTTGCCGCAATACAAAGGCGGCCAAGTGAAGGCGCTCGGCATCACCTCGGCCACGCGTTACGCAAGCGTTCCGGAGATCCCGACCTTCAAGGAGCAAGGCATCGATCTGGTCGCCACCGAGTGGTTCGGCCTTCTGGCCCCGGCGGGCACCCCGAAGCCGATTATCGCAAAGCTAAACGCCGAAGTACGAAAGATCATGGCATTGCCAAACCTCGGCGATCGCTTGCAGGCGATTGAACTGGTCAGTTCGACGCCCGAGGAGCTCGGTACATTCATACGCGGCGAGATCGACCGATGGTCGCCGGTGATCAAGAAACTCCAGCTCAAGGTCGAGTGACCCCAGCCTGAGGCAGAGTACGGAGACGGAGATGAACATCAAGCCTCGCGACCCATTCGCACCGGCCACCGATCAGAACGGCGCGGATATCGCCACCCAGGCCGAACGCTGGAAGGCGGAGCGTTTTACGCCGCAAGCTGACGCGGGCCGCGAGGCAAAATCGTTCGTCACCGATGTCGGCATTCAGATCAAGCCGTTGTATACGCCGGCGGATCTCGACTGCGTTGGCTTCGACTATCTGGAAGATCTGGGGTTTCCGGGCGAATTCCCATTCACTCGCGGCGACCGGGCCGGCATGAACCGGACCGATCCGTTCGTGATTTCGGCCTATTCGGGGTTCGGCGACGCCGAGATTTGCAACGGCCGTTTCCGCAAGCTCATCGACATCGGCACCGAGCAGATACTGGTGGCGCTCGACCTGCCGACCCAGTGTGGCTACGATTCCGATCACGAAATGGCCACCGCCGAAGTCGGCAATGTCGGCGTCGCCATCGATACCCTGGCCGATATAGAGCTTCTTTTCGATGGTATTCCCGCCGACAGCATCAAGCGTATTGGAACACTCGGTAATTCGATTGGTCCAATTGTGCTGGCGTTGTATGCTGCGTTGGGCGAAAGGCAGGGTATTGGCTGGGATCGCTACACGGTCAATTTGCAGAACGACCCGCTGAAGGAATACATCGCCCGCGGTACGCAGATCCTGCCGCCGGCGCCTGCCGCCAAACTTGCTGCCGATGCAGTCGAGTGGTGTGCTGCGCACGCCCCGAACTGGTCGCCCATGACGGTGTGCGTCAATCATATCAATGCCGGCGGCGCCGGATCGAGCATGGGCACTGCGATCGCGCTGGCCAATGCACAGCACTATATCGATCTCCTGCTGGCGCGCGGCCTGACGATCGATGCCGTCGCGCCCCTGCTGCATATGTTTCCCGACGAACGTCACGACTTCTTCATTTCGGTTGCGAACTTGCGCGCGTTGCGGCGGATCTGGGCGCGGATGATGAAGGAGACCTATGGCGCGACCACCGCCGCGGCGATGGCGTGTCGCACCACTGTGTATGGTCATGGTCAGGAAGCGCTGGCCGAGCCGCTCAACAACATTGCCCGTACCGCTTTCGGTACGCTCGCTTATGTGCTGGGCGGCGCGAGCTATGTCTATCTCGCCGGCTACGACGAGGCGGTGTCAACGCCTAATGAAGAATCGGCCCGTGTCGCATTGCGCACGTTGCAGATCCTCGCCAACGAACATGGCTTCCGCGATACCATCGACCCGCTCGGCGGATCATACTACGTCGAAACGCTGACCGCCGAGGTCGAGCAGCAAATCCGTGCGGGCATGGCGGAAATTGAGCGCATCGGCGGCGCATTGCCGGTGATTGAAACCGGTTACGGCCGCCGCGTGATGACTGAAGGCGCGGTGCGGCGTCAACGCGCCATCGATTCCGGCGCGCGCCCCTGGGTTACCGTCAATATGCACCCGCAAAAGCCCGATGTGCCGAACAGCGCGTTTCGCGGCGACAAGACGGCTGCCGACCGTCAGCTCGCCCGCCTGGCCAGGGTCAAGGCTGACCGGGACGGTAAGCGTTGCGCGACGGCGCTTGCCGAGGTCGATCGCGCGTCGGCGGAAGATCGCAACGTTGTCCCAGCGGTCCTTGAGGCGGTTCGCGCCCATGCGACAGTCGGCGAGATCGTCGAGATCTGGCGACGCCGCTTCGGCACATTTGTACCATCGACGGATTTCTGATGAGCGCCATCAATCCTATGCAGGCGCGCAACCGCAAGATTCGCGTGTTGATGGCCAAGGTAGGTCTCGATGGCCACGACGTCGGCGCGCGCGTGGTCGCCCGCGGCTTGCTCGATGCCGGCATGGAGGTGATCTACACCGGCTTGCGGCGCACCACCGAAGAGACCGTGCGCGCGGCCATCGAAGAGGACGTCGACTGGGTCGGCGTCAGCATCTTGTCCGGCGCCCACCGTACCTTGCTGCCGAAGCTTCGCCGGTTGCTGGACGAGCAGGGCGCCAGCGATATCCGCATCATCGCCGGCGGCGTCATTCCGCAGGAGGACATTGCAGAGTTATTGGCTGGAGGCGTGTCGCGGGTGTTTCTTTCGGGAACGTCGGTCTCCGAGATTGTCGACTATCTGATCGCGGAAACCCGACATGACTGAGGCGGGCCCCACTGGTTCGATTCCAAGCGCATTGATGGCGCAGGCTGCTAGGCGCTACGGCCCGCAGGTTGCGCTCCGGTTCGGCGAGCGCACATGGACGTTTGCTCAGTTCGACGCTGCGGTCAGCCGTCTCGCCACCGCGCTGGCGGCCCGACTCTCGCCGGGCGATCGGGTCGCGCTGTTTACCGCCAACTGCGCCGAATATCTGCTGCTGCAATGTGCCGTCGAGCGCGCCGGCCTTGTTCGGGTGCCGGTCAATGCGCGGTCCACGACGCATGAGCTGGATGCGATCCTCGCAGATTGCGAGCCGGGTGTGCTGTTCTACGATTCCGCGACAGCTGACAGAATTGAGGGAAGCAAGACGTCCGGGCTGTGGTGCGCCAACGTCGACACGCAGGACGCCATCAATGGTCCGTCATTCGCCGGTCTGGCCGATACCCGCGCCGATCCCGGTAGGCTCAATCGTGCGGCCCTCGATGATCTCGCCTCGATCAACTACACGTCCGGGACCTCCGGCCGGCCCAAAGGGGCGATGCTGACGCACCGCAACTGGGCAGCGCTCTACCGCAACATGCTGATCGATCGCGATATCCGCGGCGACGACATCATCGCGCATGTCGGACCGCTGACGCATTCGAGCGGCACTTATTTTGTGCCCTGGTTCCTGCGGGGTGGTACCAGCCTTGTCGTTGACGGCGGCACGGTCGACAAGCTGCTTGCCGCTATCGACCGGCACAACGTCACGGTATTCACCTGCGTACCCACCGTGCTGACCCGCATCGTCAACCATCCAGGGCTCGAGAACTTCGATCTGTCCAGCCTGCGGATGATCGGTTACGGCGCCGAGCCGATCCCGCGCAATACGCTAGAAAAGGCTCTGGCGAAGTTCGGACCGGTGCTGGTGCAGAATTACGGTCAGACCGAAGCGATGATGACTTGCACAACCTTGCCGGCGGCGGATCACTTTGCTCCGGGCGGCGGTCCTTTGCGCGTCGGCTGCATTGGCCGTGCTTATACCTTTGTCGAGATCGTGCTGCGCGCGCCAGACGGCCAACCAGTTGCGCCCGGCGAAATCGGTGAGATTACGGTGCGTTCGGATCACGTGATGCACGGCTACTGGCGACTGCCGGAAGAGACCGCCAAGGTGTTGCGCGACGGCTTTCTCTGGACGGGCGACCTGGCCCGCATGGACGAGACCGGGCTGATCACGCTGGCCGGCCGCAGCAAGGAAATGCTGATCACCGGCGGTCACAACATCTATCCGCAAGAAGTCGAGGCGGCGCTCACAAGCTGTCCGGGCGTGCTGGAGGCCGCCGTGATCGGCGTGCCAGACCCCGATTGGGGGGAAATCGCCATCGCGTTTGTCTCCGTTGTCGCCGACAGCGGCCTTGGCGCCGACAGCGTGACGGCCGCCGTTAAGCCGCGGCTCGGCATCAAGACCCCGAAGCGGATCGAGATACTGGCATCGTTGCCGAAGACCGGAAACGGCAAGGTGGACAAGAAGCTGTTGCGGCAGCGTTTCGCGGACGGGAGCGTAGCGTGATGGTCTATCGCGACGCCGATGTGATCGTGACTGCCGTGGCGCGCACGCCGTTCGGCCGGTTCAACGGAATGCTGCGGGATCGAACCGGGCCGGAGCTCGGCGCCGCCGCCATCGATGCCGTGCTGGAACGCGCCGGACCGCAAGCCGGCTTGATCGACGCGGCCTATCTCGGCGTCGGCATGATCGGGGCGGCGACCCTGACGCCGGCGCGGCAAGCGGTGCTGATGTCACGGCTCCCGAACGAGACCCCGTCGCTTGCGGTCGATCGCGCCTGCTGTTCCGGGATGACGGCCATCGGGCTCGGATTCAAGGATATCAAGGCGGGTGCGGCCGAGACCGTGCTGTGCGGCGGCTTCGAGAGCCTGTCGCGCACGCCTTTGCTGATGCCGCGCAACCGCGAGCGGGCCATCGGTCCCGCCGTGCTCGACGATCCCTTGATGCTGCGCGGGCCCGTGGTCGACAAGCCGATCGCCGCCTATACCGCCGACGAGGCGCTCCGGCACGGCATCGATCGCGCGGCGCAGGACGCCTGGGCTGTGGAAAGCCATCGACGGTATTTTGCCGCAGACGAAACCGGCTATTTCGGGTTTGAGCGTGTTGCGATCGATGTCCCGAACGGCAAGGCCGGCCAGGTGTCCGTAACCGCCGATGAATCGCCGCGCCCGGATACTTCGCTGGAGAAGCTCGCCGCGCTGAAGACCGTCCATGGCAGCCAGACCATTACACCGGGCAATGCGCCCGGACTGAATGACGGCGCGGCCGCTTTGCTGCTGATGACGGCCGGCCGGGCGCGCGCGGCTGGCCTCCCGATCCTGGCCCGTGTGCGCGGCTACCAGCAGGTCGCGGAAGGACCCACGTCCGGCTCCTACACGCCGGCAATTGCAATCGGCAAACTGCTTGACCGGCAAGGACTGACCGTCAGCGATCTGAACCTGATCGAGATCAACGAAGCGTTTGCCGCAACCGTTCTCGTCAGCACCTTACGTCTTGCGAACGGGGACAAAGCGGCGGCGAAGGAGTTGCGTGGGCGAACCAATCGCCACGGCGGCGCGGTCGCGATCGGTCATCCCCTCGGAGCCAGCGGTACGCGCATCGTCATGACCTTGATCAATGGTTTGCGCCAGCGCGGCGGCGGCGTTGGCGCGGCGGCGATCTGCGGTGGCTTCGGGCAGGGCGACAGCATCTTGATCGACGTGGAGGCTTAAGCCGATGCAGCCCGGAGAACCCCGCCAGATTGCCCGGGCGATCAGCACCGTCGAGAACCAGTCGGATGGCTATGAGGCCATTCTTGCGCAGGCCTACCGGCTGCCGCGTTGGGCAGAAGTGATCGGCGTCACCGGACCGCCCGGGGTCGGCAAGTCCACGCTGGTGGACGCGCTGACCGCGCATTGGGCGCAAGGCGGTGAGCGGGTCGCGGTCCTGGCCATCGATCCCTCCAGCCCATACTCGGGAGGCGCCGTGCTCGGCGACCGCATCCGCCGGGTGCGGAGCGGGAGCTACGACAACACCTATTTCCGCAGCCTGTCGTCGCGCGGCCATGTCGGCGGATTGAGCGCAACCGCGACCGATCTGGTCGCCGTCTTGAGCCTGCATCGCTTTAGCCGCGTCATTATCGAGACGGTCGGCGCCGGACAGTCGGACATCGAGATTCAGTCCACCGCCGACTGTACCGTCGTTGTCACGGTGCCCGGACTTGGCGATGGCGTACAGGCATCGAAAGCGGGGATGATGGAGATCGGCGACGTTTTCGCCGTCAACAAGGCCGACCTGCCTGGCGCGGATCTCGCCGCCAGGACCATCGAGAACGCTCTCTCCGCCGCCTATATGGGGACGGCCGGCGTCAACGCCGGCGCCAGCCCGGCAACATCTGCGCTGCCGTCCGCGATGGCCACACCGGGAATCGCCGCCTTGCAGCGGCGTCATGGCGACATCGCCCGCGACACTTCAGTCTGGGTGCCGCCAGTTCTGCCTGTGGTCGCCACCGAAGGCCGGCACATTGCAGAGCTGGCTAGGGTGATCCATCAATTTCTTGGCTGGAGCGACAGCAATGGCCGCCGCGCCGATCGCAGCCGCGAGCGAGCCTATGCCCAGATTCTGCGCGCGCTCACCACCAGGCTGCTCGCGCCATACACCCGTCCGGCCGGCACGGAGCAGTGGCCGGAAACGGTCGCGGACTGGATCGACCGGGTTGCTAGCGGCGGGGCAAGTCCAATTGAAGCCGCGGTGGAAATTATGACGGCACAAAGAAACAAGACAGCCGCAAACGGCTGAAACGCACAGGGAGGGTAGCGTCCGCAGAAACAGGCGTACTGAGAAATAAAAACCAAATGAATCACAGGAGGAGACAATGCAAAAAATAGTTACCTGTCTGATCGCCGGTATCGCCGTGGCGGGCCTCGCGGTCACCACATCCCGCGCCGATGACTACCCGACTAAACCCGTGACCTTCATCGTGCCGTTCCCGCCCGGAGGCCTTGTGGACTTCACGGCACGGCCGGTTGCCGCCGCTCTCGAGCGGGTCTGGAAGCAGCCGGCCGTTATCGCCAACCGCCCGGGCGCCGGCGGCGGCGTCGGTATCGTTGCCGCGGGCACGGCGCGCCCCGATGGCTATACGCTGTTGTTCGCGCATCCGTCGATCACCAGCGTGCCGGCGTCGGACGTAGTTCTCGGCCGCAAGCCAAGCTTCGACAGGGAGCAATACGTTCCGATCGCGCGCTTTGTGGCCGACCCGCTCATTCTGGTGGTGAAGGGCGATTCGCCGTTCAAAACCTTCAAGGATGTTGTTGATGCGGCGCGCAAGGAGCCCGGCAGCGTCTCATACAGCTCGTCCGGCGCCTACGGCGCGGTGCATTTGCCGTTCGAGATGGCAGCGCATGCCGCTGGCGTGAAGTTCAAGCATGTTGCCTATACCGGAGGCGGACCTGCGCTGACCGCAGTACTGGGCAACCACGTTCAAATGACGATGGGTTCTCCGTCGGTGCTTGCGCCGCAGATCAAGAGCGGCGCGATCAGACCGCTGCTGAACACCGGCGCCAAGCGCGTGGCACTATTGCCGGATGTGCCGACCGTCTACGATCTCGGCTACAAAGACGCGGAATTCTATCTCTGGGTCGGCCTGTTCGGCTCGGCGAAGATTCCGGCCGAGACAATCGCGAAAGTGCGCGACGGCGTCGCCAAGGCGGTGAAGGACCCTGAGTTCATCCAGCAGCTGCAGAAGATGCAATTGCCGGTCGAGTATCAAGACGGTCCCGATTTCGACAAGTTCTGGAAAGCGGACGCCGAGCGTATCGAAGCGGCCATCAAGCGCATCGGCAAGGTCGAGTAGATGCTTCGGCGCTTGATGGAGGCGAGGGCGGTTGCGGCGTCGCTGGTCGTCGTCGCGCTGATCTTTGTCGCCGGTTCGTTCGCCATTCCGATCGGGACCCTGCTTGCGCCGGGTCCCGGTCTCGTCCCGTTGATACTCGGCTGCGCGATGTTGGCGGCGATGGCCGCCAGCATCGCTGTCGACAGGTTGAAGCCGTTGTTCGACGAAGAAACTGCCAGTGGTGCAGACGATACTGGCGGACAAGAGAGCCGCGCAGGCTTGCCACGCGTCCCGGTTATCCTGGCTGTGATAGGCTTAACCGTTCTGGGGTTCGAGCCCGTCGGTTTCGTGCCGACGATTTTTATCGGCAGCCTCACGCTGCTCTATGGCCTTGAACGGCGATCATTGCTGATATCTCTTGCCGTCAGCATCATCCTGTCGGTGGGTTTGTTCCTGCTTTTCGAGCGGGTTCTTTACATCTCCTTACCGCGCGGTCTCATGGAGTTCTGGCCATGAGCGCCATTCTTCACGATCTTGCTCTCGGCTTCTCGGTAGCACTGACACCGTCGGTGCTCATCTACAGTCTTGTCGGTTGCATTGTTGGAACACTGGTCGGCGTGCTGCCCGGGCTCGGGCCGCTGGCCGGCATCAGTCTTTTGCTACCCATGACGCTCGGTCTGCCGCCGACCACTGCGATCGTGATGCTTGCGGGTATCTATTATGGGGCAATGTACGGCGGCTCCACGACCTCAATTCTGATGCGCATCCCGGGGGAATCTGCGTCGGTCGTGACCTGTCTCGACGGCTACGAGATGGCTCGCAAGGGCCGCGCGGGTCCGGCGCTCGCCATCGCCGCGATCGGCTCGTTCGTTGCCGGCACAATCTCGGTCGTCGCCCTGAGCCTGGTTGCGCCGCAAATCGCGCGCTACGCGCTCAACTTCGGGCCCGCCGAGTATGTCGGCCTGCTGACGTTAGCGCTGCTGCTGCTTGCGCAGTTGGGCAGCGGCTCGAAAGTACGCTCGCTTGTGATGTCGCTGCTCGGGCTCGCGCTCGGCATGATCGGCATCGATCCGCTCACCGGCTACGCGCGCTTTACGCTTGGTATTCCTGCGCTGGCTGACGGTCTGGGAATTGTGCCGCTTGCTGTCGGCCTTTTTGGGATCTCGGAAATTCTGCTGTCTGCCGGTACGCGGAACGTCCCCAAAGTCGCGGCGCCCAGATTGCGCGATCTCTATCCGAGCCGAGCCGAGTTGTCGGCGTCGACCATGCCTTGCCTGCGTGGGACGGTGCTGGGCTTCGTCATCGGCCTCATTCCTGGCTCGGCACACATCATCTCCTCTTTCATCTCCTATGCGCTGGAGCGCAAGCTGTCCCGCACGCCGGAACGATTCGGAAAGGGTGCGGTCGAGGGGTTGGCTGGCCCGGAGTCCGCCAATAATGCGGCTGCCGTCAGCGCTTTCGTGCCGATGCTTGCGCTGGGGCTTCCCGCCGGGGCGATACCGGCGGTGATGCTGGCTGCGCTCATGGCGCATGGAATTTCGCCGGGTCCGCGCCTGATCCAGGAGCAGCCGCAGCTTTACTGGGGCTTCGTCGCCAGTATGTATGTCGGCAACCTGGTGCTGCTCCTGCTGAACCTACCTCTTGTCAGCCTTTTTGTCAGCGTGCTGCGCATTCCCTACGCGATCCTTTATCCGATCGTGACGACGATGTGCGTCGTTGGCGTGTATTCGATCAGCTCAAGCGTCACGGATCTTTGGATCATGTTTGCCGCCGGCATTGCCGGCTATTTCCTGCGTCGCGCGAATTATGACGTCGCACCCGTCGTCCTCGGCTTCGTTCTGGCGCCGATGTTTGAGGTCAGCCTGCGACAAGCCCTGACGATTTCGTCCGGTTCGTTATGGATCTTTATCGAACGTCCAATCGCTGCAACTTTGCTGGGAACCGCGTTTGTCTTGGTATTGCTTTCGCTTTGGATGCCGATCAGCCGCCGCCTGGAGCTTCGACGCACCAAGGCCGGTGACTAAGCCAGCGGGTTCGACCGGGGCGCCATTCAGGCCGGGTCGATGCTCGAAACTGTTTTCAATGCCGCATTGCGGCGCATAGAGGATGACAAGATGACCTTCGACAAATACTGCGACCAGTTTTCCTCCGTCCGCATGCGGCGCGAGAATGGCATTCTTGAAATGACATTCCACACCGATGGTGGCTCGCTTCGCTGGAGCAAGCGGGCGCACGAGGATCTTGAGCAGGCATTTCTCGCGGCTGGCCGCGACCGGGAAAACGATGTCATCATTATAACCGGTACTGGCGACGAGTATTCCGGTCCGGCTGTGAAGCCAAGCGGCGAGGGCGGCCACCACAATCCAAAAAAGCCTGTGACGGCGGAAGAATGGGACAAGCTTTGGTACTGGGAAGGCAAGCATCTGCTGATGAACCTCCTTAACGTGGAGGTGCCGATGATCGCTGCGATCAACGGCCCGGCGGTACGCCACCCCGAAATTCCGCTGTTGTGCGACATTGTTTTGGCGTCCGAGACGGCGACAATCCAGGATTCGGCGCATTTTAACGGTGGGTTGGTGCCCGGCGATGGCGTGCATATCGTTTTTCCCATGTTGATGGGAATCAACCGCGGCAGGTATTTCCTGCTCACGGGCCAGGTACTTGATGCGACCGAAGCCAAGGATCTTGGTCTGGTGAGCGAAGTTCTGTCTCCGGACGCTTTGTTGCCACGCGCCTGGCAACTAGCGAAGCAGCTACAACTCCGGCCACCCTTGCTGAGACGCTATGCGCGGGTGATGTTGACGCAGGATCTCAAGAAGAGAATGCACGAACTTCTCGGCTATGGGTTGGCGCTAGAAGGACTCGCAGCCGTTCAGCATGTTAAATAGCGGCTGAACGCAGCCCTCATTGTGCCAGGCGTCATCTGTGTTTACGTATGCTCCGTCAGGCGTTTTCGGATCGTGGTTCATCGTATGAGCATCAGATGAATATTTTAGCACTCGCGGGCGGCGTCGGGGGGCGCCGAACTCGCGGATGGGTTGGCGCTACTTTGTGACGAGAGGCTTACCGTCGTCGTGAGCACCGGCGATGATTTTGAGCATTTTGGCTTCGCGATATCGCCGGATCTTGACACTGTCATGTACACCCTAGCTGGAATTGCAACTCCCGAATTGGGCTGGGGGATCGCCGGGGAAAGCTGGAGCTTCATGGAACAGTCCGCCCGCCTGGGCGGGCCAACGCAAGTGCGCGTGAATTACATGTTGAACCGCTCGGCGTGCTGCAGGTCGTTAAATTATCCGAATGAACAAAAGACCGAGACCGTTATCCCCCTTCGATAGCCAGCCTCATGCTGTTGTCTTGATGGCTGGGGTCGGTTGATCGATAGGTGCTTTGCAGCTTGTAAGTTGGCTGCTGCCTGGCAAAGCGGTACGGTGGGAGACGTGCCGCCGAATCGGCTACGCGCCGTTTTTGGACCGCAACAGCCGTCATGGCACTATCTTCGCCCGGCATTCACCGAGCCCGATCTGTACATATCCATCCCGCAACGCCTTGGCGCGCATCACGATCTCATCGCCGTCTTCGAGAAACGTGCGCGTTTCCCCGGTCGGCAGCGCAAGGGGCTTGCGGCCGCCTTCGGTGATCTCAAGCAGGCTTCCCCAACTGTCCGGGGCCGGCCCTGAAATCGTCCCCGAACCGAGCAGGTCGCCGGGCTCCAGATTG
>JAUXXH010000047.1 GCA_030684935.1 Pseudolabrys sp. | reverse complement strand
GGATCGACGAACTTCGCCCGTGGTATCCGACGGGAACGTATTTGTAATTCGGCAGCAGCGGATTGTCGGGGCGGAGCAGCTTGCCGGCATTGCTGGCGTGATGAATGCCGGCAAAGAAATCCGTGAAGCCGCCGATGCGGGTCGGCAGATGCATCGCGCATTGGCTCATCGGATGGAGCAATTGTTCGACGATGGACCGGTTCGGCGCGCCTGTTGCGAGGAGCGCGGATAGCGCTCGCCGCAGCGACCGGCGCATGTGGGCCGGCAGGCCCATGAGGGCGTTGAGCGTCGATGCGCGCCCGGTTGCCGCGGCGGTTGTCGCATCGCCCGAAAGCAGTCCTGATTCCGACAGCGCGGAGAGGTCAATAATTTGATCGCCGATGGCGACACCGCTGCGCGGCGCACTTCCAGCGGTGCTGAAAATGCCGAACGGCAGATTCTGGATCGGGAAATCCGCATGACCGTTGGCGGAATCCAGCCAGCTTTTCAGTCCTGGATCGTGAGTTTCGTCGAGCGCAGATCCCTGAAGGGCACCGCTGGCTTCAGACATGAATGCCCTCTTTGGGTTCTGCCGGTGTTGTGCTGGTGATTATCCGGCAGCACGGCCGGTCTTCGGCACTAGCCGGGATCGAACTGGTTGGGGTCGAATTTCTTCTTCAGATTGGTCCAGCATTCCAGATAGTCATCGTGGAGCGTATCCAGTTCCGCTGCATATTTCGTCACCCGTTGAGGAAACCGGGTCTCGAACATGAAGGCCATCGTTCCCGTCAACTTGATCGGCTTGAGTTCGACATGGCTTCCCTGCTCGAAGGCTTGATCGTCCGGGCCGTGCGGCAGCATGCAGTTGTGCAGGCTCATACCGCCCGGAACGAAACCTTCCGGTTTGGCATCGTAGACGCCGTAAATCAGCCCCATGAACTCCGACATGATGTTACGGTGGTACCATGGCGGGCGAAAGGTGTTCTCGGTGACGAGCCAGCGCTCGGGAAAGATCACGAAGTCGACATTGGCAGTGCCCGGCGTCTCCGATGGCGCGGTGAGTACCGTGTAGATCGACGGGTCCGCGTGGTCGAACAGGATGGGACCGACCGGCGAAAACCGGCGCAGATCGTATTTATAAGGATAGTAGTTGCCGTGCCAGGCGACGACGTCGAGCGGCGACTGGCCTATTTCCGTCGCATAAAGTTCGCCACACCATTTCACATACAGAGTCGACGGGGCGTCCTTGTCTTCGTAGGCGGCCATCGGCGTCAGGAAGTCGCGGGCATTGGCGAGGCAGTTGGCGCCGATCGGTCCGCGGTCCGGAAGCGCGAAGGCGCCACCGTAGTTCTCGCAGATATAGGCGCGAATCGGCCCATCGATCAGTTCGACCGAGAAGATGACGCCGCGAGGGATGACGCAAATCTCGCCCGGCTCAATGTCGATGACGCCGAACTCGGTTCGGAATCGCATGCTGCCTTGTTGCGGGACAATCAAGAGTTCGCCGTCCGCATTGAAGAAATACTCGTTCGTCATCGAAGCCGTGACGAACAGCAGATGCGACGCCATTCCGGCGCGGGTGTCGACATCGCCGGCGGTTGTCACCGTCCGCATGCCGGTGACAAAGGTTTGCGGTTCGGTGGGAATCGGGACCGGCCCCCAACGCAACTGATTGAGCGGCAGGCTGCTCTCGTCGCGTGCTTCCGGCGCGGTACGGATGAGGCCTTTGCCGATCTTTTTGTAGCGCCGCGAATGTTTGACCGTCGGCTGGATGCGATAAAGCCAACTGCGCTGGTTGCTCATCTGCGGCGCTGTAAAGGCGGAGCCGGACAGCTGCTCGGCATAGAGGCCGTAGGCGATCCGCTGCGGTGAATTGCGGCCAAGCGGCAAGGCACCTGGCAGGGCTTCGGTTTCGAAGGTGTTGCCAAAGCCGGACATGTAACCGGCAGCGATAGCGCTTAATGGCGTGGAGCTCGCAGTTTGAGGCTTGGTTGGACGGTTCATGACTCACCCTGTTGGCGCCAAAGCCGCATGAAGCGACGCGCGCGATCGGTAGTGTATTTTACAGACGGTGCGGGCGGTGTCACAAGCGCTGAGGACATCCAGGGTCGGCAGCCAGCCGTCCGGCCTTGCTCTGTGCGCCTAATAGGAGTCGCATCAGTTCGTTCTGGGTCGAGATATTCAGCCGCGTATAGGCCCGTTTCCGGTAGGTCAGAACGGTATTGATGCTGACGCCAAGTTCCAGCGCTATACCCTGCGACGACAAACCTTTGGCGATCAGGCTTGTCACCTCAAGTTCGCGTTTCGACAGTTTGGGAGCGGCGTCTCGCAGACGCTGCTGGAAGGTCGAAACAGGGAGGGGCGGTCCGGCGCCGTTTTGTTCGGTGTCGTGCCGGCGCACAAGCGCCATCAACAAGTCGGCCGCGTCGAATATCTTGTGCGCGATGCTTTCAGAAAAGGGCTTGGCCCGCTGGCAATAGACATTCAGGCGAAAATTTTGGCCATTTCCGAACTGGGATAGCGACAGCCGATGCCCGAGCCCGACCGCCGTGTAGCAATGACCGCGATAAATTGCATCGGTGATGTCGCTCGCGGCGATCCGTAAACCCCAAATGCTGCCGTGGGGGCCCGTTGTGTCCAGAACGCGGTTCGCGGGGTCGAGTCGCCAGTATCGCGCGATATATTTCTGCGCCACCGAGGAAGCGAGGCGTGGTTCGCCCGTATTCTCTGCCAGGACGACACGGGGCGGCTGCCGCCCGGCGAACGCAAACGCGCTGATGTGTTCGCATTCTGTGGCGTCGTGAATCAGACGGAACAGATATCGGGGAAAGCTGGGGCGCCCGACGTTATCGATGAGACTGACCACTTGTTCGCGAAACGGATCGGCGGGCGATTTGCGGTGGCAGATCGCGTGAACTTCCATGGCAACCTCGCGCTCTGCCGGCGGAATAGTAATTTTGGGCGATCAGCCGCCGCGACCCCGGCGGTTCTTTATATCGTATTCAAGTTTGCATGCAAATTGGTCTTTCAATTTGCATGCAAATTGGGTACTGAGTTCGAAGCACGGCAGGTTGGTTGACTCGCATGGCGGATACGGCAGGGGCCAGTCGGTCCAATGGAGTTTATGAATGGTTGCGTGTCGCCATCGTCACTGGCGAAATGCGGCCAAATGAGCATCTGATCGAAGCCGATCTGGCTCAGCGTCTCGCGGTCAGCCGGACCCCGATCCGGGAAAGCTTACAACGGCTCGCGGATGGCGGCCTGATCGTTCCGCGAAAGCGGGGTTGGGCCGTTCGCGAATACACGTCGCAGGAGTTTATCGAGAATTCAGAGGTCCGCGCCGGGCTGGAAGGTTACGCCACGCGGCTTGCGACCATGCGCGCGACCGACGAACAAATCGCTGAGATATCGGCCATTCACGAGCACCGGCTGCAAATCAAGGTTGTCGACGAAAAATCCCGCGTCGACACCAATCGAAATTTCCACGATGCCATCATCGCCGCCGCCCAGAACAAGCGTTTAACCGACGCGATCTACCGCTCTGGTCAATTCTACTTCAACGTCCCGCTTGCCAGATTGACCACCGAAGAAGAAATGAAAGCCGGCAATGCCGATCACCAGCGCATCATTGATGCAATGATCCGGCGCGATGGTGCGGTGGCGGAGAGCGCAATGCGTGAGCACATCATGCGGACGTTCGCGATTTTTCAGCGCTTCAACCGCTAGACGGTGTTATCGTCAGCGCTGAGCACCCGCCACCCTCCAAATGAAAATCGAGATTGAACGCATGACCCAGTTGAGTGATCTTGCCGGAAAGACCGCGATCGTCACCGGAGGCAGCAGCGGTATCGGCGCGGCCGCTGTCCGCATGCTGGCTGGCCTCGGCGCACGGGTCATGATCGGCTATCACAAGCGGGAAAACGCGGCGCGCGAGCTGATGGCCAGTCTGCCGGGAAGCGGACATCAGATCGTTCAAATCACGCTCGAAGATCTGGCGACGGTCGAGGCGATGGCCGCAACGGCCGCGGCTACGTTCAAGACGGTCGACATCCTCGTCAATTCCGCCGGCTTCACGCGCCCGATCCCGCACAAGGATCTTGAGGCGCTCGACATCCCGCTGTTCGACTCGATTCTAATCTCAAGCGTGCGCGGTCCCTATTCGGTCGTCCGCGCGTTGTTGCCGCTGCTGCGCGCATCCGGAGATGCGACGGTCATCAACGTGTCGTCGATCTCCGGCTTCACCGGTTCCGGCAGCAGCGTCGCCTATTGCGCAGGCAAGGCGGCGCTCGACAATATGACCATGTCGCTTGGCCGGGCGCTCGGTCCTGAAATCCGCGTGCTGAGCGTGTCGCCGGGCGCCGTCGCGACCGACTTTGTGGCAGGACGCGACCGGGCCAAGCTTGAGGCTGATGCACCCAAGACCCCGCTGCAGAAAGTGATCGAAGCGGAAGACGTGGCGCAGACTATTGTCGCCTGCGTGACGCACCTGCGGCGTTCGACCGGCGTACGCATCATCTGCGATGGCGGGCGTCACCTCTAGCGAACGATTATATCCGCTCGATGATCGACAGTCCGCCGACGCGATCCATCAGGTAGACCAGTCCGCGCTCGTCCATGAAGACGTCGTTGCTGGAGACGCTGCTTGCGCCGGCGGGCAGGTCGGGAATGAAGTGCGCGGTTTCCTTTGGCGCCATCGGATTCGAAAAATCGATGAATCGCAGCCCTTGCGCGAACCACGCCACCGGAATCTCGGTGCCGCGGATGACTTCGACCGGCTGGTGACAGCCCGTCATCTCCGGGTTTCGGTGGCCGTGAATGCCATCGACCTGGAAGGTTGCGACCGGAACCGGCCGGCTCTCGTCAGTGGCGTCGACAATCCAGATGAAGGCAGCCAGCTCTGGCGCCATATTCTTATCGAGTGGATTGACGTCCTCGTCCGCCACGATCAGGTATCGCCGCCCGTTGATCGGGAAGGGGACCGGTACCAGCGAATGGGTCGGCCACGGAAACGGCGGACTCCAATCGAACCCCGATATTTGCTTTGGCTTGCTCAGGTCGCTGATGTCGAGGATGACGCCGCCGCCGTGCCAGTAACTCACATAAAGTCTGTTTTCGTGGCGAATGGCGTGATGGCAACGGTGCTGCCTTCCCGGCCAGGTCGGTGTTTCGCCGCCGGCGGTCCATTGCCCCGGCATCCACCAGCGGCCGACCTCGCGTGGGGACGACGGATTCGCCAGATCCAGGATCATAACGATGTTGCCGAGGTATCCGTCGATCTCAGGCGAGATATAGGCGTAACGGCCGTCGAAAGTGAAGCGATGAACCCCGGTGCCGTCGCAATGCCAACGGGTGATTTCCTTCGGCTGCCGCGGACTGCTGACATCGTAAATACCAAGCCCTCCGCGCAATCCTTCGGCGGCCGCCTGCTCTTTGGATACGATCTCCTGGTTGACCAGCATGATGCCATTGGCGACCTGGACTTTGTGCGAGTGCAAACCCTTTGGAATCGTCAGTTGCGCAATGATCTTGGGGGCCGCCGGATCGCGTAAGTCGACAATCGATGTGCCGTTCGGTGCCGCCATATGGCCGATATAGCCGTAGCCGCCGTCGACCGTGATCTGCCCGCCGCCTGGGCAATCGAGGTGCGCGACCTGACGGACGCCTTTGCAAATCGGCATATAGACGAACTCCTATCCTAAAATCAGGTTGTCTTCGCGTCGTGCGCGGCAAAGACCTCACGGCAGGCAATGACCCCGTTGATGGCGGCGGCGACGCCTACGTAAGGCACCAGTTGCATCATGATTTCAACCAGTTCCTCGCGGCGCACGCCGCATTTCATGGCACCGCCGATATGGGTGCGCAATTGCGGGCCGGCGGTGCCTAAGGTTGCAAGCGCTGCGACGGTCACGATCTGCCGAGTTCGGGAATCCAGGACGGGAGACTGATAGATATCGCCGTAGATCGTTTCCAGCACATAGGTGGCAAGCCCCGGGGCGATATCGCCAAGTGACTTTTCGACTTGTTCGGCCGTTTGACCGAGGATCTCCCCGATCTTCTGCGCGCCGCGTTGCCTGCGGCCGGGATCTGATTTCATGGTAAGGTCCTCGCGATCTGGCGGATGGCCTAGGCTTTGCTCTTAAACCACTGACGCCGCGCTACAGTCACATCATCTTGTGACTGACAAATTAGCCGGGCTCGATATGCCAAAGGCAACTTGTCAGCAAGAATGTCTGACCTTTAGCAGACACGGGAAACATACGCATGCACGTTTTCTCGCATGCACAGGGAGGATCCCATGAAACGCGCCTTATTCGCCCGCCTTTCCATGACGTTGGCATCGCTTGCAGTTGGTGTGTTGATGACGACGCTCGCCGCCACATCGGTGTCGGCGCAACAATATCCGGCAAGTCCGATCCGTATCGTGGTCGGCTTCGGCGCCGGCTCCACCGCCGACACACTGGCGCGCCTGCTCAGCAGGCACATGGAAACAAAGCTCGGCCAGCCGGTGATCGTCGAAAATCGGCCCGGCAACAGCAGCATGCTTGCCGCGGAGACGGTCGCACGTGCGCCGAAGGATGGCTACACCTTCTTCATGGCCACGGTCGCCAATACGCTCAACCCCGCTCAGACGGGCTCGGGCTTCGACCTGGCGAAGGAAATGGCGCCGGTCGCGCTGCTCGGCGTCGTGCCGAACGTCCTGGTCGCCCATCCGTCGATTCCGGCCAAGAACGTCAAGGACCTGATCGTGATCGCCAAGTCGAAACCGGATACGCTGACTTTCGGTACCTCGGGCGCGGGCACGGCCAGCCATCTGGCGGCCGAGCTGTTCAACGCGAAAGCCGGGACCAAGATCGTCGCCGTGCACTATCAGGGCGGCGCCAATCAGGGTGTGCCGGATCTTCTGTCCGGCCGCATCACGTTGATGTTCAACGTCGCCGCCGCGCTCGCGCCCCATGCGGCCGCCGGCAAGGTCGTGCCGCTCGCCGTCGGCCAGCCGAAACGCGCCAGCATCATGCCGAACGTCCCGACGATGGACGAGGCTGGCATGCCGGGCTTCGACGTTGGCATCTGGATCGGCCTGTTGGCGCCGGCCGGAACCCCGGCCGAGATCGTCGACAAGGTGTCGGCCGTCGCCAATGAGGGCCTGAAGACCGAGGCGGTCATGACCGCGATGCGAACCCAAGGGATCGATCCAATCGGTGGCACGCCCAAGGAGTTCGAGGCTTTCATCCGCGCCGATATCAAGAAGTGGGACTCGATTCTCGAGACGACCGGCCTCAAGAAAAAATAGCCTCGGCGCGCTCGGATATCGAACAACTGGCAGCGAGGGAATCATATGGTTTGGCACAAAGCTATCGGCAGCGGGCCGACCAAGGTGGTCGCCATTCACGGCTGGTTTGCCGATCATCGGGCCTATGCACCGATGTTTGATATCCTCGATACCGAGCGATTTTCCTACGCGTTTCTTGACATGCGCGGTTACGGCAACGCGCGCGACGTAGAAGGCAACTTCACCATTGCCGAAGTGGCAGGGGATGCCATTGCGCTGGCCGATGGCTTGGGCTGGAAGGAATACCATATTGTTGGCCATTCAATGGGTGGCAAGGCGGCGCAGAAGGTTGCAATCGACGGTGGCGATCGTATCAAATCCACCGTCGCAATAACGCCGGTGCCGGCGCTGGCAATGCCGGTGGATGAGGCGACGGCCGGATTCTTCAATAGTGTCTGTGACAATGATGAAGCTGCGCTAGCCTTGATCGGCGAGTCCGTCGGCAATCGACTGACAAAGGTGTGGCTCAACCGTCTGCTGAAAGGCGCTCGGGCGACTTCACGGCCCGAAGCGTTTAAGAGTTACATGCAGTCGTTTATCCGTGACGACCTGTCGGAGGGTGCAGAGGCGGTCACGACCCCCATGCTGGTGCTCGCAGGGCAGCACGACGGCGGGGTGCGGGAAGGGGTCCTCCGGGCGGTTTTCCCGCAGTTGTTTCCTTGCGCGACGATCGAAGCTATTCCCAATTCGGGCCATTACCCGATGGACGAAACGCCGGTTTATCTCACCACCCGGATTGAAGCATTCATGGGCGGCCAGGCTCCCTGAAAGATATCGAGGCACCAACAAACTGCACGCACGCCCTTAAAGGTCTAACGCAATACGATCTGAATGCGGTCCATTCGGGCAGTTTACCGTGCGTCATACCGGGTCGGGGCGGTCAGGTCCCGCCAACGACGCCGAGATCTCGGCCGCCGTGCTGATCAGTTTGCGAAGAGCTTTCTTTCGCTTGCTGCCGCGCAGCGCTTCGGTAAAGCCGACGATAGCCAGTGTCCCCATCAGCGATCGGTCTGGGTAGAACAGTGGCGCCGCCAGTGCGTTTATGCCGAGGAACAGCTCGTCTGGCGCTTCCGCCCATCCGTCTTCACGACAGCGCCGGATTTCGTCTGTCAGCACCGCTGCCTTGGTAATGGTCCGGGGCGTCACCCGCGGTAGCGGATTGTCGTATACACGCGTCGCGATGTGCGGCGGACCGAAGGCCAGAACGACCTTGCCCTGCGCCGCCGCGTTGAATGCAAAGCGCGAGCCCGGCCGTAGCCCGATTCCTGACAGAACAGCCAGCCCGGCAGCGCTGTTCAGAAATGCTGGATCGATCTGCAACTGCCGGGCAAGGGTCTCGTTAATCCGCAATATCCTGGGTGAGGGCGCTCGTGCCGCCTGTGCGCGCTCGTAAAAGGCCGGCGGCTGCCGCGCGTAGGAATTATCAAAGGGGATCGCTTTGATATCGGCAGATGAGAAATTATCAGCGCTCATACCCCCTAAAGTCGTTGTCCGTGCCGGGAAAACAAGACCTCAAAAGGCCACTTCTGGCGGAGGATTCGGCGTTCAGATCGGCCGCATGCAGAGGATGCTGAAACCACCAAACCGCCAGGTCGTTCTTATTTCCGCCAGCCTGTCCCTTAGTCGAGGGCCTCATTGAATTGGTCCGTGCGGTCGCCAGTAGGCCGGCGATGTTGTCCTCAAACGTTTCGATGCGGGCGCTCTCGGGCACCACCGCGGCCTACGCCTGGTCAAGTACATTGCCTCGTGTCGGCTTTTGGTAGGGAACGGGCATTAGGGGGCGGGCAGAGCAATTCCGCTCTGTCTAGGTACTTCAGACATCCACCTGCTCAGATTGCTAGTGCGTCGTCTACCTCAATTCCGAGATAGCGGACCGTGCTCTCGATCTTTCTATGGCCGAGCAGAATCTGGACAGCACGAAGGTTACCTGTTCGTCGATATATCAGGGTCGCTTTTGTTCTTCTCAGCGAGTGGGTGCCGTAAAAGCTAGGATCGTGACCGATACTGGCAATCCATCTGGAGACCAAACGGGCATACTGCCGTGTCGTTATACTTCGTCCCTCCGCTATAAAGGCCATGAGGCTCAGTAGCATCTGCGTGCCGGCTGTTGCATTCAATATTCGCGATTTAAAAACATTTGCCCGACGTATCGGTTTCATCGCCCCCGCTTAGGCGCCGTCACGCAAGATCACACCCAAAAGAAAAGGCGACCGCATGTTCGTCGGTGCTGTAACGGCTCATTGAAGCGACGAAGCCGACCTATAGGGCGCGGGTCGGACTGGGTGCGTGTGGTCAGTTAGAACGAGGTGCTCTTCGCCGCGCTACAATAAAGTGCATGCTCTGCGGACATACAAAAGCGCCGGTGGCGTTTTGGAGCTGCTTACTTATTGTGGCATTCTCCTTGGCCGCGGCCTTCCTCGGCTCTGGCTTCGTTTTTGGACGATTGCGAATTGCCGAGAAAAAATGAACAGTGCAATATGTACCGCAGAACCCTGACGACTCGACTGGTACAACAATTCGGGTTGGGATTTCAAAAAATGATATCTTGCTCGGCTACGGGGTTGACGACGAGACTATATGGGCCCGGCGGATCAGGACACTGACTGCCATCCGCGCGATCCAGCCGACGAGCCCCTTGCCCTCGATGACGGCCAGCCCAGTGTTCGCTACGGCGCTGTTACGAACGACAGCCAGAATTGCAGCGTGGGCACCCGAGTTTCGAGCCGCATTCACGATAAGACGTGAAACTTCCGGATATCTCGCCGCAGCGGCAAGCGCCCGCTTCGACTCGGGATCGAGATCTAAGAGGCTGAGCAAGAAGTCGCGATCGTTTGAGCTTAGTTGAACCATGCGCCAAGCGAATTCCGCTTCTACCGAGTCTTTTGCGAGGTCCAAGAGCTGTTCTTGTCGAGAAACCTTGTCGGCGAGCTCAATGCAGAGCCGCTGCAAGGCTGGACTGGCTTCTACGGCCATTATCGCCCGGATAGTGTCGGAGCTGCGCGCCATTGCGTCGACGAGGCGGGGGATGTGCGCATGCAACGGGGTTGGTGGCTTCGGTCCGACCGCGGCGAGACGGATTGCGGTCTTTGCCAGCCAGTCTAACTGCACAATCGACTGCAGTGCATGGAGAAGCTCTTCCCGGTCGTCACGCAGTTCGATCGCAGCGAGGATATCGGTCAGTTCGCGTCGCATGGCGAAGGACGTGAACGCAAGAAGCGCACGTGAGCCCTCTGGCGCCATCGCATCATTCGCGCGCTCGCGCAGGGATCGATGAAGATCAGTGGGGAATTTTAACGGGCAGGGCGTGATGCCGGCTTTCGCGTCCGCATGGCGCTCTGCGTTGCGGTATTTCCGGTCACGACCTTTCTTCTTGTCCGCTGCACCAGGCTGCTCTGCCGCCCCTTGAGACGCGTTGGAGTTTTCACCGTTCTCGTTGCCGGCGGGCTTGTGCCCCATGGCGGTGGCCGCCGCGAGGACACTCTCGCGCGAGGCCAGTACTGCAACAAGATCCTCATCGGGCGGCAGATCGTTGTCACCCGAATGATCGTTAGCGGCGTCGTGGGCGCCAGATTTCCTGTTTTGCGATGTGTAATTCATGCGACTAGTCGCTGTCCCGCTGACGATTAGTCGCTTCCTGCGTTGAATCCGGCTCGGCGTCCGGAGCCAACCGGGGGCCGAATTCCCGGCGCAGCCACGCCGCCGTTGCCCGAAAAACCGTATCGGACGGGCCTTCGCCATATAACGGGATGGCGCTCATCACGCGACCCGTCCGATCAATCGTGTAGGCGACACGGTCGACCACGATCTCCGCGGTCCTCTCGGTTGACTGCAGGAACCGGCACGCGATTTTCTCGACGATGGCACGGACAACCGCTTCGAAGCCGACGTCTCCGATGCGGTGGCCGACAGCCAGGTCGCCGGCGGCGAGGCCTGCGGTCGCCAGTTCCCTGTATCCGGCCGAAACGAACTCCACATGGGCAGCGCACGGTCCGAGCCGCGCGTCCCGGGCCGCCGGTGTTGCGTAGGCCTCGACCAGCCCCGGAGCGACGCCGCAGATCCTGGTGTAGAGGGCATCCTGTTCGTCATCGAGTGCCGGTTCGGCGTCGCTCCGGTAGGCCGCGTCCAGAATTTCCTTGAGGCCCTTTGGCAGCAACGGCATCGACCGGCAGAACGAAAATTGATCGATCATGCGAATTTCTCCCGGGTGTTCGCTGAAAGCATCTTGCGCCAAGAGTCAGTATAGTTCAATATGGAAAAAGCGTTATAGGTGGAAAATGCTTAACGATCTGTTCACACCTTCAACCGGGCCGAATGGGCTTCTCGAAGGCCTTAAAGTCCTGTCGGTCGAGCTCGGCGGTGATGGCATGGTCGTCGCAGAGGTTGCGGCGTCGTCGCGGGCATCAGTGGAATGCCCGAATTGCGGTGCGCGCAGGTACGCGACCGGAACGCGTATTGTGCGCTTTCGAGACATTCCCCACGGCGAACGCGCGGTGGTTTTGAGTTGGCGGCGTCGGCACTTCGTCTGCGCGCGCTGCCGTCAGCCGTCTTTCGAAACCCTGCCGGTTTTCGAGGAAAGCCACCGCGTTACTACGCGGCTTGTCGAGTGGATCTGGCAGGAGGCAGCCAGATCGACCTTCATGGATATGGCCAGGCGATGCGGCCTTTCGCAGCGCACCGTCATCGGGCTGTTCAACGCCGCCCGTCGCCGCGACAGTTCCACTCGGCCGGTGTTTCCGTTCAACCTTGGCGTGGCAACCGTTGAGATTGCCGGTCTGCCGCGGCTGGTCCTATGCAATACGGCGGATGGCGCGGTCGTCGATGTCTATCGCTCGCTGGAAAGTTTTAAGGACTCCCTCGGGGTGTCGCTATTGCAGGCACCATCGGCGAAAAGATTGGCTATGGATCTCGCCCTCCATGGCGTTGAATGCATTTTGAGGGACGCATTCCGAGTTGATGGACTTCTGGTGCCGCCACAGTCGGTCGGCCGTTACGCGGCGGACCTGATGCTGCGGGCGTCTGAAGCTGCCATCGCCGCGCAGGCCCACCGGGAGGGCAGGACCGCAAAAACCCGCCTCATCCTGTTCTCACGGCGGCGGGGCGATCTGGGCCGGGTCGGCGCACGCAGGCTGTGGGCTTGGTCGAACGACGCGCCCGCAATCGCGCTTGCTTACGATCTGAAAGAGGAATTGCTGGAGCTGTGCGGATCCTGGCGGCGGCAGGGCTGGGAAAACTGGAAATCAGGGGCCGCGCGGCTGCCGTATATTGGCGGCGAAGCCTCAACCCGGATCGACTATGGCGGCGTGGTTGCCTTGATCGACCGCTATGCGGAGGGGATTGAGGGCTATCTGCAAGAGCGGGGCGCATTTCGAGAATATGAGAGGACGCTTTCAGCCCTCGCCGATCTTGCGCCGACGGGCGCGCGGAGTTTCGCGGGCGCGCGGGCGTATGTCTTGCAAAAGTTCGGGCAGCGCCCGGACGGCGGCGGTCCTGACGAGCGCGAGGGGCGACGGTCGTTCTAATAATAGGACCGACCCGGTCGCCGACGACGGGTTCTAAGGGCAGGGCGCATAAAGACGGTTGGCCGTCGGACCGGAGTTGTACCCGGCGCGCACTTTAAGGGCGCGCTGAGTGGAGCGCGATTTTGGCGACGATTGTTGTGCTTCGCTGGTTTCCACACAGGTGACCAAGCGTGGGTTTTCTCAGTTCTAATATTTTGCGCATGCAACTAGACCGCGCCGTTTGTATAGCGGCTCTCCGTCCCGAACGCGTGGTTAAGCGACAGGATCAAACCGGACGAACAGCCGTCTTCCTCTGTACAAAGTAAAGCGCAATCATCCCCGCGAGCATGCTGGCGGCAAGTGACGGCGCCTGCCAGCTGCCGCCAGTCACCCTGACCGTGATCAGCACCAGGCAGATGACCGTTCCGAGGGCTGGGACCCAGCGCGGCACTTCGAACTTTCCCTTTGCTTCTCCCGCACGTCCTTGCAGCACGCACAACGCACCATTCACGATGGCGAAGACGACCAGAAGCATCAGAACCGAAGCCGAGGCGAGTTCGGCGATGCTGCCGAAGAACGCCAATGGGACGAGCACGGCGAGCAACGCCAGCGTTGCGAGATAGGGGGTCCGGGTCCTAGCGCCGATTTTGCCCAGCGCAATGGGCAGCAGCCCCTGCCGCGCCATGCCGTAGATCATGCGCGAACTCGTGACGTAATTGTCCAGTGCGGTATTGGCGACCGCAAACAACGTGATGCCGGCGAACACAGCCACGGGAATGACGGGGCCGCTCTGCGCATGACCTCCGTCAGCGGGCCGGGCGCGGCGGCCAGTTCCTGCCACGGGACGACAGTGATGGAGGTGATGGCCACGGCGACATAGATCGACGCGCCCACCGCCATTGCCGTGATCAACGCGATCGGGATCGTGCGTTGTGGATCGCGGCACTCCTCTGCCACGTTGAGAATATCCTCGAAGCCGATGAATGCAAAAAAGTCAGCACGGCGGCTTGGAACACCAGCACCAGCAGGACATCGTTGCCGCCCGCGCCGCTGGGCGTCGCCAGCAGGTCGACCGAGCCCCAGTACGGAACACCGACCGCGATCACCAGCAGCAGCCCGGTCGTCTCGATCAGCGTACAGCCGACGTTGACCCACATCGCCTCTCTTATCCCGCGCAAGACCAGCCCGGTGAGAACGAGCAGGAAGCCAATGGCAATCGCCCAGAACGCCTAGTTTCCGTGTCTTCTGGCGTGACCAGCCCGTAAGACTTTTACCATGCGGGTGACTCCGGATCAACGATATCCGCGCCAATTTCTTGTGACACGACAGAATAGGCAAGTCTGTCGAACGAGCCGAACGCCAAAACATAAGGCCTCACGGAATCCCCGGAGGCTTTTTTGATTCCGGATCGACTGACGGGGCCGGGGGCCTTAGCAATTCAGGAGTGACAGAAGATGAACGCACAACTCTCCCAAGCCGATATCGCGCAGTGGAATCACCTGACCGATATCAACGACGTAAATCCGCTTAACGACACGGACCGCGCCTGTCTCGACGCTGTCCGCGATACCCTGGAGAAATTCGGGTGCCTCGACCGCTTCGGAGTGAACTTGCTGCACAAGCACTTCGAAATGGCAGAAGACGAAATCCTGGTCGAGCAGGTCGACGAAGCCGCCCGCAAGCTTCTCACGAAGCCGGTGAAGATCGACCTGGTCCGCGATGCGATGGCCACTGCCATGGAGACCCAGTGGCACTGGCAGCGGGATGACAAGGGCACGGTCGCGCTCATCTGCGTCGCGCGCTGCTTCCCGGGCAACTGGCAATCGCCCGGGCATGCCAACCAGCACACCGGATGGTGAAGCCGACGGGGCCGCTCGCGGCCCCGTTTTACCTGGCTGCCGACACCCGCGAACTCCCACAAATTATGAAAACCAGAAAATGCGCGGCGGTTTGCTTAGCAGCAAACCGCCGCGCTCCTTTAATGCTGGGGGGAACGCCATCTGGCTGCAGGACAACATGGCCCCGTTCGTCAGACTCATTATTTCGCTACCGCTTACTTCCATCCTGTTGCCGGAGAAGATACCAGTCGTTACGGAGGTTCGATGCCACACGATCATAGTCATATGGACCCCGAGTCCGGCGATAAGCGGGTCGCCATCGCCATCTGGGCCAACGCGCTTCTGACAATCGTTCAGGTTGTCGGCGGGATGTTGTCCGGCAGCCTCGCCCTGGTCGCCGACGCGCTGCACAATTTCTCCGACATGGCTGCGCTGATTATCGCATTCGGGGCAAGAAAAATTGCACGCCGTCCGGCGGACAAGAGTATGACCTTCGGCTACGGCCGTGTCGAAATTGTCGCCGCGCTCATCAACTACACCACGCTCATACTGGTAGGCTTCTACCTGATCTACGAGGGTGGTATGCGGATGATCGATCCGCCTGAGGTCGCCGGCTGGACGGTGGTCATACTCGGCGGGGTTGCACTGGCGGTTGATGCGCTGACGGCGATGCTGACTTACTCGATGCAGAAGGGCAGCATGAATATCCGCGCTCTGTTCCTTCACAATCTGTCGGATGCCCTGGCGTCGGTTGCCGTTATTCTGGGCGGTACGCTCATCATCCTTTACGACATGCGTTGGGTCGATCCGGCGATCACGATCGGCATCGCTCTTTACATTCTGTATCTCGCATTTACCGAGATTGGGAACCCCATCCGGACGCTGATGTTGGGCAACCGTCCTGACATCGACGCTGACGCTGTTGTGGCTGCGGTACGGAATATCGATGGCGTGGTCGATATTCACCACGTTCATCTCTGGCAGATGGAAGAAAATGCGGCCGCGTTCGACACTCACGTGGTCGTCGATGAAAGCGCGTGGCGCCGCATCGAAGAGGTCAAGCGCGCGATCAGACGGGTGCTTGAGGAAAAATTCGATATTGCTCACTCAACGCTGGAGTTTGAACCTGAGAAACAGTGCAAACCCAACGCTAGCCTCTATGGCCATGGCGCGAACCATAAACACGATACGACAGATTAGTAGGGCGGCGCTGCTGAAGGTGAATATTATTGCGGAGCCGGATTCAGAACGGCCGCATATGCAGCGTGTCGGCAGGACCGCCAGATCGAAGCGCGGCGCTGTGTTTGACCGACGTGGTTTGCGAGTTCTGTTAACACAGCCAGGGTGTCGCTAGCGCGGCATCTGGACTCGCTGGCGACAGGGTGCTAATCGGGTTTGCGATGCACAAAGAGATTCCGCCAGCGGGATTCCGGTCTAACGGCGCACTACGCCGCTGGATCGCTATGCTGTGCGTGTCATTGTTCATTTTTACAGGCTTCCTCCATTCGATCGACTCTCTGCAGCTAGGCGGTAGCGTCCAGGCGACGGAACTCGCCTTTAGCGATTTCGGCGATCAGTCAGATACCCCGGAAAGTCCATCGTTAGATGGTTCGCATTGCCATGGCTGTGCGGCGGCCGTTATTTCGGTAGCAACGCAAAGCTTTCCGACTGCGATCGTATCGAACAAGCCCGATATGGCTGGGGTCGATGAACTCCTGGCAATCGACCGCCAGTTTGAACCACCACCTCCGAAAGCCTGACTTGACAGTGTTTAGCGTGCGCATTGCGCACGTTGTGGGACATTGTACGAGCCGATCGGCGCAAGCCACGGTTCCGTTCTCATAACGCGTCCTCGTCAGAAGTCAGGTTCGAATAATGTCGAGTTGTTGGATTGCGCTTCGCAGCGTTTGCGCGCTGTTCGTTATTTCTAGCCCGCTCGCAGCGCAGGAGTCTTCGCGTCCGCTGGCGTTGCCGCAGGCTTTGCAGCGAGCCCTTGCCGCCAACCCAAGGCTTATGGCGGCCGAACGAGAAATAGGCATCGCGGCTGGCGTGAGCCTCCAGTCGCGCGCTATTCCCAATCCCGAACTGTCGGCTGAAGTCGAGAATTTCGCCGGGTCGGGCGATTATCGGGGCGTCCGGTCAGCCGAAACGACCCTGCAACTAAGCCAACTCGTCGAGCTTGGCGGCAAGCGAGAAGCCCGCGGTGCCGCCGGCGTCTCTGGATATGAAAGCGCAATCTGGCAGCGTCGGGCATTGCGGCTGGAGGTTCTATCGGAAACGGCGACGGCGTTCGTTGCTGTCCTTGGTGCGCAACAACGCACGAAGATCCTGGAGCAGCAAGTCGCGGCACTTGGCAGGCTAACGCCGCTGCTTCAGCGGCGGGTCGAGGCGGGTGCGTCTTCTCCCGCCGAAGTCCTGCGAGGGCAGATAGCCGCGGATCTTGTGCGGGTCGAATTGCAACGGGCCAGGACATCGCTGGCGACTGCCCGCCGCGAACTCACGATCCTGATGGGCGATGGCACACCGCGATTCGGTGTCCTGGTTGGCCAGTTCGCCAGGACAGGGCGCCCGCCGGCCTTTGGCACCATATTGGCGTCGATCGATCGTAACCCGCAGCTGATGCGCTGGACCGCCGTGCGGGCCCAGCGCGACGCTGAACTTCTGACAGCGCGCCTGAAGTCGGTCCCGGATGTGCGCGTTGGTGTGGGTTGGCGGCATTACCGCGAGACCGGCGACAATGCGATGACGTTCGGCCTGTCGATGTCGCTGCCCCTTTGGGACCAGAGCCAGGGCGATGTATTGGCGGCAAGGGAGTCACTGGAGAAGGTTCAGGCTGACCACGCCATCAACAAGGCCGCACTGATTTCGGTCGCCGGTCGCGCTTATGACGTGCTTGAGGGCGCATCGCAGGAAATAGCATTACTGCGCTCATCCGTGCTGCCCAATGCACGAAAGGCTTCTGAAGCATTCGAAGAGGGGTACGCGCAGGGTCGGTTCTCGTTACTTGAAGTGCTCGATGTCCAGGCGAGCATTACTCAGGCGGCCCTCAGCGAACAGGAAGCGCTTCAACGATTTCACGCCGCCGTTGCCACGATTGAAGGGCTAGTCGGCATGCCATTTGTCCTGTCCGCAAAGTAAAAACGATGAGAACAGCAATTCGATATCTGCTTGTTGCCGCCGCTGTGCTGGCTGTCAGCATCGGCACCTATCGCCTGCTGCCCGCGTCGATCGGCAAGGCGCCAAGCGCGGGCCACGGCGACCAGCATGGCGACGAGCATGGCCACGACGAACAGTCGGCCACCATGAATGACGCCAAAATCGCTGCCGCCGGCATCGAACTGGACACCGCCGGTCCAGTCGTTCTCAGGGAAACATTGCGGGTCAACGGCATTCTCCAGGCCAACCAGGAGGCGCTGGTTCAGGTCACGCCGCGCTTTCCGGGCGTCATCCGCGAACTGCGCAAGCGGGTCGGCGACCAGGTGGCGAGCGGCGAAACGCTGGCCCGCGTCGAAAGCAACCAGAGCCTGACGTCCTATGAACTCAAGGCGCCGATCGCCGGCACCGTGATCGAGCGCCAGGCTGCGCTGGGCGAGTATGTCTCCGAGCAAAAACCGGCCTTTGTCGTCGCAGACCTGACAAGCGTCTGGGCCGACTTCGCCATCGCGCGCCGCGATCTCAGACGCGTGAAAAACGGCGATACCGTCGTGATCGACCCTGAGGATGGCGGCGATCCGATCGCAGCGAAGATTTCGTACGTCGCGCCGGTCGGTGCGAGCGAAACCCAGTCGGCACTGGCGCGTGCGGTCGTTGCCAACGACGGCAGGCTGCGTCCCGGACTGTTCGTGACCGGCAATGTCGTCATGGCGGAGAAACCCATCCCGCTCGCGATCAAGCTTGCCGCGTTACAGTCGCTCGACGGCCGCACCGTCGTTTTCGTCCGGTCCGGGGACAAGTTCGAACCGCGTGAAGTCGAACTCGGTCAACGTGACAGCGAGCGTGTCGAGATACTGTTCGGCGTCACTGATGGCGAGGTTTACGCCGCCAAAAACAGCTTCATCGTCAAGGCCGAGATCGGCAAAGCGTCTGCCGCGCACGAACACTAGGACTGCTCATGATTGACGCCATTCTCGGGTTCTCCATCAAACAACGCTGGCTGGTGCTGTTCGTGACGCTCGGCGTCGCCGCGCTCGGCGCGTGGAATTTCACCCGGCTGCCGATCGACGCCGTGCCGGACATCACCAACGTGCAGGTGCAGATCAACACCAGCGCGCCGGGCTACTCGCCGCTCGAAGTCGAACAGCGCATCACGTTTCCGATCGAGACCGGGATGAGCGGACTACCGCGCCTTCAATATACACGCTCGCTGTCGCGTTATGGGCTGAGCCAGGTCACGGTCGCGTTCCAGGACGGCACCGACATTTATTTTGCACGCCAGCTCGTCAACGAGCGAATTCAGCAAGCCAAGGACCAATTGCCGCCCGGCGTCGAAACGGCCATGGGACCGGTGTCGACCGGTCTTGGCGAGATTTATATGTACGCGGTCGAGGCGAAGGCCGGCGCCAGGAATGAAAGCGGCGAGCCTTATTCGGCCACCGATCTGCGCACCATTCAGGACTGGATTATCAAGCCGCAGTTGCGGACCGTTCCGGGCATCGTCGAGGTCAACACCATCGGGGGATTCGAGAAGCAATACCACGTGCTGCCCGATCCGCAGCGATTGATGGCCTACAAGCTGTCGTTCCGCGATGTCATGACTGCGCTCGCGGCCAACAATGCGAATGTCGGCGCCGGCTATATCGAGCGCAACGGCGAACAATACCTAGTGCGTACTCCGGGACAGCTCGGAACCTTAGACGACATCCGTAACGTGGTGATCGGCACCCGGCAGGGCGTGCCAATCCTGGTCAGTGACGTGGCCGCTGTGCAGGAAGGCAAGGAACTACGAACCGGCGCTGCCACCCTGAACGGCGCCGAATCCGTCGTCGGCACCGCCATGCTGCTGATCGGCGAGAACAGCCGCAGCGCCGCGCAAGGCGTTGCCGAGCGCCTCAGGGCGGTGAACCCGTCGCTGCCGGAAGGCGTCGTCGCGCGCCCACTCTACGACCGTACGACACTGGTCGAAGCCACCATCGCGACGGTGGAGAAGAACCTCGTCGAAGGCGCCCTGCTGGTCATCGTCGTCCTGTTTCTGCTGCTGGGCAACATCAAGGCCGCCATCGTGACAGCCTGCGTCATCCCGCTGTCGATGCTGATCGCGATCACCGGCATGGTAGAGAACCGCGTCAGCGCCAACCTGATGAGCCTGGGCGCCATCGACTTCGGCATCATTATCGACGGCGCCGTCATCATCGTCGAGAACTGCCTGCGGCTGCTGGCCGCCGAACAGCACAAACGCGGCCGCCTACTCAACACCGAGGAGCGGTTCGAGACGATCTTCCGCGCCTCCCGCGAGATCGTGCGGCCCAGCCTGTTCGGCATGACCATCATCGCCGTGGTCTACCTGCCGGTGCTCACCTTGACCGGCGTCGAAGGCAAGATGTTCACGCCGATGGCACTGACGGTGCTGATGGCGCTGGCCGGCGCGGCGGTGCTGTCAATTACGTTTGTGCCGGCCGCGGTCGCACTGTTCGTTACCGGCCGCGTCAGCGAGCACGAGAACTGGTTCATGCGGGGCGCGCGCCGGATCTATACGCCGCTGCTCGATATCTCGATCCGCAACCGCGGCGTGGTCGCGATCTTCGCCGGCATGCTGGTGCTGCTGACCGGCCTCGTCGCCTCGCGGATGGGCGGCGAGTTCATTCCCAGCCTCGACGAAGGCGACATCGCCATGCACGCGATGCGCATTCCCGGCACCAGCCTGACCCAAGCCGTCGATATGCAGATGTCGCTGGAGAAGGTGCTGCGCGAGTTTCCCGAGGTGAAGGACGTGTTTTCCAAGATCGGCACAGCGGAGGTCGCCACCGACCCGATGCCGCCGAACGTCGCCGACACCTTCGTCATGCTCAAGCCGAAGGCCGAATGGCCTAACCCGGCCCGCACCAAGGCCGACCTGATCCAGGCCATCGAAAAGCGCGTCGCCGACGTGCCGGGCAACAATTACGAGTTCACCCAGCCGATCCAGATGCGGTTCAACGAGTTGATCTCCGGCGTGCGTAGCGATGTCGGCGTCAAGGTGTTCGGCGACGACCTCGACACGCTGCTCCGGGTCGCCGGCCAGGTGCAGGGCATCATCCAGGCGATCCCGGGCGCCGCCGACGTCAAGACGGAACAGGTGTCCGGCCTGCCGATGATGACCGTCAAACTCAACCGCGCGGCTCTGTCACGTTACGGCTTCAGCGCGGCCGACGTTCAAGCCACGCTGGAAATCGCCATCGGCGGCAAGGATGCCGGCATGGTGTTCGAGGGCGACAGGCGTTTCCACCTGATGGTGCGTCTGCCGGAGCATCTGCGGGCGGACATCGAGGCGATCAAGGCGCTGCCGATCCCGCTGCCCGCCGCGGCCGAGGGCCAGGCAACCGCGATGCGCACCGCTCTCGGCGGCGCGACGCTTGCGCAGCCGCGCTATGTGCCGCTGTCGGCGCTGGCCGATATCGACATCGCGCCGGGCCCCAACCAGATCAGCCGTGAGGACGGCAAGCGCCGCGTTGTCGTCACCGCCAACGTGCGCGACCGCGATCTCGGCTCCTTCGTCAGCGAAGCGCAACAGGCGGTCGCCGAAAAACTCACCCTGCCGGCCGGCTACTGGATCGGCTGGGGCGGCCAGTTTGAGCAGCTGGTGTCGGCGACCAAGCGCCTGGCCATTGTCGTGCCGGTGGCGTTGCTGCTGATCTTCCTGCTGCTGTTCATGAGCCTCGGATCAGCGGCTGACGCTGCCCTGGTGTTCAGCGGCGTACCGCTGGCACTCACCGGCGGGATCATCGCGCTTATTCTGCGAGACATCCCGCTGTCGATCAGCGCCGGCATCGGCTTCATCGCTTTGTCCGGCGTGGCCGTGCTCAACGGCCTCGTCATCATTGCGCTGATCCAGCGGCTGCGCGCGGACGGGGAGGACATCCTCACGGCCGTGCGCGAAGGGGCACTGACCCGCCTGCGACCCGTGCTGATGACGGCGCTGGTCGCCTCGCTCGGCTTTGTGCCGATGGCCATTGCCACTGGCGCTGGCGCGGAGGTGCAGCGTCCGCTCGCCACCGTCGTCATCGGCGGCATCATCTCGTCCACAATACTTACATTGCTGGTCCTGCCAGCACTCTACGTCCTGTTCCGCCGCGAGCGGCAGGACACCACGGTCGCTCAAGCCCAAACCGAAGCCCAACCCGGAGAGATATGAAGATGATGAAATACGCCCTGGCCGTCGTGACCGTGTTCGCTTTTGCCGGTCCCGCTATCGCTCAGCACGCGCACGGCAGCAAAGGCCCCAACGGCGGCCTCATGGAAGACGTTGCCGGCGTTCACGCCGAGCTGCTGACATCCGGCAACACCATCACCGTCAACATCTTCGATGAAGACAACAAGCCGGTGTCGACTAAAGGCTTTACCGCTTCCGCGCTCGTTGTGCGCGGCTCGGAGCGCGAGCCCGTCACGCTCAGCGCGGCGGATAATGCTTTGAAGGGCGACTCCAAAACGGCAGTCGGTGCCAACGCCACCGTTCTTGTTACTTTGAAGACGGCTGCCGGAAAATCGGGGCAGGCGAGATTTAAAAAGTGATTCCTGAGAAGCCGGGGAGCGAAAGTGGGCCTGCGCAAACACATCATCCGGTACTGGAGCGTTGTCCTGATAGTAGGCATGACCACGCTTGGTCATGCAGCTGATGGTGAGAGGCCGCCGCAGCAAGCGGCGGCCTCATTCTCTGACCTGGTCGAACTGGTTCGGCGACACGGCTGGCGTGTTAATCTCCGCGACCTGTGCCGAAAATATGGAATGACTCAAAGCGCCCGCGATTGCATCGTGCAGCAGGTATCGGTCGAAGAGAGCGAAGGGCTGAGTTATCCGCGCGGCTTTAATATTCCTGTTGTTGACAACGATGAATTCACGGATGTGCTGCTTTACCATTTGAACCCGCTGATCGGTGAATTCTTCGTTGTGTCTGCCGACGGTATTCTAAAGGCAGCCTTTGTCCGGTCCAAGGGTACAGATTACAAACAGATCGCTAATGACGTTGTTCGCGAAGAATTTGAGAGGGATATAGCCTACTGGAAGGAGAACTTTATCCGCTTAAGGAAGGGTCTTGAGGCGAACCATGAGAATGAGAGGAAAAAGGGCAATGAACGATAACTTTCCCCGTTCTCATCGCCTGACGTTGAATTGCGCGCCTGCGCCGAAAACGCCCTTTCAACGACGCAGCAGGGAAGGGGGATCGCCGCCAGGTCAATGAACTTTCGACTGCCTGATGGTTGGCCACGACTCTCCCAAGCTCAGCGCCGTCGATCTGATCACGGCTTGTGGCCTTAGCGCTGCGCCTGCCTGTAGGCGGAAAGGACCATCCCCGCAGGGCTGAGCCAGTCCCAGAGATTGCGCAGGCCCTGCGCGGGCTCGTCCTGCAGCACGCGGTGCGCGCCGTCGAACCAGTCGAGGAACCAGTATTCAATGCGATGGACCGTGAAATCCGGATTGACGAAGAAGCGGAATTCATCGCTCGGGCCGCCGTAAGATATTTGATAGCGGAAATAGCCTTCGGTCTGGCCGTCGAAAATGCCCGGCGCGACATAGTCAAAGCACAGCGCATACTCGTTCAGGCTTCCAAGCGCGTCATCGGCGCGGCCTTGCAGGAATGCCGCCCATAGGGCCCGCAAGTCATCCAGACGCCCCTGCATGTGTTTTTCAACGCGTGCTTCGCACGATCTGTCTTTTTGTTGCTCTTTCATAACTCTACCTTGGTTAGCGGGTTGCACATGCAACCGACTAGCCACGCGGCAATGAGCGGGGTTGGCCGTCACAGGCCGGAAGGCGAAAGGGTGGTGCGGGCCGGACCCCGGACCTGATCCCGGGGGACTACACGGCCTTCGCCTTTCGCCCGAAGCATGCGGGCCTGGCCTTGACGGCAAGGGGCCGCAGGCCCCCGTTTCAATCTGCACAGAAGGGCGCACGGACGGGAGCGCAGCGACGTCCGTTCGCCGGCCGCGCGACCGGTCAACAAGGCAGCCGCAGGAGCGTCAGCATAGCGCCGCCCAACGGGCGGGACGCGGGATCGACTGCCTCCGGCAAGCGGTGCAACTGAATCCTGCGCGAGGGATCGTCACCCGAAGGGCCGAGACGGCGTTAAAGGCTTCGCGGCAATCGCTCCGGCTCGGTAAGCGTGAAGCGAATAGAGCCCGGTCGGCAAGGCCGACGCGGCACTCCCATGGGCGAGATGCAAACCTGCGTTGAACATCGTCTTCTTGAAAACACGGACGCAGCCGCCGACGGCGCACGCGCTGCATTCCAGCCAGAGCGTGGCTGGCCGGGCATACTTCGCTTCTATGCCAACAGGGCGACAAGCTACCCGAAGCGGAAAACGCTGAACTGGAATAGCTGCGTGGCCTGCCACGGTGTCGAGTGCTCGTGACGGCGCGCATGAACAAGGTGGAATGCCTGACCCAGAACGCGGCCGAGACTTTCCGGATCATGACGGGCGACAACGAGCCCGCTGCATTTTTCAGGGCCGTCCGGTGCGAACGTGCCAATGACCGCGTGTCCGCCTTGCCGCAGCGCTTTCCTGAGCCGTTCGACATAAGCGGCCTGATCGTCCGGCTCGGTCAGAAAATGAAATGCGGCCCGGTCGTGCCAGATATCGTAGGTCCGCGCCGGGATCCAGCGTGTCGCATCGGCGGCGATCCACGCGGCCCTGGCCGCGCCGGGTCCAAGCCTTTTCTTGGCGACTTCCAGCGCTGAGGCTGACAGGTCGAGGACTGTGATATCCTTGTATCCGTCAGCCAGCAGCGTATCCACGAGCCGCGCCGCGCCGCCGCCTATATCAATGATACCGCTGTCTCGATTGCCGCCCGCTATGGCGATAAGGTCAAGCGAAGGCTCGGGATTGTCCTGAAACCAGCTGACCTCCTGCTCACCCTTCGTCGAGTAAACATTTTCCCAGTGTCCCTGGCGGTCTATGTTGTTCTTCGAATCCATATGAAAGACGAGCTCGTGGTTGACAAGACAGAGTTCAATATGGGGCGTAGCCCCATTCTCGACAACAAATATCCGGATGAACCTTCCGTGTTCGTGCCGGATGCCTTGCTTCGCGAGGCACGCCGTCAGAAGGGACTTGCGGCTGCATCCGTGCCCGAAGTCTGCATTCTCGACCCGGACGGCGACATGGCCCGGCGTCTGCGGTCCACCGGGCAGTCGGCGCCTTTCGCGGCATGGGCCTGCTATCACACGGAGCTGGATGTCTTTACCCTTGGGGGCAGGGAAGTAGGTATCTTAGGCCGCGCCGTCGGTTCGTCCTTCGCTGTTCTGGTCGCGGAACAACTCTTTGCGAGTGGTTGTCGTCTGCTCCTGAGCATGACCTCTTCCGGCCAGATCGCGGCCTCCGGCCCCACACCGTATTTCATCCTGATCGAGCGTGCCTTGCGCGATGAAGGGACCAGTTATCACTATGCTGCGCCTTCTCAATTCGCGGAAGCCGATCCGGCCTTGCTGAAAGCCGGCGCGTCAGCGCTTGAGTCGTCGAGCCGCCGCGTCTTCGTCGGGGCGACATGGACGACCGATGCGCCCTACCGTGAAACCCAGCAGGCAATCGACGCTGCACGCAGCCTGGGGATACTGGCGGTCGAAATGGAGGCGTCGGCGCTTTATGCATTTGCGCGCGCAAGCCGGAATTCTATTCTCTGCCTCGCGCACGTCACCAACACGATGGGCCAGGCTGGCGATGACTTTGAGAAAGGTGAAGCGGACGGCACGACGGATGCGCTGGACGTGCTCTCATATCTGGTCGGCATTACCCCGGTTCCCAAACCGACCTCATCGTAACGCCATGTATAGCAGTGCAATCGGTGAACCTTCCCCCGAAAGCATCTCAATCCAGGCCACGTGAATGAATCGTTCCGGAAGGCCGAGGGCGAGATCAAATGCGAATTTTTTATTAATTGCGGTAACTATACATCTTTAGCGGGCATTTATGTTTTCAGAGCTTGATCGAGAGGCAACACATCAGGAATCCCATCTCGATGCGCTCTTTGGGTATCACGGCGGTCATCGCAGCGGGAGCAATGACATTTATTCCCTTTGTCGCCGGGGCCGCAGAAAACCTGCGTGTTGGTGGCACCGGTGCGATCAACGAGGCCGTCAGAGGCCTGGCGCCCGCGTTTGCCGCGGAAACCGGGATCGCGATCCAACTCGTGCCCAGCATGGGTACGAGCGGAGGCAACAGCGCGCTCGCCGACGGGGTATTGGACGTCAGCGTGTCGGGCCGTCCGCTCAACGCGAAGGAAAAGGCCAGCGGGTTGAAGGCCGTGGCGGAAATGCGCACACCGTACGGCCTGGTGACCTCACTGGCCAAACCAAATGCGCTGCGGTCAGCTGAGCTTGCCCAGCTCTATCAGTCGGACAAGCCGATCTGGGCGGACGGGACACCTATAAGGATTATCCTTCGTCCGTCGAATGACAGCGATACGGCTTTGCTCGGTCAGCTTTTCCCGAGCATGTCCGAGGCCATCGTCAAGGCAAGGAGCCGCGCAGATTTGTCGGTTGCCGCGACGGACCAGGACAACGCCGACATGGCTGAGAAGATGCCGGGCTCGTTGGTAGGCGCGACCTTGACCCAGATCAAGATGGAAAAACGCAATCTGCGATTTGTTGCCATCGACGGCGTCGGACCATCTTTGGAGAGCTTTGAAAACGGCAGCTACCCTTTGGGCAAGTCATTATACGTCGTTGTTGGCCCAAATCCGAATGCTGCGGCTATCAGTTTCGTGGCGTTCGTCCGATCGCCAAAAGGTGTCGCGGCGTTGCGTGAAGCAGGCTTGCTGCTGAGCGTAGAATGAACCCCAATCTCAAGCCGGTTTCGCTCCGTGCTGTCGTCACCATCATCGCGCTATTCGTGGCGATCGTCACGGCGATCGGCGTTCCTGCCGGCTACTTCTATGTGGCATATTCGGGCGAGGGTCAGGCGCTCCAGTTCAAAGCGCAACTGAAGGCAGGCCGTCTGGCGAAATACATCTACGCCAACAATAATCTTTGGCAGTATCACACGGTCCGGCTTACGGAACTGATCGAGGCGCCGGAAGCAAACGATCCGGAAGACCAGAAACGGGTTTATGACGCGTCGAGAAAGATGCTGCTTGAGGTCGGACCTTCGTCGTATCCGGCCCTTACGCGCAGCGCACCAATCGTCATAAACGGGACGAAGGTCGGCGATGTCGAAGTGTCCGCCAGCGCCGCGCCAATACTCAAGAACACGGCCATCGTCGCCGGTCTGAGTTGTCTGCTTGGCTTCGGAATGTTCTTCGCTGTGCGGGTGTTTCCGCTCCGCGTGCTGAACCGGACACTCGGCGCGTTGGCGGTCTCGCAGGAGGCCTTGAAGGACCAGAACCGGAGGTTCGATGCGGCGCTCAATAACATGTCGCAAGGCCTCATCATGTTCGGAGCGGATGAGCGCGTCGTAGTTTGTAACGAACAATATATCCGGATGTACGATCTGGACGCTGCCATTGTGAAGCCGGGCTGCTTGTTGATTGATCTTTTGCGGCATCGCACCGAGCGCGGGCGTCTGTGTCGAGATCCGGAGGCGCACCGATCGGAGGTGCTGGAAAAGCATGCATTCGGTCTCCCGTTCACAGTTATCGTTGAGGCCGCGGCCGGGCAGCAGATTGCGATCGCAAACCAGCCAATGGCGGGCGGTGGGTGGGTTGCCACCCATGAGGACATCACCGAGCGGCGCAAGGCAGAGGCCACGATCACGCATATGGCGTTGCACGATGCGCTAACGGACCTGCCAAATCGCTCGTTCTTCAAAGAACAGATGCAGCTTCGGCTGGAGCACTTGGCGCGGAACGAGAAATTCGCCGTGTTGTGCCTCGACCTCGATCGCTTCAAAAACGTGAACGATACGCTCGGTCATCCGTCGGGTGACAAGCTGTTGCGCCTTGCGGCCGATAGAATGAGCGCGTGTCTGGGTGAGGGAGACACCATTGCGCGGCTGGGCGGAGATGAGTTTGCCGTTCTCCAGGGCAATCAACAAAGCCCCGATGAGACAATCGCGCTGGTGGAACGTCTGATCGCGGCAATTGAGACCCCATTTGATCTTGACGGCCACCAGGCGATCATAGGCGTTAGCGTTGGGATCGCAGTTGCACCGACAGATGCCACCAATTCAGATCAGCTGCTCAAAAGCGCGGACATGGCGCTGTATCGCGCAAAAGCAGAGCGCCGCGGCACCTATCGTTTCTTCGAGTCCGAGATGGACGCACGCATGCAGGCCCGGCGAACGCTTGAACTGGGCTTGCGGAAAGCTCTGCGAGACAGCGAATTCGAGGTCTACTACCAGCCTCTTATCAACCTTTTGACAGAGGAAATTGCCGGGTTCGAAGCATTGGTGCGTTGGCATCACCCTGAGCGCGGCTTGGTGCCGCCCCTGGAGTTTATTCCTCTGGCGGAAGATACGATGCTCATCGTGCCCATCGGCGAGTGGGTCCTGCGGCAGGCGTGTAAAGAGGCCATGAACTGGCCCGACGACATCAGCGTGGCAGTCAACCTGTCGCCAATGCAGTTTAAAATGCCAAATCTCACCCAGACGGTGATGAGCGCGCTGGCCCACTCGGGACTGCCGCCCAGGCGCCTGGAGTTGGAGATTACCGAATCTGTATTGCTGATAGGCACCGACGCCACGCTGACGACGTTACATCAATTGCGCTCCCTAGGCGTGCGCATATCGATGGACGACTTTGGTACTGGCTATTCGTCCCTCAGCTACCTTCGGAGTTTCCCGTTCGACAAGATCAAGCTCGATCAGTCCTTCGTGCATAATCTTGAAGAGAATGAGGATTCCAAGGCAATCATTCGTGCGATCGGCAGCCTTGGTGCCAGCCTCGGTATGACCACAACGGGCGAGGGCGTCGAAACGCAAATCGAACTCGACTACCTTAAGGGCCAGGGGTTCACGGAAGCACAGGGTTACCTTTTCAGCAGGCCGGGCACCGCAGTTGATGCGCGGGCTCTATTGGCAAAACGCCTTCCGAACGCTCGGGCCGTGGCCTGACGACGTCCCCGGTTTCAACTGTTTGACCACCATGTCATCTCCCGCTCCGTCATCAACTAAGGGCGCAGGTTAGGAATCCCCGGCTTCGCCGGCGACAACCTGTCATCGCACGACATGTGATGGCCGTCCCCTGGGCCCGCTCAAAATGAAAAATACTAATCGCCGGCCGCTGTCTTCGCCACAGAGGTCAGCGCTGCGATCCATTGGTGATTAATACGAAAGCCCGCCGTCTTGCGACGGCGGGCTTTTTTGTCTTTGACCATCCGCAAGCGGACGGGATGGCTTAGCGGCCGAACCTGAAGTTCAGACCGGCGCGAACGATGTGGCCGTCATTGCGGAAGGTGGCACGCTGTTGTACGCCACGGGCGGTCTTGCCTACGGCGGCGTCAAAAACTCCGCGAGCTTCTCGGGCCCGCTTCCGGCCGGCGTAACCCAGTTCACCGGCTCCCGCAGCGAGACAGAAGTCGGCTACACGATCGGCGCCGGCATCGAGCATGCATTCGGCGCGCATAGAGCCCGGTCGGCTGAGCCGACGCGCGATCGCGAGAGGCCGTTCTCGGGTTCGAGTCGGCTTCTGACCCAGAGCCGATATCGGGACCAAATTGCAGCATCCATGGTAGTTTGACTCAGGAACTTTCCGATTTTCCGATCCTTTCCTATAGGCGGGTAAGTGCAGGCCTCGCTTCGACCGTTTGGGGTTGGCTTATCGGAGCATCCCAAGTTACCGCATTTGGAGGTAAAATCCGCCCATCTATGTCTTTTAATGCACCAAAGTTTGGCCAGAGGAGTACGGTCATCTATCGTCGCAGTGAACCGGCGGCGGCGAGTACGGTTGCAAAACGATAGGAAACACTTTGACCTTCCGGGTGCCGTCCGCAATCATCCCGATTAATGAAACAGCGCGCATGCAGGCGGTGCGTCGTTACGACGTTCTCGATACCCCTCCTGACGGTGCCTTCGACCGGGTAACCGCGATTGCTGCTCGAATCTTCAATGTCCCGATAGCTATAATTTCGATCGTCGATCACGACCGCATTTGGTTCAAATCTCACCACGGCTTGCCGGTAGAACAGATCGACAGGGAGCCGGGGCTGTGCGCGTCAGCGATCCTCCACCCCGATCCTTACATTCTTGAGGATGCGTCAAAGGACGTCCGGTCTTTGACGAACCCGTTGGTTGCGGGAGATTTCGGCCTTCGTTTTTACGCGGGCGTTCCGCTCCACACTCATGACGGTTACAACCTCGGCACTCTCTGCGTGATTGATAAGGAAGTCCGCCCCATCACAGAGAGGCAGATTGATGATCTTCGTGATCTGGCAAGTCTGGTCATGGATCAAATGGAGCTGCGTCTTTCAGCCCGTACAGCGCTTGAGCGCGCCGGTCGCGCTAACGAGCAAGCGAATTTAATGGGGCGCGAGATTGAGCATCGCGTCGCCAATAGTCTTCAATTTGTTTCTTCAATATTGCGATTACAGGGCAGGCAAGTGCCGGAAGATGTGGCTGAGCACTTCGAAAAGGCCGCTCATCGAGTCGGAGCTGTCGCCCGGGTGCACCGGCATTTACTTGACGAAGAGAATGTCGCCTATGTTTCTGCTCTCGCGTTTATCACGCGCTTGAGTGGAGACCTCGCAGATATACTTGGTATGCCGGTAGCCGTGTCGGGCGAAGATGCGCAATTGACCACAAAGACCATTCAGTCAGTTGGTTTGTTGCTTAACGAGCTTGTCACGAACGCTGCCAAGCATGGCGCGGGAGCAGTTTCTGTTAGCTTCGCAGCTACAAAATCAGACTGCAAATTAAGCGTTTGCGACGAAGGCAAGGGTTTGCCGCCCGGCTTCGATTTTGCCGCTCAAAAAGGCTTGGGCATGAAGATAATCGACGTCCTGGCCAAGCAACTCGACGGGGGAGTGGCGACCAGTTCTAATAACGGCCGAGGAACCTGTTTGGTGGTCACTTTTCCGCGCAAAGGCGACCTTGCCGTCGCTTAGTAGGTAAGTAGTCGCAACGAGTCCTGTTCTGCACGAAGCGGACATCCTAGGCCTTTTCAGTGATTGGACGAGGCGTCGTCGGCTGGGTCACGAGAACGGCTGTACGTTTTCTGTAACTCGGCAACGCGAGCGCACTGCGTGAAAAGTGCAGAACAATCTTCTGGCACTTTATTGAAACCGTAACGGCCAAACCTCAACGACGCCTTGTGCAACAGCGCAAGGAGTCCTGGATACCTTCTCGATGGCATCAGCCAAATTGCCGGCTTCGATTATGGCAAAGCCCGCTACTGGTAACGAGGACGACATGAACGGGCCCTCAGTCGTTTCAGCCTGTTTAGCGGTGGGATTGCGAACCTGTACAGGAGTTCCCGCTATCCCCATCAATGCTCCGTCTTTCTGCAATTGCGCGTCTTGTTTGTGGGCGGCTTCGCGAACAGCCACGACGGTACGGTCGTAGCCGTCTTGGTCTCCGTATCCAATCGCAACGAATTTTGGCATAGCTCGTTCCTGCAGGTTCTCGACGTTGTTCGGAAGCTTTGCAGTGCGTGCCTCCATTAGTGAATGGACGGTGGCCAAAATGGTTCCTCTCGCAGAATTCATGCGGCCCTCTCCCGAGGATCACGGCCGTTGATACTGCCGTGTTCGCCGCTTCACGAAATTCTGCCGTTCGGTCAGGAGCGTACACTAAACGGAGTAGACCCGATGTCTGCTTTTGGCACGGAGCAGCCGTTAGGTCTTGGGCAAAGCATGTCTGCTTTGCCCAGGACCTTCAGACATCAACCTGTTCGGTGCCGCAATTCAGGTAATGTGGGTTGCTCGGATCTTCCATGCACCTCTCCAACACAGCGGGGGCGAAGGGATGCGGCAACGCAGGCCCGCCCTATACGCCGGGCGTGTTGCCCACATTCAATAACTGTCCAAGCGCGGTGGTGATTTGCACAGGGGCAAATGGCTTGGTAATTAGAACGCTGTTTGGAACGCCTTCCGCAGACCAGGCTGCCGCGCTGTCACCAGTCATGTAAATTACAGGAAGCTCCGGATAGAGCCGACGAGCGTGCCGCGCGATGTCCCAGCCTGATAGGTCGGTCAATAGATTGATGTCGGTGACCAATGCGCGATACTCATCGTCATCGAGTAACTGCATTGCATCTCTTGCAGTGGAGGCGGAAACGGGTTCAAAGCCGCCGTCCTCAAGGTGGTCAAGCAAAAGCTCTTGAATGAGCACTTCGTCTTCGACGACCAGTAGTTTGATCCGTTCCATGCGAGCTCCTGTTCGGGGGGCGGAGCTCAGGTTCGGACCCAACTCAAACGCCAGCAGCCGAGAGGTTCTGGCGCTGTCATAATCAATAGCACGTTTTTACGGAGGCGGCGGTATTTCGTTACACGCCGGCAGGGAACTTATTCTCTGCGTCTTCTACCCGACTGGCAAAGGGCTCAGCCGCCGATTTGGAAGTCGGCATTCTGCGGGTGGTGTTTGCTGCGAGTGATGCTATTGCCATTTTTTCGCATTGTGGCCCACACCACAGACATTCAGGTGGAATGCGCGCTTAGCTGTCCAATGGACCCAACCCCACCCCCCGTCTGTCAGTACTGTAAGGGCGCAACGGCGAAGGTGCTTCACATCGAGCGGTTGGGAAGCGATCCAGCAAGGTCAGTGTTAAGTGCAATGACTGTCATCGGATGACTTGGGTGGCGCTACCAATGAGGCCGTCTCCGTTTGTACGCCTGCGCGGTCTGCGCGGCCTTGCCTTGATTTCCGTAGTGGCAGATTGTTTTCCAGATGATTTATCGCTCCGCATGGCGGGAAGTCGTCCGGTATAGAACCGGTTCTTGGACGCCAGCTCCCAGCTTTCGATCGGCCGGTATTTTCTACCGCTTATATGCCTGGGGTGGGCGCCAACCCACGACCTGTACCGCTATTGTCGTGCCGCGCTCCGCTGTCACCCACTTGCCCTCCCTCCAGATGCAAAGCGATGGAATGAGGTAGGTGCCGCTGCTGTCTTCGCAAAGCAGTTCCAAGGCTTCGCCGGCAGGGGGGTCGCCCTGCGAAAATTCGCCAATGCGTTCCAGGCGTGTTGTCATCTGCGTTGATCTGGTTTTTTGGGCGCGCATCAATGATTTCTAATCGATAAAATCGTATTTGAAAGGTTTAAAAGAGGCAGGTTCGCATATGTTCTTATCCTGCGCGTCTATGTCTACCTGGTAACATAAAGGCATTGCGATTTTGTTCGGCTCCATACGTTGCCATTATGTTTCATAACGGTGAGCACTTATGCTCACAACCGACCAGATCAGGAACGTTCCCAGCACGATCCGAATGCCCCAACGCTGCTTCGCGAAGGCTGACCGTTGATGAAGTCACGTTCCGCAGAATGTCTGCTGAACTTCTTCTTCCGGAACGGGCGCATTGGCATAGGCTGCAAACTCGGCCCGATCGTCATACGGATGCGCCAGCACGTCCATGAGTTCGTTGAATGTCTCATAGCGTCCGTTTTCAGCGTCCCGGATCGCCGCCTCGATGCGGTGATTGCGGGGGATGAACAAGGGGTTTACCCGGCGCATTCCCGCGCTGCGCGCTTCAGCGGATCCGTCTTCCAACGCGAGGCGTTCTCGCCAGCGATTTGCCCATGCATCGAAAGCGGCCGGATCCACGAAAAGGCTACGAACTTCCGCATCCCGGTTAGGGTCTGCGGTTTCGCTCAGGCGGCGGAAGGTCAAATTGAAATCCACCTGGCTCTCAGCCATGATCGCGAGCAGCTCATTTCCAAGGGCGAGGTCGCCGTCCATTTCGCGCGAGAGCCCAAGCTTCTGACGCAGGCCGCCGACATACGCCTGTTCGTAATGGTCGTTGAAACGCGCGATGGACGCGTTAGCCGCTTCAACCGCCTTATCCCCGCCATCTGCGATCAGCGGCAGCAATGCTTCGGCCAAGCGCGCCATATTCCATTTCATGATGGCGGGCTGGTTTGCGAATGCGTAGCGCCCGTATTGGTCTATGGAGCTGAAGACCTTGCCGGGATCGTAGGCGTCCATGAAGGCGCATGGGCCGTAATCGATCGTCTCACCCGCAATTGAGGTGTTGTCGGTATTCAGCACGCCGTGAATGAAACCGACGAGCATCCAGCGGGCGGTCAAATTGGCCAGGGCCGCGACCACCGCGTCAAATAATGCGAGGTAGGGGTCCGGGGAGCTGCGAGCGGCGGGGTAGTGCCGTGCGGTGGCGTAATCCGCCAGAACCCGCAAATTTTGCACGTCCCCCCGCGCCGCGAAATATTGAAACGTGCCGACCCGCAGATGGCTTGATGCCACGCGGGTCAGGACGGCGCCCGGCAGCATGCGCTCGCGCCTGACCGTCTCGCCTGTCAGGACCGCGGCAAGGGAGCGCGTGGTTGGAATGCCGAGTGCGGCCATGGCCTCACTGACGATGTATTCGCGGATGACGGGGCCAAGCGCTGCGCGGCCATCGCCGCGCCGGGAAAAGCGTGTGGGACCCGATCCTTTCAGCTGAAGATCGAACCGCTTGCCGTCGGCAGCGACGACCTCGCCAAGCAGCAAGGCGCGTCCGTCGCCAAGCTGGGGCACGAAGTTCCCGAACTGGTGTCCGGCATAGGCCTGCGCGATCGGCTCCGAACCGGCGGCCGTGCTGTTACCGGAAAGAATAGCCAGCCCCGCCGCGCTGTTCAGGAATGCCGGATCGATTTGCAGCTGCCGGGCAAGGGCGTCGTTGATCCGCAATATCCTGGGCGAGGGGGCTGGTGCCGCCTGTGCGCGCTCGTAAAAGGCCGGCGGCAGCCGCGCATAGGAATTATCGAAGGGGATCGCTCTGTGCTCAGCAGAGGAGAAATGGTCAGCGCTCATGCCCCTAAAGTCGTTGTTCGTCCCGAGAAAACAAGACCTCAAAGGCCCGCCGGCGGACCGTCGATCGACTATGGAGAAGTGATTGCGCTGTTCGACCGCTATTCGCCGGCGCTTGAACGGAGTCATACGCCACATACGATAGGCTGCTGGCGTCCATCCGCGCCTGCCGGCGACGGCCACGCCCAGCTTCAAGGGTACGCGGGCGCGGGTGCCGCAGGAAATTCGGCGTCGGCGGCGGTGGTCCGTCGCGAGGGTGCGCGGCGGGTGGGTGGGGGAGAAAAGCCCTCGTTTATGACGGGACCGACACGGTCGCCGGCGGTCGGTTTGGCAAGGGCAGGGCGGCCGACCCAGCGCGCCAGCTGTACCGAGATCGTACCGCAGCCGTACTCATCGCGACCCGCACAGTTGGTCGCGTTCACGGACCGCAGCCGCCCGCCGCTGGTCGATATAGGCGCCAAGGTCATTGATGTGGACTCCACGCGCCGATTTCTGGCTAAGTTCGGACCGATATATGGGCAAGGCCAAATCGCCTCTCAGGCACTTCCTCAAGAGCTTTTCGACAGAAAGATGGGGGAAGTAGTCACGGCACACGACCTCAAGCGGCACGACTGCTCGCCCCTGATATTGCGCCATCAGGTAGAAAATCGTTGGCACAGCTTGCATGTCATTATCGGTGACCATGCCTCTGACCATGGACACAGGTCTCGCGAGACGGCCAGTATGAATATCGCCAACTTGGGTGTTAGTTGCGGGGATAACCAGGTAGACACTGCCGGGCGACCACACGCCGCTCTGCGAAAAAAAGCGCCAATAAGATTCGCGGAAAGTATCTCGCGAAAGTAGCGGCGGGAGGAAAAAAACTCGGCCCCCCGTTACACAGGGCAAATGTAACGTTTGGTTCTGACTAAGTAACGGTTAGTTCGAATGCCGAAAAAATTAGCAAATCACCGTGTTTGCCAGTTTTGATCATGATCGTTCGCGTCAGCGATGCAGCGCGCATGATTATTCCGCGACCCCCCCCTCCGTCTGCTCGACCAGGTAACGTTTGTTTCTGACCAAATCCTGCCTGATCGAGCAAAAAATCGTTTAGAATCAATGGGCTTAAATAAGCTGGTGTAACGGTCGGAAGGCCCGGTGAAACGCTTTAATCGCCAAAAGTAACGTTGGTCGCGGCCAAAATTGCGCTTGAAATCCGTCCGGTAACAGTTTCGGTCCGGAAAGGTATCGGCAACTCGGAATTTATAAAAGTTTGAGTTAGGCGGGCAGGCTGAGCAGAGTGCATTGCCCCCCGTCGGCGCTTTCACCCTTAGACCCCGCGCTATGCCCTCCCAGACCTTTCATCCAATGGAGGACGGCAATCCCAGTAAAAGGCGGCTCGGGAGCAGGCAGTCTTTTTGGGATTGGTTTAGGAAAGTGACCCCCGTTGCCTCAGCCGCTTGCGCGATTGGGTGCTAAAGTTCGACCAGGTCACCCGCTAAGAGCTCGCCGACAAAAAGAAGGGGCCGCTGTCAGCGACCCCTTCCTCTCATTGTCGCACCGCTGCGGGAGTGCCGCAGGGGCTGTTGACAGCTACGCCCCCTCAAACACCGTCGGCGCCACGCTGAAGCGCTGTCCGCCGCCACCGGCGTCCGCCGGGTCGAGGACGGCGAGTAAGTCTTCCCGCACCAACAGCGCAAGCGCTGCGTCGAGCTCCGGCACGTCGATGGAGCGCTGCCAGGCACGCAACAAGCCTCTCCGATCCAGGACGGGGTTTGCCAGGCTTGTGGTTTCCCGGGCGTACGCGACGATCCGGCGCGCGTCGCGTTCTGCCGCACCGTGGCTAATCGTTCCCAGAAGCGCCCGGGCGATAGGCACGACATAGCTGTCGATGATTGCGATCGCCCGGCCGAGCGTCGCCGGCGGGATATCGTGCACCGTCATGCTCGTGCTGCCGGCGATCGAAACGATATGCAGAGTTGCCGCAAGCCGCATTGCCAAATCTTCCAACTGGAAAAGGAAGTCGGACAAAGGGCGTTCGGCCGCCTCGGCAAGGTCTCTCCAAGCTTTGAACGCAACCAATGCCTCTTTCGATGCAGTTACGGTCAGTCGGCCACCCGGCGGGATCGCGGCGACGGCCCGCATGAGAGCGACGAAAGGTGCACAATCCTTCGCAACCGGCGGTGTCGACGCGGCAACGAACAGTGTCGCTGCAAGCTGAGACGTCCCCACAGCGTGCAAACCGGAGCATTCCGAGAGAGCCAGAATGCCGACGACCGACGCTGTCACTGGCCGCATTACGACGCAGCCGCGCTTCGAATCTTTGATGGCGATCAGGTGACCGGCGGCGGCCGTGTTGAGAAGCCGATCAGTGGCGCGGTCGTAATACCCACCCACGTGGTCGAATGAAGCCATGTGGTCATCGTTGATGACGAACAAGCCGGTGCCGCCGGAGGCCGCGGCCTGGATCGCGCGGGAAGCGCCGTGTTCAACGACGAACTGTGGGCGAGGGCCGATCACCGGCGAGATGACATCAGGCGGGAAGGGTGGCGGGTCGATGCCAAGCGCGGCTGCACTCCTCCGGGTCGTCTCATACATGCGACGCCGCTGTTCGGCCGCCCGCCGCAGACTGACGTTCTGCTCGACCGCAGCAGCGTGCGCATCGATCCAGTCGGCTTCTACAGCATGGGCGCCAGCCAATATGGCCGGCGGCATCAGCGGTGGGCCGTCCTTGGTCGCCACCGCGACGATGCGCAATGCGAAGTTGGCGGGCGATCGCAATTCGCTAGCAGCCTCTACCTGCAGGTTCGAACCAATGATGGCGCCGATCGTCGCGAGAGACATGAAAACTCCAGCGGGTAGGTGAGCCTTGTCGCCGAGGTCAGCAGCTTCCAGCGCTTCGATCAGCGGAGCCGGCAACAGGCGCCGATCCAGAGCGACCGCGGGCAGTTCGAGCGGCCTCAGGATGCGGGCCGCAACGCTCTCCGGCTCGTTCGCCGACGGCTGAGCTTGTTTCTTCCTTTTGCTTTTGGCCCTGGCGGGCCTTTTGTGTTTTGGGCGGGATTGCCCTTGCTCGTCCGCCATCTCGCCGTCGCCGGGTCTTGCACCGCCCGCAATGGTGCTGGCATCGTCGCCCGCAGGCGAAAGTGCCGGCTCCCCGAGCGGGGAGTTTTTGGTGGGATCAGTGGGATGGGTGTCGGGATTGTCGTGTGTCATGTGCGTCCTCTAACCGTTTGGGTTGACTTTTACGGACCCGGTACGGACACGGACGGACTGAACTACACGCGCAAGCTGGCATCGATTTGATGGCTTGGGTAGAGGGGGTTATCCGGCGAGAGTCACTAAGAGGTGCGTGTCATCGCAAAATTTGTTGACGGCGGCCGAACTTGCCACGTGTTGTTCGCATTCTGGCGCGCGATTGACTTTGAAAATATATGTGGGGATGGCGACACCTAGTCTGCCCCGCTAGAGCAGAGGTGACGCCGGCAAGTTCGTGACAACGACGCGGATATCTCGCATTTAGATTCTTGCCATCCCAGCCAGCCCGTCGGGCCGCCCTGAGTAGGGCGCCAGGGTGCCAAAAAGCCCGTAAGGAACATCCGCCAGCGGATTATCGGCGGCGGGGATTTCATCTTGTGGGATCACGCGCGTCAGTTGGCGATTTCCTCCGAAAAACTCCACTCCGCCGACGTAGCCTTCGCCCGGTTCCAGAACGTCGACGAACTCCGGCGACAGCACATCGGCAATATTGATCAGGAGGGGCGCCTGCGGCGTGGCCGTGTATTGCAGGAAGGTATGGTTGGGCAGCCGATCGATGAGGGCCAATAGTTGGCCGTAAGTCGTGCTCTCACGGCCTTGGTTGACGAGGGTGTTGAGACTCGCTTGGTCGGCCTCATCGTCAACGATCACCGCAGGAACGCCTGCGAGATCGAGGCCTGCCAGAAGGTTGTTCAGGTGGTCGAGACGCTGATGATGTTTCATCACCGTCAGCAGAAGCGTGGCCTTCTCCGCGCGCGGCACGTTCGGGTTGCGCCAGTTTGTGATCGTGTTCTCCACGATCTGCCGGCTGCCAAGGTCCGGATTCTTTACATGCAGCCATCGGGGCGGGCCATCGAAGGCATCGACTTGCAAGTCTTCAAGCAACCGGCCGACGGTCTGCTCGAACAGCGGAACGGATGTGCCGGCGACGACGATGACGATCGGAATGTCGTTGTCACGCGCAAGCGCGATCACAGTCGTAAACGATAATGTCTTGCCGCTCTGGACGTAGCCCACAATAAGACCCGTGCGCTGGCCGTCATGTGCCGGATCTTGGCCAAAGCCGAGGATTCGCGCGGCGGCTTGCTGGATGTCACTGGCCGCCTGAGGCGTGGGCAGCCGCTTGAACTCCATCAAACGAACCGCTTCATCCCGGATGTAGGGCTGCCACCTCTGGCCCGGTGCTCGGTTTGCCCGGAGCGGCGTTATTACGGCGTTTCCGTTTGTCATTACTTTGTCCGGCTAGCTTGATGGCTGCGAGAGGGCTTCGCGCAGGATGTCATTGACGTTTCTTCGGATGGTTCCCGCGAGCTTGACGCCGCTGCGGCGGGCCAAGGTTTCAGCGAGCGCGATGGCGGATGCGACGCGCAAAAGCGCCTCGATCTCTTCCGGATTTGTCTGCGCGAAAGAAATCATGAACGGGTGCGCGAGCGACAGCCGAATTTCCAAGGTGCGTGTCGAGTTCGCGATTCCGGTCGTATCGCTGATGGCGAGCCATTGCCCCTCTGAGGCATCATCGCCCAGTTCCACCTTGATCCGCCACGTTTCCCCGCGAAATGCGATTTCGATCTCCTTGCTCGCCAACGTGGGCTGGCGTTCAAGCGCCGTCTCCCGCGTCTCTACGGGCGGCTTCGCCGAGATCTCCTCGATCACGTCAGGGAGATTCTGCTCCAGCGCGGTGGTCGTGTGCTCTACGGCCTCACGCGCCGCCGCCATGCGCTCGCCGCGAGCGGCGATGGCGCGATAGCCATCGGCTTGCCGAAGAAGTGGAAGCTTGCTTTTGTCCAACTCCTCCTTAAGCAACTCAATGAAGGGTTGCTCATTTTCATCCCAGCGAAATCCATCCTTCGTGTGCGAGACATCAAACCCTTCGAGGTGAAGTTCGCCAAAGAGCCTGAGGTACCGGTAGCTGCCGGGTTGCGCGAAAATCAACGCAGGACGATAGCCCTCGTCGCCGCTGCCCTGGATAAGCCGCCCCCGCCGGAACAAAGCAAAGCCCGAACGGGCATAGTTGCCTGGATCGCGCAGCGCGGCGAACCCGGTTACCTTGAGACCGTCGCCAAAATCAAATTTGATCGGCGTGCGCCATGTTCGCACAGGACCGTCAGGTTCCTTGATGTAAGGCGCGCGCAGTAGGGTTGGCTCTTCAAATACGAGGCTTTCTGTTCCGAACTTGAGGTCAAGCACGCCATCACGGATAAACGTCCGGTAGATGTCAGTCAGGTGCTCTTTAATCTTGCCAAGCGTTTTTCTGACCGGCACATGGTGCAGCTCCTCCAGAACGACCTCGGTGTAGTGATCGTTGTTGTCGGTGGGCTCCTCCTCAATGCCCAATTCCTCAATTTGATCATGGACGATTTTTTCGACATCAAATCGAACCGTCCGTGCGACCGTTTCCCCCAGTGCTTTCGTCCTAACATGCCAACGCGAGGCGAACCAGCACGCGGCGCTTTTCATGCCCATGCCGAATTCCGACAGCCCTCCGATATCAGTGGGCACGGCCGCAGGACGAAAGGCCCGACCAAAGTCCTTCAGAGCGATGCCGCCGGCATTGTCGCGAATGGAAATACGGGCTGGCTTGTTGGCATCAATGGTGATCTGAACAACCAGCTTAAATCGTGCGCCGTGAATCCGTTTCAGTTCGGCCTGCCGGCTCAAGTAGCTTTGCAGGGCGTTGTCAACAAATTCTGCGAGGGCGAACCACGAACGGTAATTCAGGTGACGAAGCACGCTTAAAACACTCACGCCCGGACGAATGCTGACGGTCTTGGCGGAGAGCTTTTTCATCAAACTAACTTTCAGATGGAAATACGATCCTCGGGAATACGAGAGCGAGGCCGGTGCCTCGTGGTTTGCTGTTTTGCGCGCCTCGCCTTTACCGCTTTGGACTTGCAGGGACGCTTTTTCACCGCACCAATGAGAGTCCGGGCGACGGCTGTGATGACGTCAACATTCACGGCGTTTCCAAGGGCTTTGTATGCCGCCCCCTGAGCCGTCGGGAGATGTTTAAGGCCGCCCATGCTTTGCAGCCGCGCGCACTCGCGCATGGTCATGTAGCGACGTTCCCATGTGATGACCGGCACTTGGCTGGTTGTCAGTGCGACGAGAGACGGCGCCGCGTTGGGCTTCTTGGCCCTGATTCCAGATGCCCGGAACTGGATAACCGTTTTCCAAAGATCATGGTGGCCATACTTCCAGTTCCATTCCAGCTTCTGGAAGCTTGCTGCGAAGGTTCTGATCTTGGGGAGCCACGCATCGATAGCCTTCTTGTGTTTCTTATAGAAGGCGCGGTTTTCTAAGATGAATTCGATCTTCCACTCAGGAAACTTGGTCTTGCTGGACCGTGCGTAAGGAGGAAGCGCTGCAAGTATTTCCGCCTTGGTCTTGCCTTTTAGCGGTTGCCCGAAGGCCCCGCGGTAAGACTTAAAGCTGTCAGCGGTCATGCGTGTAGGAGGCGCCTCGCGCAGCGGATAGGTGGCTCCAAACTCCATGGCCCAGATAGGGAATGATGGTAACTGTTCATTCGGTGGCAGCGCATCCAGCAATTCTTGCCAAGTGTCGATATAGCCAGCAGCGGCCTTTGTTAGTTTCCGGGCTTCCTTTGGCTTGATGTCGAGAATCGACTTAATCGAAATCTCTTCGGCAGCATGGGATGGCTTTGGCCAAGCGAAGTCTGCCAGACCCTTGCGCGATCCCACAACGAGTACCCGGTCGCGAATTTGCGGCACGCCGAACATGTGCGGTGACAAAAGCTTGAATTCAATCGAATAGCCGACCTTCTGCAACCGCCTGCAAACATTCTTCCATGTGCGGCCCTCGTCGTGCCGAAGCAGATTGGGTACGTTCTCAATGAGAATAAATTGCGGTTCGTGGCGCTCCAAGATCGCAATGACGTAGTCGAAAAGATCGCCCCATTGTGGGCAATCGAAACCGAGTTGGTCGCCGGCCTTCGAAAAGGGCTGGCAAGGGAATCCCGCGCATAAGATATCGTGGGCCGGGACCTTGTCGTGAAATTCGCGAATATCTCCGCGGGGCTTAAAGCCAAAATTCTTCTGGTAGAGGTCTGCGAGTACGGGATCGATTTCCGACGCGAATACGCATCGGTGCCCGAGCTTTTCCAGTGCCTGATGAAAACCGCCAAGTCCCGCGAAGAGGTCGATGAAGCGTAGCGAACGAGACAACGACGTTCTCCGTCTTGCGGGAGATTGCGGGAAGAAAATTTGGGGAGTTGGCGCAGCGAAACAGCAAACCGACTACGTAAGGCGCCCCTTACGCTCGGCCCGCCACCCCAGACAACCGTTGCGGGCACCAACTTACCGACAAACGCATTTGCATGCTATTTTTCAATTGTCTAGTCGAATCAATAATTTAAGGTGAAATCCCGTCGGTTGGGCGCGAATCGCGCGCCGGGTGGGTCTTCTCACGTTTTCGCTGAAGCCGCCGGTGCTGGGCAAAAGGCCTTATTAGGGGCCGAGAAATCTGATCTTCGACGATGTGTTATCGCGCGCAAATGCCTAGTTGGGCCAGTGCTGCGTCGACGTCTACAAGTTTCATCACCCAAACTGCCTCGCGAACTCTTCATCCACGGCCGCACGCGATTCAACAAGGACAAGATCGCAGGATTCCGTGGCGCGGCCCGCCCAAGACCTCGGTCGCGGGCATTCAGATTTTGCGCCCGAATAACCTCAAGCTGTTTCGGGAACATCGCAAGCCTGTCCTGCGCGGCACCGCACTCAAGCTCGACAGGCGCAATGCCTTCCTGTGGAATTCTGGCTATGTGCCGCAGCTTCTAACCTATCCTGGCCGCGAAGTGCTAACGCCGCTGAAAATTCGCATCGTATTCGGCGATTCCGAAATTGAGCAGGTGGTCGCTGACATCCTTGCGCTTACCAAGTTGAATTTTAACGCCTGCATTTTCGGCGACGGACTTCCAGTTACTCTTCGGTTTGCAGACGATATTGGGGAGATTTTGATCGCGATCCAAGAAGTCACCTCCAAACCACTCATATTTCGACACTACATCTGACATTGCGGTCGGAAGTCGCGGAATCGGATACTTAACTTTCGGCCCGTTGCCGAGGCTCCGCATGACGGTTCTGTCTAGCAGACGCCGATCTCGCTTGGTACGTTTGTAATTCTGGGGAGCCGCTCATGCAACAGCAGAACATCACGATCAGCACGCTTGTCGATATGTACAAGCGCGGCGAGTTGCGGCTCCCGGAAATCCAACGGCATTACGTCTGGAAAGGCACGCGCGTCCGCGATTTGCTGGACTCGCTCTATCGCGGATATCCGAGCGGTTCCATCCTGATGTGGGAAACGGACGAGCCGGTTCCTACCCGAGACTTTGCGATCGCCCAGGAAACGACTGCTTTCGCAGGTCCGTTCCGGCGACATTCCAGCGTTGCTGGAGCCGGTAAGGCGCCAGTTCGGGCGCTTGCACATCGAGCCTGCCGACCTTGCGGGCCGGGGCGCTAATAGCCCGCTATTCTCGCTTGCCTATCTTGCACTCAAGGATGGCGGCGCGAAGGACTGGTTCAGTGGCCTTGGACTTTCACTTACCCATCAGGGAAAGCTTCACTTTATCCAATGGCATCACATCTTTCCGAAATCGCTGCTCAAGGAACGGAGTTACGAGACAGGCGAGATCAACGAAATTGCCAATATGGCTTTCATCACCGGGCAGACAAACCGCCGCATCAGCAACAAGGAGCCGGCCGTGTATTTGCCTGAGATCGCGAAGGCACAGGGATCGATTGCCCTTTCTAGCCAGCTTGTGCCTGAAGATCCGTCCGTTCTGAAGCTGGAAGACTATAGGCCGTTCCTGATCAATCGGCGAACCGCGCTCGCCGAGCGGATGAACAGCTTCATTAGCAAGCGGGCCGGACTAACCTCATAGGCATAACCCAATCTCATTCTTTGTGCCTTCGACAAGAAAGTTTGTGAGATTCGTGGGCGTTTGAGCCGCGGAGCATGATGATGAAATGGAATTCTTAGTATTCGCCCGGGGGGCCAGCATTTGACGGTCATCGCAACAACATCAGCACCAGCCCTATGGCGTACTGAAAAGACCGTGATTCGATCCGGGCATCACTTGCATCCGCATAAGCCTAGTCCTGTAGCGGCGGGCTTTGCCGCTCCACCGATGGTCGGGCAAATCACCTTTCGTCCAGAGGCGCTCGCTGCGTCGATGGCGCGGACGCTAACCTTGCGCCACGCGCCGGATGCGTTGCTGGAGCGGTGGGCCAGGGCGCAGCTTCTCGAAATCGAGTACATGTTGGCTGACGGTGCGGCCTTTGCACTTTCGCCCGACCTCACCGCGCTCGCCGATGCGGAACGGCCTGCCTTCGCCGGACGTGTGGGCGCCGGGGTGACCGATCTCGTTATGAACGCGCTCGGTTATGCTTGGCGTGACAACGCGACATGCCTGTCATCCAGCCTCGATCCGCATGCCGATTTTATCTATGGCGGTGGCGCTGTGTCCGGCCACGGCGTGGTGCTTGCCGAGGCGCATGGCTCTTTTGCGCAGGCAGTCACGGATGGCCGGATCAGCGGTGAAGCGCGTCGCAAGTATCTACGGCAGGTGAAGCCACACATTGGAAGCTCCTGCCTGCACGGCAAAGTCATCCATGGATACTCGGTTGCGTTCGGCTCCAATCCCACGGCGCATGACACGTATCTGCATATTGCTGAGACGAAAATCTCGAAGGGAAGGAAAATGGCACCTCCTGTAGCTGCGCCACCGCCACCGCCACCGATTGTGCCGGTCACCACATCACTTGCGCTCGCCTCACATCGTTCGAATTTCCTCCTGATGGGGGCATACCGCATCGTCGAATGGATCGACTGGCTGCGAGGCGCGGGTGAACGTCCAGACGATGACTTCATCGCGCCATTCGTCATCGTGGAGCTTGCGGGGCGACGGTTCTGGGTATCAATGGAGACTCTCTTGCCTTACGTGCGGCCATGGTTGTTCCCGGACGAAGGTTCCGGGCCATGGCCACCCTGGCACTGGGAGGACTTCGAACTCTGGCGGCGCCGATATGGCGGACCGCACAATGTCTTCGCCATGGAAGAATGGGCTGCGAAGTCCTTCCTGCTCGCGCTATCCGGCTTGATCGGCGGCGGCGGGGAGCAGGTGCCGCCAGCGATAGAGCTGCCGGTCATCGAGCCTTTTGGATTGTTTGAAGAGCCGATCCGTGATGATCGCGAGGGAGTCATCCGCTATCCCGTGGCCCAATTCCGGGATGGGTTGGCGTTGCTCGCAGCGTTGCCACGGCTGGACCGTCCGGCCTCGCGCGTCTGGTCGCCGCGGCAAGGCATTAGATGATGCCGGCATCGTTGTAGAGATGCACATTGTTCTTTCGGCTTCGATCGGCGCGCAAGATATGTGGTGAGCTGCACCCTATGCTGCCGGTTCAAGTAGGGTTTCGCGGAAGGCCGGTTCGCCGGCAGACACGTGCAGCCACAGCTCGATGGGGACGGTCAGTGCCATCGCGGCGTATCGCGCGGCAATGCGCGCGATGAGCGCGCCGGTGATTTCCTCGCCGTAGATCAGGTAGATCGCACGCGTGTAGCGGACTTCCCGCTTGAACAACGCGAGCGTGTTCAAATCTTTCTGGTGGTTCTGGCGCGCGGCCTGCACTGATTTCACTTCGATGACCGCGTGGTTGCCTTCCATGTCTCCCGGCCTGTGCACGAGTAGGTCCGGCTTAAAGCCGGCTGCGCCTAGCTCGGTCAAGGTCGGATGAGCGGTTTTGTCGACTTCACCATTCAGGGTGAAGGCGCAGTCGTTCGGCCAGAGCAGACGCATCTGGTGATAGAGTTCGTAGCAGTAGACGCGCTCCCGGTAGACAGGCGCGCCGCCGTGGATGCTGAGGCGAAAGAAACCCGGCGCGATACCGGCGCTGGCTCTTGCCAGCAATTCAGACAATTCGTTCATTCTTCTTCGCCTCCCTAAAATGTATCCTCAGAAGGCCTTGGTGCGCGAGGCCGTGCGCCAGTTATCCGCCTGGCTGAACGGCCGGAAGAAAGCGCTCATCGAATTCCGCCAGGGAAACCATCGGTCGATTGGTGCTCCCCAGATCACCTGACGTTCCGCTTCCGGCTTGTCCCAGAAGGCAGCCAGAGCCACTTTGTTTGTGAAATGCGGCCACAGCGCATCGTTCAGGACGATGCGCTCCAGCGTCGTCCGTGCGATGTGCTCGACAATGGCTTCTTTCTTCGTGAGATCGATCTGCGTGGTGCGCGACAGTGGATCGAGGTAACGATCTTCGTGCAGGTGCTCAACTGAACTGCGCACATCGTAAATCTCGCCCATGAGATCGTGATGATTCGGCCCGATGAATAACGCAGCGCGGTTCCTGAAATCCTTGCGTCCCTGTCCCGGCCCGGTCGTGACAAATCCATCGATGCAGCGCGTGTATTGATGGATGCGAACCAGAATATCTTGTTCGGTCCGCGTCTGGGCATAGAGATGCAAGACGCGGTTGAATCGCCAGCGGTTGCTGCCTTGTCGGCTCGCGACAAGCCGTTCGAGCCGTTCCGCAATCGCTGCGGCCTGCTTGAAGCTCTCCGGGCTCACTTCCGGGTAAGGGCTGAAGTCGTTCGGCACCGGGACATCGAAATCCTTTAACTGGCGCAAGCCGACCTCGCCGTTACGGCGGGAGCCCGTGATGATGACCGGCTTGTGCGCTGTCGCGAAGGTACTGCTCAAGAGCAGTCCGCGGTAGAAGGCCCAGACGCGGCTATTGAGTTGGATGTTCTCACCATCGAGAATGTCAGGCGTAGCTGATTGCAATTTGGCAGCGATGAAAAGATTGCAAGCCTCGATTTCCTCGATGCGGATGCTTCCGAGCCATTCGCGCCATTCGTCTTGAATCGTGAACGCCGTGCCCTCGATCACCTGAAAGTCAGGTCCGAGATCGAGCGTAGCGATTCCAGGATCGGTTACCTTTACACTCAAGCCAAGAAGCGCGTACTTCTCGCCATCGCTAATCCAGTTTTGTGCCTGCTTCCGCATCATGAGTTCAATAAAAGGCACCGCAAGCCGATGAAGCAAGCCATTTGTGCTCCGAAAAGCTTCCATTCCGCGAGCCCACTAACTGTCATTCATAGGCGCGCCCGCCAAGCGGCGGGAACCGCTCTCGTGAATCGAGCCGCGCAGCCGCGTCTCGGCCACCTGTTCCGGTCCGAGCGCCACAACGCCGCGATGGATGCGATTGCCGATGGCATCAAGAGTGACCGGCCGCCGGAGCGCTTCAAGAACCAGAACTGGAAATGGTCGGATTTCGGGCCGAAGTAATCCGTAGGCGGCCTCGGCGAGGGGACCGTCAGGCATGGCCGGTAGCTAACCCCTTGAAATCTAACAAACCATTGATAAATTTACGGAAATGGTTGAATGGTGTCGGGTTTTTGCATATAGTGATTGTCGGGTTTTTGTAAGGAGGCCCATCATGCCTCAGAAGCAGACGTTGCGTCAGAAAATCGAAGAGCGGATCGCCCGCAAGAACGGCGAGGACGTGTTCCTCACACGCGAGTTCAAAAAGCTCGGCGGCGAGGATCAAGTGCTGCGTGCCCTCCGCGCGCTGGTCGAGGAAGGCCGGTTGGTGCGGCTTGGCTATGGCGTCTATGGCCGCGCTTCCCCCTCGCGGTTAAGCGGCCGGGCGGTGCTCAAGAGTCCCGAAGGATTCTCCGGTGCCGTCCGCCAAGCGCTCGACAAGCTTGGTGTTGAATGGGAGCCAACGAAAGCCGAACGCGCCTACAACGAGGGCCGTTCCACGCAGGTTCCGGTGAACCCCGTGGTGCGCGTGAAGGGCCGCTTCTCGCGCCACCTTCGGTACAACAATTCGGAGTTGGTGCTTGAACGATAAGCCGACACTCGATGAGCTTTTGGAAGTGCAGGAATACTTTGGCCTGCCAAGCCCAGGACTCGTGGAGAAGGATTGGCACGTTGTCAGAGCCCTGGCCGCGATTGCCGCAGTCGATGCGGGCGAATTCCGCCTCATCTTCGGAGGCGGCACCGCCTTGAGCCGCGCCTACAAGCTTACCAAGCGCATGTCGGAAGATGTCGATCTCAAAATCGTCTGCAAGACGAATCCTTCGCGCGGCGCGCTTCGAAAATTACGGACGGATATTACAGACGCGCTGCTCAAGGCGGGCTTCGAGTTCGATCCGGAGAACGAGAAGCATCGCGTCTCAATGTACAAGGGGCACTACACCAAATACATGCTGCCCTACACAGCGCTCGCTCAGGGCAAGGGCCTGCGTCCGGATGTGCAGATCGAAACGTCCGTGTGGCCGCTGCGGCGCGATGCAATCGATAAGCCGGTAATCTCGTTTGTCGCGGAGGCCTACGGACGCGAGCCGGAACTGCCGAAGATCGCTTGTTCGTCCGTACTTGAAACGGCGGCCGAGAAGCTCGTGGCCCTCACATGGCGAGCGGGTTCGGAGCTTGCAGGCTTGCGGCCGGAGCGCGATCCAACGCTGGTGCGCCATATCTATGATCTTCACATGACCCGTGGCCAGTACGATGTCGCACAAACGGCAGCGCTGTCGCATGAAGTGATGAAAGCAGATGCCGAAACGCGAGGCGATAAATTCCCGGCTTGGAAGAAAGACCCGCTCGGCGAGACGCTAAAGGCAATTGAGGGCATTCCGAAGGATAAGGTGTTCGTTGACGGCTACGCTGAATTCCAGCGCGACATGGTCTATGGCGACAAGCCGGAATTCGGGATCGCGATGGGTTCGCTCAACGCGCTCGCCGATCATCTCAAGAAGTTGCGGTGATCGCCGATGAACGCCGTGCCTTTCACGCGCCCAACGATTGTCGCGGCTGTCGCGCTACTCAACGACAGGCTAACTCAGGCGGCCTTCAACCATATGGTTCTGCGGATAGGCCTTGAAAACGATATTTCGTCCGACACCAACGTCAGCGTGGCGAAGAAGGCCGACCTCTTGGGGCGTATTGTTGTGCAGCGCCCAGCGGATCAGGTCGATACGCTCGAAGGCAGCTTGTCTCTTGCGGAGGCCGTGATCCGCGAGGCCGTTCGGCTAGCGCGTCCCGACCCATCCCACGAATCCGAGATTGCTTTCCTGCGCGGTCTGGCGCGTGACGGCTATATGATCTCTTTCGATGATGACCAGCATCCCCGCTTGCGTGCAGCCTTGCCGCAGGAACTCGGCCTGCCTGAAGTAGACAATGAGGTACACCAACTGCTGAAGCATTTTGGGTTTTGGCAACCGCTTGGACATCTTGAGCAAGGCATCGAGGCCCATGCGCGCGGCGACTGGGCAGCCGCGAACGCCCAGTTCCGCACATTTCTCGAAGGCCTGTTCGATGACATCGCCCGTCACTGCGAGGGAGCGGCCAAGACGGATTCTCTCACCTCTGAAAACCGCCGCCAGCTACTCGCCAAGATAGGCTTCCTGGCCGATGACCGCAACGAGTGGACACCGGACGGCAAGAACTACATCAACGGCCTGTTTAAGATGCTGCATACAGACGGATCGCATCCCGGTCTTTCGGACGAGGATCACAGCACGTTCCGTTTGCATGTCGTGCTTGTGACCGCCCGTACCTTTCTGCGCCGCCTCTACTATCAGAAATGAGAGTGGCCCACTGCAGTGGCTGATCGACAAATCGATGGGGAGCCCTAAGGCGCCGATCTTAATGATCCGCGAATATTCCATAATGGACCTTAAGCGCGGTTCGAAAACCGATTGAGCGCCGCCATGGCGCGGCATTCGATATCGACCTCGCACTGGTAAATTTCCTTCTTCAGATAGCTGATTTCGGTAGCACGCTTATCTTCGCCGACGTCGACGAACCATGACTTTGGACGGCCATCCGAGCCATCGTTCCAACGATAGCCGCGGGCCTTAAGCGCGTCTTTCAATTCAAACGGCGAGCTCTGCGCCCAGATACGAGTCGTCGTTTGACGCGCGCACTCTATCAATTCGGCAAAAATCGAGCGAGCCGTCGTCGGCAGCGGATGGCTGAGAACCTCGACGAGCGCATGGCAATCGTCGATGGCGCGATGAGCGCTATGGAAATATCCAATGTCGGCCAAGAGGTAACCGAGCTTGGCCCCGCCGAAGCCGTGCTTGCGCCAGTCGATCTCGGTCTGGGTGCAGGCCCAGTGCTTGTGCTCGAAGACTGGTGACAGCCGCTCGGCAAACTTCCGGTCAAACCCGGCGTTGTGGGCGATGACGATGTTGGCGTCGGCGACGAACGTTTCCAGGGCGATCATGTCGACCCGGTGGCCCGCGACCATGTCATTCGTAATGCCAGTCAGATCTGTGACCACGGTCGGGATCGGGATAGACGGCTCGTTGTAGGATTGGAAGACGCCGCTGACACCGGTGATCTCGTCGGTTGCCGAATATCTGAACTTGACCACGGCCACTTCGATGATTTCGTCCTTGGCCGGATCGAGCCCCGTCGTTTCAAAATCAAGGATGATCCCGACTTTGCCGGCATAGCCGGCAGGCGCGGGCGTAGGCGTTCTCGGAATGAGCCGGCGGAGGATCCTGTAATTGCCCGTTGCCTCAAGATGGCGCGCCAGACTCTCGGCGTCGCTGCTGGCGGCTGGCGCTTGAGCTACCGTGGACTGAGCATGGATGTTCATGACGGCTTTCTATGCCTGATTCGTTGCGGCGGGAGTGGGCGGGGCGCCGGCGATAGCCGCATCGTCGCTCGGTGCATCGAAGGGTTCGGGGGGCGGAGCCGTCGGCGCCAGCGTGACGATTTGGGTCGCCAGCGGTGAATGAGCCAAGGTTGCCTTGATATCGGCCCGGTCGAGATAACGGGCGCCGAACAGGGCCGTCGCAAGCGCTTCAAGGGCGTGCTGGTTCTGGCGGAGTAGTTCAAGCGCTGCGGCATAGGCGCGATCAATGGTGGCGCCGACGGCCGAACGCAGGGTGTCGAGCAGGATGAGGTCCCGATCGCTCGCCCCTCCTGGAATACAGACCAGCCCGAAGCTGCCCAGGCCGTAATCCGTTTCCAGGCGTGTTGCCAACGTCGTGGCCTTGCCCAGATCGCTTGTCGTGCTGCCGCCGGCGCCGGCGGTCACTTCGCCGAATACAAGCTGTTCGGCGGCGCGCCCGGCGAGAAGCGCAACGATGAACTTCTCCATGTGCGAGCGGGTGATGGCGCGCGTTTCACCAAGGTCGCTTTCGGCAAGGCCGCCGGTGCCGCCGATCGACAGCGCTTTGGGTTCGGCAATGCCGAGGGCCAGGAAAGCAATGGCGTGACCGGCTTCATGGTAGGCGACACGGCGGCGCAAATCGGCGGGCCATTCGGCCGCGCCCTTGCGTAGGGCGTCAAGGAGGTCCTGGAGCGTGATCGGGCGACCAGCACGGCGGGCGCGGCCACGGGCTTCACGCACACACCGCTCCACATCGGCGCCAGTGCCACCACGGGCGGCGAGTGCAGCATCGCGCAGATCAATGCCGGCCAGATCGGCGGCGAGGTGGGTGCGGAGAATGCCGGCCAGCGAAGGCACGTCGGGCAGCGGGATCTCGATACGGCGATCAAGACGCCCGGACCGAACCAAGGCCGGGTCGAGCCGGGACGGATCATTACAGGCCGCGATGACGACGACGCCTTCGCGATCCTCGAAGCCATCCATGCATTCCAACAATGTGTTGGTGATTGCTGTCCACCAGTCGTCGTTCCACTTGCCGGTGCCGCGCGCTGGGATCGTATCGATTTCATCGATGAACAGAATCGAAGGGCGCTGAAGCAGAGCCTCTGAAAATGCATTGCGGATGGCTTGAGTCACATGGCCCAGATGGCCCTCGCGGTGAGCTTGCCATTGTGAGTAACTGGTGGCGACGAAATGGACGTTGGCCTCGCGGGCAAGGGCCCTCGCGAAGGAGGTCTTGCCCATCCCAGGCGCGGCGGTGAGGAGGCAGCCTTTGTCGACCTCGCTCCAGGGCAGCCTGCCGGCGGCGTAATCGCGCAGGTCCTGGATCAGGGCAAGGCCCCAAGGCTTGGCCGCGCCAAGCCCGTGCATGTCGGACAGAAGAGGGCCCGGCTCGGCTTTTTGGTCATTTCCGATCACGAGGCGGCCGAGCCGTTCAAGGGAGTGCTCGGCGCCAAGGTCGGCGCGCACGGCGATGTTGAGAGCTTCCAGCGTGGCGCTTCTGGCGATGTCGTCATCGACCGCGCCGGGATAGCGGCCGGTAATAGCCTCGATCACCGCGGCAATCGCCGGGCCGTCTAGCGGGCCCAACACAATGCGGTGCTCGGCTATACGAACCAGAAGCCTAGGAAGCAGGCGATCGGGCTCGCTGGCGATACCGACGATCGCGCAGCGCCGTTGAACGGCGGCGGCGAATTCGTCATTACCAGTCTTTGCTGACTTTCTGGACCGCTCTTCGCCGCCCCGCGCGAAGATGGCGACAGTCCGCGGCTCTGCAACGGCATTTTCCTGGAGCGACAGCCCGTCACCGTCGATTACCGGCGAGTCAGTGCCGATGACGTACCTCTCGAAGAGCCGCTTCACGACGCCGACGTAGTCCTCGCCCGGAGCTTCGATGATCGCCACGGTGTCGCGGTTCTGCAGCTTGGCCAGCACATCGCGCCGGAGGTCGAACGCCTGGCCGAGCAGAACCGCGACGGCGACCTCGTCCGGTCGCAAGATACAGGCTGAACTGCCGTCGCTGGCTTCATCAGCATCCTCAAGGCGCAGCGCATATTGATGCTGGTCGGAGACATCGTCGGACGCCGGCGTGCGCAGCCTGAGAAAAGGATTACCACTGTTACGCAGGGCGTCGACCAGGACCTCGGCGAGCGGCCTCGCTGAGGAGGCAAGCATCTGCACGCGCGTCATGACCCGATCTCCACGATCAATGCGGGATCAAATCGCCCATTCTCCGTGCCATAGCCATGAGGATTGCAGACAACGCGGGTTGTGCCGACATGGTAGTCGAAGCTTTCATGCACATGGCCGTGCAGCCACAGATCAGGGCGACCGGCTTCCATCACCGACGTCAGGTCCGACACGTAGGCGGCAGTCAGCAGGTCGGATCCATAACGAGAATGGATCGAGCCCGGATGAGGAGCGTGATGTGTCACCACCACGGTGGCGCCGTCGAACGGCTTTGCCAGCGTTGCTTCGATGAAGGCGCGAGAACGCTTGTGCAGCAGCAGCGCCTCTTGCGGCCGAAAGCGCCGCCAAGGCTCTTTGGACCACTTGATCCTCTTGTGATCGTTGAGACCATCAGCGGCGACGGCCATGGCCCGCGGAAGATTGTGCATCCCGAACAGGGCGTAATCTGTCCACAACGAGCAGCCGACAAACCTCACGCTACCCAGAGTGACCGCGTCATTCTCAAGCAGGTGGACGCCATAAAGCGGTGCGGTCTGGCGCGCGGACTCGAGTTCGCCGGCTAAATGACGACGGTAATATTCATGGTTGCCCATCACCATGATGATCGGAAGCTGCATCGGGACGATTAGGCGCAGATGGGCAAAGCCACTTTCGGCGCCTTCGCAGACGTCGCCGGCGACCACCACCGCATCGACATCCGGGGCAATGGCGATCGGCCGCGGCCGGGCGACGTCGGCATGAAGATCGGAGAAAATCTGGAGCCGCATGTCAGGCTCCCGCGTTCTTGCTGCGGGAGACATGGGGTCCGCTGGTCTCGACGATCGCGAGGGCGCCTGTGATGCTCTGCGTGCGGCTGGACAATGAGGACAAAAGTCGCCTCTTCTGGCCTTGGGTTCTGTGCCGATCAATCATTGTGGTCAGCATCAGGCGTGCCGCCGGATCACCGGCCAGAGCAGTAAGCAGCACCGCCGACATCACCAGATCAACGACAGGGCAGGACGTGGAATGCCGCCTCGCGGTCCTCAACGCGATTCCGATGGCCGCGGCCGGTTCGCCGCGAACTGCATCAGGCCACCGAGGCTCGTTCAGGAAGGTAATGCCTGAGATTGCCCTGTGGAGGATTTCCAGATGCGCAACAGTGTACGCGTCCGACGGCAGATGGCGCCACCAATGCAGCGGCGGCACCGCGGACAACTCGACGGCGCGCACGGACGTGCTGCGACGGCGAGCGCCCTTGGAAGGCCGCACGGACTTTGAAACGGATCGCTGCGCGTCAGCAAGAGTGGTGGTACGCATGACACAGACTCCGCCCGTGGCGCGGCAAGCACGCGTCAGGCAATGAATGGGAAAGGAGGACGGCGCGGTTCGCGCCGTCCAGTCTTAGTGGGCCGCCCGAGGCGTTTCGCCGAAGGCCGGCTCAGGCGCGCCGCTCCGGCAGATGCGCTGCCCGGGCCCGGCAGGCCGAGCCATTACCGTCTGCAGGGCAGCATCCGGATCGCCCGCCGGCGCAGGCCGGCGATTGCCAACCAGCTTGGCGTTGCCACGATTGGTGTGCGGCAAGCTGGCAAGGAAGGGCGTGAAGAGCTGCGGCAACGCAATCAGCAGTTCCTCGTGCAGAGCAGCCGTCATCGTCTCCACGGTCGCCACCACCGGTACGTCGAAGTGGGCATCCAGATGCTCACGCGACAAGGTGAGGTTTTTATCGAACCCCGAGGCGCCGTAGTAGTCGATCACACCGCTGGTGACGTTCTCCATAGTCCCGTAGCCGGCCTGGCGAACGTAAGAAGCGAGAACCAGACGAGCCGCCGCGAGTTTCCGCATGATCGGGCGGCGCTTACCGTGCTCAGTCGCGCCGTTACCCCGTTTGATTTCGTAGGCTCCGGCCCACTTCGCATCGGGGTCGACAACGACCAGATCGACGTTCACGATGCCCTCAGCTTCCGAATCGGCCGAGAGCTTGATCTTGGCCAAGGCCTGATCGGAGTTCTTCGCGTCCAGCAACTGGGCCGCCGCCTTGGTAACGGGGAGAGTGACGTTCGTCAGCACCACGTAGCGATCGCTCGCGATGAGCGCGCCAGCAATGCCAAGCTCGATGAGCCCGCCATGCCGCTTCACCGTACTGCCGAGAACCGAAAGGGCACGAGACAGATCGGGGCCAATAACCGGGTCTTCCGGAAACTCTCCGGCCAAGGCTCCGGCCATCGCGCCACGCGCCGCCCGGATCAGCGCCGCATGAGATACGTCAGTCAAACCGAGATGTTTCGCCATGAATTCACGGCCTCCTTGCCGTGGGATAACTCCCTGTCCTCGGCGCAGAGTATGGTACAAAAGATGGGTGACTGCACTAAAAGAACCATTTTATGATTAACAAAGAACAACTTCGTGCAGCAAGAGCATGGCTGAATCTGTCGCAACAGGACTTGGCCACCGCAGCGAAAGTCGGGAAACGAACGATTGCCGACTTTGAGCGTGGTGCAACGATCCCTCATGACCGAACGTTGCGCGATATTGAACAGACGCTCATAGCCCTCGGCATCGAATTTCTATTCGAAGGTACGAAGGGAGTGGGAGTTCGCTTCGTTCGGAGTCAGGCTTCCTCATCGTAAGCCGCGAAGAAAGTCGTGACTGCAGTGATCGCGAAGATACTGTTGCGCGCCAAAGCGAGCTGAGATCCGGAAGGACTTACTTCTGGCTGCCACTAGCGATTTGCAGCCATTTCCAACCGGCGTATTTATCCCCGGTCTGCCGAATATGCGTGTACCTCTTCAAACTCGTCCAGCTTCGATGCCCGGACACAGCGGCGACCTGCGGAATGGTTCTGCCCATCTCAAAAAGCCGCGAAATGCCTTCGTGACGTAGATCATGAAAGCGCAAATCCGAAATCCCCAGGAACTTGCATGCTCTGGTGAAGGCGGCGCTGATCGCATCGGCGGAATAGGGGAATATCCGTTCGTCTTCGCGCGGCATCGAATCAATGAACGTAATCGCCTCGGGCGTTAGTTCGCAGTAGACGTTGTTGCCCTTCTTATCGCCGGGATGTTTCATGTCGCGGACGAGGATGCGATCGGTCTCCTGATCATCCCAGCGCAACAACGTAATCTCCTCTTGGCGGCGGGTGGAGAAGATGGCGAAGGGCAAGATCTTCTGCATCGGAATTGAGGAGGGGCGGTTACTTTGAATACGCCCAAAATGCTCCATCAGTTTGTCGAGTTCTTCGAGCGTGGGCCGACGATTGCGTTCTGAGCCTTTTCGGATCAAGCCAAGCTTCTTGAGGACAGTGACGGAGTCCTCGAATTCCTGGCGGCTAAGGGGAAAGCCCCACGCCGGCCGCGCGACAGTGAATATGCTGGATAGATGCGAAAAGTAGTTGCCGCAGGTTTGCGGTTCGACGTTTCGCGATAGATCCTTCGCGAAGGCGACGAGCTTCTGGCTGGTAATCTCGCTGCATTTGAGGTCGCCGAGATCGCTATTCTTGATTGTCTTGAGCACTTGGGCCTTGGTGCCGAGAACAGCATTGTTTGACTCGGCGATGTAGCGATCAATCACGTCGGCCAACGTTGGGTCCTCTTTCCGGTCGAGTCCGCCAGGCTTTTTCAGTTCGGCCTCGCGTTTGACAATCCAGGCGTTTGCCGCCTGTTTGCGATCGAAAGTCTCAGCTTCGCGGTGCACGATCCGGCCATCTTTTTTGATGACGATCTGCGCGGCGTACGCTGTCGTACCGTCTTTGCGAGTTCGTCCAATTATGCTACCCATCGGTACGACATTCCTTTTTGAGTACGACATTGTCGTACTACAAGCGGTAAAATGGGTCAAAACGGGCCGGAAACGGTACGACATGAGACAGCGGCAAGAACCACTAAATGACTGATTTATCGGCAAAACAGCTCCATAGTCGGTCCCGCCGATTCTCTGTCGCCCCGATGATGGAATGGACCGACCGGCATTGCCGGTTTTTCCATCGGCTGCTGACGCGCCGGGCGTTGCTGTACACCGAGATGCTGACCACCGGCGCGGTGCTGCGCGGCGATCGCGCGCGGCTGCTCGGCTTCGATGCGTTAGAGCAGCCGGTGGCGCTGCAGCTTGGCGGCAGCGATCCGGCGGCGCTGGCGCAGGCGGCGCGGATCGGCGCCGACTTCGGCTATGTCGAAATCAATTTGAACGCCGGCTGCCCGTCCGACCGGGTGCAGGAGGGCCGCTTCGGCGCCTGCCTGATGGCCGAGCCGGCGCTGGTCGCAGATTGCGTCTTCGCCATGAAGGCCGCGGTCGATATTCCCGTGACCGTCAAATGCCGCATCGGCATCGACGACCAGGACCCGCAGGACTCGCTGTTCACTTTCACGGCCGCGGTGAGGGCGGCCGGCGTCGACGCGCTAATCGTGCACGCGCGCAAGGCCTGGCTGAAGGGCCTGTCGCCACGTGAAAACCGCGACGTGCCGCCGCTCGATTACGGACTGGTGCACCGGCTCAAGGCCGCGCATCCCGATCTGCCCGTCGTCATCAATGGCGGCATCGCCACGCTGGAGCAGGCGCAGGCCCAGCTCGCGCATGTCGACGGCGTCATGATGGGCCGCGCCGCCTATCAGGAGCCGTGGCGGCTGTTGCGGGTCGATCCGCTGCTGTTCGGCGAGGCTGCCGCTTTCGCCTCGGCCAAGGAGGCGGCTCTCGCGATGATGCCCTATATCGACCGTGAAATGGCCAAGGGCGTGCGGCTGAATTCGATCACCCGGCACATGCTCGGCCTGTTCCGCGCCGTGCCCGGCGCGCGCGCCTTCCGCCGCCATCTGGCGACTGAGTCGGTCAAGCCCGGCGCCGGCGCTGCCGTCATGGCTGATGCGCTGGCGCTGGTGGTGGACAGCGGCGCCGATATGGCGAACATCGCCGCCTGATCCCCCGCCGATTCCGGCGTGCCGCCCCGGAGACATCATGCTGCTTGGAATTCCCGTCGGCGAAATCGCCTGGCTGGCGCTGTGGATTGTCGCCGCCGGCGCGGTCACCGGCGTGCTGGCCGGCCTGTTCGGCATTGGCGGCGGCGCCATCATCGTGCCGGTGCTGTACGAGCTGTTCCGCGTGCTTGGCGTGCCCGACGACGTGCGCATGCAATTGTGCGTCGGCACCTCGATCGCCATCATCGTGCCGACCACCATCCGCTCCTACTACGCGCACAAGGCGCGCGGCGCGGTGATCGCCGAGGTGGTGCGGCTCTGGACCGTGCCGGCCATCGTCGGCGTCGCGGTCGGCGCGGCGACGGCGACCTTCGCGCCGGGCGCGGTGTTCAAGATCGCCTTCGTGCTGTTCGCGCTGTTCATCTCGATCCGCCTGCTGCTCGGCGGCAACCGCTGGAACCTCGGCACCGACCTGCCGGGCAACGGCCTGATGCGGGTCTACGGCTTCATCACCGGGCTGTGCTCATCGCTGGTGGGCATCGGCGCCGGCGCGGTGTCGAATGCGGTGCTGACGATGTACGGCCGGCCGATGCCGCAGGTGGTGGCGACTGCCACCGGCATCGGTGTGCCGATCACCATCGCCGGCACCGTCGGCTACATGCTGGCCGGCTGGCCGCATATGGCGCAGATGCCGCCGCTGTCGATCGGCTTCGTGTCGCTGCTCGGCTTCGCGCTGATGGCGCCGGTGTCGAGCTTTACCTCCAGCTACGGCGTGCGGCTGGCGCACTGGATGCCGAAGCGCAAGCTCGAGATCGGCTTCGGCATTTTCATGATGCTGGCGTCGGTGCGTTTTATCGTCAGCCTGATCTGACGCCGGCCGCGCTAAGGCGTGCCGCGCAGGCGCAGCTTGTCGCCGCGCACTTCCCAGCTGTCGAGCCGGTTCAGGAAGGTCATGCCGAGCAGATTGCTCTTGAGCTGGCCGGGTTGCGCCACCAGCGCCGGCACCGCGCGCTCGGTCAGGCCGCCGACGGCGAGGCGATCGAGCGTTACCGCGGCGGCGCGGGTGCGGCCATTGGCGGTCTCCACATTGACCGAGTAGTTCAACACTTCGAGCGGCAGGCCGGCGGCGCGGGCCGCTTCCTGCGTCAGCACCACCGACGTTGCGCCGGTGTCGAGCACCATCGGCACCTTGGCGCCGTTGATATGGACCGCCAGCGCAAAATCGCCGGTGCGGCCGCGCACCACCTCGACATTGCGGCCGTGTCCCGCGACGTGACCGGGCAACAGTTCGGCGACCACGCGGTCGGCCACTTCGCGCAATTCGAGGCGATAGCTGTAGGCAACCACTAGCAGCAGGCCGACCAGCGACCAGAACGCCATCGCCTCCAGCGCCTTGGCGAAACGGTCGCGGAACACCACCAGCGCCAGACCGCCCGCGGAGACCACCAGAGCGACCTTGAGCAGCAGCGGGCCGAGCTCGTGCCGCAGCAATTGCGCAATCGGGTCCTGGTTGGCGGTCGCGATCAGCGCGGCCAGCGACAGCGCGGCGCCGATGACGAAGATCCAGGTGAGGCGGCGGCTCACGATGTCATCCTGCAGTGACGGCTTTGGCGGACAGGCGGAACGGCAATTCGTCCATGATGCGGGCGCGTTCGTTGGCGTCCATGGCCGCCCAGCGGCTGATTTCGTCGATGCTGCGCCCGCAGCCGAGACACAGGCCGGAGCGGGCGTCGAGCGTGCAGATATTGACGCAGGGGCTCTGGATCATCGTAGGGCTCGGGGCCAAGTCGGCCGGATACGGGGCTACGGCGCATACATAATTGCCAGGCCGGAGAACGCAATCGCGGCAGTGTCGCAAGCAGATGTCACAGCCGTTTCCGGCACGTCAGGTACCGGCCCGGAACAGCGGCCGCCGGCTGAGCCGGCTGCGTTCCTCGGGGCTGAGCACCGGTTCGCCCGGCGGCGTGATCGACGGGGAAGGCTCGCTCATCGGCGCCATCGCCGCCACCACGCGCTCGGGCGGGAAGGTGACGACGACTTCGGTGCCGATCCGCAGCTTGGAGCGCAGCACGAAGGTGCCGCCGTGCAGGTCGACCAGGCTCTTGGCGATCGGCAGGCCGAGGCCGGCGCCCTGTTCGGCCGACTTGATCGAGTTCGAGCCCTGGCCGAACGAGGCCAGCACGATCGGGATTTCCTCTTCCGGGATGCCGGCGCCGGTGTCCTTGACGCTCATGTACTGGCCGCCGGAGGCGGTCCAGCCGACCTTGAGCCAGATCTCGCCACCCTGCGGCGTGAACTTGATCGCGTTCGACAGCAAGTTGAGACAGATCTGGCGGATCGCGCGCTCGTCGGCCCAGAGCCGCGGCATCGACGGTTCGAACACTTCGTGCATGATAATGCCGCGGCTGGTGGCGCGCAGCTTCAGCAGGTGGTGGCAGTCCTCGACGATGCCGACCAATGACACCGATTCCTCGTTGAGTTCGTAGCGGCCGGCTTCGATACGCGACAGATCGAGAATCTCGTTGATCAGCCCGAGCAGATGCACGCCGGAGTTATGGATGTCGGCGGAGTATTCCTTGTAGGCCGGCACGGCGTGGGCGCCGAATACTTCGGTCTTCATCACTTCGGAAAAGCCGAGGATGGCGTTGAGCGGCGTGCGCAATTCGTGGCTCATCTGGGCCAGGAAGCGCGACTTGGAAATGTTGGCGGCTTCGGCGCGGCGGCGCGCTTCATCGGAGATCGCCTTGGCCTGTTCCAGTTCGCCGATCAGGGCATCCTTCTCGGCGCGCGCTTCCAGCGTCGCCAGCGTCGTCGAGTAGAGCCGGTAGGCCAGCACGGCGAAATAGCCCTGCGCGCTCGCCGCCATGCCGGCCAGGATGTAGTCGCGCAACGTGCCCTGCAGCACGAAGTTGAGCGTGATAGCGGCGGTGATCGGAAAGGTCGCGGCAAACGACGCCATCGGCAGGCTCGACGCCAGCATGCTCGACACCGCCACCACCAGCAGCATCACGAACAGCATGAAGGTGCCGGAGGTTTCGTCGATGCCGATCGGATGGATCAGGATGAACATCCAGGCCAGACCGTAGAACAGGTCGAGCATGATGAAGCGCATGCGCCAGGTCTGCGCCGACACCTCCGACATCGGCAGTTCGAGAAACTGCCGGCACTTCGTGATGATGACGGCGTGAATGACCAGCACCGACGCGGTCCAGGCGCCGGCGGTCAGCGCCCCGGTCCACAGGCTCGACAGGAAGCCGATGGTGGCGACCAGCAGCAGGATCACCAGCGAGGCCGACAGCCGGTTCTGTGCGAACTGGCGCAGCAGTTCGTAGTCGAAGGCCGGGCGGGTGCCGCTGGTCGAGGTCAGCCGGTCGCGCGCTTCGCGCACATGCTGCGCGGCGAGACGGCGCTTCACCGGCGACGTTTGCGGAGGCAGGGCGGTGAGATCGGGCTGTTCGCCGGGAATAGGCATGGATCACGCTGGTACGCACAAAACCAGATGGCACCGTGCCGCAAAATCCTTAAGACCAGCCTTAAGGCCGGGCTAAAATCGATGGTTAAGGCCTGTTAACGGCCGGCGTCCGGGGCTTTGACTCAGGGGTAGCGGCCGTGATCGGCTGCGCCGCGCGAGCAGGGGGAAAATGGGACATGAAACTCTACGACAGCAAAATGGCGCCGAATCCGCGGCGCACCCGTATCTTCTTGGCGGAAAAGGGGATTTCCGTACCGACCGAGCAGGTCGACATGATGGCCAAGGAGCATTTCACACCGGAATACACGGCGATCAATCCGTTGCAGCGGATGCCGGCGCTGGTGCTGGACGACGGCCTGGTCATCACCGAGTCGATCGCCATCTGCCGGTATTTCGAGGCGCTCCAGCCAGAGCCGCCGCTGTTCGGCGTCGGCGCAGAGGAGATCGCGCTGGTGGAGATGTGGCAGCGGCGGGCCGAGAACAATTTCTTCGCCCCCGTGGCGGCGGTGTTCCGGCATCTGCATCCGGCAATGAAGGAACTCGAAGTGCCGCAGGTGCCGGCCTGGGCCGAAGCCAACCGGCCGCGCGTGATCTGGTTTCTCGAGTTCATCGACCGCGAACTGGCGAACCGCGAATTCATCGCCGGCGACCGCTTTTCAATGGCCGACATCACCATGCTGGCCGCGACCGATTTCATGAAGCTGGCGCGGATTCAAATTCCCGCCGGCGCGACGAACGTGAAGCGCTGGCACGCCGCGGTGTCGGCGCGCCCGAGCGCGAAGGCTTAACTGGGGAGCGGCGGACCCCATCGGCCTCATCCTGAAGGTACGTTGCGCAGCAACGCGTCTCGGAGGAGGAGGCCCGGCCCCAGCCTTCGAGACGCACGCCTTTGGCGTGCTCCTTCAGGATGAGGCGGGATTGACATCGAAAGATCGGACATCACATGCACCTCACCATCATCGGCTCCGGCGATGCCTTCGGCTCCGGCGGACGCTATAATACCTGCTTCTTTCTTGAAACAGACAAGGCCAATCTGCTGGTCGACTGCGGCGCGTCGTCCTTGCCGGCGCTCAAGGCCCAGGGGATCGATCCGAACCGGATCGACGGCGTCATTCTTTCGCATCTGCACGGCGATCATTTCGGCGGGCTGCCGTTCCTGCTGCTCGACGGCCGGTTCTCGCGGCGCGACAAGCCGCTGACGATTGCCGGGCCGCCGGGCACGCGCGCGCGGCTCGACGCGCTGATGGAAGTGTTCTTTCCGAAATCGACCGGCTCGACATGGAAATTTTCGTGGTCGGTGCAGGAAATCGCGGTGGGCATCGAAACCGATGTGCTCGGCCATGCAGTCGTGACCGCGGAAGTGATCCACCAGTCGGGCGCGCCATCGACCGCGCTGCGGATATCGGACGGCGACAAGGTCTTCGCCTATTCCGGCGACACCGAATGGACCGATGCGCTGCTACCCATCGCCCGCGACGCCGACCTGTTCATCTGCGAATGCTATGCTTATGCGGGCAAGCTGAGCGGACACATGAGCTGGGAGATATTGCAGCCGCGGCTGGCGGATCTTCGTGCACGCCAGGTGATGGTCACGCACATGAACCCGACCATGCTCGCGCGGCTGGACGAGGTGAGGGCGGGCGGCGTGCTGGTGGCGGACGATGGATTGCGGTTGGCGTTCTAGACGCGCTTCACCCTCCCCTGGAGGGGGAGGGGCGGCGAACGAAGTGAGCCGGGGTGGGGTGATCTTCTTCCGCGTTTAAGATACCCCGACTGCTTTCGTTTCACTCAAGCAGTCGACCCTCCCCTCCAGGGGAGGGTAAAGTGCAGCCTTACTTCCGGTCCAGCCGCGCGATCAAAGCTGACGTATCCCAGCGCTTGCCGCCCATGGACTGCACCTCGGAATAGAACTGATCGACCAGCGCGGTGACCGGCAGATGCGCGCCGTTCTTGCGCGCCTCGCCGAGGCAGATGCCGAGATCCTTGCGCATCCAGTCGACGGCAAAGCCGAAGTCGAACTTGTCGGCCGCCATGGTCTTGTAGCGGTTCTCCATCTGCCACGACTGCGCGGCGCCCTTGGAAATGGTGGCGATCAGCTTCTCGATGTCGAGGCCGGCCTTCTTGGCGAAGTGCAGGCCCTCCGACAGGCCCTGGACCAGACCGGCGATGCAGATCTGATTGACCATCTTGGCGAGCTGGCCGGAGCCGGCCGGGCCCATCAAATTGCAGGCGCGGGCATAGGCCGCGATCACCTTTTCGGCGCTGGCGAAGGTCGCTTCGTCGCCGCCGCACATCACCGTCAGCGCGCCATTCTCGGCGCCGGCCTGACCGCCGGACACCGGCGCGTCGATGGCGTCGAAGCCGCCTTTCTTGGCCGCCTCGTACAACTCGCGGGCAATCTCGGCCGAGGCGGTGGTGTGGTCTACAAACAGCTTGCCCTTGGCCATGCCGGCGAAGGCGCCGTTTTCGCCCAGCGTCACCTCGCGCAGGTCGTTGTCATTGCCGACGCAGCACATGACAAAGTCCTGACCCTGCGCCGCCGCCTTGGGGGTCGCCGCGGTCTTGCCGCCGAACTGCGCGGCCCATTTCTCGGCCTTGGCGGCGGTGCGGTTATAGACCGTGACCTCATGGCCGCCTTTGGTCTTGAGATGCCCGGCCATGGGATAGCCCATCACGCCCAAGCCCAGAAATGCCACCTTCGCCATCGCGTCCTCCCTGAGAAATCCGTTTATGCCTTGGCCGGCCATGGCCGTTGCCTGACGCAATAGGTCATTGCGGGGGCGGGGGCGTCAACCCTCGTGGGCTGGCCGCATTGACCCCTTCGCCGCGCCGCCTATGGTGTCGGCGCAAAAGAGGAAAAAGCGAAAATGGCGGTGACCAAGGAACAAATTCAGGCGGCTCTGGCCACCGTGGCCGTCCCCGGCGGCGCGCCGCTGACCGAGGCGCGGGTGCTGTCCGAGATCGTCGTGACCGACGGCAAGGTGTTCTTCTCGCTGACGGTCGATGCGGCCCAGGTAAAGGCCTGGGAAGCGGTACGCAACCGGGCGGAAGCGGCCGTCAAGGCGGTTCCCGGCGTCACCTCGGCGCTGGTGGCGCTGACGGCGGAACGCACCGCCGGAGCGACCTCGCGCGGGCCGCAGCCCGCCCATGTCGCGACCCAGCCGCGCGCCGCCGGCGCGCCGGCCGCGCATACCCACGCCCATCCGGCCGACAAGGTGGTGCCCGGCATTCCCGGCGTCGAGGCCATCATCGCGGTCGCTTCCGGCAAAGGCGGCGTCGGCAAATCGACCACCGCCGTCAACCTTGCGCTCGGCCTGCGCGACCTCGGCCTGAAAGTCGGCATGCTCGACGCCGACATCTACGGCCCGTCGCTGCCGAAACTGCTCGCCATCAAGGAGAAGCCGCAGACCGTCGACGGCAAGCGGCTCAAGCCGATCGAACGCTACGGCATGAGCGTGATGTCGATCGGCTTCCTGATCGACGAAGAGACGCCGATGATCTGGCGCGGCCCGATGGTGATGTCGGCGCTGACGCAGATGCTGCGCGAGGTGGAGTGGGGCAAGCTCGACGTTCTCGTCGTCGACATGCCGCCCGGCACCGGCGATGCGCAGCTCACCATGGCGCAGCAGGTGCCGCTGAAGGGCGCGGTGATTGTCTCGACGCCGCAGGATCTGGCGCTGATCGATGCGCGGCGCGGCGTCGCCATGTTCAAGAAGGTCAACGTGCCGGTTCTCGGCGTGGTCGAGAACATGAGCTACTTCCTGTGCCCGGAATGCGGCACGCGCTCCGACATCTTCAGCCACGGCGGCGCGCGCCACGAGGCCGAACGTCTCGGCGTGCCGTTCCTCGGCGAGGTGCCTCTGCACATGACGATCCGCGAGAAGTCGGACGCCGGCCTGCCGGTGGTAGCGACGGAGCCGGACGGTGCGCACGCCAAGATCTATCGCGACATCGCCGCCAATGTGCTGGCGCAGATCAAAGGCGGCGCCAGTTCAGGCCGCCAGGCGCCGAAGATCGTGATCGAGGCGTAGCCGGCGCTCAATCCTCCGCCCACATCCGCAGCAGATTGGCCGACGTCTTCGCCAGCAGATCGTAATCCGCGCTCTTGCCGTCGCGTGCAAACATCCGGCGGCGCGCGGTGTCGAGATCGAACAAAAGTTCGCGCTGCGCGGCGTCGCGGATGAAGCTGCGGACCCAGCCGCAGCAGACCAGCCGTTCGCCGCGCGTCACCTTGGCGACGCGGTGCAGGGTGGTCGCGGAATAGGCCACCAGCGAGCCGGCCGGCAGCTTGACCGCGTCCTCGCCGGCGGCGCTTTCGATCACCAGTTCGCCGCCGCTGTAGCTCTTCGGCTCGCTGAGAAACAGCGTGAACGACACGTCGGTGCGCAGGCCCTGCATCAGCGCGTCGTCGACGTGATTGCCGTAGTGCTTCGCCTTCTCGTAGCGCGCGAACAAAAGCGGCGTCAGAGCCTTCGGCCGCGTCGCCATGCGGAACACGTCGTTGCCGAGAATGCGCTCGGTCACCAGTTGGCGGATTGAATCGAACGAGCGGTCGGCATTGTCGACCTGTTCGTTGTTCTTCACCTGGCGCGCGGCAAAGCCGGCGGTGACGCGTCCGTCGACAAAACGCGCGCGCTTGAGCGCGTCGCGAACCGTCTTCAGGTCGGCAGCGGACAAAACATTGCCGATGGAAATCTGCATCGCACTCTCTTTCACTGGAACAGTTAAAAACTAAAGCGTTTGTTGCATGTTACGCGCACGCGTATGGTGCGCGCACGGCGGCGATGAAACAAGGAATAGCGACGTGAAGAAGACGACAAAGATCTGGGTTGGCCTTGGTGCATTCGTAATCGCGGGTAGCGGTACGGCGATGGCCGCGTCTGCCACCGAAGCGGCGGTGCTGGAAACCACCGCGCCAGCATCGGCCAAACACGGCCTGATGTCATCGGCCGCCAACATCATCCTGGCGCAGGCCCAGGGCGGCGAGGGCGAAGGCGGCGGCGAGGGCGGCGTCGATGTCGCGGCCGCCGACAAGGATCCGGTGCAATATAACATCGCCCTGCAGGTCATCGCCGCGCATTATTATGCGGGCTTTGCCGCTTACGAGGCCAAGGAGATGGAAGCCGGCGCGCAGATGTTCGCGCACGGTCTCGGCGAAGTGTATATCGAGATGGAAGATGTCTTTAAGCGCCGCGGCGTGACCACGCTCGGCAAGGCGCTGCAGGACGCGGTCGACGCCGCGGCGGCGAACAAGCCGGTGGCCGAAGTGCGCAAACTGTATCAGGCGGTGCTGAACGAGTTGAAGGCCGCGGAAGGCCAAGGCCCCGCGTCGTCGCAGCCGGCGGCGGCGGTGAAGGCGCAGGTTGTGGTCGACATGCTCAACCGCGCCGCCGCGCAATTCGCGGCGTCGCAGAACGACAAGACGCTGGAGCCCTATCTTGATGGCCTCGGTTTCGCGGTGGCGGCGGACAAGGAATCGGCAGCCGTGCTGCCGACGCTGCGCAAAGCCGACAAGAAGAAGGCCGACGCGCTCAAGGCCGCTATCGACATGGCCAAGGCTGTCTATCCCGGCATCAAGCGCCCGGCCAAGGCGAAGGTGACGCCGGCCCAGTTCCTCGCCGCCGCCTCGGCCGCGCAACTGGCTGTGTCGAACTGGTGATTGTTCGGCCGGCGCCCCGTCGCGTAGACTGACGCGCAAGGGGGCGGACATGCGCATGCGATCGTTGGTTTCCGGCTTGTGCACGACGGCCTTGCTTGGCGCGATGCTGTCGGCTGCTGTCGCGCAGGACCGGCCGATTGCGCCGCCGAGCGCGCCGGCGCAAGCCGCGCTGGCGCCGGACGTGACCTACGGGCGCTTCATCGCCATGATCCGCGGCCATCTGCTCACAGGCGATCACTTGGTTGCTGCCCGGCGCTGGGACGCCGCCGCGCGGCATTTCGGCTTTCCCCGTGAGGAAGTGTACGGCGTGATCCGCGCCGATCTGCGCGCCTATCAGACGCCAGCGTTCGAGGGTGACCTGCGAACTTTGGTGCGTGTCGCCAAAGCGCGCAGCCCGCGGGCGCTGGCGCAAGCCCGCCGCAACGTCGACAAGGCACTCGCCGCGGCCGACGCCAACCTGAAGGCGAGGGTACCTGACTGGCCGCGCTATGTGACGACGGTCGCGGTCCAGGTTCTCAAGGTGGCCCCGGACGAATACGAAGATGCCGTCGTCAAGGGCCGCATCGTGCGTCCGATCGGCTATCAGACCGCGCGTGGCTTTATCCTGCAGGCCGACCGCATGATCGAGACCGTTGGGCCCGATTTGCCTGGCAGCCGTTCGGCAGCCTTGGCCGAGGTTCGCGCCGGCCTGGCGCAGCTCAAAAACGCCTTTGCCGCGGTTATCCCGCCCGGGCCGGCGGTTATGGACCCGGCGGCGATGACCGCGCTGGTAGCCCGGATCGAGGCGGCCGCCGCTCCCCTGATGTGACGGCCCTTCCGATGCTGCGGCGCAGCAATCGCGGAGTCCGTCACATTTCCGGGAGCGCCATACCTTTGAGGGCGGAAATGGCCCGCCGCGCCATAAGTTAGATTGACGCGGGACGGTTTTTGCCGTTTCCCCACGGGGTCCGGATCGTCCGGACGGAAACGCCAATGAGACATTGGCAATAAGAAATTGGAATGGAGCCTACATGAAACGCCGACAGTTTATGGCAGCCGCGGGCGCCGGTTTGGCTACCGCCGCGATCGCCAAGCCCGCGATCGCCCAGTCAAGCCCTGAGTTGAAGTGGCGCCTGACTTCGAGCTTCCCGAAATCCCTCGACACGATCTTCGGTGCGTCCGAAGTCTTCTCGAAGATCGTGGCGGAAGCGACCGACAACAAGTTTCAGATTCAGAACTTCGCCGCCGGCGAAATCGTTCCGGGTCTGCAGGCCGCCGACGCCGTCACCAACGGCACCGTCGAGATGGCGCATACCGCGTCCTATTACTACGTCGGCAAGGATCCGACCTTCGCGCTGTTCACTGCGCAGCCGTTCGGGCTCAACGCCCGCATGCAGAGCTCGTGGATGCATTTCGGCGGCGCGCTCGATCTCGCCAATGACTTCTACAAGAAATACAACATCATGGCGCTGCCGGCCGGCAACACCGGCACGCAGATGGGCGGCTGGTTTCGCAAGGAGATCAAGGACGTCGCCGATCTGCAGGGCTTGAAATTCCGCATTGCCGGGTTCGCCGGACAGATTTTCAGCAAGATGGGCGCGGTGCCGCAGCAGATCGCCGGCGGCGAAATCTACCCGGCGCTGGAAAAGGGTACGCTCGACGCGGTCGAGTGGGTCGGACCCTATGACGACGAGAAACTCGGCTTCTACAAGGTCGCGAAGTTCTACTACTACCCCGGTTGGTGGGAAGGCGGCGCCATGCTGCACAACTTCATCAACCTGGCGAAGTGGAACGAACTGCCGAAGAACTACCAGGCGATCGTCAAGGCGGCGTCGGAAACGGCGCACAACTGGATGCTGGCGAAGTACGACGCCTCCAACCCGGCCGCGGTCAAACGGCTGGTGGCGAATGGTGCGCAACTGCGCCCGTTCCCACAGACGGTGATGGAAGCCGGCTACAAGGCGGCGACCGACACCTACAACGAAGTCGGCGCCAAGAACGCCGACTTCAAGAAAGTCTATGACAGCATGGTCGCTTTCCGCGGCGACCAGTATCTGTGGTGGCAGGTGGCGGAGCTGGGTTTCGACAGCTTCATGGTGCGCATGCGTTCGCGCGGCTGAGGCCGCCGCCGACGGTTGAACGGGGCCGGCCCACCAGCCGGCCCCGCTGCCGTTTCGGCCGGGTCTGACGCCCCAAACCCCACTTACAAGTTGTTCCGAAGCGGTGCAGACTGGCCCTATGGGGGAGCGGTCAGGGTACCCGCAGCACCCCGCTGGTAGATCAGACAGTCATCCAAACGCGCGCGGAAGCGTCGTGGGGCGCTCCCGCATAAAAACAGGGAGGGCATGGGAATGAAACGTCGTCAGTTCATCAAGGCGGCCGGCCTGGGTGTTGCCGCCAGCACGATCGCCGCGCCGGCGATTGCGCAGTCGATGCCGGAAATCAAATGGCGCATGACCACGAGCTGGCCGAAGTCGCTCGACACGCTGTATGGCGGCGCGGAAATGACCGCCAAGTTCATCAGCGAGGCAACCGACGGGCGCTTCCAGATCCAGGTATTCGCCGGCGGCGAAATCGTGCCGGGACTGCAGGTGGTCGATGCCGTTCAGAACGGCACCGTCGAATGCGGCCACACCGCCTCCTATTACTATTTCGGCAAGGACCCGACCTTCGCCTTCGGTACCTCGGTCGCGTTCGGCCCGAACCAGCGGCTGAACCAGGGCTGGTGGACACTGGGCGGCGGCAAGGAAGTGCTCAACGAATTCTACAAGAAGTACAACTGCACGGCTTTCCTCGCCGGCAATACCGGTTGTCAGATGGGCGGCTGGTTCCGCAAGGAGATCAATTCGCTCGACGATCTCAAGGGTCTGAAGATACGGATCGGCGGCTTCCCCGGCCGGGTGCTGCAAAAGCTCGGCGCGGTGCCGCAGCAGATCGCGGCCGGCGATATCTACCCGGCGCTGGAGAAGGGCACCATCGACGCCGCCGAATGGGTCGGCCCCTATGACGACGAGAAGCTCGGCTTCTACAAGGTAGCGCCGAACTACTATTATCCCGGGTGGTGGGAGGGCGGTTCGATGCTCCACACCTTCGTCAACAATGACAAGCTCAACGCGCTGCCGAAAAGTTATCAGGCCATCATCGAGCAGGCCGGTCACTACGCCAACACCTGGATGATGGCCAAATACGATCAGCAGAACCCGGCGGCGCTCAAGCGTCTGCTGGCCAACGGCGTCAAGCTGCGCGGCTTCTCGCCGGCCATCATGGAGGCCTGCTTAAAGTCGGCGAAGGAACTGCATTCCGAAATCGCCGGCACGAATGCGAACTTCAAGAAAGTCCTCGACTCGATGACCGCCTATACCAGCAACGGCTATTCCTGGTTCCAGGTGGCCGAACTGGGCTACGACTCGTTCATGATCCGTCACGCGCGCGGCTGATCGTGGTCCAGCAGAACCGGTCCCGGAACGCCGTTCCGGGGCCGTTTCTTTCGGGATGTCAGTTGAACTTCGGCGGATCGAAATTGAGCGGCGGCAAGTCCAGCTGGGGAATATCGATCTGAATCTTGGTGGGGTCGACGGTCGAGGCAACGCCCTTGTAGTGCATGACCATCGCGGGAAACGTGATCACCAGCGCCACCATGATCAACTGAATGACCACGAACGGCACCGCGCCCCAGTAGATCTGTCCGGTGGTGACCGGCTCCATGCGTTTGCCGGTGATCCGGTCGAGATAGGATTCCTTCGGTGCCACCGAGCGCAGGTAGAACAGGGCAAAGCCGAACGGCGGATGCATGAACGAGGTCTGCATGTTGACGGCAAGAATGATGCCGAACCAGATCAGGTCGATGCCGAGCTTCTCGGCGGCCGGCCCCAGCAGCGGCACGATGATGAAGGCAAGCTCGAAGAAGTCGAGAAAGAAGGCGAGGACAAATACCAGAACGTTGACGAAGATCAGGAAGCCCATCTGCCCGCCGGGCAGCGACGTCAGCAATTCCTCCACCCAGATGTGCCCGTTGACGCCGTAGAAGGTCAGCGAAAACACCCGCGCGCCGATTAGGATGAACACCACGAAAGCCGACAGCTTGGCGGTGGATTCGATCGCCTGACGGACCAGGTCCCAGGTGAGCCGGCGCTTGATCATGCCGAGGATCAGCGCGCCGGTGGCGCCCATGGCGCCGCCTTCGGTCGGGGTGGCGACACCGATGAAGATGGTGCCGAGCACCAGGAAGATCAGGAACAGCGGCGGCACCATGACGAAGGTGGTTTGCTGCGCGATCTGCGACAGGAAGCGGAAGCCGGTGAAGCGGTCGACCACCCAGTTCACCACCGCAACGGCGAAGGCGAAGACGATGGCGAAGAACATGCTGAGCACGACGAAATCAGCACCACGCGAGACCGAGTTGCGCATCATCAGCCAGCCGAACACGGCGCTGGCCGCCGTCAGGACGCCAAGCGAGATCAGCCCGCGGCTGCCATCGGGCTCGCGGTAACCGACCGCTTCCAGCGGCAGCCCGGGTGCGGCTTTCGGAAACAGCATCGAGATCAGAAACACGTAGCTGGCATAGAGCGACGCCAGCACGAGGCCGGGAATGAAGGCGCCTTCGTACATGTCGCCGACCGAGCGGCCGAGCTGGTCGGCCATGACGATCAGCACCAGCGACGGCGGAATGATCTGCGCCAGCGTGCCGGAGGCGGCGATCACGCCGGTGGCGACCCGCCGGTCGTAGCCGTAGCGCAGCATGATCGGCAGCGAGATCAGGCCCATGGAAATGACCGATGCGGCAACCACGCCGGTCGTGGCGGCGAGCAGGGCGCCGACGAACACCACCGCATAAGCCAGGCCGCCGCGCACCGTGCCGAACAATTGCCCGACCGTCTCCAGCAGGTCTTCGGCCATGCCGGACCGTTCGAGCACCAGCCCCATGAATGTGAAGAACGGAATCGCCAGCAGCGTGTCGTTGCTCATCACGCCGTAGACGCGTTCGGGCAGCGCCTGCAGGAAGTCCGGCGAGAACTGGCCGAGTTCGATGCCGACAATGGCGAACAGCAGACCGACCGCACCGAGCGAGAATGCCGCCGGATAACCGAGCAGAAGAAACACCACCAGCGCCACGAACATGATCGGCGCCATGTTGTGTATGATGAAGGCTGTCATTCGGATCCCCGGGCCCGCTGCTGCCGTTTAACGTTTTTCGACTGCTTGGACGATCTGTTCCACCTCGGCCTCAATGGGCCGGGCCTTCGCCGCGTGCGGATCGGGGATAAGGTCGCGCATGATGGCGATGCGCTTGATGAGCTCCGACAGCCCCTGGATGAACAGCAAGGTAAAACCGATCATGATCAGCGACTTGGCAGGCCATTGCGGCAGGCCGCCGGCATTGCCCGACTGCTCGTTGATCGAGACCGAGCGATAGAAAAACGGGACGCTGGTGATGATCATCACGATGGTCAGCGGCAGCAGGAAGAAAGCGTGCCCGACCACGTCGATGCTGTCGCGCACGCGCTTGGGCAGCAGGTTGTTGACGATGTCGATGCGGATGTGTTCGTTCGCGAGCAACGTCCAGGGCGAGCACAGCAGAAACACGATACTGAACAGCACCCATTGCAGTTCGAGCCAGGAATTCGACGAGGTGTCGAACAGCTTGCGCACCGTGGCGTTGACCGCCGAGACGGCCACCGCCGCCAGGATCAGCCACGCCAGCCGTTTGCCGAGCCAGGAATTGACCGCGTCGATGGCGCGCGTCGCCGGCAGCAATGCCTTGAGGATCGCGTCAAGAGCGCCCACGAGATGTATCCCTCTGACCGGCCTTGACGGTCGTGCGGCCGGCGTTCTTGTCGTTGTCTAACGGTCCCCATGGCCTTGCCCCCAAGGCCATCCTTCCAGAATTTCCGCCACCTTAATCCAATTTCGCCATTGGCCGTCAATGGCGAAATTGCTGGCCACCCCTTGGCTCAGCCGCCGGTCACGCTCATGTGGCGCGCCAGACCGGGACGCCGCTGGCGGCGGTCGATCACGAAATCATGGCCCTTCGGTTTGCGGGTAATCGCTTCGTCAATGGCCGCATGAATCAGGTCGTCGCTTTCCGAGGCGCGCAGCGGCGTGCGCAGATCCGCGGCGTCTTCCTGGCCCAGACACATATAGAGCGTGCCGGTACAGGTGATGCGCACGCGGTTGCAGGACTCGCAGAAATTATGCGTCATCGGCGTGATGAAGCCGAGCCGTCCGCCGGTCTCCTTGACGCGCACATAGCGCGCCGGCCCGCCGGTCTGATGATCGATGTCGTCGAGCGTGTAGCGCTCGGCCAGCCGCGCCCGCACCATCGACACCGGCAGATACTGGTCGAGCCGGGTCTCGCCGACGTCGCCGAGCGGCATCACTTCGATCACCGTCAGGTCCATGCCGCGGCCATGCGCCCAGGCGACCAGGCCGGCGATCTCGTCCTCATTGACGCCTTTCAGCGCCACCGTGTTGATCTTGACCTGCAACCCGGCCGCCTGCGCGGCGTCGATGCCGGCGATGACCTTGTCCAGGTCGCCCCAGCGGGTGATGGCGCGGAATTTGTCGGGATCGAGCGTGTCGAGCGACACGTTGATGCGCTCGACGCCGTGGCCCTTCAGTTCGGCGGCGTATTTCTGCAACTGCGAGGCGTTGGTGGTGAGCGTGAGTTCCTTCAGGGCGCCGCTCTTGAGATGGCGCGACAGCGACTCCACCAACGTCATGATGCCGCGCCGCACCAGCGGTTCGCCGCCGGTCAGCCGCAGTTTGCTGACGCCCTTGGCGATGAAGGCGCTGCACAGCCGGTCGAGTTCCTCCAAGCTTAGCAACTCGGCCTTGGGCAGGAACGACATGTGTTCCGACATGCAATAGACGCAGCGGAAATCACAGCGGTCTGTAACCGACACGCGCAGATAGGTGATGGCGCGGGCGAACGGGTCGATCAGCGCGCGGGGGCGGGGCCCGGCGCGGTCGATATCGACTGCGGAACTGTCGTGACCCAGTGCGTTCATCGGTCCCCGGCGCGGTCCTCTCCGCCGATCATCTTATCAGGCGTGCGGAGCCGTACCCAACCCATATAGGCGGTGCCGCCGATGATGACCAGTGCGCTGCCCGGCCCGACGAAAAACGCCGCGCTGGAGGGCGCGGCGCTGTCTCGAAGTCCGTGTGGCTGGCGCTAGCGTTGGGCCGGCGGCGCCGGCCAGGGCGCCGGTTGCTGCTGGACCGGCGCCATCGGCGCCGGCGCGGGCGCAGGAGCCGGGGCTGCGGCGCGGGCCGGGGTGGCGGCGGGCCGCTTCGGCGCAGCCTTCTTGGCCGGCCGCTTGGTCGCCGGCGGCGGCGGGGCGGGCGTGAGTTCGACTGTTACGGGATTGGGCCGCAGACGCGGGAAGCCGCCGTCGGTAATCACTTCCAGGGTCTCGGTTTCCGGCTGGAAGCCGGTCAGCGTGAAAGTCACGGTGAGCGGAGCTTCGGTCGGCAGCGCCAGCGCGCAGGGCGTGCGGCAGGTCTGGCCGTTCGATACTTTCGCTTCCGCATTCGGCGGCTCGGACTCGAAACGCACGCTGTCCATGACGGGCGCTGGCTTCAGCCAGTCCGCCGTTGAGGAGCACGCTGCCAGTGCCAGCGCACCGCCTACGATCATAATGACTCGGTACATTGTTTTAATCCGTCCACTCGAGCGACACCGGCCGCTCGCCCTCCAACAGAATAGGGTTGAAGTCACAGGGTGGCAACCTGTCGCACACCGTTAACCTTACCGCGTTAACCATAACGCCAAGGTGTTCGGTTAGCGCGGCGGGCAAAGCGAGGCAATCGCCGCCGGCAGATCAGCGAAATGACTAATGATCCGGTCCGGATTGTGGTCGGCGATCGGCAGTTCGCTGTAACCGAAATCGACGGCGACCACCGGGATGGCTGCGGCGCGGGCCGTGCGGATGTCGGTCAAGGAATCGCCGATCATGAAGGCGCTCGCCGGGTCGCCATCGGCGGCGGCGATGGTGCGCCGCAGCACTTCCGGGTCCGGCTTCTGGACGCCGAACGTGTCCTGGCCGCAGATCGCCGCGAAGCGGCTGGCCAGTCCGAGCTTCTCCAGCAACAACACCGACAGCTTTTCATATTTGTTGGTGCAGACCGCGAAGCGGTAGCCGTCCGCGGCCAGCACGTCGAGCGCCTCGACCAGCCCGGGAAACGGCCGCGATCGATCGGCGACGTGCGCGGTGTAATGGGCCAGGAAATCGGCGAAGATCCGCTCAAGCTCCGCTGGCGCGAACACGCGGCCCTCGGCCTCGAGGCCGCGCACGATCATCGCCCTGGCGCCGCCACCAATCAAATTGCGCGCCGCCTCATAGGCAACGGGCCGAATGCCTTCGCGGGTGAACACCAAGTTGAGGGTGTCTATGAGGTCGGGCGCGGTGTCGATCAGCGTGCCGTCGAGATCGAAGACAATGATGGGTGCGGGCATGGCTGATCGCTAACCCCCGCCGGCAATCCTTGCAAGGCAAATTCGCCCAAGCAAACAGTGGATTTTCGGCTATCCAGACCGGGCTTTCGGGGCTAGATAGGCAGGCCTTTCAATGTCACGAGCGCTCAGCCAGAACCCATGAACGCCGATGCCCAGAAGCGCGCTGCTGCCGCGCGCGCCATAGAATTTGTACGCCCGGGCATGCGCCTCGGGCTCGGCACCGGTTCGACCGCGAAGCATTTCGTCGAACTGCTTGGCGACCGGGTTCGCGCCGGCCTTGACGTCATTGCGGTGCCGACCTCCGAGGCGACGCACGCCGACGCCACCCGCTGCGGCATTAGGCTCACCACGCTGGACGACACGCCGGAACTCGATCTGACCGTTGACGGCGCCGACGAGATCGGCCCCGATCTGAGCCTGATCAAGGGTGGCGGCGGCGCCTTGCTGCGCGAGAAGATTGTTGCCGCGGCCTCCGCGCGCATGATCGTGATCGCCGACGCGGGCAAATGGGTCGATGTCCTCGGCCGCTTTCCCTTGCCGGTCGAGGTCACGCCCTTTGGCTTCGCAGCGACCCGCAATGCCGTTGACCGCGCCATTGGCGCCCTCCAGAAATCGGGTCCGCTGACGCTGCGGCAGGGCAAGGACGGCCACGCTTTCGTCACCGATGGCGGTCACTGGATCATCGACGCGGCGCTGGGCCGGATTGACGATCCGAAAGCTATGGCGCATGCGCTGTCGGGTATTCCCGGGGTCATGGAGCATGGCCTGTTCGTCGATCTCGCCCAGACGGTTATTATCGGCGGGCCGGACGGCGTCAGGATTGTCGAGCGATCATGACAGATCGAGCCAAACGGAGTTGTTCAATGTTTTTCATGCAGACCACATATCGGGTCATTCGCCTTGCTGCGGTTGCTGCAGCTTTGGCCATCACGAGCCCGGCTGCAATGGCCCAGCAGCCGGCGCCGACGCCGGCGGCGCTCGCGGCCGCCAAGGAAGTTGTCGCCATCACCGGCGCCACCGCACTGTTCAACCCGCTGATCGCCGGCGTGGTCGAGCAGGCCAAAAACCTGTTCCTCCAGCAGAATCCCGCGCTCGCCAAAGATCTCAACGAGGTCGCGGTCAAGTTGCGAACCGATCTGGCGCCGCGTTTCGACGAAATCAGCAACGAGGTCGCGCGGATCTATACCGTCCACTTTGCCGAGGCGGAATTGAAAGAACTCGCGGCGTTCTACAAGACACCCGTCGGCAAGAAGCTGATCGAAGTCCAGTCCCTGGTCGTCGATGACAGCCTGAAGTTCGCTCAGGACTGGGCCAACAAGTTGTCCGACGAAGTGCTTCCCAAGATTCGCGACGAAATGAAGAAGAGGGGGCATTCGCTCTGATCGGGCGATCCGGACATGGGATCGGCCCGTCCTGGGCGTGTGGAGTGACTGCCGATGGCTGACCACGACGTCGATCTGTTTGTCATTGGCGCGGGCTCCGGCGGCGTGCGGGCCGCCCGCATTGCCTCGAGCTACGGCGCCAAGGTGATGGTGGCCGAAGAATTCCGGGTCGGCGGCACCTGCGTCATTCGCGGCTGCGTGCCGAAGAAGCTGCTGGTCTATGCGGCGCGGTTCGCGCACGACTTCGAAGACGCCAAAGGCTTCGGCTGGAGCGGGGCCGAGCCGACCTTCAGCTGGCAGACGCTGATCGCCAACAAGGATCGCGAAATCACACGTCTGGAAGCGGCCTATAACTCGACTTTGGAGCGCTTCAAGGTCAACGTCGTCAAAACCCGTGCCGTGATCGAAGATGCGCACACCGTGCGGCTGGCGACCGGCGCACGCGTGCGCGCCGAAACGATCCTCATCGCCACCGGCGGCTGGCCGCATATGGGACCGAACATTCCCGGGCTCGAGCATGCGATCTCGTCGAACGAAGCGCTCGACCTGAAAGAACTGCCCGAACGGATTCTGATCCAGGGCGGCGGCTACATTGCGCTGGAATTCGCCTGCATCTTTGCCGGCCTCGGCAGCAAGGTGACGGTCGTTTATCGCGGCGAGAACATCCTGCGCGGCTTTGACGATGACGTGCGCGAGCATCTGCGCTCCGAAATGCAGACCCGCGGCATCACCGTCACCTGCGGCCACACCGTCGATGCGATCGAACAGGCCGGCGATGAATATCGCACCACGCTGTCGGATGGCAGCACGGTGGCGGTCGACAAGGTGATGTTCGCCATCGGCCGCCGCCCGAACATCATGGGGCTCGGCTGCGAAGCGCTGAACATGAATTTCCATGAGCACGGCGGCATCGAGGTCGACGAATACTCGCGCACCTCGGTGCCGAACATCTATGCCGTCGGCGACGTCACCAACCGCGTCAATCTCACGCCGGTGGCGATCCGTGAGGGACACGCTTTTGCCGACACCCTCTATGGCGGCAAGCCGACCAAGGTCGACCACGCCAACGTGCCGACCGCGGTGTTCACGGAGCCGGAACTTGGCGTCATCGGCCTGACCGAGGCGCAGGCGCAAGAGCAAGAGCAGTACCCCATCGTCGACGTCTACAAGACCAGCTTCCGCTCGATGAAGATGGTGATGGCGGGCCGCGCCACCCGCTGCTTCATGAAGCTGCTGGTCGATGGCACCACCGACCGGGTCATCGGCTGCCATATTGCCGGTCCCGAGGCCGGCGAAATGATCCAGCTGGTCGGCGTGGCGTTCCGGATGGGGGCCACCAAGGCCGATTTCGACGCCACCATGGCGGTCCACCCGACGGTTGCCGAAGAACTGGTCACCATGCGGGAAAAGGCCTTCAGTTATGGCCGGGACGCCGCCAAATAACCGGCAGACTGCAGGCTGCTCGAAAAACTGGCCTCCGCCCCGGGGCTTGGTATATAACCCCCGGAAATCTGGAGCTTATTGGTTATGCCCGAACGTTGGACGCCGGATAGTTGGCGCAAAAAGCCTGTCATGCAGGTCCCGGACTACCCGGACTTGCAGGCGCTGGCCGATGTCGAAAAGCAGCTCGCGACCTTCCCGCCGCTGGTATTTGCCGGCGAGGCGCGCAATCTGAAGAAACAGCTCGCCCGTGTCGCCAATGGCGAGGCGTTCCTGCTGCAGGGCGGCGATTGCGCCGAGAGCTTTGCCGAACACGGCGCCAACAACATCCGCGATTTCTTCCGCATGTTCCTGCAGATGGCGGTGGTGCTGACCTATGCCGCCGCGTCGCCGGTGGTGAAGGTCGGCCGCATTGCCGGCCAGTTCGCCAAGCCGCGCTCGTCGCCGATGGAGAAGCGCGACGGCAAGGAATTGCCGAGCTATCGCGGCGACATTATCAACGACATCGCCTTCACCGACGAGGCGCGCCGTCCCGATCCGCGCCGCCAGGTCGAAGCCTACCGCCAGTCGGCGGCGACGCTCAATCTGCTGCGCGCCTTCGCGCAAGGCGGCTACGCCAATCTGGCCAGCGTGCGCCAGTGGATGCTCGGCTTCGTCAAGGACAGCCCGCAGTCGCGTGCCTATGTCGAACTGTCGGATCGCATTTCTGAAGCGCTCGGTTTCATGCAGGCCTGCGGCCTCGATCTCGAGAGCCATCCCGAATTGCGTACCACCGAGTTCTACACCAGCCATGAAGCGCTGCTGCTCGGCTACGAGGAAGCCTTCACCCGCATCGATTCAACGACCGGCGACTGGTACGCCACGTCGGGCCACATGATCTGGATCGGCGACCGCACCCGGCAGTTCGATCACGCGCATATCGAATACGCCCGCGGAATCAAAAATCCGATCGGACTGAAATGCGGCCCCTCGCTCAAGCCCGACGATCTGCTGCGCCTGATCGATGCGCTCAACCCGGACAACGAGGCCGGCCGCCTGACGCTGATCGGCCGCTTCGGCGCCGACAAGGTCGGCGATCATCTGCCGGCGCTGGTGCGCGCCGTGAAGCGCGAGGGCAGGGTGGTGCTGTGGTCGTGCGACCCGATGCACGGCAACACCATCACCTCGGCGTCCGGCTACAAGACCCGGCCGTTCGACCTGATCCTCAAGGAGGTTCGCGCCTTCTTCGACGTGCATCAGGCAGAGGGCACCTATGCCGGCGGCGTGCATCTCGAGATGACCGGGGCCAATGTCACCGAATGCACCGGCGGCGCCCGCGCCATCAGCGATGCCGACCTCAACGACCGTTATCACACGGTCTGCGATCCGCGGCTCAACGCCGAGCAGGCGATCGATCTGGCCTTCCTGCTGGCCGAACTGCTCAAGAAGGAGCGCATTGCCCATGCCAAGCCGCTGTCGGCGGTGGCCGGGCTCTAGCTCTGCATTTCCGGACGGGTGCCTCCCGATTGCCGGCAGATAGCGCAGGCGTTACAGCATTGTCATGAACGCCCGCCCTTCCGATCGCCTGGCGATTGCCATTGCCCAACTAAACCCGACTGTCGGCGACATCGCCGGCAACGTCGAGAAAGTGCGCCGCGCCCGCGCCACCGCCGCCGGGCAGGGCGCCGATCTGGTGGTGTTTCCCGAATTGTTCATTGCCGGCTATCCGCCGGAGGACCTGGTGCTCAAACCGGCGTTCCAGGCGGCCTGCCGGGCCGCCATGGAAGACCTCGCCCGCGAGACGGCGACGCCGGGTCCGGCGCTGCTGGTTGGCGCGCCCTGGCTCGATGGCGGCAAGCTCTACAACGCCGTGGCCTTGCTCGACGGCGGCACCATTGCCGCGCTGCGTTACAAGGTCGATCTGCCGAATTACGGTGTGTTTGACGAGAAGCGCGTGTTTGCCGCCGGCCCGATGCCGGGCCCGGTGAGTTTCCGCGGCGTGCGGCTCGGCGTTCCGATCTGCGAGGATATCTGGAGCGCCGAAGTGGTCGAGTGTCTGGCCGAAACCGGCGCCGAGATGCTGGTCGTGCCAAACGGCTCGCCCTACTGGCGCCAGAAGGGCGACGTCCGCATCAACATCGCGGTGGCGCGCGTAACCGAGCAGGGCCTGCCGACGGTCTACGTCAACCAGATCGGCGGCCAGGACGAACTGGTTTTCGACGGCGTGTCGTTCGGTCTGCATGCCGATTGCTCGCTGGCGTTCCAGCTCTGCGGCTTCCAGGAAACCATTGTCACCACGCAGTGGGTGCGCGACGGCGGCACATGGCGCTGCGAGAACGGCCCGATGGTCGCCAGCGACGAAGCGGACCGCGCCGACTATGCGGCCTGCGTGCTCGGCCTGCGCGACTACGTCGACAAGAACGGTTTTCCGGGCGTGGTGCTGGGCCTGTCGGGCGGCATCGACTCGGCACTCTGTGCTGCCATTGCCGTCGATGCGCTGGGCGCGGCGCGTGTTCGCTGCATCATGATGCCGTACAGGTTCACGGCGCAGGTGTCGCTGGACGATGCCGCCGCCTGCGCCAAGGCGCTGGGCGTCAAGTATGAGATCTTGCCGATCGCGGCAGCGGTCGAAGGCCTGGAGGCCGCGCTGGCGCCGGCCTTTGCCGGCAAGGCGCGCGACGTCACGGAAGAAAACCTGCAGGCACGCGCCCGCGGCACCATCCTGATGGGCATCTCCAACAAGTTCAATCTGATGGTGGTGACCACCGGCAACAAGTCCGAAATGTCGGTCGGTTACGCCACGCTTTATGGCGACATGAACGGCGGCTTCAATCCGATCAAGGATCTCTACAAGACCGAGGTGTTCCGCCTGTCGCACCTGCGCAATGCATGGAAACCGGAAGACGCGATGGGGCCGGGCGGCGTTGTCATCCCGGAGAACATCATCACCCGGCCACCGACAGCCGAATTGCGCGAGAACCAGACCGACCAGGATTCGCTGCCGCCCTACGACGTGCTCGATGCGGTGCTGGAGCGGCTGGTGGAGCGCGAGGAGCCGATCGCGACGATCGTCGCCGCCGGTTATGACCGCGACACTGTGGTGCGGGTCGAGCGCATGCTCAACATCGCCGAGTACAAGCGCCGCCAGGCGGCGCCCGGCGTGAAGGTGACGCTGAAGAATTTCGGCCGTGACCGCCGCTATCCGATCACCAACCGCTTCCGCGATCCCGGCACGCCGCTCGCCGCGCCGGACGTGTCGCTGCTGACCGGTCAGCCGGTCAAGACCGAAGCCTTCGATTTTTAAACGGTTTAGCGGGTGGGCAGGAAGGTCGGCCCGACCGGCCGGACCGTGCGCCTGGATGGATCGATCTCGGCGGCGGGTGCAGCTTGCTGTTCGCCAGCCGCAACGGCGCCGGTTTGGCCGCGCAGATCGGGACGGATCGGCTTGCCGTCGGCGCCGGTGCGCGGCTGCGACAGCCGCCTTGCATTCTGCTCTGTCACAACCACGTCACCGGGTGCCAGCGTCATGTCACCGTCGGCGTTTTTCAGCGCGTCGGCCCAGGTCTCCCCGGGGCGGCGGCAACTGCAGCTTGGATCGAGCGCGGTCCGGTAGCGGAACGCTGCGGGCAGTTCGGTATAAGGCCGGCCGCCGATCGACACCGCCTTGGTCACGTCCTCGCCGGGATTGTGATAGGTGTAGAGATAAACCTCCGCGGCTGGGCAGGTGCGCTGGCAGATGTTCTCATCGGCCTGGAAACGGTCCGGCGTGGTGGCGAACGAGATCGGATAGTAATAGCCATCGCAGGTGCGCACGCAGAGTGTTCGATAGGTGCCGCCCATCGGCCCGGGATCCTGCGATATATAGCCGCCGCTGCTTCCGCCGCCGCCGCCGAACAGGCGGTCGAAGAAGCCGCCCTGCTGGCCCTGCACCGCGGCCTGGCGATATTGCGGTCCGCAATTGTTGTTGCTGAGCGCGATGATCAGCGACTGGCGTTGCGCGGCGCGCTCGGTGGTGCCGCCGCTAAGGCGCTCCAGGTCGCCGCGTGTCCGTTCCATCGCCATGCGCATCTGGTCGATCTGGCGGTTGAGCCCGCCGCATTGGGCCGGCGGATTGTTGAAGATCGAGAAGAAGCCGGTGTTCTCGCAGCCCATGCGGCGCGCCTGCGCCACCCGCTGGTCGAGCTCGAATTGCTGGCGGTTGACCGCATCCTCGGCGCGGCGGATCTGGTCGGCGCGCGCCGGATCGGCATTGCCGCGGTCGAGCGAGGTCAGTTGCGCTTCCAGCCGCTGGCAGGTCGGATTGGCCGATTGCGCCATGGCGATGCCTGAGACGCACACAGAAAGCGCGGCGGCGGCCGCAAGCGTTGATCGGAAGCTCGTCATGCGGCGGACTTTATCCCATGAACCGATGAATGGGGACCCCGTTTTCGGGCCGTTCGTGCGGCAGATAGACAGGGCAAACACGGGAAAATCATGGCGGCAGCCGCCGCGCCCGTTCGGTTTCCGAGCGCATGTTCCACAGCACGCCGGCGACAATGATCAGGGCGCCAAGCAGCACGAAAATATCGAGGCTTTCGCCGTAAAAGGCCCAGCCGACCACGGCAATCAGCGGGATACGCATGAAATCCATGGGCACCACGAGGGTGGCGTCGCCGGCCCGGAAGGCATTGCTGAGGCAATAATGCGACGTCAGGCCGGCAATGCCGACACCCAGCGCGGGCAGAATGTGCTCGGTGCGGAGGCTCGCAAACGTCATCAGGTCGCTGCCCAGCAGCGACAGCGGCAACTGGATCACGGCCATCCAGAAGATGATGCCGAAGGTGGTCTCCGTCATGGTCAGCTTCTTGGTCGTGATCATGGTGATGGCGTAACCGAACGCCGCCAGCAGCACGAGGATCGCCGCCGGGTTGAAGCTGGCGAGGCCCGGTCTCAGGATGACCAGAATGCCGACCAGGCCGAGCACGACCACGCCAATGCGGCTCGGCGTCAACTTCTCGCCCAAGAGCCATACCGCCAGCAGCGCGGTCCAAACAGGCATGGTGAATTCCAGCGCAAACACCATCGCCAGCGGCAGCATGGTCAGCGACAGCGCCCATAGATACTGCGCGACATAGTGCACAATGTTGCGCAGCAGATTAAGCGGCATGCGTCGCGGCAAGGTGTGGACCCGCAGTTCGGGCCGAAACACCAGCAAGAGGCACAACACCAGCAACGCCACGATGGTGCGGACGGCGAGGATCTCGAAGATGCTCATGCCGAGCCCGGCCAGTTCCCTGATCGAAACCGCCATCACCGAAAACGAGAGGAGGGCGCCGATCATCCACAGGACGACGCGGGCGATCTTGCTGAGGGCCACGGGGGCTTCCGGTCTGGGTACGTGAGGGACGAAGCGAAGCGGTGCCTTAACAGGTCGACCCCGCGGCGTCACTCGGCGTCGGGCTGCCGTTCCGGCCGGGCCTTGTCGAACGCGGCGAGCTTGAGGCAGGCCGCTTCGACCGCAACAATCTTGGGGAAACTGTCGAGCGGAACCTTGAGCCGCCGTGCGTTGTAAACCTGCGGCACCAGGCAGATGTCGGCCAGCGTCACCTGTGCGCCGCAGGCGTAGGGGCCGGGCGCGATCATCGCCTCGATGGCGGTAAAGCCATCGGTGACCCAGTGGTGATACCAGGCGTCGATGTCCGGCTGCTCATGCTTCAAGGTGCGCTTGAGATATTGCAGCGGCAGCAAATTGTTGAGCGGGTGAATATCGCAGGCAACGATCTGTGCGATGGCGCGGACCTTGGCGCGCTCGAGCGCGTCGGCCGGCAGCAGCGGTCTTTCGGGCTGGATGTCGTCGAGATATTCGATGATCGCCAACGACTGCGTGAGGACCTCGCCGCTGGAGAGTTCTAGCGCCGGCACGCGCATTTGCGGATTGACCGCCTTGAACGCAGGCTGGCGCTGGTGGCCGCCGTCCTTGGTCAGATGGATCGGTACGATCTCATAGGGCAAGCCCTTGAGGTTGAGCGCGATCCGCACCCGATAGGCGGCGGACGAGCGGAAATAGCTGTAGAGTTTCACGAATGCACCCCGGCTTGCGCTATATTGCCGGTGGTACCTTACCTGTCGCCGCTGTTGTTGGCGAATTCCGGGGCCAGCTGCGCGGCGCGTTCGGTCAGCCGGGTCAGGGCCCGGTCCAGCGCCGGCCGGTCGGCGCTGTCGACGGCGCCCATCAATTGCCGGGCGAACTCGGTCGCAGCCGGCGCGAGTTCGCTGTAGATGTCGCGACCGGCTGGCGTCAGCGACAGGAAGGCCTCGCGCAGATCGGCGCGGTTGGCGCGCCGCGTCACCAGCTTGCGGCGCTCCAGCAAAGCGACGGCCCGCGACACCTTGGTCTTGTGCATGTGGCTGTGTGCGCCGATCGCCTTGGCGGTCATCAGGCCGAACTGCCCGAGCGTTACCAGCACGCGCCATTCCGGCAGGCTGAAGCGGTGCCGGTCGGCATAGACCCGGGCCAGCGCCTGCGACACCAGGCCGGCGGCGACATTAAGACGGTAGGGCAGGAATTCTTCCAGCTTAAGCGCCACTTGCTCGGGCGCAGTCGCTGTCATTTGATCGGTCATCGCCGTCACCGCCGCGTTCCTCTGGCCGCGCGGCAGCCTTTGAGGCGGCTGCCTGTCGCGCGTTGCAGGAACTCTGGCTGAAGTTACGACCGCATGCAACTAGTTTGGAAGTATTCTAATTAGGTGCCGGAAAGCGGGTCTTGCCATTCCGGCCTGATGGCGCCAAGCGGCGAAGCCGGCGCATTCGAACCGGTGCGTCAAAATGCGCCATCATCAGCATCGCGCCGAGCAGCAGAAAAAGGAGCATGAGCTTCATCGGTGGGTCGCCATTCGCCTGAGCAGGAAAGCCGTCTCTCGGAAACGCACGGCGCGCCACGGCGTTCCCGCAGTGCGGGACGTGTCCCCCAGACTCACGGTGATGTGAAGACGGCGTCGCGCCGGCGAATCACGCAGGCCGGGCGTCCAGCACCTGCCGCACCTTGCGGGCCAGCGCCTCGGTGGTGAACGGCTTGACCAGCAGTTCGACATTGGCGTCGAGCCGGCCGTGATGGATGATGGCGTTGCGGGTGTAGCCGGTGGCGAACAGGACCGGCAGGTTGGGCCGCAGCTTGTGCGCCTCGACCGACAGTTCACGGCCGTTCATGCCGCCCGGCAACACGACGTCGGTCAGCAGCATGTCGATGTCCGGCCTGGTGCGGAGAATCTCCAAACCTTCGGCCGCGGTGCCGGCGCGTTCGACGCGGTAGCCGATGTCGGTGAGCGCCTCGGCGACAAAGCGGCCGACGTCGTTGTCATCCTCGACCAGCAGGATGCATTCGGTATGCCGCTCGCCGCTCGGCATCGGCGCCGCCTCGATAGCGTCGCGCGTCGGGAAAGCCTTTTCGTCGGCGAGGCGCGGGAAGTACAGCTTGATCGAGGTGCCCTGGCCGGGCTCGCTGTAGATCTGCACGTGGCCGTCGGATTGCTTGACGAAGCCGTACACCATGCTCAGCCCAAGGCCGGAGCCGGCGCCGGTCGGCTTGGTGGTGAAGAACGGCTCGAACGCCTTGTCGCGCACTTCGGCCGACATGCCGGCGCCGGTGTCGCTGACCGCCACCATGACGAACTGTCCGGGCTTCAGCTCGCCGCCCGCGCGGGCGACGTAGGCTTCGTCGAGATAGGCATTCGAGGTCTCGATGGTCAGCCGGCCGCCGCCCGGCATGGCATCGCGCGCATTCACCGCGAGATTGAGGATGGCGTTTTCGAGCTGGTTGGGATCGATCGCGGTTTTCCACAACCCGCTTGCCAGCACGGTCTCGATGGTTACCGCCTCGCCGATCGAGCGATGCAGCAGTTCCGACATGTCCTGGACAAGCCGGTTGATCTCGACGGTCTTGACCTCCTGCGGATGCTGGCGCGAAAAGCTGAGCAGCCGCTGCACCAGGGTCGCCGACCGCAATGACGCCTGGCGGATGGCGGTGAGCGAGCGGCCGACGCGCTCGTCGGCGCCGTCGAGCCGGCGCAGCGCCAGTTCGGCGTTGCCGATGATCGCGGTCAGCAGATTGTTGAAGTCATGGGCGATGCCGCCGGTCAGCCGCCCAACCGCTTCCATCTTCTGCGCCTGCCGCAGCGCCTGTTCGGTGGCCTGCCGCTTCGCGACCTCTTCCTGTAACTGCGCATAGGCGACGAGTTCGCGCCGGGTGTGGCGCAAGGTCATGAGTCCGAGCCCGAGCATGACCAGCGTCGCCGGCAGCCCGAACACCAGATGCTGCGCCATGTTGCGCATCCACAGGCCCCGGATCGTCGCCATGTCGAGCGCGGCATAGACGTAGACGCTGTGATTGGGGAGCTTCCAGTACGATAGGATGCGTTCAGCGGTATCGTAGAATGACGTGCCCGCCACGGTGCCGCGTTCGGGACTAGTAGCGATGCCGCTCATCATCGGCGATTCGGCCGGCAGCCGGGGGTTGACGGTCGGCGTGGCCGGAAACCGCGCCAGCAGCACGCCGTCGGCGCGTACCAGGCCGGCGACCGTCAGATCGCTGCGCGGCAGTTCCGAATAATAGCGAATGAAATATTCCGGCGCGATCGACACCAGATAGACACCATCGAATTTTCCGTCGGCGGACAGCCGCTTGCGGGTGATGGCGAAGAAGTTGGTGTCGGCGGCGCGGGCCTCGACCACCTCGCTGATATAGGTTTGCACCGCCGGTGACTTGTGCGCGCTGAAATAATTTCGATCGGAGAGGTTGAGATCGCGCGGCAACGGAAACACCGTGCCGGACACCAGCGGCCGGCCGGACCCGTCGATCACCCAGAGGTCGCGCAGTTGCGGCAGCGCTTTGATGAAATTGCCCAGCCGGGCGCTATAGTCGGCTTCGTTGATGCGGATGGTGGCGTCGGCGACGTTGCTGAAAATTTCCTCGAGATAACGGTCGCTGATCTCGAAGGTCTCGAACACCTTGACGGCGTGCTCGTGCATTGCCGCGACAGTGCGTTCGAGCCGGTCCCGGGCTTCGATAATATGCTGGCTATAAGAAATCCACGCCGCAATCAGGAAAATGGTGATCGGCAGCACCAGCGCGGCGGCGATCAGCAGCCGCAACGGGCGCTCCGCGCGTCCATCGGTCGGCGGCAGCACAATGGGCTGCGGTGGTCGCGTGAGTGAAGTTGGCATTCCCCTGCCGAGCTGGCGTTCCCGACTCTTGGTACCGGGGTGGGGAGGGAAATTCAACCGCGCGAAACTGCGGCGAGGGGCCGGCGCAGGCCACGAAATGGAACTATTTCAGCTGAATTTCAGCGGGTGCAGACGATGGCGACCAGTTCGTCGCATTTGGCGCCCTTGCAGCCGCCGGAGCCGCCCGTGGGAATGGCCCCGGTGATATCGTCGCGGTCGACCTTGCTGAAGGAGGCGGCCGCGGTGAACTGGTGGGACTTGCAATAGGCGTTGGCGGCCGCGGCGCCGCATTTGGCCCCGGAGGCCAGGCAACGGTCGATGCCGTAGGCATCGGCGTCGTTGGCGATGATGAACATGCGCCGCTCGGCTTGCGCGGCTGTGGTGGCGATCACGAGGGCGGCAAGGCCGGCCAGGAATATCCGCATGAGGGGCGCCTGCTTGCTTGAACGACGCCGAGCCGGCGCCGGCCGGAACAATGCGGGAAAATTCCTTAAGACCCCTTTAACCACGCCGGTTCGCGGATTTAGAGGCTCTTGACGCCGCCGGGCCAACTCAGCATTGTGCGCCCACAATGACCGGCCTTAACCATATCTGCGGCATTTGCCGCGAGATTATTAGCTAGCGCCCAACGCTGGCTGCGGCCGTCTTTTCTCCAGTTCGAGATAGCAGGGACGCCCGGCCAGCGAGCCGATGGAAGTCCCTATGGAGCTCAAGCTCTACGATACGCTGACGCGCGAAAAGCGTGTTTTCACGCCGATCGACCCGGCACGCGTGCGCATGTATGTGTGCGGCCCGACCGTCTACGACTTCGCCCATATCGGCAATGCGCGGCCGGTGATCGTGTTCGACGTTCTGTTCCGGCTGCTGCGCCATCTCTACGGCGAGGCCCACGTCACCTATGTCCGCAACATCACCGACGTCGACGACAAGATCAACGCGCGGGCGGCACGCGACTTTCCCGGGCTGCCGCTGAACGAGGCGATCCGCAAGGTCACGGAGAAAACCGAGGCGCAGTTCCATGCCGACGTCGACGCCCTTGGCTGCCTGCGCCCGACCGTCGAGCCGCGCGCCACCGATTTCGTGCTGCCGCGCGCCGACGGCAAGACCGACATGGTGTCGCTGATCAAGCAACTGATCGCGCGCGGCCATGCCTACGAGGCCAATGGCGAGGTGCTGTTCGACACCACATCGATGCCGGACTACGGCGCGCTGTCCGGCCGCAAGATCGAGGATCAGCTGGCCGGCGCGCGCGTCGCGGTCGATGCGCACAAAAGGAACCCGAGCGACTTCGTGCTGTGGAAGCTGTCGTCGCCCGAAGAGCCCGGCTGGGACAGTCCGTGGGGCCGGGGGCGGCCCGGCTGGCACATCGAATGCTCGGCGATGAGCGCGGCTTATCTCGGCGAGGTGTTCGACATCCACGGCGGCGGCCTCGATCTGATCTTCCCGCACCACGAGAACGAGATCGCGCAATCGCGCTGCGCCCACGGCACGCCGGTGATGGCGAATTTCTGGATGCACAACGGCTTCCTGCAAGTCGAAGGCGAGAAGATGTCGAAGAGCCTCGGCAACTTTTTCACCATCAACGAATTGCTGGCCGACTGGCCCGGCGAGGTGCTGCGCTTCAACATGTTGCGCACGCATTATCGCCAGCCGATCGACTGGACCGTGAAGGGGCTGGAGGAAAGCTGGAAGACCCTCGACGACTGGTACTGGGTTGCCGGCGACGCCACCGGCGGATCGATCTCCGCCGCGATGCTCGACGCGCTGGGCGACGATCTCAACACCCATCAGGTAATTACGGTTCTGCATGGCGTGCGCAATCTGGCGCAGGCCGGCGATCAGGCGGCGCGCGGCGAACTGGCGGCGTCGCTGCGATGGCTCGGTTTCCTCCGCGAAAGCGCGGCCCAATGGGCGGCGCGCCGGCAGACCGGCGCCGGCGTCGATACGGCGAAGGTTCAGGCGCTGATCGATGCGCGGACCGCGGCGCGTGCCGCCAGGGACTTCGCGGAATCCGACCGCATCCGTGACGAACTCGCCGCCATGGGCGTCGTCCTCAAGGATTCCAAGGACGGCACGACGTGGGAGGCCGCGCGATGACGCTGTTTCGTCATGGCCGGGCTTGTCCCGGCCATCCACGCCTTGCTTCGCGGTGCGGCCTTGAAATCGTGGATGCCCGGCACAAGGCCGGGCATGACGGAAAATGGTGCGTGCATTTTGAAAGAATAAGAGAGGTCGCGCGATGACCGCGCCATCCTTCTCCGGCGGCTGCCAGTGCGGTGCGGTGCGGTTTCGCGCCGGGCGTCTCGGCCGCGCCTCGATCTGTCATTGCCGGATGTGCCAGAAAGCCTTCGGCGGTTTTTTCGGGCCGCTGGTGACCGCGCACGATCTCGCATGGACCCGCGGCGCACCACGCACCTTCGCCAGCTCCAACAAGGTGAAGCGCGGCTTCTGCGGCGATTGCGGCACGCCACTCTCGTACGACTTTGGCGGCCCGATCGAGATCGCCATCGGCGCCTTCGACAATCCCGCGGTGGCTGCGCCCGAGATCCAGGTCAATCCGGCCGACAAGCTGGCGTTCTTCGACGGGCTGTGCGCGCTGCCGGTGCGCGCGGCGGGCGCGCAGCCGGAGCAGGAGGCCTTCAACGCCGCGGTGGTCAGCTTCCAGCATCCCGACCACGATACGGATGTGTGGACACCGGGGGAGCGCCGCTGATGGCCACCGCGCATCCGCAACTCGGCCTGCGGCCCTATCTGCCGTCGGACCTCTCGATGCTGGTCGAGATTTTCCGCGCCAGCATCACGGACCTCACCGGGGACGATTACTCCGAGGCGCAGCAGCAGGCCTGGGCGGCGCGCGCCGATGACGCCGCCGCCTTCGCCAAGCGGCTCGGCAGCCAGCTCACGCTGATCGCGTTGCTCGAAGGTTCGCCGGTCGGCTTTGCCTCGCTGGCGGGACGCGACAAGATCGATATGCTTTACGTGCATCCGGCCGCGGCCGGGCGGGGCGTCGGCCGCCTGCTGATCGACGCGCTGGAGAAATTGGCCGGCGGCCGCGGCGCCGACAAGCTCATTGTCGACGCCAGCGATACCGCGCGCGGCTTTTTCGAAAAGCGTGGCTACGTCGCGCAGCAGCGCAATACGGTGCTGGCCGGCGACGAATGGCTCGCCAATACGACCTTGCACAAGCAGCTCGCCGAGAAGGGAGACGCCCCATGAAAAGGCCCGACACGCCGTTTCCGCGCCACTGGTTCTATTACATCGTCATCAAGTACGGCGTGCTGGTCGCCGCCGCGCTGATCGCCTCCTACGTCGTCTACCGCCTGACCTGAGTTTGGCCATGAAGCGACATCATCTCTTCATCGCCGCGCTCGCCATCGTCGTCGCCATGGCGCTCGCGTCCAACTATTACACCTGGTAACCGCCATGCCGCGCGAGCGTCTCTATCTGTTCGACACCACGCTGCGCGACGGCGCGCAGACCAATGGCGTCGACTTCACGCTCGCCGACAAGCTGGCGATCGCGCAGATGCTCGATGGCCTCGGCATCGACTATGTCGAGGGCGGTTATCCGGGCGCCAATCCGACCGACACCGAGCTGTTTGCCTCAGACCGCGGCCTGACGACGACCTTCACCGCCTTCGGCATGACGCGGCGGCCCGGCCGCTCGGCGTCGAACGATCCGGGCCTGGCGCTGCTGCTCGACGCCAAGGCGGACGCCATCTGCTTTGTCGCCAAGGCGTGGGACTATCATGTGAAGGTGGCGCTGGAGACCACCAACGAGGAGAACATCGCCTCGATCCGCGACAGCGTCCGCGCCGCCAGAGCGAAAGGCCGCGAGGTGATGCTGGACTGCGAGCACTTCTTCGACGGCTACAAGGCCAATCCGGACTACGCGCTGGCCTGCGCCAAGGCGGCCTATGAGGAGGGCGCGCGCTGGGTGGTGCTGTGCGACACCAATGGCGGCACGCTGCCGGACGAGATCGAGACCATCGTCGGCGCGGTCGTGAAGGAAATCCCCGGCGACCATGTCGGCATCCACGCCCACAATGATACCGAGCAGGCGGTGGCCAATTCATTCGCCGCGGTGCGCGCCGGCGCCCGCCAGATCCAGGGCACGCTCAACGGGCTGGGCGAGCGCTGCGGCAATGCCAATCTGGTGTCGATCATTCCGACGCTGAAGCTCAAGCCGGAATATGCCGACCGCTTCGCGATCGGCGTCAGCGACGCCTCGCTCGGCAAGTTGACCCAGCTGTCGCACGCGCTCGATGAGCGGCTGAACCGCGCGCCGAACCGCCACGCGCCCTATGTCGGCGACAGCGCCTTCGCCACCAAGGCTGGCATTCACGCCTCCGCCATCGCCAAGGCGCCGGCGACCTACGAACACGTCGCGCCGGAAAGCGTCGGCAACAAGCGCAAGGTGCTGGTGTCGGAGCAGGCCGGCAAGTCCAACGTGCTGGCCGAACTGGAGCGCATCGGCATCCAGGCCGACAAGGACGACCCACGCATCGGCCGCCTGCTGGAGATCGTCAAGGAGCGTGAGACGCTCGGTTACGCCTATGAGGCGGCCGATGCTTCATTCGAACTGCTGGCGCGGCGCACGCTCGGCACCGTGCCCACCTATTTCGACGTCACCCAGTTCGACGTCAATGTCGAGCAGCGCATCAATGCCAAAGGCGAGCGCGTCACCGTCACCATGGCGGTGGTCAAGGTCACGGTCGGCGACAACCGGCTGATTTCGGCGGCAGAGGGCAACGGCCCGGTCAATGCGCTCGACGTCGCATTGCGCAAGGATCTCGGCAAGTACCAGAAATACATCGCCGGGCTGACGCTGACCGACTACCGCGTGAGGATCCTCAATGGCGGCACCGAGGCGGTGACGCGGGTGCTGATCGAGAGCCAGGACGAATCCGGCGACCGCTGGACCACCGTCGGTGTCTCGGCCAATATTATCGATGCGTCGTTCCAGGCGCTGATGGATTCGATTATCTTCAAGCTGGTGAAGTCCGGCGCCCCGGCGTGAGGTGCGGCCTCATGGTGAGGAGCGCCGCACTTGCGGCGCGTCTCGAACCATGCAGGCCGCCGCATCCTTCGAGACGCGGGCTGCGCCCGCTCCTCAGAGTCTGACTCATAATGCGTTTAATGTTTTAGGGGCTGCCAAACGCCTTGTCAGCAGCCTTAGATGAGCGACGAGGATCCATGCAGCTTCGGTTGCCGCTGACCCCTCGAAATCCTTGGCCAGGCGGCGACA
>JAUXXH010000046.1 GCA_030684935.1 Pseudolabrys sp. | reverse complement strand
CGTTCGATCGCCGACCAGGCGCGCACCATCCGTATTCCGGTGCACATGATCGAGACGATCAACAAGATCGTGCGCACCTCGCGCCAGATGCTCAACGAGATCGGCCGCGAGCCGACCCCGGAAGAGCTGGCCGAGAAATTGGGAATGCCGCTGGAGAAGGTGCGCAAGGTTCTCAAGATCGCCAAGGAGCCGCTGTCGCTCGAGACCCCGATCGGCGACGAGGAAGACTCGCACCTCGGCGATTTCATCGAGGACAAGAACGCCATCCTGCCGATCGACGCGGCGATCCAGTCGAATTTGCGCGAGACGACGACGCGCGTGCTCGCCTCGCTGACGCCGCGCGAGGAGCGCGTGCTGCGCATGCGCTTCGGTATCGGCATGAACACCGACCACACGCTGGAGGAAGTCGGCCAGCAGTTCTCGGTGACCCGCGAGCGCATCCGTCAGATCGAGGCGAAGGCTTTGAGGAAACTCAAGCACCCGAGCCGGTCGCGGAAGCTGCGGTCCTTCCTGGATAACTAACGCCGGTCATTCGCCGCTGGACAGAGAGCGACATGCAACGCGATTTCACCGTTGTTGTAGAACGTGACGAAGACGGCAATTACGTTGCGTCGGTTCCCGCGCTTGCCGGCTGCCATACACAAGCGCGATCTCTGGATGAGCTCATTGAGCGTGTTCAGGAAGCGATTGCGGTATGCCTCGAAGAAGACGAGGCTGCCGGACGTGCGAACCTTGAGTTCATCGGTGTTCAGCGGGTGACCGTGCCGGCATGAGCCGGTTGCCCCGTCTGACGGGCGCCGACATTATCGCGGCGCTTGCGCGGGCCGGGTTCGTCGATGCGCGCGTCAAGGGAGGCCATCATCGGCTGCGCCACAGCGACGGCAGGGTGACGACCGTACCGGTGCACGGTGCCGAGATTATCGGCCCGGGACTGCTGGCGAAAGTTCTGCGCGACTGTGATTTGTCCCGCGAAGACTTCGAAAACTTTCTTTGAGGCCGGTCATTTCCTGTTGGCCTCGCTCACCCCGCGCGAGGAGCGCGTGCTGCGCATGCGCTTCGGCATCGGCATGAACACCGACCACACGCTGGAAGAAGTCGGCCAGCAGTTCTCGGTGACGCGCGAGCGCATTCGTCAGATCGAGGCGAAGACGCTGAGGAACCTGAAGCACCGGAGCCGGTCAAGGAAGCTGCGGAGCTTCCTCGACAACTGATCGGCGGCACATGGAACGAAAAACCCCGGCCATCGTGGCCGGGTTTTTTTGTTTGGTCCTTTGGCTGCCGCTTCTTATCGCGGCGCCGGTTCGACGACGAGGCTGACAATGCGGCGTACCAGCGGCAGCACCATCAGCAGCGTCGGGAATGCCACCAGCCACGACAGGAACCAGGCCATCGGCCACACCGACAGGAACGCCGGGTTGACGCCGAGGCTCTTCAGCGTCGAGACGCCAGACACGATCAGCGACATCAGGATCGACAGCACGAAGGGCATGACGAAGGCGGCGTAGCGCGGCGGCAGGCGCCGGGAAGATGAAGACATGGCAGTTACTCCTTTGTTGACGTTGGTTGTCTGGGTCACAGGTCGAAGAGGCGCACCGCCCAGCCGGATGCGTAGAGCGCGAAACCGAAAATCAGATGCGTGGTGAGGCTGCGCAGCCTTGCCGCGCGCGGGTTGGGCGCGCGGCGTGCAAAAAGCCCGAGGCCCATGCCGGGCTGCATGATCAGGAACGGCGCGGCCACGCTGCCGATGCCGACGATCAGCGCCGGGCCAAGCGCTGGCTCGCGCGTCCATCCCGCGCCGAAGCCGACAAGCAGCACAGCGGCAAAGGCGATGCCGATGGTGTAGTGTGCCGTCCAGCCGATGACGGCTTCGCCGGCGACCGGCGCGCTGCGGGCGATGGCGGCGTGAATGAGCCGCCCGCGCGTCAGATGCGCGAGCCAGCGCCCGACCAGGGCGTAATCCGGCGCCGGTGTGCCGGTCGCCCACGCCCGCGCCGCCGAGAAGACGTCGAGCAGGGCGGTGGCGCCGATGCCGGTCAGCAGCGTGTCGATGATCATGGCCGTGCCTCGTGTTTGAAAGCGACGGCCGTTGTGCTACATCTTCAAGTTAACTTGAGGTCAAGCATGCGTTTGGCGGGGGCAGCCATGCCTAAACCGGCGATGAATTTTCCCGACATTGCCGAGGTCGCGCGCCGCAGCGGCGTGCCGGCCTCGACTTTGCGCTTCTACGAGGACAAGGGCCTGATCGCCTCGACCGGCCGGCGCGGCCTGCGCCGCCTGTTCGATGCCGCGGTGTTCGAACGCCTGGCACTGATCGCGCTCGCGCGCGCCTCCGGCTTCACGCTGGAGGAGATCGGCACCATGTTCTGCGCCGACGGCCGCGTGGCGATCGACCGGGCGATGCTGTCCGCCAAGGCCGACGAGCTCGACAAGACCATGCGCCGCCTGCGGGCCATGCGCGACGGCCTGCGCCACGCCGCGGTGTGCCGCGCGCCGAGCCATCTCGAATGCCCGACCTTCCGCAAGCTGCTCGCCGGCGCCGCCGCCGGCACCATCCGCGCGCCAGAGCCCGCCGTCAAAGCGAAGAAGTCGCGCAAGGCCAGGCACGAGGCCGGCCGCTAGCCCTTAATTTCGCATCCAACCGCGGTATTTGACGCCAGCCCGATAGTGCGGCACATCGGCTCTGGCGCCGATGGCCTCGGGTGTTTTAACCCCCCTGTGGCTGCAGGACGCGTTCTCTCTCACCGCAGACACACCGATGACACCTGGGTCGCCGCTGCGCCGGCGAGTTATGACATGGATCGATGCGACCAGCAGCCTGCGCGGCCTCGGCCTGCGCGGCGATCTGCTGGGCATCGCGATCTTCGCGGCCGCGCTGGCCCTGCGCTTTGCCGTCGATTCGAGGCTGCCGGTTGGGTTTCCCTATCTCACCTTCTTCCCCGCCGTCATCCTGACGACGTTCTTTTTCGGCCTGCGGCCCGGCATCATCTCGGCCGTGCTGGGCGGGCTGGCGGCGTGGTATTTTTTCATCCTGCCGTTCGACAGTTTCGCGCTCAGCGGCCCGGCGGCGATCGCGCTCGGCTTCTACCTCTTCATCGTCACCGTCGACATCGCGCTCATCCACGCGATGCATCTGCTCGCCGAGCAGTTGCGCGAGGAGGCCGGCAAGCAGGCGCGGATGTCGGAACAGCGGCGCACGATGTTTCAGGAATTGCAGCACCGCGTCGCCAACAACATGCAGTTCGTCGCCGCGCTGCTGTCGCTTTACAAGCGCAAGGCCGGCAACGATCCGGCGGCGATCCTCGGCGCGCTCGACGATGCCAGCGTGCGCCTTCAGACCATTTCGAACCTGCACCGCCATCTCTACGATCCGGCCAATGCCTCGCGGCCGATCGGCGAATTCCTCAGCCAGGTCTGCGACGGGCTGGTGTCGACCAGCGGCAGCCCGGGCATCGCCTGCCGGATCGACATGCCGCCGCGCAAGTTCGACCTCACGCAGCTCACGCCTTTGTCGCTGATCGTGGTGGAGATCGTCACTAACGCGCTCAAGCACGCGTTTCCGGACGGCCGCGGCGCCATCGCGCTGTCGATGACGGAGACGCCCGACGGCGGCGCGGTGCTCACGGTCACCGATGACGGCAAGGGCATGCCGGAGGCCGCGGCCCAGGGCAAAAGCCTCGGCCTGCGCATCGTGCAGAATCTCACGGCGCAACTTGGCGCCACGGTCACCTATGAGAACGCCGGGCCCGGCACCCGCGTGCGCATCGTCCTGCCGCCGCGCAAGGCGGCGGAAGCCTGACGCTCACGCCCGCAGCCGCGTCAGCTTCGGCCGCCAGATGCCGAACACGACGTTGAACGTCGCCACGCCGAGCAAAATCCACAGCGAGTTCTGCTCGGCGCTCAGCGACGCCGCCAGCGCCGACAGGTCGCCCGCGCCGGTCAGCGCGTCGGCGCTGGCTTTGGCCTCCATCTGCATCGGCCCCTCGACGCCGACCAGGCCCCACTCGAACACGATGACGCCGGAGAACAGCTTGGCCCAGGCCCAGCCGGCATTGTGAAACGCCGGGTTGACCGCGATCGCCAAGAGCCCCGCGACCAGCGTCAGCGCCATCGACGGCAGGAACACCCACGAGGCGATGCCGGCCATGGCGCCGCGCATCGCCGCGTATTCGGCGGCCGAGGTCGGGCTTGGCGCCAGCGTCAGCAGCACCAGGAGGCACGCCATGGCGCCGATGACGCCGATCGCGCCCATGGTGTGCAGGAATTTCATCAGCCGCCGCATGACGCCCTCCCGGGGCCGCGCTTCTGCCGCATGCTACGCCGCGGCGCGATGCTGCGGCAATGCGCGGCGGGGCCGGCCCGGCGCAACCTGACGTCGCATGATTTGCGGTTGCGCCGGCGTGTGCGGCGGGTTTCCATGCGCGCGTCAATCAGGGGAAACGCGCTCATGAAACTGCCCAGCCGCATGCTCGACATCTCGGTCGCGCTCGACAATGACACGGTGCTCGATCCGCCCTTCATGCGGCCGAAGATCGACTATCTGACCGGCAAGGATAACGCCTGGATGCTGCTCGAAGGCTTTCCCGGCCTGAAGGCGGAAGACCTGCCGGACGGCGAGGGCTGGGCCTTCGAGCAGGTGCAGCTCGCCACCCACAACGGCACGCACATGGACGCGCCCTATCACTTCCAGTCGAAGACCATCACCGGCGAGCGCATGATCACCATCGACGAGGTGCCGCTCGACTGGTTCTTCCGCCCCGGCGTCAAGCTCGACTTCCGCCGCCTGCCGGACGGCCACATCGTCAGCGCCGCCGAGGTCGAGGCCGAGCTCAAGCGCATCGGCCACGATCTGCAGCCGTTCGACATCGTGCTGGTCAACACCCGCGCCAGCGAATGCATCGGCACCGCCGACTACATGTCGGCCGGCATCGGCATGGGCCGCGAGGCGACGCTCTATCTGACGTCGCGCGGCGTGCGCGTCTGCGGCATCGACGCCTGGGGCTGGGATGCGCCTTTCGTGCACACGCGCAAGAAGTGGGAGGAGACGCACGACCCCTCGATCATCTGGGAGGGCCACAAGGCCGGCCGCGAGATTCCCTATTGCCACATGGAAAAACTCTGCAACCTCGAACAGTTGCCGCCGCACGGCTTCGTCGTCGCCTGCTTCCCGGCCAAGATCAAGGCGGCCTCGGGCGGCTGGACGCGCGCGGTGGCGCTGTTCGACTGACCGGACCGGCGGCGGGCGGCGGGGCCGATTTTGCCCCGCCGCTGCAACCTCTGCGGCGCTTGGAGGCACGGCCCCTCTTGTCGGGATGGCCGGGACAAGCGCGGCCATGACAGCCTGTCTCCGTCACCCTGAGGTACGCGCCCTTCGCGCGCCTCGACGGGCGACGGCCCGTGTCCCGGGCGCGCTGCGGCATTCTTTATGCCGCGGCGCAGACCCGGGACCGTTGCGACCGCTGACCTGTCGTCCGGTCATCCCGCACTCCACCTGTCAGGCCCGCATCTCACCTGTCATCCCCGCGAAGGCGGGGATGCAGTACCCACTATCATCGCGACGAAAAACGTTGGGCCACAAAGCCCGCCGTTTTTCATTGCGCGCTTCCTCCGCCCTCATCCTGAGGAGCCCGCCGAAGGCGGGCGTCTCGAAGGAGAGGGCGGCCCATGCTTCGAGACGCGCACATCGTGCGCGCCTCAGCATGAGGCGGGCCACTGGCGCGCGACGCCGTTCTGGCGGACAATGAGCGGCGGATAGCCGGACGCAACGCAGGTCCCGATGCCGAAGCCGCTGATCGCCCTCATCCATGTGCTGCGCGTCAAGCCGCTGGGCGGCTACCGCCTCTGGCTGCGCTTCGACAATGGCACTGAAGGCATTCACGACTTTTCATCGACGGTTCAGCACAGCGGCGAGATGGTGCAGCCGCTGAAGGACCCGGCGTTCTTCGCACGCGTGTTTGTCGCATACGGCGTACTCACCTGGCCAAACGGCTTTGATCTTGACGCGATTGCGCTGCATGATCGCATGGCGGCGGCGGGGGAATTGACGAAGGTTGCGGCGGAGTAGGGCCCGCCCTAGCCGATAAGTCTGAACCAATCTTTCACAGCAAGCGCGAGACGATCTACTTCGTCTTCAGACATTGGACAACAGTGAGCGATAGGGCCACGTAGCAGGTTTAAACTTTTGATGATGCGCTGTACTGCAAGCTGACTCGTCAATACCGGTTCGAAGAACTCCCAATTTGAAGAAATAATTACGCCCAGTTCACCGAAGGTAGTGTAATCAATAGAGCGTTCAGACCGCTGTGTAATCCCATTATCTATTTCGTCCTTTAGCAGTCGACGAACGTTCTCCCGAATTTGCTGAGGGACTTTACTGTCCCACCAGTCCGCGCCGGCAGCTTCCTCCATTGTCTCCGTTATAAGTTTGCGAATGGATTGCTCAAGGCAATAAAACATTTCGTAATACTGAGCCATCGCTGTGGCCTGGTTGCGTACTTCTTTCTCAAATTGAGGGTAGTACTCAAGGGCGCTCTGCTTTATCGCGGGCGGCAGATGTCCAAGCTCAATATCGAGGCTCTTTTCGATATTCTTCAGTTCGTCCGTGATCATCATCCCGGACATACCGAATGATCGCAAATGATCACTGGTGTCCATCGGAGCCCTTCAAAAGGTTTTCTCTAAGGCTTTTGAATATCGCGTTGAATACGGCGATGTCAGAAGTAGCTGGAAGATTGAGGTTGATCGTATAGCCAACATTCAGCCCCATGGACTGAGTGGGTACTGGAAGGGTCTTCACCGGAAGTGCTGGCGGCTGCGGTTCGGGGTCCGCCCTTTGTGGTCTCTCATCGGCGTTGAAGGTCGCGAACTTCTTGACGCCCTTTAGCGTATTCAAAATGGTCGTGACAGTTGGGGAGTCATCGGAGAGCCCTGTCTCTTCGATTATGAGGCCCCGGACGTCTCCATCGTCTAGAGCCGGCCAGAATTCGTTGCGTTTGAATAAGGGCGCGTAACCGAAGCGGAGAGCGTCGGCGGCTGCTGGCCCCGTGCTGCTCGAATTGCGAAATCGCGTGTAGATATCTGACGGAGAGCCGTCAGCGTTTACAAAGCCGATCTTCTTCAGCAACGAAGTCATTTGATCGCCAGATCCGCCCGGTATCTTAAGAATGGTTTTAACAAAATCTTGTGTCACCTTTGAAGGGGTTGCGGCGGCCTTTATGCCCATCAGCGCCCTGTCTACATTTCCGGTCGCGGTAACATACGGAAGCATTGCCATTGAGTATCTCCAGTCCCAGCATTCATCATTAGACCTTGGACTGCGAGACGATAGCGTCCATTGCCCCAATAGATGTCGTCGCTCACCCCGAGCTTCTCAAAGAATGATTGTTTATCGTGGCGCCTGCAATCACAGATTTTCCCTTGACTTTCTTCCCAACCCATATAATCCTAGGACTATCCACCGCACGCGAGGGGCGTTCTGCAGGACACTGCTGAACGTGGGGCGGTGGCGGCGCCTGCGCGCGGGATTTGTAACCCCGCCCTCGGGAGGCCCCGGCAAACCGTCCGCCGGCACCAGGACCGGCTGCCTTGAATGGCTGGACGCGAGGCGGCTACGGGCGGCACGGCCGCCCGGACAGGACGGGCCTTAAGGCACGTCGTCGACCTCCGGAGGCACGGCGCCGGGGACAGAAATCGCCGCAGGTGGAGTGCCGGAGGGCGACGCGGCCCCTGGCGTTTGCGGGTTTCGCGCGGAGTCGCGCGCGGCCCGTTGGCGCTGGCCGCGACCGCCACGCGGCGGTGTCTTCGTGGATG
>JAUXXH010000045.1 GCA_030684935.1 Pseudolabrys sp. | reverse complement strand
CATCCACGAAGACACCGCCGCGTGGCGGTCGCGGCCAGCGCCAACGGGCCGCGCGCGACTCCGCGCGAAACCCGCAAACGCCAGGGGCCGCGTCGCCCTCCGGCACTCCACCTGCGGCGATTTCTGTCCCCGGCGCCGTGCTTCCGGAGGTCGACGACGTGCCTTAAGGCCCGTCCTGTCCGGGCGGCCGTGCCGCCCGTAGTCGCCTCGCGTCCAGCCATTCAAGGCAGCCGGTCCTGGTGCCGGCGGACGGTTTGCCGGGGCCTCCCGAGGGCGGGGTTACAAATCCCGCGCGCAGGCGCCGCCTCCGCCCCACGTTCAGCAGTGTCCTGCAGAACGCCCCTCGCGTGGGGTGAATAGTCCTAGGATTATATGGGTTGGGAAGAAAGTCAAGGGTAACTTAGCAGCGCTGCCGCGAAGCAGCCCCGCGGCAGCGCGCTCACGAAAAATGGTTATTCCGCAGCAACCTTCGTCAGCTCGCCTGCCGCCGCCATGCGGTCATGCAGCGCGATGGAATCGAGGGCAAAATCGTTCGGCCATGTCAGCGCGCCGAGTTCGATGAACACGCGCGCGAAGAATGCCGGGTCCTTCAGCGGCTGCACCATTTCGCCGGAGCGCTGGACCGTCGATGAAAAGTCGTGAATGCCGACGGAGCCATCGGAGAAACCGATACGCAATCTGTAGCCGCCGATCGGCTTCACCGACACGACGTCAATCATGGGGTCCTGCAATGCGGAAGCAGCGTCCATCGGTTTGGGCATGACGCCAGTTCTCCATCAACTCGGTCTGCCTGAGCATCGCCCAGGACTTTACCAAATTCGCCTGCGCCGGGGGAAGCGAGCCCTTGATGATCGCGCCGTCGCTGATCCGAACCAGCGCTCGGGCGCCGCCATACGTGGCGTGGACGTGCGGCGGATTGTGATCTTCAAAGAACATCTGGATGATGATCCCGCTGAACATCGCAATCGTCGGCATGCAGCCATACTATCACAGGTTGCATGAAGAGGAAACGGCGGGCTTCGCGGCCCGCCCTTTCTTATCGCGATGGTGGTGGTTACTGGATCCGCGTCTTCGGCGTGCTCCTCAAGGGCGCGCCAGTCTCTCTTCACCTCTCCCATAGGGAGAGGTCGGCGCACCGTTACGCGCGAGTTGGAGTCTTCGACTTCCGATGGTGCGCCGGGTGAGGGGTTATGGCTTGTCGCAGAGTCACTTGCCCCCTCACCCGGCTCGCTGCGCGAGCCGACCTCTCCCCGCAGGGGAGAGGTGAAGCGCGCGCTGCGCCGCTGTGCCCGTAACGGTCCCGGGTCGGCGCCGCGGCACAAGAATGCCGCAGCGCGCCCGGGACACGAACGCTCTCCACTTGCCTTCGTCTCAAGACGAGTAGGCCCGGCACAAGGCCGGGCATCCTGCTAATTAAGGCAATGCCTCACGAAGCGGGATGGCCGGGACAAGCCCGGCCATGACATCGTACGTAGACGCTACGCCACCTTCTCCGACAGATGCCGGAACATCGCCTTCTTGGCCTCGTCGTCGAACTCGGTCTTGAACTTGTGGCTGTCCTTGAGCGCGTTGGCGCGGGCGGCGGCCGGACGGGCGTTGATCTCGTCGATCAGGCGCTTCACATTCGGAAACTTCGCCGGGGCGCCCTCGCCGAGCACGTTCTGCACCATGCGCGCCCAGCCCCACAGCGCCATGTCGACGATGGTGTAGGTGTCACCCACCATGTACTTCTGCTTGGCCAGACGCGCGTCGAGGATCTGGTAGTGGCGCTGCGCCTCGAACATGTAGCGGTTGATGGCGTATTCGATCTTCTCCGGCGCGTAGCTGCGGAAGTGCACCGCCTGCCCGGAATAGGGGCCGACGCCGGAGGCGATGAACATCAGCCACGACAGCAGTTCGCCGCGCGCCTTGTCACCCTTGGCCGGCATGAACTTGCCGGTCTTCTCGCCGAGATAGAGCAGAATGGCATTGCTGTCGAACACCACGGCGTCGCCGTCGATGATCGACGGCACCTTGGCGTTCGGATTGATCGCGAGGTATTCCGGCTTGTGCTGGTCGCCCTTGCGGGTATCGACCGGAAACGCCTCGTAGGGGAGGCCGGCTTCTTCGAGAAACAGCGCCACCTTCATCGGGTTCGGCGCGCCGGAGTAGTAGAACTTGATCATGGGGTTTCCTCAGATTTTGAAATCCGGAGCATAGCATCACCCCGTCTGCGCGGGCGCAAGCGGGGGGGCTCGGGCAAGCAGCCGGACGCAAAACGGGCGGCCCGAAGGCCGCCCGCTCGCTACCCTTTTTTCTGTCATCACCGGGCTTGTCCCGGTGATCCCGCTTAGTGAAGCACTGCGTCCCTAAGCGGGATGGCCGGGTCAAGCCCGGCCATGACAATTTATGCCATAGCTAGAACAACCCGACGATCTTGCCGTCGGCGCCGACGTCGATGGAATCGGCCGACGGCACCTTGGGCAGGCCCGGCATGGTCATGATCTCGCCGCAGATCGCCACGATGAACTCGGCCCCCGCCGAGAGACGCACTTCGCGCACCGGAATGTTGAAGCCGGTCGGCGCGCCCTTGGAGTCCGGGTTGGTCGAGAAAGAGTACTGGGTCTTGGCGATACAGACCGGCAGCTTGCCGAAGCCCATCTCCTCCCAGGTCTTGAGCTGGTCCTTGACCGACTTGTCGGCGGTCGCGTCGTCGGCGCGGTAGATTTCCTTGGCGATGGTGCGGATCTTCTCGAACAGCGGCATCTCGTCGGGATAGAGCATCCTGACCTTGCCCTTGTGCCCGTCGATCACCTTGACCACCGCCTTGGCGACGTCGGCGGCGCCCTCGCCGCCCAGCGCCCAGTGGTCGGCCATCACGGCCTCGACGCCGAGCGCCTTGCACTTGTCCTTGACCAGCGCCATTTCGGCGTCGGTGTCGGCCGAGAAGCGGTTGATCGAGATCACCGCCGGCAGGCCGAACTTCTTCACGTTCTCGACGTGACGCTGCAGGTTGGACATGCCGGCTTCCAGCGCCTTCAGGTCCTCCTTCTTGAGGTCTTCCTTCTTGACGCCGCCGTGCATCTTGAGCGCGCGGATGGTGGCGACGATGACGACGCAGGACGGCTCGATGCCGGCCTTGCGGCACTTGATGTCGAGGAACTTCTCGGCACCGAGATCGGCGCCGAAGCCGGCTTCGGTGACGACGTAGTCGGCCAGCTTCAGCGCAGTGGTGGTGGCGACCACCGAGTTGCAGCCGTGGGCGATGTTGGCGAAGGGACCGCCATGGATGAAGGCGGGCGTGCCTTCCAGCGTCTGCACCAGGTTCGGCGCAATGGCTTCCTTCAGCAGCGCGGTCATGGCGCCGTGGGCCTTGAGGTCGCGGGCGCGGATCGGCTTGCGCTCGCGGGTATAGGCAATGATGATGTTGCCGAGCCGTTCCTTGAGGTCGTCGAGGTCCTTGGCCAGGCAGAAGATCGCCATCACTTCCGACGCCACGGTGATGTCGAAGCCGGCCTCGCGCGGGAAGCCGTTGGCGACGCCGCCGAGCGAGCAGACGATCTCGCGCAGCGCGCGGTCGTTCATGTCCATGACGCGGCGCCAGACGACGCGGCGCTGGTCGATGCCGAGCGCATTGCCCCAGTAGATGTGGTTGTCGATCAGCGCCGACAGCAGATTGTGCGCCGAGGTGATGGCGTGGAAGTCGCCGGTGAAGTGGAGGTTGATGTCTTCCATCGGGATGACCTGGGCATAGCCGCCGCCGGCGGCGCCGCCCTTCATGCCGAACGAGGGCCCGAGCGACGGCTCGCGCAGGCAGAGCATCGCCTTCTTGCCGATGAAGTTGAGCGCGTCGGTGAGGCCGACGGTGGTGGTGGTCTTGCCCTCGCCCGCCGGCGTCGGCGAAATCGCCGTCACCAGGATCAGCTTGCCGTCGGGCTTGCCCTTCAGCGACTTGACGTAATCCATCGACACCTTGGCCTTGAAGTGGCCGTAGGGATCGAGGTTTTCGGCGGCGATGCCGAGCTTGTCCTTGGCGACGTCGAGGATGCGGCGCTTTTCGGCGGTCTGCGAAATTTCGATGTCGGATTTAGGCGACTGGTGCTGCGAGGCGGGCATGGTGATCATTCCTGCAAAGTTAATGGTTGAAAGTTAGGTTTCGGTGCAGCGTGCCCGCTTCACCTCTCCCATGGGGAGAGGTCGACGCGCGAAGCGCGTCGGGTGAGGGGTTGTGGTCTTCCGAGAGTCCGGGAGCCCCCTCACCCCAGCCCTCTCCCCCAAGGGGAGAGGGAGCGCGCCCTGCGTGTTGCGAGGTCATGCAAACTTCGATCCCACGGCGACGTTGGCGTTCTTCGCCCACTCGCCGGCTTCGATCTTCTTGCCGGCGTCGGGCTGCACGCGGGTGACCTTGAAACGGCCGTCGGCGCAGACGACGGTGAAGCCGTCGGCCTCGACCGCGACGATCTCGCCGAGCTTGCCGGCGATGCCCTTGGGGTCCTTGGCCGGCAGCGGCGTGGCGTCGAAAATCTTCAGCGTCTGGCCGTCGAGCGTGGTCCAGGCGCCGGGCGCCGGGTTGCAGCCGCGGATCAGGCGGTCGATTTGCTCCCACGGCTTGCCCCAGTCGATCCTGGCATTGCCAGGGCCGCAGCGGCCTTCATAGGTGGCGAGCGCCTCGTCCTGCTTGATGCGCGGCGCCTTGCCGGCCTTCACCAGGTCGACGCCTTCGAGCATCGCCTCGACACCCATCGGGAACAGGCGGTCGAAATAGACGGTGCCGAGCGTGTCCTTGGGGCCGATCGGCGTCTTCTTCTGGATCAGCACGTCGCCGGTATCGAGCCCGTTGTCGGGCCAGAAGATCGACAGGCCGGTTTCCTTCTCGCCCTTGATGATCGGCCAGTTGATGGCGGAGGCGCCGCGATAGGCCGGCAGCAGCGACGGGTGATACTGGATCGAGCCGTGGGTCGGCGCGTTGAGGAATTCCTCCGGCACGAACAGCGTGACAAAGGCCATCACCTGCAGGTCGGGCTTGAGCGCCTTGAATTCGGCCAGCACTTCCGGCGTCTTGTACGACGACGGCTGCATCACCTTGAGACCTGCGGCGAGCGCCGCTTCCTTCAGCGGATCGGCCTTGGCGCCCTCTTTTTCCGGCGCGACATAAACGGCGACCACTTCATCGCCGCGCTTGAGCAGCGCTTCCAGGACGGCCTTGCCGAAGGCCTGCTGGCCGTGAACCACGATACGCATCTGACTTCTCCCCGAATTCTCTTTCGTTTCCCGGGCGCGGCGCAGCGCGAAGCGGTGCGCCGCAGACCCGGGATCGTTTTAAACGCAGCATCCGCGACGGTCCCGGCTCAGCGGCGCAGCACTGCGTGCTGCACCGCGTCCGGGACAAGCAGGCTACGCCGCCTTCTCTTCCTTCTTTGGCGCGCTGAGCGCACCGGAGTCCTTGATCTCGGCGATCTCGCTCGCCTTGAAACCGAGCACGTCGGTCAGGATCTCGTCGGTGTGCTCGCCCAGCAGCGGCGACCGCAGCACTTCGGAAATCGAATCCGACATCTTGATCGGATTGCCGACGGTCAGATACTTGCCGCGGACCGGGTGGTCGACCTCGACCACCGTGCCGGTGTCGCGCAGCGACTTTTCCTCGGCGATCTCCTTCATCGACAGGATCGGACCGACCGGAATGTCGACCGCGTTGCAGGCGTTCATGACCTCGAACTTGGTCATGGTCATGGTCCACTCTTCGATGCGGGCGAAGATCTGGTTGAGCTTCGGCAGCCGCGCGCGCGGCGTGGCGTATTCCGGATCTGTCTTCCAGGTCGGCTCGCCGATCAGGTCGCAGATCGGGCCCCAGACCGGCGCCTGCGTGATGAAGTAAATGTAGGCGTTCGGGTCTTCCGGCGCGCCCTTGCACATCAGAATGCGGCCGGGCTGACCGCCGCCGGAATCGTTCCCGGCGCGGGGCACGGCGTCGCCGAACGGAATGCCCTCGCCATATTGCGAATATTCGGTGAGCGGACCGTGCGCCAGGCGCTGCTGGTCGCGCAGCTTGACGCGCGCCAGGTTGAGGACGCCGTCCTGCATGGCGCACAGCACCTTCTGGCCGCGGCCGGTGCGGATGCGCTGGTACAGCGCCGACACGATGCCGAGCGCGAGATGCAGGCCGGTGCCGCTGTCGCCGATCTGCGCGCCGGTGACGAGCGGCGGGCCGTCGCGGAAGCCGGTGGTCGAGGCCGAACCGCCGGCGCACTGCGCGACGTTCTCGTAGACCTTGCAGTCCTCGTAGGGACCGGGGCCGAAGCCCTTGACCGAGGCAACGATCATGCGCGGGTTGAGCTTGTGGATGTAGTCCCAGGTCAGGCCCATGCGGTCGAGCGCGCCGGGCGCGAAATTCTCCACCAGCACGTCGCAGGTCTTGATCAGCGCGTCGAGCACGCGCTTGCCCTGCGGATGCTTGGAATCGATGGTGATCGACCGCTTGTTGTGGTTGAGCATCGTGAAGTAAAGCGAGTCGGCGCCTTTCACATCGACCAGCTGGCCGCGGGTGATGTCGCCAACGCCGGGGCGCTCGACCTTGATCACGTCGGCGCCGAACCAGGCGAGCAACTGCGTGCAGGTCGGACCCGACTGCACGTGGGTGAAATCGAGAATGCGGACCCCGGTCAGCGCCTTGCCGTCCTGGCCGAAGGGCTTGGAAGACGGGCGCGGCGCGCCGTTGCCGGCCTTCTTGACGGATGTCTTGGCGGATTTTTTCACCGCCTTTTTGGCGGCCGGCTTCACGGTCGCTTTCCTGGCGACCTTCCTGGCCGCAGGCCTGCTCTTGGCTTTCGCCTTTGCCTTCGATTTCTTCTTGGCCATTTGTCGTCTTCCTCTGATCTCTTGTCCCGGGCGCTGCGCAACGCGTTAGCGGTGCGCTGCAGAACCGGGACCGTTACATCTTCCGAATTTGTTACGGTCCCGGATCAGCAGTGCAGCACTTCGTGCCGCACTGCATCCGGGACACATAGTCACTTCTTCTTCGTCAGCTTGCTCTGCGGATTGAGGTTGCCGATGCGGCCCGACTCGCTGCCGGCGGCGGGGTCCAGCACCGCGTTGATCAAAGTGGGCTTGCCGGAATCCATCGCCGCGTTGACGGCGCGCTTTAGTTCGTCCGGCGAGGTCGCGTTGATGCCGACGCCGCCGAAGGCCTCGATCATTCGGTCATCGCGCGCGCCCTTGACGAACACGGTCGGCGCCGGATCGGCGCCGGCCGGATTAACGTCGGTGCCGCGATAGATGCCGTCATTGTTGAAGATGACGACGCAGACCGGCAGGTTGTAGCGGCAGATGGTCTCGATCTCCATGCCGGAGAAGCCGAAGGCCGAGTCGCCTTCGACCGCCAGCACCGGCTTGCCGGTCTCGACCGCCGCGGCGATGGCGTAGCCCATGCCGATGCCCATGATGCCCCAGGTGCCGACGTCGAGACGCTTGCGCGGCTGGTACATGTCGATGATGCCGCGCGCCAGATCGAGCGTGTTGGCGCCTTCGTTGACCAGAATGGCGTCGGGCCGCTCCTTGATGATGGTGCGCAGCACGCCCAGCGCGCCGTGGTAATCCATCGGCGAGTTGTTGTTCATCAGCCGCGGCGCCATCTTGGAGATGTTGTCGTCTTTCTTGGTCTTGACCGCGTTGACCCAGTCGGACGGGGTCGCGGGCCACTTCGAGCCCATGCCCTCGAGCAACGCGTTCACGCAGGAGCCGATATCGCCGACCACGGGGGCAACGATCTCGACGTTCGAGTCCATTTCCTTCGGCTCGATGTCGATCTGGATGAACTTCTTGGGCGCGTCGCCCCAGGCCTTGCCCTTGCCGTGCGACAGCAGCCAGTTCAGCCGCGCGCCGATCAGCATGACGACATCGCTGTCCTTCAGCACGGTCGAGCGCGCCGCGCCGGCGCACTGCGGATGCGTGTCCGGCAGCAGGCCCTTGGCCATGCTCATCGGCAGGAACGGAATGCCGCTCTTTTCGATCAGGCTGCGGATCGCGTCGTCGGCCTGCGCGTAGGCCGCGCCCTTGCCGAGAATGATGAGCGGCTTCTTGGCGCCCTTCAGCACGTCGAGTGCGCGCTTGATCGCGTCCGGCGCCGGAATCTGCGCCGGCGCAGCGTCGATCACCTTGACCAGCGACTTGCGGCCGGCCTCGGCATCCATCACCTGACCGAACAGCTTGGCCGGCAGATCGAGATAGCCGCCGCCCGGGCGGCCCGACACGGCGGCGCGCACGGCGCGGGCCACGGCGATGCCGATGTCCTGGGCGTGCAGCACGCGGAACGCCGCCTTGCACAGCGGCTTGGCGATGGCGAGCTGGTCCATCTCCTCGTAGTCGCCCTGCTGCAGGTCGACGATCTCGCGCTCCGACGAGCCGGAGATCAGGATCATCGGGAAGCAGTTGGTGGTGGCATGCGCCAGCGCGGTCAGGCCGTTGAGGAAGCCGGGTGCCGACACCGTCAGGCAGACCCCCGGCCACTTGGTCAGGAAGCCGGCGATCGAGGCGGCGTAACCGGCATTCTGCTCATGACGGAACGACAACACCCGGATGCCTTCGGCCTGCGCCATGCGGCCGAAATCGGTGATCGGAATGCCCGGCACGCCGTAAATCGTGTTGAGGCCATTGAGCTTCAACGCATCGATGACAAGGTGGAAGCCGTCAGTCAGATCCTGCTCCGTCTCGGCCGCGGGACCACTCTTTGTTGCAGCTTCACTCATAACCGTCTCCTCACTTGGCTCTTGGGTCTCAGTCCAGGTAATCGGCGAATTCCGCCACGTGCGCGGCGAGGCCAAGCGCGTGGTCACGCACCAGTTCCTCGGCACGATCGGTGGCGCGCGATTCCAGGGCTTCGATGATGTTCATGTGATCGCGGATCGACCGATCCGCGCGATCCTTCTCGACGATGGTCTTGCGCCGGATCATGCGCATGTGGGTGAACAGGTTTTCCGCCAGGTCGGTCAGCACGGCGTTGTGGCTGAGCTTGATGATGCTCTGGTGGAATTCGATGTTGACGTCGGAATACTCGTCAAGATGCGCGCGCAGCTTGCCGTCGACGAAGGTGGTGAACATCTGGCGCAGGCCGGCGATTTCCTCGTCGGTGGCGTTTTGCGTGATCAGGCGCGCCGCCATGCTTTCCAGCGCCGCCCAGGCGGTGATCATCTCGATCACCTCGCGCTTGGTCTTGCGCACCACGTAGATGCCGCGGCGCGGCACCGAGCGGACGAAGCCCTCGCTTTCGAGCTGCGCCATGGCTTCGCGCACCGGGGTGCGGCTGATGCCGAAATCCTGCGCCAGCTTGCGCTCGTCGAGGCGGATGTCGTCACGGCTGCGATAGATGTCCATCTGCACGATCGCGTTTTTCAGCGCGGTATAGGCCTTGTGCTTGAAGCTCGGCGTGGTGGCGATCGGCTCCAGCACCGGCTGCGCCAGCGGCGCCCGGACGGCGGCCGGGGCACGGCCACGCAGACTGGGTCGGCGGGGGGTAAGATCGCGGGTGGTCATGGCTGGTATACAATATGCCAGAACGTTACTTTTGACGCAACCGGGCTCCACCGCCCGAAAAGGCCTGCGGGCCGTCCCGCAGGGTCATGGTTCAGAGCCCTCACGCCCGGGCCGCAACGCCCCGCCTCAGCACGTCCAAGCCCCGCGAAATAAGGGGCCAGAAAGCCGCGATGAGTCCGAGGGTCATAATCGTGCCGACCAGCCCATTGGAGAAGAACACGCCGAGGCTGCCCTGCGAGCCCAATATCGACTGCCTGAACGATTCCTCTGCTTTGTCGCCCAGCACAATCGCCAGAACCAGCGGAGCCATCGGGTAGTTGCACTTCTTCATGAGATAGCCGATGACGCCGAAACCCATCATCAGCATGACGTCGAAGGTGCTGTTGTTCACGCTGTATGCGCCGATCGCGCAGAACACCAGAATCACCGGCGCGATAATGCTGAAGGGGATGCGCAGGATGGCGGCGAACAGCGGAACGCAGGTCAGCACGATGATGAGACCGGCGAGGTTGCCGAGATACATGCTGGCGATCAGACTCCAGACGAATTCCTTCTGCTCGATGAACAGCATCGGGCCCGGCTGAAGGCCCCAGATCATCAGGCCGCCCAGCAGCACGGCCGCGGTCGGCGATCCGGGCACGCCGAGCGCGAGCATCGGCAGCAAGGCCGAGGTGCCGGCGGCATTGTTGGCGACCTCGGGCGCGATAACGCCTTCGACCTCGCCGGTGCCGAAGTGTTTGCCGCGCTTGGAGATGCGCTTGGCGATGCCGTAGCTCATGAATGAGGCGGGCGTCGCACCGGCAGGCGTAATTCCCATCCACGATCCAATGAAACAGGAGCGGATGATGGTCGCCCAGTATTTCGGCATTTCAAGCCACGTCTGCCACACCACCCGCGCTCTGATGCGGGCGGCGGAGCCTTTGAACTGCAACCCCTCTTCCATCGTCAGCAGGATTTCGCCGATGCCAAACAGGCCGATCACCGCGATGAGGAAGTTTACGCCGCTCAAGAGCGGCGTGTACCCGAAGGTCAGCCGCAGTTGCCCGGTCATCATATCAAGCCCGATCGACGCCAGCGCGAAGCCGATCATCATGGCGGCAATGGTCTTGAACGGCGGCTCCTTGCTCAAGCCGACGAAACTGCAGAATGCCAGGAAATAGACGGCGAATTTCTCGGCCGGCCCGAACGCGAGCGCAAAACGCGCGACCTGCGGCGCGACCAGCGTGATGATGATGACCGCGAAAAGCGCGCCGATGAAAGACGACGTGAAGGCCGCGGTGAGCGCTTCTGCCGCCTGGCCTTTGCGGGCCATCGGATAGCCATCGAAGGTGGTTGCAACCGACCACGGCTCGCCGGGAATATTGAAAAGAACGGAGGTGATGGCACCGCCGAACAGAGCCCCCCAATAGATGCAGGTCAGCATGATGATGGCCGACGTCGGCGACATCGAGAAGGTGAGCGGCAAAAGGATCGCGACGCCGTTGGCGCCGCCGAGACCGGGCAGCACGCCGATGATCACGCCGAGCAGAACGCCGATCGCCATCAGCAGGATATTGTAAGGCTCAAGGACCGTCTGGAACCCTTGAAAAAGGTGGCCGATTTCTTCCATTACTTTTCACTCCCCTTCAGCGGCGCGCGTTCTGTGGCGGCTCGCTTGCCATCTTTTTCTAGTAGCCCAGGTAGTCCTCGAGAGGCCCTTTCGGCAGCGGCACGAGAAACCACCGCTCGAAGATAATGAAGGTGAACAAAGGAACACCGACGGAAACCGCCAACAGCATCGGCCAGCGGTATCGGCCAAGCCATCTCATGAACAGCGCAATGAGGAACACCGACGATACGTAGATTCCGATCGTCGGAATGACCGCGACATAGATCGTCGCCGGAACGACGACCGAGGTCACCTGGCGCAATTGGCTCCATGATGCAAACATCGTCTGGCTGCGGTTCATGACGGCCTGCACCAAGATGATGAGGCCCGATATGACGATAAAAACGCCGATGTAGAACGGGAAGAACCCGGCCCGCGGACCGTCGCTCGCCCAGTCGATGCCGGCCAGCAGGCTGCCGTAGACGACGACGGCGCCAAAGGCAGTAACGGCAACCGCCATACCAATCTCGACCACGTCATACCTTGGCCCGGTGCCTTGAGCAGATTGCGCTTCTTCGGACATGGTTCTCCCCAGGACAAAAATTTGCGCCGGCGGAGATTGTCCGCCAGCGCAGTTTTGAGCGTGATTTTATTTTGCGAGGAAACCGGCCGCCGTCATCAGTTCGACGTGCGTCTTTTCCGCATCGGCAACCCACTTGGTGTAGTCGGCGCCGGTCATGAAGGTCGCGTTGAAAGCGCCGTCGGCCATGAGCTTCTGCCACTCAGGGGTTTCGCGAACCTTCTGGAACAGACCGATATAGTAGTCGACCTGCTCCTTGGTCGCCTTCGGGCTCATGAAGATCCCGCGCAGCATCAGATATTCCATGTCCAGGCCCTGCGACTTGCAGGTCGGAATATCGGCCCAGGATTTGCCGTCTGCGATCACTTCCTTGTAGGGCATCGGCTTGCCGTCGAACACGCAGAGCGGACGCACCTTGCCGGCGCGCCAGTGCGAGACCGCCTCATTCGGATTGTTGACGGTCGAATCGACGTGGTTGCCGACGAGTTGCGTCGCCACCGCTCCGCCGCCACGCTCCGGGATATAGATGAACTTGACGTTGGCGCTCTTCTGGATCGCTTCCGTGATGATCTGGTCTTCCTGCTTGGAGCCGGTGCCGGACATCTTGAACGTGCCATTGGCGGCCTTGGCCGCATCAATGAACTCCTTCACGGTCTTGTACGGCTTCTCGGCATTGACCCACAGAATGAATTCATCGAGCGCAAGCATCGCGACCGGGGTCAGATCTTTCCAGTTGAACGGAATGCCGGTGGCAAGCGGGGTCGTGAACAGGTTCGACAGCGTGATGATGATCTTGTGCGGATTGCCGGGCGACCCCTTCACGTCGAGAAAGCCTTCGCCGCCGGCGCCACCGGATTTGTTGATGACGACCATCGGCTGCTTCATCAGATTGTGCTTGGCGACGATGCCCTGGATGGTGCGCGCCATGATATCGGCGCCGCCGCCGGTGCCGGCGGGAATGATGAATTCGACTGGACGGGTCGGCTCCCACGCAGCTTTCGCGGGCAGAGCGGACATCGCCAGCAGACCGCCGAGACAAGCGGCACCGACACTTCGAATCCTATTGCTGGTCAGCATGAAACCTCCCTTGATGATTTTATTGCAGGTCCCGATCTATCGCCGGTTCACTGCAATCGCGTTTCGCCCTAGATCAAGCCTAGCTGTTCTAAAGCAAAACGCAATTGCGTGTATACATAATAACGCACTACGCGGCGTGATGTCGGCGGCGGCGCGCCATGAGCGAATTTTTTATCGCAATGCAGCACAACGGAATTCTTATGCGTGCGCAAAACGTTATTGCTTGTGGCCCAGACGCGTCGCGGCGCTGCTTGCTGCTACGCGGCAAATCGCAGAAGCCGTTAGTCAAATAAAAAATTGGGCCTATTCGCTCGGTCTTGAGCTCTGTTTTGAAAACCACCCTGGATAATAACGATCGCTGGATACGATGACGCACAACGCGCCGTCTATCGCGCGCCTGCGCGAAGTCGTCAAAACTCGATAAATGTATGAGCGCGCAGCTTCGATGTGCTGCGGCACAGGCTCCGCCCTTTAACCTGCTATTCTTAAGGGACTTATCTGAATCTACCGGCCGCCGCTACAGGCGCAAGAGCCAAAGGCTGAGGTCAGGAGCCGCCATCAGGATAAAGGTGACAATCGACATCACCACCACAAACGGGATGGTGCCGATGAAGATGTCGGCCAGCGACACGAAATCCTTCGGCAGCACGCCCTTCACCACGTAGACGGAAAGGCCGAACGGCGGCGTCAGCAAGCCGATTTCCACGGCGATGACGGTGATGATCCCGAACCAGATCTTGTCGCCATCGAGCGCTTCCAGCACCGGAATCATGATCGGCAGCACCACCAGCATGATCGACACCGAATCGAGGATCATGCCGAGCAACACCAGCAGCACGAAATACATCGCCATGAAGGCCGTCATGCTGAGTTCGGCCATGGTCACCCAGTCGGACACCAGCATCGGAATGCCGGTCAGTGCGACCTGACGCGAATAGAGGTTGGCGGCAATGATCAAGAACAGGATCGACGCGGAAATGAACGACGTCTCCAGGACGATCGCCCTGAACTCCACCCAGCCGATGCGGCGCTTGGCGAAGGCCAGCAGGAAGGCTAGTGCGGTACCGACCGCCGCGGCCTCGGTCGGTGTGAAGAAGCCGGCATAGATGCCGCCGACCACGATCACCACAAGCCCCATGATGGGGACAAGCTGGCTGCCGATCTGCGACCAGGTGATCGGCGGAACGTCGTCCGACGATCGCACATTGCCGACGAAGCGCGGCGTTACATAGGTCATCGCATAGATGGCAAAGGCCATGGCGAAGGCCAGCAGCAGCCCCGGAACCACGGCGGCGACGAACAGCCGTCCGACCGAGACTTCGGCGACCAGGCCGTAGACGATCAGCAGCAGGCTGGGCGGAATCAGCATTCCCAGCACCGACGAGCCGGCCACGGTGCCGACGGAGAAGCGCTTGGTGTAGCCGTGCTTCACCATTTCGGGAACGGCGATCCGGCTGAACACTGCGGCCGAGGCAATCGAACTGCCGACGATCGAGGCGAAAATGGCATTGGCGCCGACGGTGGCGATGCCGAGGCCGCCGCGCACCTTGCGCAGCAGGCCCGCTGCGATCTGGAACGCGTCGCGGCCGACGTCGGCCTTTTCCAGCACCAGACCCATCATGATGAACAGCGCGATGACGCCGAACTCGTAGGAGGCCACGCCCGAGGAAGCGGCCAGGCCGAGTGTATTGATCGACAGAATTTCGCTGCTGCGGATCACCCAGATGCCGAGATAGGACACGCTCATCAACGCCAGCGGGATCGGCATGCCGAACAGCGTCAGCGCCAGCATGGCGGCCAGCGAATAGCCGCCGACGACGTACGCCCGCGGATCGGCAATGAAGAGGAACGCAATGAAGCCGACGACCGCCGCGACGAACGCCGCCGCGATCAGCGCGCTGACCGCCAGATTCTCCCGGCGCCCATCGGCGCGGGGGCTGGCGCGCAATCCGGCGATGATCATGGCTTCGCGCAGCACATGGACCACGAACTGGATGAGGCCGAAGCCGATGCCGACGATCAGCGTCAGCTTGAACGGCCACACCGGGATTTCATAGACCCCCTGCACGCCGGAAAATTCGTTGCCGGCATAGGACTTCTGGAAATCCGGCCAGGCCCAGACCAGGATTTTCCAGAAGATGAACATGCCGACCAGCCAGAACACGATATTGAACACGGCCGCGGCGCGCGGCTGGTCCCGTTCCAGCTTGCCAATCGTCAGTTCGGCGCGGACCAGCCGCCGCTGCGCGATGGCCGACGGCAATTGCAGGAACACGCAGGCCGGCACGGAGAGCGCGATGAACTCGGCAACTCCCGAGATCGGCGCGTTGAAGACGTTGCGCATGAAAATGTCGGCGCAGACCAGCGCCATGATGGCGAAGATCCAGATCGCGCTGACGATCGAGAGGCCCAGATTGAGAACGGCGTCGATACGGGTCGGCATGACCGCGCCGGCTTCCGCTCTGTTGGCCGAGGTATCCATCAATCAATGCTCCGCTCGAACGCGGCGATCAGCGGCACAAACTGAACGTCCGGGCGCGAAAATGCGCGCCCGGACGTAAAGCCGCGTCAGGCCGGTAACAGGCCTGGTCTAGAGGCCTTTGTCCCAGTCACGGGCCGGCTTGGCGCCGGCCGCGCGCATCGCATTCATGTACTCTTCCATGATCTGCTTGCCGGGCTGGCCGCGCTTGTCGGCAGCCTCGACCCAGGTCTTGGCGAGGTTGGGCATCGCATCGGCCCAACGCTTGCGTTCGTCCGCGGGCAGCGTGGCGAGCTTGGCGCCATCCTTGGTCATGCGGTCGACGCCGGCCTTTTCGCGGGTCTGCACGATGTTGATGTTCTCCGCCGCGTATTCCCTGGCGATCGGCAGTATCGTATCGCGCACTTCCTGCGGCAGGCTTTCCCACTTCTTCTTGTTGGCGGCAAAGGCGCCGAAGGTCACCGCGCCGAGATTGACGGTGGTGACGTGCGGGGCCACTTCGTGCAGCTTGATCGGCACCGCACCCGACGGAATCAGGATCACGCCGTCGCCCACGCCAGTCTGCAGCATGTTGTAGAAGTTCGGAATACCGGCATTCACCGCCGTGGCGCCCAGGCCTTCCGCCCACGCGCCGACCGCACCGGCGGCAAGAATCTTCTTGCCCTTCAGGTCGGCCAGCGACTTGACCGGAAACTTGGTGAAGAGCTGGTAGGAATCCGAGGTGGTGGCGGCGAAGTAGATCGCGTTCTGATCCTCCCACTCCTTCTGGAAGTATTTGTTCTTGGCCATCAGTTCGTCCATCACCTTGGCCGCGATTTTCGGATCGTCGGTGACGAAGGGCGTGGCGAACATGATGTTCTGGAGCGGCATCTTGGCCGGCTCCCACAGCGTGCCGACCCAACCGAAGTCGGCGATGCCCTGTTCGATCGCCTCGATGGTGTTCTCGAAGTTGTAGAGAACCCCGCCATAGGCTTCGTTCCATTCGATACGATACTTGGAGCCCTTGGCTTCCAGCGCCTTGTTGGTCTTCTGGACCACGGTGTTGCGCATCGCCAGCACCCACGGAATCACCGGCGGGTGGCTCGATCCGATGGTCAGCCGGATCGTCTCGGTCTGCTGCGCCGGCGCCGCGGTCGCGAATGCAAACACTGCGGCGGCGGCCAGAATCAATCCTGGAAATTTCATGCTGACTTCACTCCCTTGGTGGACCTGACGTCTTTTGACGCCTGTTCGATTACTGCGGCAGAGGCTAATGCATCTGCCGCCGCCGATCTAGGCGATTGTGACGCGACAATTACGCTGAGTTGTCGCATGATTATTGCTGCCGGGTGAACAGAAAATTCGCGCCGGTCCCCGGTCAGACGGGACCGCGCGCGCTAAAGTCGCAGACCACAACCGGTGGCCAGCAGCCGCACGGCCTGGTCCACCATCCGGGCATCGATGCCACGAGGACTGACAAACTGACGAGCGACGCCCCCGATTGATCCTATGATTTTATTCATTGTATGCAGAGCGCAACCGGACGGCGCCGGCGCCTTCCGGCCTCGGCCACCTTCGGCAGTTGCAGGACTGCCGGCATGACCCGGCTGCAACTTGAACGTCATCAGGTCTGGCTCTATCTCGCCGCCATCCTTGCCGGGCTTGCGCTCGGCAGCGTCGCACCGGGTGTGTCGGTGACGTTCGAGGCGCTGCTTTGGCCCGCTCTCGGCCTGTTGCTCTACACTACGTTTACCCAGGTTCCGCTGACGCATCTGCCAGACGCGTTTCGCGACGGCCGCTTCATGGCTGCGAACATCCTTGGCAATTTCATTGTCGTGCCGCTGGCGGTCTGGGGTCTGCTGATCTTTGTGCCCGACGATCCGGCTGGGTGTTTTGCTGGTGCTGCTGGTGCCCTGCACGGACTGGTACATCACCTTCACCCATCTCAGCGGCGGTGACACCCGGCGCGCGATCGCCGCAACCCCGATAAACCTGCTGGTCCAGATCGCAATGCTGCCGGTCTATCTGTGGCTGTTCATGGGCAACACCTTTCTAGAACTGCTGGCCGCCGACCGGATCGCCGCCGTGTTCGTCACATTGATTGTTCTGCCGCTGCTGGCCGCATGGCTCACCGAACGTTGGGCTGAACGGCAACCAGGTATGGTTAAACTGGTCGAACGACTCGGCTGGCTGCCGGTTCCGCTGCTTGGCCTTGTGGTGTTTCTGATCGCAGCGTCCCAGGTTCAGGCGGTCATGGGCGCGCTGCCGGTCCTGGGGCATGTGTTTTGGGTCTTCATCGCCTTCCTGATTGTCGCCGCGCTGATCGGCATGGCCCTGGGCCGGATCATGCGGCTGCCGGTCGCGTCGTCCCGCGCCCTGATCTTCAGCATTGGTACGCGTAATTCCTTTGTGGTGCTGCCGCTGGCTCTGGCGCTGGCACCGCAATGGCAGACGGCAACCGTCGTCATCGTATTCCAGTCGCTGGTCGAGCTTGTCGGCATGGTGGCCTATTTGTGGGCCATGCCGAGATTTCTCGCGCCAGCGCGGCGATAGCGCGACCCAAATCGGCCGCGCGCTCGTGGCTTGCCGCTGGCTAGTTTAAGAGTGATGTTTCAACAAGTTAGCTGAAGTTGTCGGCACCGCGGCTCGCCCGAAGGGTCGTCCCGCCGCTTCATACGTGCTCAAACGCAAGATCCGCCCCGAAGGACGGCTGATCAAGTCTATGATCGGGGGGATTTTTGGTTGCGGGGGTAGGATTTGAACCTACGACCTTCAGGTTATGAGCCTGACGAGCTACCGGGCTGCTCCACCCCGCGCCAAAAATTCGAAAGGCGCGGGGTTGGGCCCGCGCGTTTCGCAGGCTATGTAGCAACCATGAACGCGAATGGGAAGGGCGCAGATGCCCTCATTTCATGAACCTGTCATGGAACAGAGGGAAAAGGGGACCATGATGGGGGCTGCGGGGGATCAAAATGGCAGCTTTGGCAGCGGCCTTGCCGGCGCTGCCCGGCTGATCATTGCCGACGCCCGCCATGCGTTGACCGATCCGGAACTCACCGACCCTGAAGCCGTGCACGAGGTGCGCAAGGCACTCAAGCGATGGCGGGCGTTGCTGCGCCTGCTGGCCCGGCCGCTGGGCGAACAGGCCGACCTGATGCGGGCCGAGGCGCGCGAACTGATGCGGGCGCTGTCCAACGCCCGCGACGCGCAGTCCGCGCTCGATGCGCTCGCCGACCTGCGTAAAAGTGACATGCCGTTTTCCGCCACCTCGGCAGAGAAGATCCGTGGCCGGCTGACCGAACTCCGGGATGCCGCCGGACAGACCAGCTTCACCCCTGAGGCGCGCGAGCGGCTGTCGCGGTACCTCGACTTTGCGACGTTGTCGCTCGAGCGCTGGCCGCTGAAGGCGATCGACTTCGATACCGTGGCCGATGGACTGACTGCCACCTATCGGCGCGCGCGCCAGCTGATGCCCGATGACTGGCTCACGGCCGAACCCGAGCATCTGCACGACCTGCGCCGCCGCGTGGTCGAGCACCGTCACCAGATGGATCTGATCGAGCCGCTGTGGCCGCGGCTCGGCAAGGTATGGCTGGAGGAAGCGCAGCGCCTGCGCAACCAGCTCGGCGCCTGTCAGGACCTGGCGATGCTCGTCAACTACACGGGCCCGCACCAGCCGCTGGCGCCGTGGCGCTCGCGGCTGATCCCGGTGATCGAGACGCGGCGCGCGGCCCATCTGAAAACCGCCGCCCGGGTCGCCGGCCGGCTGTTTGCGGAGAAGCCGAAAGCCTTCCGCACACGCATCGCCGCCTTGTGGACCGCGCGGCAGTCCAAGCACAAATAGCCAATCGGCCCGCCGGATATCGCGACATTTGCGCGCGTTCGCGCGGCTGAACGCGCGTCAGCTACCTGCCGCGCTCGGCGGCGTGATAGCGTCAGTCCGCTTCCGGACGCTTTCCGTGCCGGAACAGATTGACCCTGGAGTCCGCGCTTTGCTGTTTCCCACCGACCTGACGTCGTTCCTCGAGCTCATCCGCCAGCACGGCGATATGGCCTACAGCCTGATGTTCGCCTATGCGGCCTCGCACAGCCTGCTGCTCGGCCTGTTCGGCGGTTACGCGGCGCATGCCGGTGCGTTCGGCTTCGGCACGCTCATCGTGGTGTGCTGGGTCGGCAGCTTCTTCGGCGACGTCATCCGCTTCTGGGTCGGCCGGCGCTACGGCGCGCGCATGTTCACATCGTTTCCGCGGCTGGCAAAAGCGGTGGCCACCGCGGCCCGGCTGACCGACCGGCATTATTTGTGGATGGTCATGATCCATCGCTATCCCCACGGCATCCGCGGCGTCGCCGGCTTTGCCTACGGCATGTCCAACCTGCCGTGGTCGACGTTCCTGGCGCTTAACTTCATTGCCGCGGGCATCTGGTCGTTCGCGATAATCTCGGCCGGCTACGCCTTTGGTGAAGTGTCGGAGAAGCTGATGAGCGACGCCTCGTCGACGCTCGGCCTGGTGATGCTGATCGCCTTCCTCGGCCTGTCCTGGTACCTGAGCAAGAAGCTCGAACGGGTCGTCGAAGAACGCAACTGACGCACCGCCGACCATCACACTGATGACGTGGGGACAGCGACCCGCACCCTGGCGCTTACGAAAAAAAAACCGCCGCCGGTTTCCCGGCGGCGGTTTCCTCATTTGCGGAGGGCAGCTCCACAAACGAAACGGCCGCCTTTCGCAAGGCGGCCGTTGTCAGAAATCTGATCATCGTGAATGAGGATAATGTCGTCCTTGGCAGGACTGGCAGCGACCTACTCTTCCAAGTCTTAAGACTTAGTACCATCGGCGCTGGGGAGTTTTACGGCCGAGTTCGAGATGGGATCGGGTACAGGCCCCCCGCTAAAACCACCAGTCCGGCCAAGGACG
>JAUXXH010000049.1 GCA_030684935.1 Pseudolabrys sp. | reverse complement strand
GCTGGCGTGATGGAAATCATGCTGCCGACCGGCAATACCGCGCTCGCCACCGTGCGCTCGCTGCAGGCCCCCTACGGCCAGATCGCCGTGATCCAAACACGCGACGCCGCGCTCGCCTCGTGGCGTTCGCTGACCACCCTTACCATCACGCTGTCGGCGACGACCGGCTTCGTCGTGCTGATTCTCGGCTTTGCCTTTCATTGGCAGGCGACGCGCGCGCGTGAAGCGGATGTGATTTATGAGACGGTGCGCAGCCGCATCGATACCGCGCTCAACCGCGGCCGCTGCGGCCTGTGGGACTGGGACCTGGCGCGCGGCCGCATCTTCTGGTCGCAATCGATGTTCGACATTCTCGGGCTCGAGGCCAAGGACGACCTGCTGCCGTTCGGCGAAGTCGAGAAGCTGGTGCATCCCGACGACGTGCGGCTTTACGCCCTCGCCGCTGACCTGGCCGAAGCCAATGCCACCACCGTCGACCATGCCTTCCGCATGCGGCACGCCGACGGACACTGGGTGTGGCTGCGGGCGCGCTGCGAACTGGTGCGGCAACTCAACGGGCCCGGCATGCACTTGATCGGCATTGCCGTCGACGTCACCGAACAGAAGAGCCTGGTCGAGAAGACCGTCGCCGCCGACCTGCGCCTGCGCGACGCCATCGAGACCATCCCCGAGGCTTTCGTGCTGTGGGATCCCGACAACCGGCTGGTGCTGTGCAACTCGAACTTCCAGGACCTGCACCATCTGCCCGACGAAGCGATCACGGTCGGCGCGTCCTATGAGGCGGTGGTAGCGGCCGGATCGAAGCCGGTGGTGCGCAACAAGATCGTCAGCACCGGGCCGACCCTCCCGGGCGCCCGCACCTTCGAGGCCCAGCTGGAAGACGGCCGCTGGCTGCATATCAGCGAGCGCCGCACCAAGGACGGCGGCTATGTATCGGTCGGCACCGACATCACGACGCTGAAGACCCACGAGGAAAAACTGATCGACAGCGAGAAGCGGCTGATGGCCACGGTCACAGACCTGCGCTCGTCGCAGCAGCGGCTGGCCGAACTCGCCGAGAAATACGCCGAGGAAAAGACCCGCGCCGAGGAAGCCAACCAGGCCAAGTCGAAAGTCCTCGCCAACATGAGCCACGAGTTGCGCACGCCGCTCAACGCCATCATCGGTTTTTCCGAGATCATGGAGTCGGGCATGTTCGGCCCGCTCGGCGCCGACAAATATCGCGAATACTGCGGTGATATTCGCGGCAGCGGCCATTATCTGCTCGACGTCATCAACGACATTCTCGACATGTCGAAGATCGAGGCCGGCCGCATCCGCCTCGATTTCGAGGAGCTCGCGCTCGACGACCTCCTGACTGATGCCATGCGCGTCGTGTCGGCGCGGGCAGAAGAGAAGCAACTCGCCCTTGTCGCGGAGATTGCCCCCGACCTGCATTTGCGCGCCGACCGCCGCGCGCTCAAGCAGATTGCGCTGAACCTGCTGTCCAACGCGGTCAAGTTCACGCCGGCCGGCGGCCGCGTCACGGTCCGCGGGCGCTGCAGCGACAAGTGCATCGTGCTGTCGATTGCCGACACCGGCATCGGCATCGCGCGCGACAACCTCACCCGTCTCGGCCGGCCGTTCGAACAGGTGGAAAGCCAGCTGACCAAGAGCCATCAGGGCTCGGGGCTCGGCCTGGCGATTGCCAAGTCGCTGGTCGAACTGCATGGCGGCGACATGCGCATCCGCTCGACGCTCGGCAAAGGCACGCTGGTATCGGTACGGCTGCCGCTGGCGCCGCAGTGCGCTTTGCCGAAGGAAGAAGCGGCGTAAGGCCTACTCCGCTCATTCCCGCGCAAGCGGGAATCCAGGGTCGCACCCACGGTGCGCTTGGCAAATACGGGGTCCCCGCGTCCGCGGGGACGAGCGGACATTTCGCTACGGCGCCCGTCCCAGAATCCGCACGAAACTCTCGCGCACCTTGCGCTGCATCTCGATCAAGGTCGCGTCGAGCGCGGCGAAGTCCGGCACGTCGGCGGCGCGTGCCAGCAATCGCAACAGTCCGGCGCCGGCGGTCTTTGGATCGAACGCCCCCGGCAGGCACAACCGCAACAATTGCGTGAGGTCGTGATAGAGCTGCACCGCAGCGCGCAGCACCTCGGCATCCTCGACCGCAATCACCCGCAAGGCCCAGGCCTTGTCCAGGACGCGCGCCGTCGAGGTGTCGAGAATGTCCGGCAAGCGGTTCGCATGCACGAGCTGCAAATATTGCGCGATGAATTCGATATCGACCAACCCACCCACGGCATATTTCAGATCCCAGCGGTCGGAGTCGCCCTTCTCCTTGGCGATGGCGCCGCGCATCTCCGCAACGTCGCCGGCGATCTGCTCGGCGTCGCGCGGCCGCGTCAGGATCTCGTGGATCACCGCCTCCACCCGCGCAGCGAATTCCGGCGAGGCCGACACCACGCGCGCCCTCGTCAACGCCATGTGCTCCCAGGTCCAGGCCTCGGTCTCCTGGTAGCTGCGAAAGCCTTCGATCTGCGTCGCCAGAGGCCCGGAACGCCCCGATGGCCGCAGCCGCATGTCGACCTGGTACAACGCGCCGTAATTGGTCTGCGCCGTCAGCGCATTGATAAGTCGCTGCGTCAGCCGCGCGAAGTACTGCGCGCCGTAGAGCGACCGCTTGCCGTCCGATTCCGGATGCTCGGCGTCGAAATCGTAGACAGTGATCAGGTCGAGATCGGAGGTCGCGGTCATCTCGCGGCCGCCGAGCTTGCCCATGGCCAGCACCGCGGTCTGTTCGCCCCGGATGTTGCCATGCGTCTGCACGAAATTGTCCATGACGGCGTGGTGGACCGCGCGGATCACGGCATCGGCCAGCCGGGCGAAAGCTTCACCCGCCTGCCGCGCCGTCACGGTGCCGGACAGAATGCGCACGCCGATCAGGAACATGTATTCCAGCCCGAACATGCGAATACGCTCGAGCAGATCCTGATCGTAGCGCGCCTGCGACAGGACGTCCTCAAACCGCTTCGCCAACTCGGCGTCATCCGGCAGCGTGCCAAAGAAGCTCGGGTCGACCAGCGCGTCCATGACCTGCGAATTTCGCGCGAGCGTATCGGCCAGCCGCGGCGCAATGCCGAGCACCAGCGTAATCAGCGCGATCAGATCGGGCTTCTGTTGCAGCAACGACAACAACTGGGCCGGCGCATGCAGGTTGGCGAGGAAGTGATCGAACAGCACCAGCGTGGCGTTGGGATTGTCGGTGACGCCGATGCGTTCGACCAGCACCGGCAGCAGCGCCTCGAGATGGCTGCGCGTCATGTCGCCGCGCAGCGAGCGGTGGTTGCCGGCCAGCCATTGCCGGATGATGCCGGACGCCTCCAGCGGCGCGCGGAAGCCGAGTTCGGCGAGGCGCTCCAGCGTCTTGCGGTCGTCGGCATCGGCCGGAAACGCCAGCGCCGGCCGGTCGGCGGCCGGGGTCTTCTCGAACAGGCGCGAGTAATGCCGCTGCACCGTCTCCAGATGGCCGATGAATGTCTTGGCGAAATCGTCACGCGAGGCATAGCCGAGGAAGCGCGTAAAGTTTTCCAGGCCATCGCGTTCAGCCGGCAGCACCTGGGTCTGCTCGTCATTGACCATCTGCAGCCGGTGCTCGACCGTGCGCAGAAAGCAGTAGGCCGCCTTCATGTCGTTGCAGGCGTCGCTGTCGATCCAGCCGTCATGGCTGAGCTTGTCCAGCGTCGTCAGCGTATCGCGGTCGCGCAAGCCGGGATTGCGGCCGCCGGCGATCAGCTGCTGGGTCTGGGCGAAGAACTCGATCTCGCGGATGCCGCCGCGGCCGAGCTTGATGTTATGACCTTCGACCGCGATTTCGCCATGGCCGCGATAGGCATTGATCTGCCGCTTCATGGCATGCACGGCGGCCACCGCGGCGAAGTCGAGGAACTTGCGCCAGACGAACGGCGAGAGTTCCTGGAGGATCGCCTCGCCGGCCGGAATGTCGCCGGCGCAGGCGCGCCCCTTGATCATCATCGCCCGTTCCCAGTTCTGCCCGACGCTCTCGTAATAGGACAGCGCCGCGGCGGTCGAGATGGCGATACCGGTTGAAGCCGGATCGGGCCGCAGCCGCAGATCGGTACGGAACACATAGCCATCGCCGGTGCGCTGCTGCAGCAGCTTCACCAGCTTCTGCGTCACCCGCACGAAGAGCGGCGCCGGTTCGACGCCCGGTGCCAGCGCTGGCGACGCGGGATCGAAGAAAACGATCAGGTCGATGTCGCTCGAATAGTTCAGTTCGAAGGCCCCCATCTTGCCCATCGCCAGCACGATGTAACCGCTGCCGTGTTGTGGCTGGGCTTTATCCGGTGGCATCAGGCGGCCGGCGCGCGCCGCCTCGGACAGCGCGAAGCGCACAGCCGCATCGACCGCGGCGTCGGCCAGATCGGTGAGTGCGTGCGCCGCCCGCATCACGGGCCAGGCGCCGCCGATGTCGGCCAGCGCGATCAGCAGCGCGGCTTCCGCCTTCATGCGGCGCAGCAGCCGCATCGCCTCGGCTTCGTCTTCGGTGGTGGCGGCGGCGGCCGCGTTATCAGCCAGCAGCGCTGCCAGATGCAGGTCGGGATCGGATTGCAGCAAGCGCAGCAGGCGCGGCGCTTCGCCGGAGGCGAGGTCCCACAAATAGGGTGAATGCTCCGACAGGCTTTCCAGCAGCGTGCGGAGAATGGGATGCGCCGTCAGAATCGCCGACAGCGGCTTGGCCGCCTCGGCATCAAGTCCGGCCAGCCATGCGTCAACGCTGGCGGCGGCCGCCGCCGGATCGATCAACACCGGCGCGGCCACGATTCGCGCGGCCAGCACGCTTGCGCGCGCGACCTGGTCGCGACCGACAGTCTCCTTGCCCGGCAGGGTCATCCAGCACTCTGTACCGGCCCTCCCCGTGGCAAGGCAATGATGCTTTTCAGTCCCGGCTGGTTATCGGCCAGCGTCAACTCGCCGCCATGCAGCCGCGCCACGGCCGCGACCAGACTGAGGCCCAGTCCCGAACCCGGCTGCGACCGGCTCTGTTCCAGCCGCACGAAGCGCTCCACCACGCGGGCGCGGTCGGCTTCGGCAATGCCGGGACCGCGATCGGCGACGCTGAGCAGCACCCGGTCACCGTCATTGACGGCGCTGACCACGATCTCGGCCGGCGTGCCGGTATCGAGGAGATCGCGCGGCGCGGCATATTTGATGGCATTGTCGACCAGGTTGGCCAGCGCCTGGCTGACCAGTTCGCGGTTGCCTTTGACCGGCGCCGCCGCATCAGCCTCGACCGTCAGCGCCAGACCCTTCTCATCCGCCAGCGGTTCGTACAGCTCGCCGACGTCGCGCGCGATCTCGGCGGCGTCGAAATCGATCATGTTGTCGCGCGCCTGGCCCGATTCGGCGCGCGCGATCGACAGCAGCGCGTTGAAGGTGAGGATCAGTCCATCCGATTCCTCGATAATCGAATCCAGCGCGGCGCGGTAATCGGATTCGGTCGAGGCCGTGCGCAACGCCTGTTCGGTGCGGTTGCGCAGCCGCGTCAGCGGCGTCTTCAGGTCGTGGGCGATATTGTCCGACACCTCCTTCAGACCACGCATCAGCGCCTCGATGCGCTCCAGCATGACGTTGAGGTTTTCCGCCAGGCGGTCGAGTTCGTCGCCGGTGCCGGCGACCGGCAGCCGCTCGCCCAGATCGCCAGCCATGATGTTGCGGGTGGTCTCGGTCATGGCGTCAACCCGGCGCAGCACACGACGGGTGACGAACAGCCCGCCGGCGAGACCCAGCACGATCACCAGGGCGATCGACCAGCGGCCGGCGCCAAGCACGATATTGAAGAGCCGCTCACGCTCGTCGAGATCGCGCCCGACCAGCAGCCGGAATCCGCCCGGCAGTTGAAACACCCGCACCAGCGCATGGTGCTGCGGATGCGCGGCGCCTTCCGTTTCGTCGAGGCGGCGGTAGGAGGTCGCGACCCAACCGGGCGTGTCGAGCGTGCCCGGCGGCAGATTGGTGATATTGCCGGCCAGCGGTTCGCCGGCGAAGGTGGTGACAAGATAGAGACTGGAGCCGGGCCGCCGGGCCCGCGCGTCGATCACGATCACCAGCCGCCGGATGCCGCCGAGCCGGTACTGTTCGGCAAGGCCGTTGACCTCGGCATCGACCGTCTCGGTGATCTGTTCGGTGATCAGGCGGCGCGTGTTGAAGGCGAAATAGCCGAGCAGAAACGCCGCGAACAGGGCGAACACGGTCAAATAGACCAGCGTCAGCTTGAACGTCGTGGTGCGGAAGAGTTTACCGAGCGCCGTCACGGATCATGTATCCCGCGCCGCGGATCGTGTGCAGAAGCGGCTGGGAGAATCCTTTATCGATTTTCGAGCGCAAGCGCGAGATGTGGACGTCGATGACGTTGGTTTGCGGGTCGAAATGATAGTCCCACACGTTTTCCAGCAGCATCGTGCGGGTCACCACCTGCCCGGCATGTTTCATCAGGTATTCGAGCAGGCGGAATTCACGCGGCTGAAGGGTCACTTCCTCGGTACCGCGGCGCACGACATGCGACAGCCGGTCGAGTTCGAGATCGCCGACGCGCAATACGGTCTCTTCCTGGCGGGCGCCGCGACGGCGCGCCAGCACCTCGACCCGGGCCAGCAGTTCGGTGAATGAATAGGGTTTGGGGAGATAGTCATCGCCCCCGGCACGCAGGCCCTTGACCCGGTCGTCGACCTGGCCGAGCGCCGACAAGATCAGCGCCGGGGTTTCGATGTCCTTGTCCCGCAAGGCGCCGATCACCGACAGGCCGTCGCGCTTGGGCATCATGCGGTCGACGATCAGCACGTCGTATTGCCCGTCAAGCGCCAGCGCCAAACCATCCTCGCCGTCATAGGCGACATCGGCGACATGGCCGACTTCGCGGAAGGCCTTGACCAGATAGTCGGCGGCGACACGATCGTCTTCGATGATCAGAAGCCGCATGGTGACCCGTTCCGGTTGCACCTCGGCCGAGCGGCCGGATGCGCGTTGCCCTCGAAACTCGGCAGTGCTGGGCATGGGTCACACCAATTCTGTGGCTGCGTCAATCGCCGATTTGCGCCTGTCTTGCGCGGTGGTGTCGCCCTCGAATTGAAGCGCCGCGATAGGCGCGCTGTCCGGAAAGTGATGCCCAGGCCGGACGCGAGGGGGCGGCGGATTTGGCCCGCCACCCCCTCATCGGCCCCACCCCGGCGGGGGCGACAATGCCAGGGTGAAGTTCAGATCGAAGGGCCGAACCGTCGGCTGCCCTTCGTGAATTTGTCGGGACGGGCCGGAGCCCGTCCCGTTGAGGTCATCCCGCCGGCGGGGGGCGACAGATTGCCAGCGAGACGCCACTCAATCTTGCGGCCTTAGCCGCGGCCCACCGGCAGGGCGACGAAGCGGGTGTTGTCACCCTTCTTCACGCGCAGCAGCACGGTGCGCTTGCCTTCGGTCCGCGCGGTGTTGACGACCTTGCGGACGTCGGCCGGAGTCGAGACGGCCTGGCCGCCGACCTCGAGGATGACGTCGCCGGTGGCGAAGCCGCGCTCGGCGGCGGCGCCGGCAGCGTCGACACCGGTGACGACGACGCCTTCGGAGCCGGCACCGGCAACACGGGCCGCCGGAGCCAGCGTCAGACCGAGCCGGCCGACGTCGGCGCCGTTGTCGTCGTCATTGCCGGGGCCTGTCGCGCGCGCCTCCGTCGTGTTCGGCAGTTCGCCGAGCGTCAGGTTGATGGTCTTCTCTGTCCCCTTCTGCACGACGCCGAGCTTGACGTTGGCCTTCGGCGCCAGCGCGCCGATCTTGCGGGCGAGATCGCGGGCATCCTTCACCCGTTCGCCGTTGACCGAGACGATCACGTCGCCGGCGTTGATGCCGGCCTTGACGGCGGGACCGTTGGCCTGCGGCTCGGCGACCAGCGCACCGTCGGTGCTCTTGAGGCCAAGGCCGTCGGCGATGTCCTGCGTCACCGGCTGGATCTGAACGCCGATCCATCCGCGCGACACGGTGCCGCTTTCGCGCAACTGCGCGATCACTGTCTTGACGGTGTTGGCGGGGATGGCGAAAGCGATGCCGACCGAACCGCCCGACGGCGAGAAGATCGCGGTGTTGACGCCGATCACGTTGCCTTCGGTGTCGAAGGTCGGACCGCCGGAATTGCCGCGGTTGACCGGCGCATCGATCTGGATGAAGTCGTCATAGGCGCTGGCGCCGATGTCACGGCCGCGCGCCGAGACAATGCCGGCGGTGACGGTGCCGCCGAGGCCGAACGGATTGCCGACCGCGAGCACCCAGTCGCCGATGCGCGGGTCCTTGTCGGACAGCTTCACGAACGGGAACGCATTGCCCTCGACCTTAATCAAGGCCAGGTCGGTGCGCGGATCGGTGCCGATCACCTTGGCCGGATAGGTCTTGCCATCGTCAAGCTGGATCTCGACGCTGGAGGCCTTCTCGACCACGTGGTTGTTGGTCACCGCGTAGCCGTCGGCGGAGATGAAGAAGCCGGAGCCTTGGCCGGTCGCGCCACGACGGCCGCCACGCGGCATGCCTTCGGGGCCGCCGGGAATGTCGGGCATGCCGAAGCGGCGGAAGAACTCGCGCATGCCGGGGGGAATTTCCTGGCCGCCGCGGCCGACCGTCTCGTTGCCGCCGTCGACCTTGACGCGGACCGAGAACACACCGGGCTTCACCTTCTCGACGATGTCGGCGAAGCCGACCGGGCCCGCGACCTTGGCAGCCTGCTCGCTCAGGTTCTGGGCGATGGCGGCCGGATAGGTGGCCTGCAGATTGACGGTGGGGGCAAGAACAAGGGCGGCAACGCCGAGGCCGGCGATGGTGGTGGCCAGCAAGGCGATCCGCCGGGCGGAGAGACCGCGGCGCTTGGACGTCTGGGGAGCGGAAGTGTCGCTCGGGTTCATCGGGAAGCTCCATCTCGATTCTGGGGCGCGAAGCGCGCCGTTTCGAACCTGAAGATGGGGTCTCCCGCCTTACCGCGCCCTGTCGGGGGGATTAAACTTTGGTAAGGTGTGAATAATCAATAATGTGTTTTAATTCAATAAGTTAGGTGCGATCGCTGGGGGGCGGGCCGGACAGCTCGACCAGGCGGCGCTGTTCATCGCCGCTCAAGCCCGCCGGTTCCACGACCACCATCCGCCGCCGGCGCGCCAGTAGATAAAGTCCGCCGATGCCGGCCAGCAGCGCCGCCGGCCCCAGGAACCACAGAATCAGCGTGTGCCAGCGCAAGGGCGGCCGCAGCAACACGAACTCGCCGTAACGCGCCACCAGGAAATCGCGCACCTGGCGGTCGCTGTCGCCTTGCACCAGCCGCTCGCGCACCAGCAGGCGCAGGTCGCGCGCCAGCGGCGCGTCGGAATCGTCGATCGATTGATTCTGGCAGACCATGCAGCGCAGTTCGCGCGACAGTTCGCGCGCCCGCGCTTCCATGGCCGGGTCTTTCAGGATTTCATCGGGCTGCAGGGCGAGAACCGGTGTCGCCACGATGAGCGCGAGGAGAAAAACTAGATATTGAAAGCAGCGCCGCATTCTCGATCCTCTCCCCTCACCCTGAGGAGGCGGCGGAACCGCCGTCTCGAAGGGCGAGGCCCGGGCATCCTCATCCTTCGAGACGCCGCCTGCGGCGGCTCCTCAGGATGAGGATGAGTATTACTCCGCCGGCTGCAAGGCTGGCTTTGCCGCGGTCTTTTTCGCGGGCTTTGGCGCGCCGACCCGCAGCCGGCGGTCCGACAGCGACAGCCCGCCGCCCAGCATCATCACCACCGAGCCGAGCCAGATCAGCAGCACCAGCGGCTTGTGATACAGCCGGACCGCGACCGAGCCATCGTCATTGGCGTCGCCCAGCGACAGATAAAGCTGACTGGTTCCCCGCGTCAGCAACGATGCTTCGGTGGTGGTGGTGGCGCGCGCCGGGAAGGTTCGCTTCGACGGATCCATGATGCCGACAACAGTGCCGCCACTGTTGCGCACGGTGAACTTGGCGGCCTGTTCGCGGAAATTGGGTCCGGTGCGCTGCGTCAGCCGGTCGAACGACAACGTATAGCCGGCGATCGACACCGTCTGCTGCGGCTTCAGCGACACGATGCGCTCATCGGCCCAGACCTGCGCGACAATGCCGATCAGCGACATCGCGATACCGATATGCGCCACCGCGGTGCCCCAGACGGAGCGCGGCAGGCCGGCGGCGCGGCTGCGCACCGTGGCGAGCGGCAGACGGAACAAGCCGGTGCGTTCGATGAGATCGATCAGCGCGCCGCCGATCACATAGACGCCGAGCCCGATGCCGAACGGCGCCAGCACCGATTGCCCGCCTTTGATGACGAAGGTCACGGCAATCGCCACGATGCCGACGGCGAAGGCTGCCATCAGACGCTGCGCCACGCCAAGCACATCACCGCGCTTCCAGGCCAGCAGCGGCCCGAACGGCATGGCGAACAGCAGCGGGATGAACAGCGGCGCGAAAGTGAGATTGAAGAAGGGCGGCCCGACCGAAATCTTTTCACCCGTCACCGATTCCAGCGCCAGCGGATACAGCGTGCCGACGAACACGGTCAGGCAGGCCGTGGTCAGGAACAGATTGTTGAACACCAGCGCGCCCTCGCGCGACACCGGCGCAAACAGGCCGCCCTGCTTCAAGAGCGGCGCGCGCCAGGCGAACAGCGCCAGCGCGCCGCCGATGAAGAACACCAGAATGGCGAGGATGAACACGCCGCGGCTGGGATCGGTGGCGAAGGTGTGCACCGAGGTCAGCACGCCGGAGCGCACCAGGAAAGTGCCGAGCAGCGACAGCGAGAAGGCCAGGATCGCCAGCAGCAGCGTCCAGATCTTCAGCGCATTGCGCTTTTCCATCACCACCGCAGAATGCAGCAGCGCGGTGCCGGCCAGCCACGGCATCAACGAGGAGTTTTCGACCGGGTCCCAGAACCAGAAGCCGCCCCAGCCGAGTTCGTAATAGGCCCAGTACGACCCCATGGAGATGCCGACCGTCAGGAACATCCAGGCGGCCAAAGTCCACGGCCGCACCCAGCGCGCCCACGCGGCGTCGATGCGGCCCTCAATGAGCGCGGCGACCGCAAACGAGAAGGAAATCGAGAAGCCGACATAGCCGAGATAAAGCAGCGGCGGATGGATCGCGAGACCGATGTCCTGCAGGATCGGATTGAGATCACGCCCCTCGAGCGGCGCCTCGGCGAGTCGCAGGAACGGGTTCGACGTCAGCAGGATGAACACATAGAAGGCGCAGGCGATCCACGACTGCACCGCCAGCACATTGGCTTTCAGCGTCGCCGGCAGGTTGCCGCCGAACGCCGCCACCGCGGCGCCGAACAGCGCCAGGATCAGCACCCACAGCAGCATCGAGCCTTCGTGGTTGCCCCAGACACTGGTGTATTTGTAGATCAGCGGCATCGCCGAGTGCGAATTCTCGTAGACATTCACCACCGAGAAATCGGACGTCACGTAGCAGACCGTCAGCGCCGCGAATGACAGCGCGACAAAGACGAACTGCATCAGCGCCGTCGAATCTGCCATCCGCATCAGCGCCGCGTCGCGATAATGCGCGCCGATGAGCGGCCCGATCGCCTGCACCACCCCCAGCGCCAGCGCCAGCACCAGCGCGAAATGTCCGAGTTCGGGGATCATGCGTTGCCGCCTTTGTGCTTCCTTCCCTCTCCCCTTGAGGGAGAGGGTGGCGCATTGCGCAGCAATGCGCCGGGTGAGGGGTTTGTCACCGCCGCAATTCTCTGGATCACGCCATCGAGGTTTGCCATCACGTCACTGTTCCAGAACCGGAGCGTCCGGTAGCCTCTCTCACTGAAGTACCGGTCTCTCTGACCGTCGGTAGCAGATGTTGAATGTTGACCGCCATCGACTTCCACGATCAACTTTTCCTCGAACGCCACAAAATCAACGATGTAAGGACCCAGCGGGACCTGACGACGAAATTTTGCGTTGATCGAACGCGCACGCAAGGCTCGCCAGAGCTTGCGCTCCGCATCGGTCATGTTCACCCGCAAACGCTTGACATGCGGCTCGACCATCACCCCTCACCCGGTCCGAGCTTCGCTCGGACCACCCTCTCCCTCAAGGGGAGAGGGTCACCCGCCATCGCCGCCTACTTCTGCGGCGCTGCCTCATCGTGCTGCCAGTGGCCGCTTTTCTTCAGCGCATCGACCACTTCGCGCGGCATGTAGTTCTCGTCATGCTTGGCCAGCACCATGTCGGCGACGAAGGTGCCGCCGGCTTCCAGCTTGCCCTCGGCGACCACGCCCTGCCCCTCGCGGAACAGGTCGGGCACGATGCCGACGTAACGCACCGCGATGTCGTGATTGCCGTCGGTCACCGCAAAACTGATGCGCAGATTCTCGCCGCGCTCCAGGCTGCCGGCCTTGACCAGCCCGCCGATGCGCAGCCGCGTGCCCGGCAACGGGTGCTTCTCGACGATGTCGGTCGGCGAATTGAAGAACACGATGGAGTCGCGCAGCGCGCCGAGCACCAGCGCCGCGGCGATGGCCAGCACGCCGACACTGCCGCCGATCAGGATCAGGCGTCGCTGCTTGCGCGTCATCGGCGATCTTTCTGGCGCTGCGTCACCCGTCGATTCCCATGCTCTTGATTGCGTCGTCGATGCGCCGCAGCTTGTCGGGATCGCTGGCGAAAGCGCGGCGCGCATCGGCGGCGGCGGCGGTCGCCTTGTCGCGATCGCCCATCACCATATAGGCGCGCAACAGGCGCTGCCATCCCTCGATATCGTCGCCGTTTTCCTTAAGCCTGTCGGCCAGCCGCGCCACCATGCCGCGGATCATCTCGTCGCGGTCGGCCTCGCTCATGCCGGCAGATGCCTTGACGTCATCGGCGCTCGGACCTGGCGCCGCGGCGACCGCTGGCGCGGCGGCCGGCGGCGTTGCGCCGACACGCGCCATCGACTGCTGCACGGTCTCCACCCACGGCGCGCCGGGCGGCGCCTTCTCGAGCATGCCGCGCCAGATCGCCGCCGCCTGCTCGCGCTTCCCGTCCTGTTCGGCGGCGATGCCGGTGAAGAAGCGGGCGCGCACATCGCCGGCGTCGAGCACCAGCGCCCGCTCGAACGCGGCTTTGGCCTCGTCGGTCACAATGCCGTTATTGGCTGCGGTCAGCGCCTCGCCGAGATCGGTTTGCCGCTCGGCGGTTTCGCCGCTGATGGCCAAAATGCGGCGACGCGCATTCGCTGCGTCGGTGAAGCGGCCCATGCGCAGATAGATCGGCGCCAGCACCTCGTAGCCGCGCGCATCGCCGGGATTGCGCTCGAGGTGCGCTTCGGCCTGGGTCACCAGATTGGCAATCGAGGAATTTTGCGCAACGCGCTCGCGTGACGCCAGCGGTTCGCCCGGCAACTGCGGCGAACCGATCGTGAGGTAAAGCAACGTCGCGCCGGCCGGCAGCAACAGGAAGGCCACCACAACCGCGGCGCGGCGGCGCCACACCGGCGGCTCGATGCGGCCCGCCGTTGTCGCTTCCGCCGCATCGGCGGCCGCGATCAGCCGGCGCGACACTTCAACCTGGGCTGCTTCCGCTTCGGCCGCGCCGATCAGGCCGGCGGCGCGGTCCCGGCCGATCTCATCGAGCTGGTCGCGGTAGACCGCCACGTCGCTGCCGCCCGCTTCGGGCCCGCGGCGTGACAACGGCCACAGAACCGCGAACATCGCCGCGGCGGTCATCAGCGCAAATACGAACCACAGGGTCATGACTATCCGCTTTGCCGGGCCGCCAATGCGGCCCGTGGCACAGGGGATACATCACGCCCAATGATGGCGGCAATGAGCAAGATCAAGGCCCTGCCCGCCGCCGCGAGAGCTAGCCGATCGGCTGCCAGCTGCCGTCCGGCAGGCGGCAGGCGGTGCCGCGCGCGGTCTGCGGCGTGCCATCGACGTAGATCGTATGTGTGTAAGAGCGGCAATTGCGGCCCGCTTCCTGATAGGCGGGACCCGGAACGACCGTGCCGTAGCGCCCGGAATCGGGGTTGCGCCACGACACCGGCGCGCCGGACTGGCCGCGATCGAGCGCATCCATCTGCGCGGCATAAGCGCGCTGGCGGTCTTCGTCGTCCAGCGCCGCGCCCATGCGGTTGCCGATCAGGCCGCCCAGCAAGCCGCCGACAGCCGCGCCCGCCAGCCGGTTGCCGGTGCCGCCGCCGGCCACGGCGGCGCCGAGCAGCGCGCCAGTGCCCGCGCCGAGCAACGTGCCGGTATTTTCCCGCGGGCCGGGACCCATCCCGTCCGGGCTGCCGGCGCAGGCGGCAAGAGTGAGACCGGCAACGGCCACGGCGGCGAATTTGGAAACGGACATGGGACCCCCGGATATTCGGAAATGATTGTACAGACCCAGCTTGGACACCGGGACACCTTAACGGGACGGGAGGATTCGGGCAAAAGTCCGGCGCGCCGGCCGTAAACCGGATATTAGCCGCTTTATCCGGCCGGCAGCACCAGTTCGGCCCGCAGACCGCCGCGTGGCGCGGTACCGAGCGTCAGGCCGCCCCCGTAGAGTGTCGCCAGTTCGACCACAATCGACAGACCGAGACCCGAGCCCGGCTTGGTCTCGTCCAGCCGCTGCCCGCGCTTGGCCACCTGCGCGCGCTCGGACGCGGTCAGGCCACGGCCATCGTCGTCGACGACGATGCGCACCGTTTGCGCCGAGCTGGCCGGATCGGGACGATCGCAGACCACTTCGATGCCGACCTGTGACGACGCCCACTTGCAGGCATTGTCGACCAGGTTGCCGACCATCTCCTCGAGATCGGGCCGTTCGCCGCGGAAGCGCGCCGCGTCATCGGCCTGGACCTCGATGCTGACGTTCTTGTCGCGGTAGATCTTTTCCATGGTGCGCGCCAATGCCGTCACCACCGGCGCGACCTCGGTGCTCGATCCGACCACCGTCAGCCGCGCCGCCAGGCGTGCCCGCTCGAGATGACGGGCAACCTGGTCGCGCATGATGTCGGTCTGTTCCATCACCTTAAGCGCGAACGGGTCGTCGCCGCGCGCCGCCGCCTCGTTCAGCATCACCGACAGCGGCGTCTTCAGCGCATGGGCCAGATTGCCGACATGGGTGCGGGCGCGCTCGACGATCTCGCGGTTGGCGTCGATCAGCGCATTGGTTTCGCGTGCCAGCGGCGCGATCTCGTCGGGGAATGTGCCGGCCAGCCGCTCGGCATTGCCGGAGCGGATGGCGGCGAGACTGCCGGTGATGCGCTTGAGCGGCGCCAGACCGAAACGCACCTGAAACATGGTGGTGATCAGCAGTACCATGGCCAGAAGAGAGAAGGTGATCATCAGCGCGCGGTCGAATGCGCGGGTCTCCTCGGCGATTTCGGCGGCATCGCCGGCCACTGACACCAGATAGGTGCCCTCATCGCCGAGGTCGATGTTGCGCTCGACCAGCCGCAATTGCTGGCCTTCCGGACCATCGACATAGCCCTCGCGGGTGCCGCCCGGTCCGGCGACGATACCGCGATCCTGCAATTGCGGCAGCCCGCCGTCCCACAGCGAGCGCGACGCCCGCACGTCGGTCTTGCCGGGCTCAAGCCGCGTCACCTGCCAATACCAGCCCGACAGCGGCAATTCGAACAATGGCTCACCGAACGACTGCGGATACTTATCGATCCCCTCGTCGGGCGAAGCGACGTCGGCCACCAGCGTGCGCAGATAGACGCCGAGCCGCCGGTCGAAGGCGCGCTCCACCGCCTGCGTGTACAGCGATGACAGCACGACGCCGGTCGTCAGCAGGATCACCGCCGCCGACGCCGTGGCCCAGACGAACAGGCGAAAGGCGAGCGAGTTGGTGCGCATCAGCGTCAGGTCCGCCTCACGCGACCGGCGCCGCCAGCAGATAACCGAGCCCGCGCACAGTCTGGATGATGTCGACGCCGAGCTTCTTGCGGATGCGGCCGACGAACACCTCGATGGTGTTGGAGTCGCGGTCAAAATCCTGATCGTAGAGATGCTCGACCAGTTCGCTGCGCGACACCACGCGGCCGTTATGATGCATCAGATAGGCCAGCAGCCGGTATTCATGGCTGGTCAGCTTGACCGGCTTGCCGGCCACCGCGACCCGGCCGGTGCGTGAGTCCAGCCGCACCGGGCCGCAGTCGAACTCGCTTTTGGCGTGACCGACCGATCGCCGCAGCAGTGCCCGCACCCGCGCCAGCACTTCCTCCAGATGGAACGGCTTGGCGACATAGTCGTCGGCGCCGGCGTCAAAGCCCTGCACCTTGTCGCTCCAGCGGTCGCGCGCCGTCAGCATCAGCACCGGCATCATCCGGCCGGCCTTCCGCCACGCTTCCAGTACCGTGATACCGTCTACTTTCGGCAGACCGATGTCGAGAATCACCGCGTCGTAGGGCTCCGATTCGCCGAGGAACTGGCCCTCCTCGCCGTCGAAAGCGCGGTCGACCACATAGCCGGCCTCGGTCAAAGCGGCGGTAAGCTGGCGGTTGAGGTCGGGGTCATCTTCGACGACGAGCAGGCGCAAGACATCTATCTCCGGACGATTCCGCGCATGATCCTAGCCGAAAACAGCCGGCACGCTCAGCGGCCGGCAATGGTCTCGCCGCTGCCGGCGTCGACCGTCACGCGGCTCACTTTGCCATTTCGCGCCAGCAGAGTCAGCACATAGACCAGTTTTCCGTCCCGGCGGCAAAGCGAGGCGCGCACCGTCTCGCCCCGGATGCCGCGGGCGCGGAGCAAACGCAAAGCCTCGGCAAGCGGGATCGCTTTGTTGGAGGCAACAGCAGCCCGTTGCTCTTCCCGGCCCAGGCAGGCGCGCGTCTGTGCTTCGGCGGGAACTGCCGACGCGAAAACAGCGGCGGTCAGCAGGCCGAATATCAGGACGGTGAGATGAGGGAAGCGGCGCAACATGGCGGTTTTATAACAGCCCGCCGGTGAACGCGGCCTGAATGCGACGATTTGCGTCGCCTGGCGGCGAATCGGCGACTTAGCCCTCGAAACCATCAAACGAGGCATAATCGTCGAGCGCTACGCGCGGCGCGCGCCACGAATTGATCGGCGCGGCCGAATCGGCATGGCCGAGCGCCATGCCGGAATAAATCATCAAATTGTCGGGAAGCTTGAGAAAGGTGCGCACCGTTTTATGCCATGACACCCAGGCCTGCTGCGGACAGGTGTGAAGGCCATGGCCGCGCGCCAGCAGCGCGACGGTTTGCAGATAGCCGCCGAGGTCGGCCCACTGCGCTTCGCCGTGCGTCTTGTCGACGGCGAAGAAGAGACCCACCGGTGCGCCGAAAAATTCGAAGTTGCGCGAATACTGCCTATAGCGCGCCGGCTTGTCCTCGCGCGGCACGCCGATCGACCGGTACAGCCGCTCCCCGACGTCAAAGCGCCGGGTCCGGAACGGCTCCTCCAGCGGATGCGGGAAGATCTGGTAGTCGCCGCCCTCCGCCTTCGGCAATTCGTTCATGCGCGGCGCCAGTTGCTCCTTCAGCGCTTCGACGCGCGCGCCGGCAATGGTGTAGACGCGCCATGGCTGCATGTTGCCGGCCGACGGCGCCCGCGCGGCGCGCTCGACAATGTCGCGGACGATCGCTTCCGGGATTGGCGTGGCCAGAAACGCGCGGCAGGAAAAGCGGCTGGCGACGGCGTCGAACACATCCATGGCAAGACTCCGGCATGATTCGCCCGGAGTGTGGACGCTGGCATCGGCAGTGCCAAGGCGCAGGCGCTACTTCCGCTTCCAGATCGCCGCCACTTTCTCCAGCGTCCGCCCGCCGAAATAAGCGGTCAGCACGATCATCGCCCATTGCGCCACATCGCCGGACAAGGGATCGGTCGAGCCGTGGGTCCAGCCGCCCAGCACCTTGTCCCATACCACCACCTTCCAGACATAGATGACGAAGGCGAAAGCAAACAATGGCCGCGGCAGCGCCGTGTACCAGCGCCCCTGCTCGGCCAGCACCAGCTGCGCCGCCAGCTCGCGCTCGCGCTGTTCGAGATCGATCGCCCGCGCGGCGAGATCGGCGGCGATCTTGTCGGACGCATTGCCGGCCGAGAGCCTGGCGCGATAGGCGTCGACCGCGGCTTTGGCGAAGGGGCCGCCGAGCAGTTGGCCCAGCCAGCCCAGGATCATCGACACCATCGCCACCCTCCCCCCGTCAGAGATCGGTGGCGCGGCGGCGGCGCAGAAACTCCGTCACCAGGCCGAATGCGATCAGGTAGTAGGGCACGTAAACTGGATCGCGCCAGAACTGTTCCGGCGAAAGCTTCAACACGCCGAGGCCGAAGCCGATCGCCTGTTTCCATGGGAAAGGAGTCATGCGGCTGGATCGCCAAAGGTCGCCGCAATCAGATCGGCGGCAATGCGCACATAGCCTTGCGCGCCGCCAGGGACCGGCATGGCCGCAACGTCGTCATCGCTGACCGCTTCGCCCGCGCCGCGCAGGCCTGCGCCGATAATGCGGATCAGGTCGCGCGCCGTCAGGCGCCCTGAGCCGAAGCGTTCCGTCAGCGCCACCAGGTCGTCGGCGCCGAAGGCAGCCTCCAACTCGGCCAATGCGCCGAGCGTCAGCACCAGCCGTCGCCGGGCGCCGCCGATCTCGGCCTCGATCTCGCCGCGATGGATGTTGGGCATTGTGCTGCGCTCGTTTAATGCGCGGAGAACGTCAGTTCGCCGGCCGATTCCAGCGCCACCTCGTAGGTGACTTCGCCATTGTGCTCGCCGGGGAATTCCAGGTTCGTGATCTGGAACGCGCCGGCCACCGTGCCGAAGTCGGGGATGACGATCTGGTAATTCTTCACCGCGCCGTCGAAGAAGGTCTGGCGCATCAGCGCGTCGGTGGCGGCGTCCTTGAACAGGCCGCGCCCCGACACCGCGGCGCGCTTGACGCCGGCGCCGTCCAGCAGTTCGCGCCAGCGGTTGGCGCTCTCGGCATGCGTGATGTCGACGGTCTCGGCGTTGAAGGCGATCCGCCGCGAGCGCAAACCGGCGACGGTGACGAAGCCGGCGCCGTCGGCGATCTTGACGAGCAGGTCCTTGCCTTTCTGGGCGGTCATTGTGCTGGTCCTCTGATGAAACTCACGCCGGCTCGGTCACGGCGCGGAAGCGCACCAGCGCGTGATAGGTGCGGCCGTCGGCTTCGCGGCGGACGTCGGCCACCGCAAAGCGGAAATTGACCAGCGCGTGGTCGCTGAGCGCCAGCGGCGCATCGTCGAGCGCCTGCAACAGCGCACCGGCAATGGCGTGCGCCTCGCGGTGGCCGCCCTGGCGCGACCAGGCATGCAGCGTCAGGTGATGTTCCTGCGCGGGGTCGCTGCCGGCGGCGAAGTCCGCAACGCGCGCTTCGCCGAGCGTGACGTAAGGCAACGCGGCGCCGCGCGGCGGCTCGTCATAGACCTTCGGACCGCCGAGCACGGCGGCCAGGGCAGCGTCGGCCACCAGCGCGTCGTGCACGGCGGCGCGCAGCGCCACGGAAGCGGGCGTCGGCATGGTCACTC
>JAUXXH010000037.1 GCA_030684935.1 Pseudolabrys sp. | reverse complement strand
GGCGCGTAGTTGAGAATCGGCGCGAGCCAGCGTTCGGCCTCGCGGGCATCCATGCCCTTGCGGCGGGCGTAATCCTCGATCTGATCGCGCTCGATCTTGGCGACGCCGAAATAATGCGCGCTCGGATGCGCCAGATAGAGCCCGCTGACGGAAGCGGCCGGCGTCATGGCGTAACTTTCGGTCAGCTTCACGCCGGTGCGTTTTTCGACATTGAGCAGATCGAAGATCGTCGCCTTTTCGGTGTGATCGGGCTGCGCCGGATAGCCGGGCGCCGGCCGGATGCCGCGATATTTCTCGGCGATCAGGTCGTCGCTGGCCAGCGTCTCTTCAGGCTCGTAGCCCCAGAACTCCTTGCGCACGCGCTGATGCAGCCGCTCGGCGAAAGCTTCCGCCAGCCGGTCGGCCAGCGCGCTGACCATGATCGCCGAATAGTCGTCATTGGCACGCTTGAAGCGCTCGGCCACCACATCCTCGCCGATACCGGCGGTGACGGTGAAAGCACCGATGTAATCGGCAAGCCCGCTGTCGCGCGGCGCGACGAAATCCGACACCGAGGCATTGGCGCGGCCTTCGCGCTTGGACAGTTGCTGGCGCAGCCCGTGCATCACCGCGATCGGCTTCTGCCGAGTCTCGTCGGCATAGACGTGAATGTCATCGCCGACCGCATTGGCCGGCCAGAAGCCGACCACGCCGCTGGCCTTGAACCACTGCTCCTTGACGATCTGATCGAGCATGGCGCGGGCGTCGGCATAGAGCGAACGCGCCGCCTCGCCGACCGTGGCATCGTCGAGAATGGCGGGGAATTTGCCGCTCAGTTCCCAGGTCTGGAAGAATGGCGTCCAGTCGATGAACTCGACCAGTTCGGCGATCGGATAGTCGACCAGTGTCTGCGGGCCGGTGAAGGCCGGCTTCGGCGGCTGATAGGCACCGGACCAGTCGAGCTTGAGCGCGTTGCCGCGCGCCGTGGCCAGCGGCAGCCGCAGCTTGTCTTCCTGCGCGCGGGCGTGCGCCGCGGCGATCTTGGCATATTCGCCACGCAGATCGGAGACGTAGCCGCCTTTGGCGGTCGCCGACATCAAAGACTGCGCGACGCCGACGGCGCGGCTGGCGTCGTTGACATAGACCGCCTGGCCGCGGCGGTAGTTCGGATGGATCTTCACCGCGGTGTGCACGCGGCTGGTGGTGGCGCCGCCAATCATCAGCGGCAGATTGAAGCCCTGTCGCTCCATCTCCGCCGCGACATGACACATCTCGTCGAGCGACGGCGTGATCAGGCCGGACAGGCCGATGATGTCGGCATTCTCGGCGCGCGCGGTTTCCAGGATCTTGGCCGCCGGCACCATGACGCCGAGGTCGATCACCTCATAATTGTTGCACTGGAGTACGACGCCGACGATATTCTTGCCGATGTCGTGGACATCGCCCTTCACGGTCGCCATCACGATCTTGCCGTTGGACGAGCGTTCGGCGGCGCCGCCGGCGAGACGGCGCTCTTCCTTCTCCTTGTCCATGAACGGCATCAGGTAGGCCACCGCCTGCTTCATGACGCGCGCCGACTTCACCACCTGCGGCAGGAACATCTTGCCGGCGCCGAACAGATCGCCGACCACGTTCATGCCGTCCATCAGCGGCCCCTCGATCACGTCGAGCGGCCGGCTGGCGCGCAGCCGCGCCTCCTCCACGTCGGTGGCGATGAAATCGGTGATGCCATGCACCAGCGCGTGTGACAGGCGGCTTTCGACCTCGCGCTCGCGCCACGCCAAGTCGACTTCCTTGGCTTCCTGACCCTTGCCGCGGAATTGGTCGGCCAGCGCCAGCAGCCGCTCGGCGGCGTCGGGGCGCTTGTTGAGCACCACGTCCTCGCAGGCCTCGCGCAGCACCGGGTCGAGCGCGTCGTAGACCGCCATCTGGCCGGCGTTGACAATGCCCATATCCATGCCGGCCTTGATGGCGTGGAACAGGAATACCGAATGCATCGCCTCGCGCACCCGTTCGTTGCCGCGGAAGGCAAATGACAGGTTCGAGACACCGCCCGAGACGTGCGCGTAGGGCAGGTTCTGCCGGATCCAGCGCGTCGCCTCGATGAAGTCGACGCCGTAATTGCTGTGCTCCTCCATGCCGGTGGCGATGGCGAAGATGTTGGGATCGAAGATGATGTCTTCCGGCGGAAACCCGACCTGGTTGACCAGAATGTCGTAGGCGCGCGCGCAGATCTCGGTCTTGCGCTCGAAGGTGTCAGCCTGGCCCTTTTCGTCGAACGCCATGACGACCACGGCCGCGCCGTGCCGGCGCACAATCCTCGCCTGCTCGATGAAGGACGCCTCGCCTTCCTTCATCGAGATCGAATTCACGATCGGCTTGCCCTGCAGGCACTTCAGGCCGGCCTCGATCACCGAAAACTTCGAGGAATCGACCATCACCGGCACGCGGGCAATGTCCGGCTCGGCGGCGATCAGATTGAGGAACGTCACCATCGCGGCTTCCGAGTCGAGAAGCCCCTCGTCCATGTTGACGTCGATCACTTGCGCGCCGTTCTCGACCTGCTCGCGGGCGATCGACAGTGCGGCGGCATAGTCGCCGGCGGTGATCAGCTTGCGGAATTTGGCCGAGCCGGTGACGTTGGTACGCTCGCCGACATTGACGAAGGGAATTTCCGGCGTCAGCGCGAAGGGCTCGAGCCCGGACAAGCGCAGCTGGCGCGGGATTTCGGGAATGACGCGCGGCGCCTTGCCGTCCACCGCCTTGGCGATCGCGGCGATGTGGTCGGGCGTGGTGCCGCAGCAGCCGCCGACGACGTTGACCAGTCCGGCCGCGGCGAATTCCTCGAGCAGTTCGGCCATGAATTCCGGGCTCTCATCGTAGTAGCCGAATTCATTGGGCAGGCCGGCGTTCGGATAGGCGCAGACGAAGCTGTCGGCGACGCGGCCGAGTTCGGCGACATGCGCGCGCAACTCCTTGGCGCCGAGCGCGCAGTTCAGACCGATGGTGATCGGGTTGGCGTGGCGCACCGAATTCCAGAACGCCGCCGGGGTCTGGCCGGACAGCAGGCGGCCGGACATGTCGGTGATGGTGCCGGAAATCATCACCGGCACGTCGACGCCGCGCTCGGCGCAGGCCTCGGCGATGGCGTAGATCGCCGCCTTGGCGTTGAGCGTGTCGAAGATGGTCTCGATCAGCAGCAGATCGGCGCCGCCCTCGAGCAGGCCGCGGATCTGTTCGCCATAGGCGGCGCGCAGCTGGTCGAAGGTGACGGCGCGGTAGCCGGGATCGCTGACGTCGGGCGAGATCGAGGCGGTGCGGTTGGTCGGTCCCAGCGCGCCGGCGACGAAACGGCGGCGGCCGTCCTGCCGCTCCGCTTCGACCGCGGCCTCGCGCGCCAGCGTCGCGCCGGCATGGTTCAGTTCGTAGGCGATGTCCTCCATGCCGTAGTCGGCCTGGGCGATAGTGGTGGAGGAAAACGTGTTGGTCGAGACGATGTCGGCGCCGGCGAGGAAATACCTGAGATGGATTTCGCGGATCGCATCCGGCCGGCTCAAGTTGAGCAGATCGTTGTTGCCGCGCACGTCGCGGTTCCAGGCGTCGAAGCGCGCGCCGCGATAGCCCTGCTCGTCGAGCTTGAGCTCCTGGATCATGGTGCCCATCGCGCCGTCGAGCACCAGAATGCGCTTGCGCATTTCGGCGATGAAGGCGTCGCGGGTGGTCTGGTTTTTAGTGGGCATTTGACTCGCTACGCATTGCAGCCTGTTCCCTCTCCCCGTTGGGGAGAGGGTTAGGGTGAGGGGGATCCTGAGTCGCCGTCGCGACGATCATTGCGACAACGCCGTCGATATTCGTGAGGACGTCGTTATTCCAGAAACGGAGGACGACGTAGCCAAAGCTTTCAAGCTCAGCGGTTCGTATTGCGTCAGTCGAACTCTGGACGTCGTGCTGTCCACCATCCAGTTCGACAATCAGGCGGGCGGATTCACAACAAAAGTCCACGACGTAAGTCTTGATGGGCATCTGTCGGCGAAATTTCAGCCCGTTGAGGCGCCGATCCCGCAGGCGGAACCAGAGTTTCCGTTCGGCGTCGGTTTGCTCGCGCCGCAACTTCCTTGCGATGAGTACACGTGACGCCATAACCCCTCACCCGCCCGCGCTTCGCGCGGGCACCCTCTCCCTGTGGGAGAGGGAAAGAGAGGCAACCGAGGGACGCAATCCCAGCAGGTGACAGATCGCGTAAACGAGGTCGGCGCGGTTCATGGTGTAGAAGTGAAAGCTGGTGACGCCGCGATCGAGCAGATCGATGGCCTGTTCGGCAGCGACCGCCGCGGCGATCAGCTTGCGCGTCGCCGGATCGTCGTCGAGGCCGTGGAAGCGTTCGGCGAGCCAGGCCGGCACCGACGCGCCGGCGCGCGCCGCGAAATTGGTCGCCGCCTTGAAGTTCTGCACCGGCAGGATGCCGGGGATGACCGGAATGTCGATGCCGCGCGCGCGCACGCGGTCGAGATAGCGGAAGTAGAGATCGTTCTCGAAAAAGAACTGCGTGATCGCGCGCGTCGCCCCGGCGTCGACCTTGGCCTTCAGCATGTCGATGTCGGCATCGACCGTCGGGCTGTCCGGGTGCCGTTCCGGATAGGCGGAGACCGAGACCTCGAAATCCGGACCGATGCGCTTGATGCCCGAAACCAGATCGGCCGAGGTCGCATAGCCGCCCGGGTGGGCCGCATATTTCGTGCCGGCGCCGCCGGCCGGATCGCCGCGCAGCGCCACGATGTGGCGCACGCCGGCGTCGTGATACTGCCGCACGATGCCGTCGATTTCCTCGCGCGTCGCCGACACGCAGGTCAGATGCGCGGCCGGCGTCAACGATGTCTCGCTCAGGATTCGCTTGACGGTGGCGTGGGTGCGTTCGCGGGTCGTGCCGCCGGCGCCATAGGTGACGGACACGAAATCGGGATTGAGCGGCGCAAGGCGCGTCACCGACTCCCACAGCGTCTTCTCCATCGCCTCGTCCTTCGGCGGGAAGAATTCGAACGACACATTGATCCGGTTATGGCCCGGCGGCATGAAACGGCTTGGGCGCAGCGCACTGATCATCACGCGACCTCCCGCCGGGCCGTCGCCGCGATCAGCGCGCGATCGTCGCGCGCCAGCCACAACGACACGGCGATCTTTTCGTCCGGCCCGGGCCCGGGCGACAGACTTTTGTGCAGCACCAGCTCCAGCCCGGACGCCGCCATCCAATGCGACACCGTTTCCGGCGCGAAGCCGAGACGCCGGTGCGCGAACTGTTCGCGCAGGAATTCCTGCTCGTGCGTCGCAAAATCGACGACCAGAAGCCGGCCGCCTGGCCGCAGCACGCGCGCGGCCTCCTTGATCGCCCGGCCGCCATCATCAAGAAAGTGCAACACCTGATGCAGGATCACGACATCGAACGAGTCATCGGCGATCGGCAGGTCGTAGAGATCGCCCTGCCGCACGCTGCAGTTTTTCAGCCCGGCGCGCTCCAGCCGGTCGCGCGCCAGCAGCAACATGTCGAGCGACAGATCGAGGCCAAGCCCGCGCTCGATCTCCGGGCCGAACAGTTCGAGCATGCGGCCGGTGCCTGTGCCGAGATCGAGCAGCGAGCGAAACGGCTTGTCGGCGAGCGCCTGCCGGATCGCGGCTTCGACCGCGTCGTCGGCGACGTGCAATTTGCGGATGCGGTCCCACTCCGCGGCATGCGCACTGAAATAGGCCTGCGCTGCAGCGGCGCGCGCGGCGCGCACAGAGGCCAGACGGGCGCGGTCGCGGGCGATGGTGTCGTCGGCCGGATCGAGCCGCTCGAGCAGCACGCGCGCCACTTCGGCACCGCCGCCACGCTCAGCCAGCCGGAAGAAGGCCCAGGTGCCCTCGCGGAAGCGCTCGACCAGACCGGCCTCGGCCAGCAGCTTGAGATGGCGCGAGATGCGCGGCTGCGACTGGCGCAGGATGTCGGTCAGATCGGACACCGTCAGTTCGGCCTCGCCGAGCAGCGCCAGCACCCGCAGACGCGTCTCCTCCCCAGCCGCCTTGAGGGCGGCGTTGAGGGCATCAAAGCCGAGTTGTTCGTGCCCGTTCATCGCATCCCGTGACCTAGCGTAACCTTTGGGGCCAGTTCCCACTATATAAAGATATGTTTATACCTTTAAAAAGAGACTCGCAAGGCGTTCCCCAGCGGAAAACGGCCTCCGCCTTCATTGACGAGCCCCCGCCGGTCATTGCGGGGCTTGAACCGGCAATCCATGATGACCTGTGGCATCCCGGCCGGATGCGGCCACCGCGCGAAAGATATTATGAGCAAATCCAGAGACTTCGGCGTGCGGGAGGGCGAACTGACCGCCGACCTCCCGGCCGCACCCGATGCCGGGGTCTACTTCATCGGCCGCATCCACACGCCCTGGCGAGAACGCAAGGATTGCCCAAAAAACGCCCGTGAGTCAGACGCGGTCTGCACCGTCGAACTGGACCCGCGTTGGGCCGCAGGCCTGAAAGATGTGGCGAGTTGCTCGCATTTGGTGCTGCTGTACTGGATGGACCAAGCACCGCGAAATCTGGTGCTGCAGGTGCCCGGCCATTACGGCGTCCAGCGCGGCACCTTTGCGCTCCGCTCGCCCGCGCGGCCCAATCCGATCGCAATGAGCGTGGTGAAACTGCTCGGGGTCGACGGCAATTGGCTTTCGGTGGTCGGCCTCGACTGCCTCGACGGCACGCCGCTCCTCGACATCAAACCCTATTTCGCCTCGACCGACAGCGTGCCGGACGCGTCGGTTGGCTGGCATAGCGCCAAGAACCCCAAATAAACGGGCCACAACCCGTTCGCTGCCAACTGGTTCCGCGCGCTCGCAGGCATTTGTATTCGGCGGACGCAGGAACCATTGAACCTCCCCGCCGGTTACCCCGACGAATGATGGCGAGTAATTGTTCGGAGGGTGTCATGTCCGTGAAAGCAAAATCCACCGTGTCTCTGGCCGCCTTGGTCGCCGCTGCCGCCCTGTCGTGTGGCGCCGCCCAGGCCCAGACCTATTACGCATCCGCCCCCAGCTACACGCAGCCGCAGTATCAGGCGCTGCCGGCCGAACAGGCCCCGGCTGCTGATCCGCGCTTCCAGCGCCAGATCGTCAGCTACCCCACGCGCGAAGCCCCTGGCACCGTCATCGTCGACACCGCCAACACCTACCTCTATTTCGTGCTCGGCGGCGGTCAGGCCGTCCGTTACGGCATCGGCGTCGGCCGCGAAGGTTTCACCTGGTCGGGCGTTCAGAAGATTGCGCGCAAGGCCGAGTGGCCGGATTGGCATCCGCCGGCTGAAATGCTGGAGCGCCAGCCCTATCTGCCGCGCATGACCGCGGGCGGTCCCGGTAACCCGATGGGCGCCGCCGCCATGTATCTCGGCAATACCATGTACCGCATTCACGGCACCAACGATCCGAGCACCATCGGCCAGAACGTGTCGAGCGGCTGCATCCGCCTCACCAATGAGGACGTGCAGGACCTCTACGCCCGCGTGAATATCGGCGCCAAGGTCGTGGTGTTGCCGCAGAATCGCCCTGCCAATGTCGCCCAGGCGCCGATTCAGACGCAAAATCGTGTGGAACAAACCAGCCTGGTTTCGGGTTATGCCCCCGAGAGCAACGCCCGGCGCACGTGGGCAAGTCTTCGCCCCGCCGGTCTGTACTAACTTTCTTCTTTCTGAACCTCCCCCAATAACTTTGCCCGGCCATTGTGCCGGGCAATTTTTTTTGCCTATCTGCTCACCCTGAGAAGGGGAGACGGCGATGCGGATTGCGGCAATGGCGGCGGGCGCGGTTAGCGCCTATTACGGCGCGCGGCTGGCGGACGCGGGGCATGACGTGTTTTTCGTCGCCCGCGGCGCCAATCTCGCAGCGATCCGCAGCAATGGTCTCAAGATCGAAAGCGTGCACGGCGACCTGCATCTACCGAAGCCGAACGTGACCGATGATCCGGCCACCATCGGTCCGGTCGACATCGTCCTCTTCGCAGTCAAACTGTGGGACACAGAAGAAGCCGCCAGGCGCGCCGTGCCGCTGATCGGGCCGAACACGCGGCTGATCACCCTTCAGAACGGCATCGACAGCGTCGAACGTCTCGCGCCGATCATTGGCGCCGAAAAGGTCGCCGGCGGCTTCGCCTATATCGCCAGCAACATCAGCGCGCCCGGCGTCATCAAGCAGACCAGCCAGTTTCATCATCTGCGGTTCGGTCACGCCGACAACCGGCCCGACCCGATGCTCGAAGCCTTCGTCGCCGCCGGCAAGGCGGCCAGGCTCGACATCGGCATCTCGCCGGCCATCGAACGCGAGTTGTGGGAGAAATTCATCTTCCTCACCGCCATGACCGGCGGCACCGCGGCGCTGCGCTCCAGCATCGGCCCGATCCTGGCCGATCCCGACACCAAGATATTCTTCCGTCAATTGATGCAGGAAGCGCTGGCGGTCGGCAAAGCCCGCGGCGTGCCGCTCGACCCCGCTTACATCGACGAGCGGATGACTTTTGTCGAAACCAAGACGGTGCCGACCATGAAGGGATCGATGGCAAACGATCTCGATCGCGGCGGACGACTGGAACTCGACTGGCTGTCCGGCAAGGTTCGCGCACTCGGTCGCGAACTCGGTATAGCAACACCAGCGAGCGACACGGTCTACACCGTGCTCAAGCTGCACCGCATGGGAACCGCGAACACGAATGCTTGATACGTAGATATCCCGACCAAGTTGGTGGTGATTCACGGCGGAATATTAACGCAAAAAGTGGCCAATCATCCTCCTGCGCCTGATCGTTCTCGCGCGAGATGCGGAGCCACTGATGTCGTACCACATCCTTCACGTTGAAGACGATCCGCTGATGCGCGATCTGGTCGAGCTGTCGCTCGCGCTGGATCCGTCCATGAAGGTTTTTGCCTGCGACAGCGGCGACCACGTGCTGGCGACCGCGATCGAATGGGCGCCCGACCTGATCCTCTGCGACGTCAACATGCCGAACATGGATGGGCCGGCGGTGCTGGCGGCGCTGCGCAAGAACCCGCTCACCGCCGGCATCCCGCTGGTGTTCATCACTGCGCACGCCCCACCGGCCGAGGCCGCGCGGCTGGTGTCGCTCGGTGCCACCGCGGTGATCGCCAAGCCGTTTGTTCCGAAGACACTGGCCGCCACCATCCGCAGCTTTCTTCCGGCCGGTGGACCTGCCCCCGCCAGCGCGGCGCTGGCCGCCGCTGCCGAGCCGCCGCGCGCGCCCTACGACTTCAATGAACGCCTGCGCGCCGACGCGGCGAAGCTTTCGACACTGCGCCTGCAGCTCGTCGATGAAGGCGCCGTACCCATCGTTCCGCCGGGTCTGCAGACCTGCGTGCATCAACTAGCCGGTGCCGCCGGCGTGTTCGAGTTTACAGCGGTCAGCGAAAGCGCTGCGTCGCTCGAGGAAATCATCATCGAACGCCGCGCCGGACGCGGCGCGCCGGGTGCGATAAGCACCAATCTCGACGCCCTGCTTGAGTGCATCGGTCGTCACTAGACGGGAGTTGACATGAGCATGACCGAAACAGCGGAAGCAACACATCGCGCACCGAAAATGCTGATCGCCGACGACGACCCGGCGATCGTCCGGCTGCTTACCGACCGCTGCGTCAAGATGGGCTTCAGCGTTGAAGTCGTCACCAACGGCATGCAACTGATGATCAAGGCGCGCCATAATCCGCCGGACGTATTGATGGTGGACGTGAACATGCCGGAGCTGGACGGCCTGTCGGCCTGCACCCGCCTGCTGGATCCGGGCGGCAAGCCGGTCGAGGTTGTGGTGATCACCGGCAGCGCCGATCCGGAGACAGTCGAACGGTGTGAAAGCATGGGCCTGTATTATGCCCACAAGGGGCCGAAGTTCTGGGCCAGCGTCGAAGCAGCGCTGGGCGAAATCTTCCCGGCTATGACAGCCAAGATCAGAGACCATGCGGCACAGCCGCCGGGCGTCGAAATGCGTGACCGCCCCCGTGTGCTGATCGTCGACGACGATCCGGCGATGGGCACCTTCCTCGCCAGCCGGTTCGGCAAGTTCAGGGTGGAGACGTTGCATGCCGCCAATGCCGCGGCCGGCTACCGCATGGCCTGCAAGTACGAACCGACGGTCATCGTCTGCGACAATTTCATGCCGAACGGCGACGCGCTTTACCTGCTGCACCGGCTGCGCCAGACGGCGCTGACCGCCAGAATCCCGGTTATTGTCGTCAGCGGCCGCCACCTCGATGAGGTTTCGGTCCAGCATCTGAAACGGGAAATCTCCGGTCATCCCGGCGCGGCCATGGTTCTCGTGAAGTCGCTCGATCCGACCGAACTGTTCAATGCGGTACAGAAGTACTGCTATTTCGAGAAGAGCCACGCGGTGGCATGAGCCTGGCTTTCGCATGATATCGTCTGCGCCGACGCAGCAAAGCGATCGTGCCATATCAACGCAAAAAGCCGCCAGATCGTTAATGGCCGGCGCCTAGCGTGAGCTTTTGCGGCGGCACAAAGGCGTTTGATGCACCGACTTCGCACAAGGCTCTCAGCTTTCCGTGAGCTTCTCCCGCGCCGCATGGTGCAAGGGTAGCTACTGGCATTCATGGCGCTGGCGGCGCTGCTATTGATCATCAACTACTACGTCTTCGTGTCGCTGCGCCAGCAGATCGTCGCGCGCGAGCAACAGCAGTTGCAGCAGGTGCTAAAAGTCACCGGCGCGGCGATCGACCATATGTTCGCCAGCACGCGCGACGCGCTGGAAAGCATCCGCCGCCATGTCGGGCCCAGTACCGCGCCGATCGATGCCTACGAAATACTGAGCACCACGACAGACGCAGCCCCGTTTATCCGTGCCTTGTCGATCGTCAACATCGACGGCGAATACATTCATTCATCGCGTGCCTATCCGGTGCCGAAAGTCGACCTTACCAGGTCGCCGGTGGTGACCCATTTCAGGCAAGCGCCAGGCGCCGGCGACGCCTATGTCCTGACTGCGCCGACACGCAACTCCATCGACAACCAATGGCAGGTCATCAGCGGCATTCCGGTCCGCGACGAGTTCGGCAATGTTGCCCAGGTGATTGCCGCCATCATCGACCCCAGATTCATCTACTCGGAATTGCTCAGTCACAATGTGCACGCCGAGGGCGACGTTCTGCTGGTCGACCGCAATTTCCATCTGATCGCCAGCAGCCCGTGGCGCGACGCGCAGATCGGCGAGGCAATGGCCACAGATCCTATTCTTGCGCGCTTGAAGTCCTCACAATCGGAATCCATTTCGGCCCTCGTCGATGACAACAGCTCCGGACAAACAGTTATCGCGGCCGCCCGCTGGCTGAGGGGGGATCGTCTGGCCGTGGCGGCGACACGGTCATTATCGACGGCGCTGTCGGACTGGCGCATCCTGAGTTCGGTCGTCGGCGGTGTCTCGATCGCCATTCTGCTGCTGCTGGCCATGACAGGATCGATCAGCATCCGCGGCGCCTTTCGCCGTCAGCAGCAAAGCGACGCGATCCTGGCGAACGAGCAGCGGTTTCGCCTGATGGTGGGCGGGGTGTCCGACCACGCCATCTACATGCTCGATGTCGACGGCCGTGTCAGCAACTGGAACCAGGGGGCCGAACGCGTCGAAGGCTATGCGGAAAAGGCGATCATCGGCGAGCATATCAGAATTTTCTATACGCCCGAGGACCGTGCCAAAGGCGCACCGGAACTGGCGCTCACGGTCGCCGGCGATCTCGGCGTCTACAAGGCGGAAAGCTGGCGGGTTCGCGCCGATGGTAGCCGCTACTGGGCGGCCATCGTCCTCACCGCCGTCCACAACAGCGCCGGACTCTTGATCGGCTATGCTGAGGTCACGCGCGACATTTCGGAAGCCAATGCGATCCGGCTCGAACTCAAGGTCGCCAAGGAAAGCGCCGAAAGAGCGACCGCCGCCAAGTCGGAATTTCTGGCCAACATGAGCCACGAAATCCGCACGCCCCTCAACGGCATCATCGGCTACTCCGACCTGGCGATGGAAGACCGCAACGTGGCGCCGGAAACGCACCGGCATATCGCCCGCATCTTCGAGGCCAGCAATGCCTTGCGCGTCATCATCGACGACATCCTCGACTTTTCCAAGATCGAGGCGCGCGGCGTCGACCTGCAGCCGCACCCCTTCAATGTTCGCGAGCTTGTCGAAAACTGCGCCGCCATCGTCATGCCGGCTGCTGACGTCAAGGGGCTGGAGGTCGTATCGACGGTTGCCGCCGACGTACCGGAGGCTCTGGCGGGCGATCCGCAGCGGCTCCGGCAGATCTTGATCAACCTGCTGAACAACGCCGTGAAGTTCACTGCGAAGGGTTCGGTCAAGTTGATACTGGAGTGCCGGTCGTCGTCGGACGGCATCGCCACACTTCGGTTCAACGTCGTCGATACCGGTATAGGCATATCGCCAGAAGATCAGAAGAATCTGTTTCAGCGGTTCAATCAGGCCGACACGTCGATTTCCCGCCGGTTCGGCGGAACCGGTCTCGGTCTGGCGATCTCGCAACGCATCGCCCAGGCGATGCAAGGAAAGATTGCCGTTGAAAGCCTACCCGGCGAAGGCAGCACATTCCGGTTCACGGTGTCGCTGCCGATCGCCGACACTGCCGGCCTGGCCAAAGACGAGCCCCTACCCGGCGTCAAACACCGCTCGCTGAAAATCCTCGCCGTCGACGACGTCGAAATGAACCGCGATCTCTGCGAGGCTATCCTCACCCGGGCCGGTCACCGCGTCACACTCGCCGCCGACGGACCGGCCGCAATAAGGTTCGCCCGCGATGAGACGTTCGACGCCATTCTGATGGACGTTCAGATGCCGGGCATGGACGGTCTCGAGACCACCCGACGGATCCGCGCGTTGGAGCACGGCAAGGGCAAGCTGCCGATCCTGGCGCTGACCGCCAACGTCATGCCGGACCAGGTGGCGCGATTCAGCGCCGCCGGCATGGACGACTTCATCAGCAAGCCGATCGCGAATGCCGCGCTGCTGGCCGTGCTGCAGAAATGGGTTGCCCTGTCCGATCGCGGCGCAGCGACCGTTGCCGCTGTCACCGACAGTGCGGCATCGGACCTGCCGGTCCATGACACCGAAATGCTCGACGAGTTGATGAGCCTGGCCGGCCCGAAGAACGTCGTCCGCTTCATCACCAATCTCAACGCGGCAATCGAGCGCTTTCCGGCCACCTGGT